>NZ_JBITEV010000002.1:0-247758 GCF_044455465.1 Streptomyces sp. NPDC051217
CCGAGTACGAACGCGACTTCTGGCAGAGCCAGGAACGAGCCCCGCAGTCCGCCTGAAACAAGATCACCGGACTCTACGAAACTCGGGGCAGCTCAGTTTACGGTCGCGGGCTCCGCAAGGCCGTCAACTGCGTACGGTGGTGGGGTAAGTGGGGCCAAGCCTGACATCCGCATCACCTGATCGACCGTCTCGTCCAAGGCGCTTCTCGCGGAGATCATGGTCTCGACTCCGCCAGGCAGAAGATCCAGCGGGCGATACCAGTCGCGTAGCTGCGCCTCGCCAACCTCAAGGGCGATCGGCTTGGTCGCGTGCCGTTCCAGAGTCTGCTCGAACGGAACGTCGAAGTAGAAGCAGTGGCTACGGTGCGTGTAGTCGGCGAGCAGCCCAGCCAGCATGTCACCGTAGTGGGCTGCGTACAGGATGCCTTCCAGCACAGTGTGGAAGCCGTGCTCCAGGGCGTACCGGACAGTGAGGTCGATCAAGCCGACGTTCGCGCCGCCGGGGATGTCGCGCTCGCGCAGTACGTTGCGACGCAGGGTGTCCTGAGAGACCACGGCGATGCCTCGTCCGTAGCGCTGGCGCACTCCGGCGGCAACCGAGCTCTTGCCGGAGGCGCTGTTGCCTCGCAGCACCACGAGCTGGGTCTGGTAAGTCGCTGTCACCTGCCTCACCGTACAGATCCCAGTGCCGGGACCTCGGGGGCCACGCGCCTTCCCTACGTTCTTCCGCAGGACCGGGCGAGCCCTTCGTCTGCTTGATCCATCCAGGGCTGTCGGGTGTGACTTTCAAGCGTCTGCCGCTCGCGGCCGGCAACGATCTCGCTGACGATGTACGCCACGGGCACGCCAGCCAGGTCCGTCCCCGCAGGTTCGCGCAGGACGTGAGCCACGGCGTCCTGAAGCCGCCATCACGCCGCGTCGCCCGGGGGCCGTCAACGTCCCGACGCCGCGCCCACCAAGGGATCAAAGGGCCCTGGGGTGTTGGATCCGGGGTCGGATGTCGGCGGCACTCCGCACCCTTTCGACAGGAGATCGATATGCGCATCCGCTTCGCGGCCACCGCCTGCCTGACCATGGCCATCGCATTGACCGGCGTCGGCGCCAGCGCCGCCACCAGCACGACCACCAGCCCGACCGGCGCGAAGGTGTCGGCGGATCAGAAGGAGACCCTCAACATCCCCTTCCGGACCATCGAATCGGCGAGGGTGCCGGCCCTGCGGTGTCAGAGCGGCTACTTCTGCGCCTACATCCACGCCAACTACAACGGGCAGCTTCTGAAGTCCTCAGCCGGCCGCGGCTCGCGGGTGCAGGTGGGGGGCGGCACGTCATCGGGCTCCAACAACACGGCCAACGAGTGGGTGGGGGTGAATGACCTGACCGGTGTTCCCGATGACGACATCTTCAAGTGGGCTCCCTATACGGAAGCGAACATCGGCTCAGCGGCCAACGACAAGATCAACTACTTCAGGGTGAAGTAGTCCTCGCACCGACGGGGGTACCGGATTCCCGGCACCCCCGTTCCTGACGGGAAGACAGCCGATGCCGAAATTCGCCGCCATGGGCATGGCGGCTGTGTCGCTTGTGCTGGCCATCGGATCCGCCGCCTGCGGGCAGACACCGGAGGCGGCCGTTGTCCCGGACCACTTCCGGCAGCTCGTGGACCGGCCCGCGGTGCTCGACGAGGCCGAGAACCGATTGACCGCGCGGTGCATGGACCAGGCGGGGATGACCTTTCCGCAGACGCGGGCCCCGCGCGACGACCGGCCGATGATCGGGCTGCTCAGGGGTGCGGCACCGCTTCGCGCCGAAACCGTGCGAGAACATGGCTACCCCAACAAATGGATGGCCCCTGCCCGGATTCCGGAAAAGGGTCCGGTCGAGACTTACGCCGATTCATTGCCCGCTGATATCAGAAAGCGGTTCTATCACGTGCTCCGGGGCAAAGGCGGCAATGATGTGCGGGTTGTGCTTCCAGGGAATTTCGACGCGGCCGCCTCCTCCTCGGGCTGTGTGGGCAGCGCCCGGCGGCAACTCTACGGGTCGGTGGAGAACTACCTGACCGTGTTCTACCTCCCCGAACTGGTGCAGCGGCAGGCATCCGCGGCCGACTCGGACCCCGATGTGCGCGCCGCCTACACGGCCTTCGCACAGTGCATGGCGACCAGGGGGTACGACACCGCGACGCCGGCCGACGCCGTCGCCCTGGCCACGACGTACTACCCTGACGGCCGACGCCAACGCGCCGGGACAGACGAGAAAACGCTCGCGCTCGCGGACGCGGAGTGCCAGACCACGGTGCGACTGCGCGAGCGGCGCGCCGCCGCGGTCGACCGCTTCACGCGACGCTGGCTGGCCGACAACGAAGCCGTCGTGTCGAGAACTTACCGGCTCTTGCAGGCCGCTCTTGCCGAGGCGAAGAAGCCATGAATCGCCGGCGACCAGCACACGAAACAAGCACCCAGATGAAATTGAGGCCGCCGCCACCCCGGTGCGTGCGAGGTTCGCCCACTGCGAGTCGACGTTCAAGGCCACGGAATAGCTGACAAAGCGTACTGGGTTGCACCGGTCAAGAAGCTGGAGGGGAGGCGCATACGCAGACAAGGGCTGTCCCGTAAACGATCTCCGTCTCAGGATGGTCTGGGGTCGACCGTGGAAGCTGTCGCTGGAGGACCGGGTGCTGACCGGGTGATCGACCACCTCGGGCCGAAGCTCGCCCCCCAGCCCCGCAGGCGTTCGCCCAGGACGCCCTGCTGATCATGGATGCCACCCTGGTACCCCGCGTAGGTGTCGAGCATGGGCGGATACGTGACCCACCCCTCGACGAGAACAGCGTGCCGCCGCCGTGGGAGACCATCGGCGGTGGCACGCTGCGTGCGCGGCCTCCACGACTGCGACCGCGCCCCGGTGACTGGTGCGGTTGAGCTTCGGAGGGACGGAGGCCGCGGGAGTCGGCCCGAGGGTCAGTGGCGTCCGCCGGAGGGGAGCGTGAACGATGCGGGACCGGCCGGCAGGTCAACCGTGTACTGGCGCAGGTAGGTGTCCAGGAACGGTGAGCGAGCCCCGCCGGTGGCGTGGTCGTCGGCCGGGTCGTCCAGGGCCAGTTCGATCCGCGCGTCCTTGACCTTGATCATCTCGCCGGAGGGTGTGTCACGCCATGAACCGGTCTGGATGGAGCCGATTTCCACCGCCAGGACGTGCCCGGTCGTCAGGGTCCAGTCGGTCGACTTGAGGTCGACCGTCAACTTGCCCGAGTCCAGCAGGGAGAC
This sequence comes from Streptomyces sp. NPDC051217, assembly GCF_044455465.1. NCBI lineage: Bacteria > Bacillati > Actinomycetota > Actinomycetes > Kitasatosporales > Streptomycetaceae > Streptomyces > Streptomyces sp. NPDC051217. The sequence continues at coordinate 3,266 of NZ_JBITEV010000002.1, forward strand.
CTGCTCGTCGAACATGACGGCGGTACCGTCCGGGGCGACGTCGTACAGCTTGACCATGACGTTGCCCTCGCCCTTGGCGGTCAGGGAGACCTGTGGGGTGCCGGTGACACGCACGGCCTGCTTGACCGGCTTGGACCACACGAAGAAGCTGGACGTGATCTCACCGGCTTTCTGGCGCTTCGCCTGTCCCTCGGCCAGGCCCTTCGGCGCGGCGGGATCGAGCGCGGGCGCGTTCTCCATGTCCCACTCGCCGGAAGGCTGTCTGCGTGGCAGCGGCGTCGTCTCGCCGGACGGGGCCAGGCCTACGCGCGCGGAGGCACCGCCGTCGTCCACATACGAGCCGTCGCCGAGCTTGACGGTGGCGGACCGTTCTACGACGGGCCACGTCTTCTGGGCACGCCAGTTGCCGGTGGAGTCCTGGACCGAGTAGTCCGGGTAGTCGGCCTTCGGCTTGATGCCCTTGAGGTACTGGTCGTAGAAGGAGAGCGTCTCGTCGTACCAGCCCTCGCGTCCCATGGCCAGGCGCCCGTCGCTGGTCTGGTCACCGCCCCGCACGTGGTCCCACTGGCCGAGCCACCCGCGCTCGGGGCCCTTGTGATTGCGGAGGTACTCCTGCATCTCCTCCGGCTTGGTGTTGTTCTCGATGAAGCCCTGCGTGACGAACAGCGGGGTGTCGGTGTGCTTGGCCATCTTGGCCAGGTCACGAGAGGTCCAGTGCTCGTCCCACTGGTCGGCTATTCGGTATCCGGCCGAGTTCTCCGTGAGGCACTCGGGATGGGTCTCCTCCCACCGGGCGTTCGCCTGGTAGTGCGCGTCGTCGTCCGCCATCTGGCCAAGGGTGGCGATGGAGTTGTAGGCGTTGGCGGTGCCGGTGACGTTCGGGCGGGGCACGCCGTTGGAGTAGATGTACTGGTACATGTCCCACACGGGCTCCTGGGCGACGACGGCCTTGAGCGCCCTCTGATCCAGGTTGTTGCCGATGAGGCCGGTGACGGCGTCGTACGACTTGCCGTACATGCCGACCGCACCGGTGGACCACGGCTGCTTCGCCGCCCAGTCGATGGCGGCCTTGACGTCGGCCTGCTCGCCCGGTCCGCCCCAGTCGAGGCAGCCGGTGGAGCCGCCGAAGCCGCGCAGGTCGACCATGACGAAGGCGTATCCCTCGTCGAACAGGTCGGTGCCCTCGATGAAGTCCTGGAAGCGGGCCGAGGGGCCGGTGTGCGTCCAGTCCTCGGTATCGGTCTGCCCCGAGTGCCCGAAGTACGGGCCGATCGACAGGATGACGGGGACCCGCTTCTTCTCGGCCAGTGCCTCGGGGAGCAGGACGTCGGCGTGCAGTTCGGTGCCGGAGCCGTCCGAGGACGGGAAGTAGCTCTGCGTCCAGACGGAGCCCTCCGGGACGCGGTCGTTCTCCGCGTGCGTGACGGGGTCGGTCGCGGTGGCGACCGCGCCCGCCCGATCCTGCGCTGCGGCGACGGGGCCGGTGAGTGTGCCGGTCAACGCGAGGGTGGCGACGAGTATTGAGGCGGCCCATGTGGCCGAGCGACGTCTTTTCACATGCGTCTCCCAGAGTTGGTGGTGCGGATAGGCGACGGTAACGGTCCCCGTACGCAGGAGAGTTGGGTCACGGGTGTGGTCGGAGTTGACGGCGAGGCAGCCTACGATCATCGGTAAATCACGTCAATGTGGCAGCGCCCCGGGCGGGTTGGCCCGGAACCTCATCCGTGCAGGTCAGGTCGGCTTGGGCCGTCAATCATGCGAGCCGGACATCGGCCAAGCGGGCCAGGCAGATGGTGCTGCGGCCTCAGTGGTGGATCAGACTGCCGACAGGGACGGTAGCTCCGTCCATGCACGGCACAGCGCGTTCAAGCGTGTTCCGTCAACCGGGGGTCTCGCTCTGTGATCACCCGTCCCGGTGATCTCGGGTATCCACCCGCAGGATGAGTGGAGACCGATGCTGCGCTGCCACAAGAGGTCAGGGCCCAGGACCGCGCAAACGGTGCTCCCGCCCGCGAACCGGGATGAAGCATCATTTGATGTATTCCTGGATGAATACGGCCATTTGTGAACTCGTGGATGTGTGTCATCCACGCCGCCCGCAAGGACAGTGGCACCGGCCGCTTCGCCCTGCACGCAGCCATCAAGAGAGGGCGCAACCTCATGTGCGGAATCACCGGATGGATCTCCTACGGCCGCGACCTGAGCCGCGAACGCGCCACTGTGGCGGCGATGACCGAGACCATGGCTTGTCGGGGGCCCGATGACGAGGGCGTGTGGCTGGACACCCATGCCGCCCTCGGCCACCGCCGGCTGGCCGTGATCGACATCGCCGGCGGCGCGCAGCCCATGGCTGTGGACAGCGACGGGCACACGCTGCTCGTCACCACCTACAGCGGCGAGATCTACAACTACCGAGAACTACGGGCCGAACTGGCCGCGCTGGGGCACTCCTTCCGCACCAGCGGTGACACCGAGGTCGCCCTGCGGGCCTACCTTCAGTGGGGCGAGGAGTTCACGCAACGGCTGAACGGCATGTACGCCTTCGGCCTGTGGGACGTGCGCCGGCAGGAACTGCTCCTGGTGCGCGACCGTATGGGCATCAAACCGCTCTACTACTTCCTGACCGGCGACGGTGTCATCTTCGGCTCCGAACCCAAGGCGATCCTGGCCCATCCGCAGGTCCCCGCCGTGGTGGAGGCCGACGGCATGGCCGAACTCCTGGCCCTGACCAAGACCCCCGGCCACGCCGTCTACCGCGGTATGCGCGAGTTGCGGCCCGGCCACACCCTGCGCGTGCGCCGTGCGGGAAGCACCGAACGCCGCTACTGGGGTCTGGAATCGTACGAGCACACCGACGACCTGCCCACAACCGTCGCGCGAGTGCGCGAACTGCTGGAGGACATCATCGACCGCCAACTGGTCGCGGATGTTCCCCTGTGCACGCTCCTGTCCGGCGGCCTGGACTCGTCGGCGATCACCGCGCTCGCGGCCAGGGCACTTACCGCAGCCGACCGCGGACCGGTGCGCTCCTTCTCCGTGGACTTCGCCGGCCAGGCGGAAAGCTTCCAGCCCGACGACCTGCGACCCACCCGGGACCAGCCATACGCCCACGAACTGGCTGCGCACGTCGGCGCCGACCATCGGGACATCACTCTGGACACCGCCCAACTGCTGGACCTGGCCAACCGGGAGCGCGTACTGACCGCGCGTGATCTCCCCTTCGGCTTCGGCGACACGGACACCTCGCTGTATCTGCTGTTCAAGGCCGTGCGTGAGCAGTCGACGGTGGCACTGTCCGGCGAGTGCTCCGACGAGGTCTTCGGCGGCTATCCCTGGTTCCACGACGAGAAGGCCGTCCACGCCGACACCTTCCCCTGGCTGTACGCCCTGGGCCACGCCCTCAACCAGCGCGAGAGCCTGCTCGCGCCGTCCCTGCTCCGGACGATCGACCTTCCCGGGTACACCGAGGCCCGCTACCGCGAAGCACTGGCCCTGGTACCCGCTCTGCGAGGCGAGACCGGCCTGGAGCGGCGGATGCGGGAGGTCAGCCATCTGCACCTGACCCGCTGTCTACAGATCGCCCTGGACCGCAAGGACCGCGCCAGCATGGCCACCGGACTGGAGGTCCGCGTCCCCTTCTGCGACCACCGACTCGTCCAGTACGTCTTCAACACGCCCTGGTCCATGAAGAGCTTCGACGGCCGCGAGAAGTCATTGCTGCGCGCGGCCGCCGGTGACATCCTGCCCGCCTCCATCACCCACCGCGTCAAGAGTCCGTACCCCTCCACGCAGGACCCCCGCTACACCGACTCCCTGCGCCAGGAGATGAAGGAACTGCTCGCCGACCCGGGAGCCCCCGTCCGCCCCCTGCTCGACCTGCCCGCCGCCCAGCGGCTGACCGCCCACGCACCCGGATCCGAGCTGCGCAACGGCAGCGAACTCGTCCTGGCCCTCAACGCCTGGCTCGGCGCTTACCGGATCACACTGGAATTCTGACAGGCAGTCAAGGTACGCGGTTACTGCTCAGCCCCGCCGACACCGTCGCGGACAGCACGGTCGAGGGGGCACACAGAAGGGCACAGGCCGCCGGTCCACCTCGGCCTCCCCAACCCCGATCCCGGGGCCGGCGGTCGAGCACCGTCTCCGCCGGGCGCTACATCAGCTTCCGCAGGGTGAGGTTGTTGATCAGGGGGCCCTCGATCGTGAGCCCCTCGGTGATGAGGGACTCGACGCCGGGTGGGAGCGGGGAGGGATTGGCTACTGCCTGGGCCGGGGCGGCGTACGCGGCCAGAGCGACCGTTGAAAGCACGAGGGCGGCGAAGCGATGACGCATCGCTGGCTCCTTTCAGGGGGCGAAGTGGATCACGGTGATCAACGCCGGACCTGCTCATCGGTCACTGATCGCCCCACCTCCGGCCGAACTCCGGCTCCCTGCCACCGTGCACGACAGGGAGCCGGGCCTCGGAGCGGCGTCACCGTTCTGCGAAAACCATGTGAGGCGTCCTCCATGCACTGGCACGGTGGCCCCTTGTGCGGCTACTTCAGCTCCGAGCCGTGGATCTGGACGGTGACGTCGGCCTTCGCCGTGTTCAATGCCGTCAACACATGGGGGGCTGGCTGGCCGCGGTGCGTCAGCGCTTGGACCTGGTGCGCTGGGCGGGCGCGGGCACTATCCGTACGAGCGTTCGTACCGCCGTGTCGATCAGGTCGTCGGAGGGCGCGTCGGTCCCGTGCGTCAGGAGTCGTGCGAGGGTGCGCACCACAGCGGGGGTGGCCATGACGTGGCGGTTGAGGAGAGGTCGATAGCCGTAACGGGCGAACACAAGGTCCGCAACGGTGTTGCCGAGCCGGTAGTAGCGCCCCCAGCGGCGGTTCACCTCTCGCTGGTACTGGTGCAGAGCCTGCTCACGCCGTGTGCCGCTGGGACGGTGCAGAGCGAGCGCGACAGTTTCGGCGGCGACTTCCCCGGCTTCCATCGCCTGAACGATGCCCTCGCCGCTCCACGGGCTGATCATGCCCGCGCTGTCGCCGATGAGGAGCAGGCCTCGGTGGTACTGCGGCCTGCGATTGAAGCCCATGGGCAGGGCGGCACTGCGCAGTGGGGAGTCTGCGTTCTCCTCCCGGAGCCCCCAGTCCGGAGGCAGGCGGGCCAGCCACTCGTCCATGGTGGCCCGCAGATCGACCGCTCCGTGCCGCCGGTGGGGCAGGGCGCCCAGGCCCACATTGACGCGGCCGTCACCGAGGGGAAAGATCCATCCGTATCCGGGCAGGTCGCGGCCGGTGCGGGAGCAGAGCAGATCGGCCCAGAGCTCCAGATACGGGTCATGTGTGCGGACACTGCTCCGGTAGTAACGGCGAGCGGCGGTGGCGAGCGGTCTGCTTCGATCGCGTTCCAGCCCCATGGCCAGGGCTGTTCGCGCCGACGCTCCGTCAGCGGCGATCACCACGGGGGCGTGGTACGTCTGTGGCTGCTTGTCAGCTCCGGTGGTCGCGCACACGCCGACGATGCGCCCGCCGCGGTCGGTCAGAGGGCCTGTCGCTTTCGTATCCAGACGCAGCCGGGCTCCGGCGGATACCGCCTGGCGGGCCAGGATGTCGTCGAAGTCGTGACGACTGCGGGTGAGGCCGAAGTCCGGCTGACTTCCCGAGCGCGGCCAGTCGATATGCACCTCACGTCCGTCGCATATCCAGCGCATTCCCTTGGTGCGCAGCCAGCCCGGGGCATCGATGTCGACACCCATTCTGACCAGTTGATGTACGGCTCGTGGGGTAAGGCCGTCACCGCACACCTTGTCCCGGGGGAACGTTCCCTTTTCCAGCAGCAATACGTCCAAGCCCGCCCGTGCCAGGTAGAGGGCCGCGGTCGAACCCGCCGGGCCCGCGCCCACCACGATTACCTGCGCCTGGTGATCGCCGGCGTCCGCGAATTCCTGTGATCGCCCTGTAGGCGGCACGTGCGGCCTCCTCAACCGGTAGGTAGCCGATGACGCTCCTGCTCCACGCGCCAGCGCTGCGCGCTTCCGTGAGTCCGCTCACGTTCGCGTGAGACAACTACCCAGTACGGTGCCGAGGCAGACCCTCGTCATGCATCCGGCAATCCAGGTCCCCAACGGCGCACCCGGGCGGGGCGGCGACATTCGGGATCGGCCCGCGAGCCAGAACTCAGTGGGTTACGAGCGGGGCAGGAGGGTGGCGGTTTCGAGGAAGAAGGCGTCGATCCCCTGCACGGCCTCGATGAACTCCGTCAGGTTGATGGGCTTGGCCACGTACGCGTTGGCGTGCTGCCGGTACGCGCCCGCGATGTCGTCCGGGGCTGCTGAGGTGGTGAGGACGACGACAGGGATGCTGCCCAGGTCTTGGTCCTTCTTGAGTGCCGCGAGCAGTTCCCTGCCGTTCATCCGAGGCATGTTCAGATCGAGAATGATCAGGTCGGGGCGCTCGTTGGCGGTATCGCGCAGGTATTCGAGGGCCGCGAGGCCGTCGGGGACCTGGGCGATGCTGCGTGCCATGCCGCGTTCGACGAGTGCGTCCTCGATCAGCAGGGCGTCCGCCGGATCGTCCTCGACCAGAAGCACGTTGTAGGGCCGGTCGGCGCTGAAGGCATTCACGGTGGGACTCCTGTGCTCGGTGTTGGGCAGTGGGCGTGAGGCGGGCCGGGCGGTGAAGACGAGTCCGGGCCAGCGCTGTCGCGCGCCTTGCCGGCTGATTCCCCACGCCGCGCCGAGCTGGGGGTAGTTGGCGCCTGCCCGGGCCGCCGCGGCGGCCTCCTGCTGGGCACACCGGGTCACCGCCCGGCTGAGGTGGGCCAGGGCACGCAGATGATCCAGCGGATTACCGGCAGTCGGTTCGGCGCCCGTCTGCTCCGTCGACGCGTCCCGGAGGTCCGCTGAAGGGGAGTCCGGGAGTTGGCCGACCATACGGCGTACCAGTTCGTTCACCGCCTTCTCCGCCAGTTCGGTCAGTTCCCGCTCCTCGGCGGAGGTGGTGACATCGGTGACCATGGGGCGCACTCTAGGGCCGCCAACCACCCGCGACAACTGTTGTTGTCAGGCAACGGTACACTCCGCTGACTCGGAGACTCTCCGAGCCCGTGGGGCAAGCGAGGAGAGCGCGTCGTGAGCAACGAGGACAACGAGGACAACGAGGACTTGGACAGATCCGGACACCCCGGCAGTAGCGTGGCCGCTCGGCTCCCCCGGTGGACCACTCGCCAGTGGGTGGCGGCGGGCACCGCCGTGGCACTGGTACTGCTGCTCGCACTCGTCCTGTGCGGGTCGTGGATCTTCGCGCGCTCCACGTCGATCAACAACCAGCTCGTCGACCGCTCTTCGCCGGCCCTGATCGCCTCGGTCCGGCTGGAGGGTGCGCTGGTCGATCAGGAGACCGGCATTCGCGGCTTCGGTATGACCGCCCGTCAGGAATTCCTGAAGCCTTACCGCGACGGCCTGGGCCGCCAAGAGGCCGCCGAACGGCAGTTGCGGGAGTTGATCGCCGGGGACGGCGAGAGCCTGCGGGACCTCGACAAGGTGCGGAGCCTCGCGGAGCGCTGGCAGTCCCGGGTGGCCGAGCCGATCGCCGCATCCGCCGCCCCCACCGCGCTGGCGCAACAGCGCGCGGAGGAGGGGAAAACGCTCTTCGACCCGCTCCGCACCGCGTTGACCGACCAACAGCGGCATCTGAACGAGGAGCGTGCCTCCGCACGTGCGGACCTGCTGGACGCCCGCGCCCTGCGGAACTGGACCTTCGCGGCCATCGCCCTGGTGATCCTGGCCCTGGCGGGCTCCGTCGTCGTCGCCCTGCGCCGCGGAGTCACCAACCACCTGGACCGGCTCTCCGCCGACGTACGCACCGTGGCCGCGGGCGACTTCGACCACCCGGTCACCGGGTCGGGCCCCGCAGACCTGCGGCTGCTCGCTGCGGACATCGAGGCCATGCGCGCGCGGCTCGCGGCCGAACTGCGCCACCGCGACACCGCCTCCGCCGAACTCGCCGCCCAAGCGGAGGAGTTGAGCCGCTCCAACGCCGAACTGGAACAGTTCGCGTACGTCGCCTCCCACGACCTCCAGGAACCCTTGCGCAAGGTCGCCAGCTTCTGCCAGCTCCTGGAACGCCGCTACTCCGCGCAACTCGACGACCGGGCACGGCAGTACATCGACTTCGCCGTGGACGGCGCCAACCGCATGCAGGGACTGATCAACGACCTGCTGGCGTTCTCCCGCGTCGGCCGGCTCCTCGCCGACCATGGCACGGTCGACCTCGAAGACGTCTACGACCGCACCCTCTACACACTCAGCGAGAGCATCGAGGAATCGGGCGCCCTCATCACCCACGACCCGCTGCCCGCCGTCGAGGGCGACCGCACCCAACTCGGCATGCTGTTCCAGAACCTGCTCACCAACGCCATCAAGTTCCGAGATCCCGACCGCACTCCGCACATCCACATCTCCGCCCGGCAGACCGACGGGAACCGGGAGTTCGCCGTCGAGGACAACGGCATCGGCATCGCGCCCGAGTTCGCCGACCGCGTCTTCGTCGTCTTCCAGCGCCTGCACACGCGCGAGCAGTACTCGGGAAACGGCATCGGCCTGGCGCTGTGCAAGAAGATCGTCGAATACCACGGCGGCACCATTTCTCTCGACCCCCACCACACCCCGGGCGCACGTTTCGTCTTCACCCTCCCGAAGAGTTCGTAGGACCGCGCGTCACAGACTCGGGGAACGTGGATCCTCCGGAGCCGCCGGTGGCCCTGACGCCGCCGTCAGGGCCGTCTTCACCGGCGCTTGCCCAGCCTGCGCAATGCCGCCAGGAACTCGGCGTTGGTCACTCCTTTGACCATGTACTCACTCACGCCGGCACGCCGCATCTGCTCCACGGAGCTGCTGTCGTCGTACGCGGAGAAGGCCAGCATCCGGGTGTCCGGCGAGGTTCGTAGCGTCTCCTGAGCGACGAGGTGACCGCCGCCGGGGAAGCGGACGTCGACGACCACGAGGTCCGGTTTGTGCCGGCGAACGAGCCGAAGTGCCTCTTCGGCGTCCGACGCCGTGCCAAGGACTTCCAGATCGGGCTGTGCCCGCACCACCTCGCGCAGGGCGTCGAGGAGAATCTCGTTGTCGTCGCAGAGAATCACGGTCAACGGCGGGTCGGCGGGCTCCTGCGGCGCCCCGGTGGTCATCGCGGTTCGTCTGTCGGTGCTGCGGCCGGCTCCAGGCCCGGCACCCAGAATTCGACTGTTGTCCCCTCTCCGGGCCTGCTGTGCATGGACCACCATCCTCCCGCCGTCTCGGCTCTCTCCCGCATCTCGATGATGCCGAAATGGTCGTGCACGGCGTTCGAAGACATCGGTTCGCCGATGCCGTCGTCCACGACGCGGGTCAGGATCCCCCGGTCCACCGACTTGACCTGGAGCAGGATCGAACTCCCCCGGGCGTGCTTGCGCACGTTCAGCAGTGCCTCCTGAGCGATGCGGAAGATGGTGATGGCCGTCTCGGGGGTGGGCTCACGATCCAGCCGGTGTTCGAAGGAGGATGCCAACCCCCAGGCTCCCGCCACGTCATCCAGGTGGTTGGAGAGCGCCTCGATGAGGCCGTGGCGGTCGATTCCTGGCGGATGCAGTCGGAAGGTGAGATTGCGCAGGCGGCTGATCGCCTCACGTACCGACGTGTCGAGGCGAGCCAGTTCGGCGGCACTCTCATCGGGCAACCGCTCGGCCAGTAGTTGCAGACGCATTCCCACCGCGACCATCGTCTGGATCGAGTCGTCGTGGACGTCCCACGCGATACGGCGCCGTTCCGTCTCCTGGGCCTGAACCAGGTGGTCGAACAGGCGGCGCCGCTCGCTCAGCGCCTGCTGCGCGGCCCGTCGTTCGGACATGTCGCGGGTGACCTTGCCGAAACCTCGGAGCACGCCCTTGTCGTCCCACAGTGCGGTGATGACGACGTTCGCCCAGAACCGGGAGCCGTCTTTGCGGATCCGCCAGCCCTCGTCCTCCAGCCTGCCTTCGACGACAGCTGTCTCCAGCTCCCACTGGGGCTTGCCCGCCGACTTGTCCTCGGTGGGATAGAAGGTCGAGAAGTGCCGCCCTACGATCTCGTCGGCCCGGTAGCCCTTGATCCGTTCCGCGCCCGCGTTCCAGCTGATCACGTACCCCTGCGGGTCGAGCATGAAGATCCCGTAGTCCAGCACCCCTTGGACGAGGAGCGTGAACGCCGTCTCGGAGAGCGGGGCAGCCTGCTTCCGCACCGCATTGTCCGGTTGCGGCTTCGGCGTCACTTGAGCAGCCCCTCGCGTCGCGCGATCGTCACGGCCTCCAGCTGGGAACGCGCTCCGAGCTTTTTCAGCACGCGCTGGATGTGGTTGCGCACCGTGTTGAGGGCGACCCCCAGCCGGTCGCTGATGTCCGCGGTGCTGCGGCCCTCCGCCAGCAGGTTCAGAGTCTCCCGCTCGCGCGAAGTCAGTGTGGAGCCGACTCCGGGCACCCGGCCGCTCAGCCGCCCCAGCACGTCGCCGAGCACTTCCTGGCTGTACACCACTTCCCCTGCCGCCACGCGGTGCACAGCGTCCTCCAGCTCACTCAGGCCGCTCGCCTTCAGGATCAGCCCCGCTCCGCCCTCCTCCGCCACCCGCGCAGCCACGGACGCGGAGCCCTCGCCGGCCAGAATGAGAACCCGTGCGGCCGGTACGACCGCTTTCAGATCGACGATGGCGGAGACACCGTCACCGTCCGGCAGCCGCCGGTCCATCAGTACGACGTCCGGCTCGTACCGGCCGGCGTCCGCCAGTGCCGACGCCACCGACGCCGAACGTCCCACGATCTCCAGATCGGGCGAGCGTTCCAGCGCGAGGCATATCGCCTCGGCCACCATGTCGTGGTCCTCGACCAGCAGCACCCGGACAGGGCCGCTGCGCGGTGGTGGTGAAGTCATCGGAGCATCCTCGGTCGTGTCGGCCCGCACGATCATGTCAGAGGGGGCCTCGCGGGCCCGGTGGGCAGTGGCCGCCCCGCCTCGGCGGGGGCCCGGCGGCGCCGTGCCTGCCGGACTCGCTCGTCGGTCAGGATGTCGTCGGCCCCGACAAGAGTCAGCAACCGGGCGAGCTGCGGCCCGATGCCTTCCACGACAAGAGCGGCACCGGCTTCCAGGACGGAGATCCGTGCGGCCAACAGGGCGTTGAGCCCGGCGCAGTCGCAGAAACCGACGCTCGTGAGATCAAGGCACAGGCTCTTCGGCCGCTTCGCCAGACACGCGGCGACCGCCTCCCGGACGTGGGGAGCGGTGTCCAGGTCGAGTTCCCCGACGAGGGTCACCCGCGCCACGCCCGTACGAACGGCGATGCGTGATTCAAACGCGTGCGCGGTCACGGCTGACCGCACCCCCTTCTGCTCCAGTGCCACACACAACCGCGCCACGGATTCCAGTGAGGCCCCTCAGCCGAGGGGCGCCTCGTCGTCAGCTGCCGCATCTTTACCCCGGAGTAGTACATGGACACCAGCAAAATACTAGTGAATCTGCACTAGTTGCCGAAGTCAATGTGCACTAATCCAGGAGGACGCACCAACAGGGCCGGAGGGGATGTGGAATCAGCCGATGTCCATGTGCAGGCGCAGCGTGAGGGCGGTGCCGGCAGCCCTGGTCTCCACCAGGTCGCACAGCTGATGGATCATCCACAGGCCCCGGCCGCCGTCGGCCGACGCGGGGTGCGGGCGGCGCCGCCCGGCGAGGGGGTCCAGGAGCCGACCGTTGTCCCGGATCTCGGCGACGACGGTCCGGCCCTCCACGGTCCAGATCCGCAGAGTGCCTCTGCCGCCGCCGTGCGCGACGGAGTTGGCGATCGCCTCGCCGACCGCCAGCACGAGATCTCCCCGGCGCGCGGCGCTGAGCAAGGTGCCCCGGACCCGGGTCTCGGTGTACTTCCGGGCGTGGGCGATCTGCCCCGCGCCGAAGACGAGGGCGGGCACGGTGACAGCGGGCTCCGGCAACGGCCGGTCGCACTGGGCGTTGACGGACAGCGGATCGGTGTAGGTGTCGCTGGCGCGGGCGCCTCCGTCCGCGACCAGCGAAGGGTGCGTACGGCGGGCCTGGTCCAGTACGGCGGGAGGCAGTGCACCGACGTCGTACAGACAGAGGAACGTGGCGGCGGAGGCCGCGAAAGCCATGTTCGTCAGGGCCTCGTGGCGTGTGACCTCCAGGATCTCCGCCGGCGAACGACCTGGCCACAACGGCTCCTGGACCACGCGAATGGGCCGCCCCGGCCGCTCTTCGGCGAAACTCAGCAAGGCAGCGAGAATCCGCCCCGGATTGCGGCCCAGGTCCTCCATGTCCACCATGCGTTCGGGAGCGAGATCCTGTCCGAAGCTCTGGCGCAGGGCGCCCCGGCGCGTTCCGGGCACGGCGACGAACACCGGCTCGTCCTCCTTGACCGCGGCCCGGACGAAGCCGCTCACCGCCGACACGTACTCCTCGGGGCCCCGGTAAAGGAGAGCGGAGTGGGCGAACTTGGCAGGCGGCACCGAGATCTCGCTCCCGGTCATGCCGCGCCCTCCGCCACCTGGTGCTCCTCAAGTCCTTGACGGGCCCCTCACGTCAGGAGCCGAGGGCCGGGAGAATCATAGTCCCGCCCCGTTCGACCCCGGTGCGCGTCAGATCCGTCTGCGCAAGACGCCGGCCTCGTCGCCGTTCCCGTCCGCCGTCCCCAGCAGATTTCCAGCGTTCTCGCGCATGGGCCGCGAGAGCCGGGGCACCCGACGTGGCGGCATTGGCGCTGACGGATTCGATGGGATGCTGAGAATCCCATGGCCCGCAGGATCGAGCAGGCGGGCCCGACTCCCCACCCATTGCAGAGACCTGGTCCTGACTGGTCCCGGCCCGACACGGGCCGGGACCAGTCAGGACCGGAAGACGACAGGACATCCGCAAAGGCGCGGAACAGCTCTGTCTGCCTTGTTGGCGAGAACACCCCCACGACGAGGAAGGCACCTGCCCATGCATGCCCAGGCAGCAGCTCCATCGAAGATCATGACGTTCGAGCGGATGCTTGAGACGGTGCGCTACGAAGGCGCGTACCCCACCCGTGAGCGAGCCGAGGAGTCGGTGACCTGTGTTCTGACTGCCCTCGGAGGACAACTCGCCGACAGCGAACGCTCTTTCCTCGCCGCCCGGATGCCCGCCGAAGCCGCTCGTCTTCTCAACGAAGTCGCCCCGGCCGAACCCCTCACCGGCCAGGAGTTCGTGAAGGAACTGGCCGCGCGCTCCGGCGGCACCACGGCCACCACCCGCTGGGACTCCAGCACGGTGCTCACCCTCGTCGGTCGCCTCGCCGGGAGCGATGTCCTCAGCCGAGTCCTCACGCAACTCCCACCGGGCTACGCCCTCCTGTTCGGCCGCGCCGAACTCACGCAGGTCGCGCGGCAGAGGCGTGTGAGCACCACCCTGCCCGCCGCTCCCCGAACGCTGCCCCGGACGCCGAAGGACGTCGCAACGGCAGGGCGCTGACCCCACAACGGCCTCACACCCGGGGGCCATCCCGGCGGATGCCGGGATGGCCCGCGTCCCGGCATGACCGCGAAGGCATGACCGCGAAGGCACGAGCGGCGTGGGAACTGAGCCCCGTTCTCCGATCCCCACCGCCTACGATGCCCCCGTGACCAACGAAAGCGGAGTGCCGGAATCACTGATCGATCTTCAGCGGACGTTGAACGCGGCGGCCGAGGAGGCCCGCGCGCATGGTTCGCCCCCGGAGGACTGGCGACCGTGGGTGGAAGCGGCGGCTGCGGCCGAGAACGCCGTCGCGGAACACGCGGCAGCCGCGGGTATCAGCGCCGACGACGTACGGTCGGCCGCCGAGAAAGCCGCGCGCGCAGCCTGACCGGTGTCAGACCTGTCCGCGGTGGGCGCCGGTCTCGTTTCCGGTGCCCCGGGATTCGATGAAGGTCTTGAAGCGCCGCAGGTCACCGATACAGGGTGGGCGGCGCTGCGCCGCGACGGCTCCTCGTCCGGCGGATCAGCGGGTCACAGGAGGTCGCGTGGCACGGTCTCGTTCCAGGTGCGGGAGAAGACGCGGCGGCCGTTCTCGTATCCGTCGAGGGTGGCATCCACGAAGAACCGCTCCTCGTCGGATGTCAGTACGGTGTGGGTCTCCACCCGTACGTCCCACGCGTCCCGCCGGAAACTCATCGTCCAGGTGGACTCGCCGCGGACGGAGGTGAATTCCTCGGCCACCGACGAGTACCGCTCGCGGGCCCTGCGGCCGACCTCCAGACCGATGTCCTCGAAGCGGACCAGTCCCCGGTCCTTCACGATCTCCAGCTCGGCGTTGTATCCGACCAGGTCACGTGTGACGAGCCAGCGTTCCTCGGGGTCCGTCAGCTGTGTGACGTCCAGGGGCGGCGTGCTCTCCGGCTCGCCGAACGGGCTCGGTGGCGGTCCCTCGTCGGGCGAGGCCGTGGGGCGGACGGGCAGCGTGAGTGTGCTGGCGCCCTCGTACACGCTCAGGAGCGCCGGACGGGGTGGCGGCCAGGCGAGGGGCCAGTACGACGTGGAGAGCGAGAGGCGGACGCGGTGCCCGCGCGGGAAGTGCTGGGCCACCGCGTTGAGGTCGACGGTGGCTCGGTAGCGCCGGCCGGGCTCCAGCGCCTGGGGGGCGTTCCCGCCGTCGAGGCGCGTGAGGTTCAGGACACCGTACGAGACACGGGTGGCACTCCCGTCGGGAGCCACGTCGGACAGCCTCGCGGCGACCGTCGCGACCGGTTCGCTGACGGACACGTCGAGGTCGACGGCGACCGGGCCGAGGATCTCCACCGGTTCGGTCAGCGGTTCGGTGTCGAAGACCAGTGAGCCGCCGTCCTCCTCGCGCTGGTCGTACGGGAGGTCGGGGGGCGCGTTGTACGAGGCCCACTTGCCGGCGAACTGGCCAACCGAGAGCGGGGACTGCACCGTCATCGGCTCGGTCGCCCCGCCGCTCTCGGGTGTCGCGGCGGTGTCCCCCGGCGCCCCGATGCGGTGCCGGGTCAGGGGGTGGGTGACGCGCTCGACGTTCGGGGAGGGCCAGCTCGGCTCGCCGACCCAGCGGCCGGGCCGTTCTTCGTACGAGGTGGAGGGAGGCACGCTCTCCTGCATCCAGGTCTGGAGCATCGGTCCGTCCATGACCCCGTTCTCGGCCCCCTTGAGCCAGTGGTCCCACCAGCGCACGACCTCCTGGAGGTAGCCGATGGCGGGGCCGGGCTCGCCGAGGTGCGGGAACTTGTGGGACCAGGGCCCGATCAGGCCCCTGCGGGGCACATCGAGATTGCCGAGCAGCCGCATCACCGCGTTGGAATACCCGTCGGCCCAGCCGCTGGAGGCGAGTACCGGGCAGCGCACGGCGCCGTAGTCCTCGCAGACCGAGGCGTGCCGCCAGTAGTCGTCGCGCCGCTGGTGCCGCAGCCACTCCACCACCCACGGGCGGGTGGCTTCCAGCCGTTCGTGCCACATCTCACGCCACCGCTCCCCGACCACCGCGGGGTCGGGCGGACAGGTGGCATAGGCGAACATGGTGCCCGCCTCGGCCAGATTGTCGGACAGCATGGCACCGCCCATGTAGTGCATGTCGTCGGCGTAGCGGTCGTCCGTGAAGGACGCGATGACGATCGCCCGCAGGCTCGGCGGCTGCCGGGCCGCGACCTGGAGCGCGGCGAACGCGCCCCAGGACAGGCCCATCATGCCGGTGGAGCCGTCGCACCACGGCTGTTCGGCGATCCAGGCGAGGATGTCCTCGGCGTCGCGCTGCTCCTGCTCCAGATACTCGTCCGTCAGCACGCCCTCGGAGTCCCCGGTGCCGCGCAGGTCGACGCGGACGCAGGCGTAGCCGTGACCGGCGATGTAGGGGTGGTGCATCGAGTCGCGTACGGCCGTCAGGTCGCGCTTGCGGTACGGGATGTACTCCAGGACCGCGGGCACCGGCTCGGCGTCGGACGAGAGGGGACGCCAGACACGGGCCGACAGCCGGGTTCCGTCGGACACCGGGATGACGACGTTCTCTTCTTCCTTCGTCTCCGAGGGGAGGTTGGTCACGTAGCGCATGCGGGCGGCTCTCCCTACCTTGCGGGTGCACGGGCTCACGGCCTGGGGCGGTCAGGCGTTCTTCTCGCCTCGTCCGCCGGGCCGCGTCTCGTCGAATGCCAGGTCCAGTGCGGCCACACAGCGGTCGAACTTCTCCCGCAGGTCCTTCTCACTGTCACCGCCGGTGAAGATGTGGGCGACTTCGTAGCTGTAGCTGTCCTGGCCGGGTGACTCGGACAGCCGCTGTCCCTCCGTGGGCACCATGTCGATCCGTACGCCCGGAATCTCCCGCTCCACACGCGCGATGTCCTCCGGCGTCGGGACGTCGTGCACGGCTCCGTCGGCGAACCAGCGGTAGTACCACTTCGCCGCCATCGCATACGTTCCGGCCCGGTAGGGCAGCGCGGGGTCCCGGCCGAGAGCGAGGGCGATCATGCTGTGATGATTGGGTACGCCGTCGACGTACTGGAACATCTCCGCGTGCGACTGCGAGTGCCGGGGGTTGACCTCCAGCAGGTTGATCTCGTCCTGCTGCGGATCGTAGAAGTACTCGACGCTGAAGGTCGCCGCGTCCATGCCTATCTGCCCGATGACGCGCTCCGTCACATCACGCAGCCCGCGCAGGACGGGCTCGGGGAGCATGGACGGGTACTGGTGGCGCAGGAAGCTGGAGGAGTCCGGGTAGTTGATGGAGTCCAGCACGCCGTAGACGGTGACCTCGCCCCGGTCGACATAGCCCTCCACCGCGACCTGGACACCCGCGATGGCCTCCTCGGCCAGGCAGACCTGGCCGCCCACGCCCTCCATCTCCGGCGGCAGTTCGAGCCTGGCGAGTATGTCCTCGAACGGCCGCCCGACGCGGCCGATCCCCGCACGGATCTCCTCCACGGCCGCCCGGAACTCCTCCAGGTCCGCCACGCCGAACGCCAGCTCCGACGAGTACGCCAGCGCGGGCTTGAGCCACATCGGAAAGGTCACGCCGTCGGGCGGCACGGGGTTGCCGGACTCCATGTCGACCATGCCGAAGCGCGGGTGCCGATCGGTGACCTTCCGCTGCTCCAGCCGACTCCAGTACTTGTGCTCACACTTGACCACGGACTCCAGGCTCGTGCTGCGAGTCCCGTACCGCTCGCTGAGGATCGGAACGAGAGTGCTCACCGGAAAGTCCCAGTAGCCGACGATCGCGTCGATGCTCCCCTCGAAGGCGTCGAGCACCCCTTCGGCCTTGGTGATGAGGTCGTCCACGGAGACCTCGCCGCCCTGGAGCTCCCCGATGGTGAGCAGTTGGTGGAACCGGAGCGACTCGGCGTCCGGCACCAGGTGCAGCATCGGGAGGTTGGACTGCTCAAGGCCCAGTACGAAGATGTTCTTCTTCACGGCTCCTCTTCCGGTTGACGTGGGTGTCGTATAACCCGAGAGACGACCGCCAATCCGGCAGCGAACGACGCGGGCGCGCGTCGGTGTCAGTCGCCCGGCGCGTCCCACTTCTCCAGCGGACGGACGGCCGGCCCCTGCCGCACCGAACCGTCGACACCGAATCGGGAGCCGTGACAGGGGCACTCCCAAGCGGTCTCGGCGTCGTTGAAGGCCACCAGACATCCCAGGTGGGTGCACCGGGCGGATACCGCCTGGACGACGCCGTCCGGGTCCCGGTAGACCGCGCGGTGCCGACCGCCGACCCGTACCACCGCGCCGGTGCCCGGCGGGACCTCCGCGACCGAGTCCACGTGGGTGGTGTGCAGCCGGTCGCCCACGAAGTGCTTGGCGACGTCGGCCTGTTGCTTCAGCAGGGCCGGCGCTTCGCGCAGGGTGCTCGCCAGCCGTCGTGGGTCGTACAGAGCGGCCCACGGCGGCTCGTCGCCCTCGATCAGCTCGGTGAGGAGTCGGCCGGCCATGACGCCGCCACTCATGCCCCACCCGCCGAATCCGGTGGCCACGTACGTGTGACGGGAGCCGACATGGAAGGGGCCGACGAGCGGCACCGTGTCGGAGGAGTCGTTGTCCTGGGCGGCCCATCGGTAAGCGGTGTGACCGACCGGGAACCGGGCGCGCGTCCAGGCGTCCAGGCGGCGGAACCCCTCGCGGGGATCGCCGGTACCGGGGGTGAAGCTTTCGCCGGTGACGATGAGCAGACGGCGCTCCTCGTCGAACGGCGCGGTGCGCACCGACCGCTTCCCCTCTTCCTGCGTGACGTACATGCCGGTCGGCGCGATTCCGGCCGCGATCGGGGCGGCGACAACCAGCTCCCGGCGCGGGGAGAGCCGCGAGAAGATCAGTGCCCGGTCGAAGACGGGAAAGTGGGTGGCGATCACCACGTCGCGGGCCGTGACCGTGTGGCCGGACTCGACAGTGACCCGACAGGGGGAGCCTTCCGACAGGCCGGTCGCGCGCGATCGTTCGAAGATCAGACCTCCTTTCGCCCGGAGGTCGGCGGCGAGGGCGAGGAGATACTTGCGGGGGTGGAACTGCGCCTGCGCGTCCACCCGCACGGCGCCGCTCACATCGAACGGCAGCTCGGTGTGGTCCACGTACGTCGCCGTGAGCCCGGCCGCCGTGGCCGCCTCGGCCTCGGCCTTGAGTCCGGGGACGGCGTCTGGCTCCGTGGCGTAGGTGTAGGCGGGGGCGCGCTCCAGGTCGCAGGCGATGCCGAGCGTGGCGACGATCTCGGCCACCCGTTCCACCGCGCCCTGCTGCGAGCGCGCGTACAGCCGCGCGGCGTCCTCGTTCCGTGTCCGGCGCAGCCGGTCGTAGACCAAGGTGTGCAGCGCGGACACTTTGGCGGTGGTGTATCCGCTCACCCCGGCGGCGATCCGGTCGGCCTCCAGGACGGCGACCGTCCTGCCGGTGGCGGCCAGCTCCCACGCCGTACTCAATCCGGCGATGCCCCCGCCCAACACGGCCACGTCGACGGTGAGGTCCTCGCTCAGCGCCGGGTGGTCGGTGGCGCCGGCGGTTGCCATCCAGAAGGATTCGTCCTGTCCGGGCAGGGGCCCTGAGTCGGTCATGTCAGCCTTTCAGAAAGGTCGGTCGTGAGAAGGCGCAGCCTCGATCGGGCGCCTTTTGCAACTCTGTTCGCGCGGCAAGTGACAGGCACTTCGGCACCCGCCAACCGGCTCACCCGCGTCGTTCGTCGTCCTCCCGGCGTTGTCGCTCGGAGGGTCGCGTGACAGCGCCGGGCCGGTCGCCGCGGTGGCTGCCGCCCGGCAGCAATTCCTGCACTTTGGCCTTGAGGCCCTGCTTGATCATGGAGCCGCGGTCGCTGTCACCCCGCAGGATCGCCGAGGCTGCGGCCTCGATCTGATCCAGGGAGGCGTGCGGCGGGATCGGCGGTACGGCGGGATCCGTACGGAAGTCGATGACGAAGGGCCGAGGGGCCGCCAGCGCCTGCTCCCACGCGCCCACGACCTGCTCGGGTTTCTCCACCCGGACCCCACCCAGACCGATCCGCCGCGCGATCTCCGCGTAGGGCACGTCGGGGAGGTGCTGCGACTCCTCGAACTGCGGTGCGCCGGACAAGGCCCGCATCTCCCAGGTGACCTGGTTGAGATCACGGTTGTTCAGCACCGCCACGATCAGCCTGGGGTCCGACCACTCCCGCCAGTACTTGGCGGCGGTGACCATCTCCATCATGCCGTTCATCTGCATGGCGCCGTCACCGACGAGCGCGATCGCCGGACGGTCCGGGTGAGCGAACTTGGCACCGATGGCGTACGGCACGCCGGGCCCCATCGTGGCCAGGGTGCCGGACAGCGAACCGCGCATGCGGCCGCGCAACCTGAGGTGACGGGCGTACCAGTTGGCGGCGGAGCCGGAGTCGGCGGTGAGGATGGCGTCGTCCGGCAGCATGTCGTCGAGCGCGTGGACCACGTACTCCGGGTTGACGGGGTCGGCGTCCACCGCGGCCCGACGCTCCATGACCTCCCACCACCGGGCGACGTTCTCCTCGACCGTTTCCCGCCAGGACCGGTCCTTGCGACGCAGAGAGGGAAGCAGCCGCCGGAGCGTCTCGCGGGCGTCGCCGACAAGGTTCACCTCGAAGGGATACCGCAGACCGATCATGTGCGGATCGATGTCGATCTGCACCGCCCGTGCCTGGTCGAACTCCGGCAGGAACTGGGAGTACGGGAAGCTGGAGCCGATCATCAGAAGGGTGTCGCAGTCCCTCATCAGCTGGTAGGAGGCGCGGGTGCCGAGCAGGCCGATGGAGCCGGTGACGTACGGCAGATCGTCGGGGAGCGCGTCCTTGCCGAGCAGAGCCTTGGCCACGCCCGCACCGAGGACGTCCGCCAGCTGCTCGACCTCGTCCCGCGCCCCGCGCGCACCCTGCCCGATCAGGACGGCGACCTTGTCACCCGCGTTGAGCACCTCGGCGGCACGCCGGATGTCGTCGTCTGCCGGTACCGGGGCGTAGCGGCCCAGGCCCAGGCTGGAGGGCACCATCTTGAACGCGTGTGTCGGCGGGCTGTACTCCAGCTCCTGCACATCGGCGGGCAGGATGATCGCCGTGACCGTGCGTTTCGCGTACGCGGTGCGAAAGGCGCGGTCGATGAGGTTCGGCAACTGCTCGGGAACGTTGGCCGTCTCGCAGAAGTCCGAGGCGACGTCCTTGTAGAGGCTTTGGAGATCCACTTCCTGCTGGTAGGAGCCGCCCATGGCGCTGCGGTTGGTCTGCCCGACGAGGGCCACGACGGGAACGTGGTCGAGCTTCGCGTCGTACAGGCCGTTGAGAAGGTGGATCGCGCCGGGCCCGGATGTGGCCGCGCAGACTCCGACCTTGCCGGAGAACTTGGCGTACCCGACGGCCTGGAAGGCGGACATCTCCTCGTGCCGGCTCTGGACGAACTTCGGCTTGTTGTCGGCGCGGCCCCATGCCGCCAGCAGGCCATTGATGCCGTCGCCCGGGTAGGCGAAGACGTGGTCGACCTCCCACTCGCGCAACCGCTGGAGGATGTAGTCGGACACCTTCATTCCGGCCATCGGAACTCCCTTCCATGAGCGCGGCTGACGTGGCGTCCGACAGGTAACCCGCGAAGCGCGGGGGCAAACGTCACCCGTCCGCGCCCGCCTTCCGGGGAAGCCGCTGACCGTCGTCGCTCATCGATGTCACCCACGTGGCTCCAGGCGGACGACGATGCCCTTGGAGGTCGGCGTGTTGCTGGTGTCGGCCACGCTGTCCAGCGGTACGAGGACGTTGGCCTCCGGGTAGTAGGCGGCGGCGCAACCGGGAGTCGTGGGGTAGGAGACGAGCCGGAAGTCCTCGGCGCGGCGTTCGGTGCCGTCCTGCCAGACACTCACCACGTCTGCCCTCGCGCCGTCGTCGAGTCCGAGGGCACGCAGGTCGGCGGGGTGGACGAGCACGATCCGGCGGGATCCGTGGATCCCCCGGTACCGGTCGTCGGTGGTGTAGGGCACGGTGTTCCACTGGTCGTGGGAGCGGAGCGTCTGCAGCAGGAGGTGGCCTTCCGGGGCGCTCAGCGCCTCGAATTGGTTGCGGGTGAACAGCGCTTTGCCGCTGGGGGTGTGGAAGACACCCTCGTTCACCGGGTTCGGCAGGGCGAAGCCGCCCGGCTTGCGCACCTTGGTGTTGAAGTTCTCGAAGCCGGGGACGACGCGCGCTATACGGTCGCGGATGTTGCCGTAGTCCGCCTCGAAGTCCTCCCAGGGGACGGCCACCTTGTCGGCCAGTGTCCGGCGGGCGAGCCTGCTGAGGATCGCGACCTCGCTGAGCAGATGGCTGGAGGCCGGGTCCAGGCGTCCGGACGAGGCGTGCACCTGGCTCATGGAGTCCTCGACGGTGATGAACTGCTCCTCGCCGTTCTGGCAGTCCCTCTCGCTGCGGCCGAGAGTCGGCAGGATCAGCGCGGTGTCGCCGCAGACGGTGTGTGAGCGGTTGAGCTTGGTGGAGATGTGCGCGGTGAGCCGGCACCGGCGCATCGCCTTCTCGGTGAGGTCGCTGTCGGGCGCGGCCCGTACGAAGTTGCCCGCGAGGCCGAGGAAGACCTTGGTCCGGCCCTCCAGCATGGCCCGGACGGAGTCCACCGTGTCCAGACCGTGGTGGGCGGGCGGCGTGAAGGAGAACTCGCGTTCCAGTGCGTCCAGGAACTCCTGGGGCATCTTCTCCCAGATGCCCATGGTCCGGTCGCCCTGGACGTTGCTGTGTCCGCGTACGGGGCAGACGCCCGCTCCTGACCGGCCGATGTTCCCCCGCAGGAGCTGGAAGTTCACCAGCTCACGGATGGTGGCCACGCCGTGCTTCTGCTGGGTCAGGCCCATCGCCCAGCAGACGACGATCCGCTCGCTGGCCAGGACCCGGTCCCGCAGCTCCTCGACCTGACGGCGGGTCAGGCCGGTGGCCGTCAGGACGTCCGGCCAGGAGACGGTGGTGCGGATGTGGTGGGCGAACTCCTCGAAGCCGGTGGTGTGGTGGTCGATGAAATCCCGGTTCAGGACCGTTCCCGGTGCGGCGTCCTCGGCCTCCAGCAGGAGCAGGTTCAGCGCCTGGAAGAGGGCGAGGTCGCCGCCGAGGCGGATCTGGAGGAACTGGTCGGCGATGTTGGTGCCCCGGCCGACCACCCCGCGCGGTTTCTGCGGGTTCTTGAAGCGCATGAGTCCCGCTTCGGGCAGCGGGTTCACGGCGACGATCTGCCCGCCGCCGCGCTTGGTCTCTTCCAGTGCGGAGAGCATCCGGGGGTGGTTGCTGCCCGGGTTCTGGCCGACGGTGAGCACCAGGTCGGCGTGGTGGATGTCCAGCAGGCTCACGTCGCCCTTGCCGATGCCCAGCGTCTCGTGGAGAGCCGAACCGCTCGACTCGTGACACATGTTGGAACAGTCCGGCAGGTTGTTGGTCCCCAGGGCGCGGGCGAAGAGCTGGAGGACGAAGGCGGGCTCGTTCCCTGCCCGGCCCGAGGTGTAGAAGACAGCTTCGTCCGGGGAGTCCATCGCCCGCAGTTCGTCGGCGATCAGGCCCAGTGCGTCATGCCAGCTGATCGGCTCGTAGTGGTCCGCGCCGGGACGCTTCACCATGGGCTGGGTGAGCCGACCCTGCTGGTTCAGCCACCGGTCCGAGCCGCGGGCCAGTTCGGAGACCGAATGCCGCCGGAAGAACTCGGGGGTGATGCGCCGCGTGGTGGCATCGTCGTTGGCGTGCTTGGCGCCGTTCTCGCAGTACTCGTTGGTGTGGCGCTTGCCCGGCGCGGGGTCGGGCCAGGCGCACCCGGGGCAGTCGAAGCCCCTGGTCTGGTTGATGTCGAGCAGGTTCAGTGCCGTACGGCGTGCCGAAGTCTCGGCGAGTGAGTACTGGACCGCGTGAGCAACCGCCGGAACACCCGCCGCCCAGGTCTTCGGCGGGGTGATCTCCGCCTGCTCGCCACCCGGATCACCGTTCGATGATTCTCGCACCGCCCCAACCTTCCACTTCGGTTCTTCGCTTTCGGCTCTTCGCTGTCGGCTCTTCGCTGTCGTACGGGCTGTCTCAGCCGCTCGGCCAGTTCGGCACCCGCGGCGGCAGACGGTCGGAGTCCGGTTTCACATGGCCGCCGCTGATCGTTCCCCGCCACTGCCCGGTCGCCCGGCCCTGGCCCTCGATGTACTCCTTGAAGCGCCGAAGATCCCCGTGCACCTGCCTGCGAACCACGCCCAGCGCGTCCCCGGCACGCTCGGCCGGGCCGCGCGGAGTGAATTCGATACGGAAGACAACCCGGCAGCCGGTGTCCCCCAGCGACCGGAAACGCACCGAGCCGGTCAACCGAGGCGTGCCCGCCGTGCGCCACACCACTCGGTCGTCGGGACGCTGCTCGGTGATCTCCGCGTCGAACTCACGGGTCACACCGCCGAACCTGACCACCCAGTGCGTCATCGAGGAACGCGACCGCTCCACCCGGCGCACTCCACTCATGAACCGGGGGAAGCACTCGACCTGAGTCCACTGGTCGTAGGCCATATGGACGGGGACACCGACATCGACAGCACCTTCGATGACGCTCATAGCTGCCCTGCCTCTCCGCGACGGACCGTGTTCGTACATCCACGCCGTCGGGTGCCCGCCCCGGACGCTCCCAATCCGGTCGGTGCCGCAACCGAAGGCTGCGGGATGATCCTGGGAGGTGACGAGGGGTCAGGCGGCGACATGACGGCGCACCGCCGCGTCTCGCATCCAACAGTTGCTTCAGGGAAATTTTAGGCCCTCACCTGCGGAAACCAGAAAGGTGGAGATCGGCGAGGACATGCCTGTGCGTCCGCTTCCTGAATTCATTCCGAAGACAGAGAGTGTGAGACCCGCACCCCCGGGCAAGCGATGAATAGGACAAAAACGTCTCGCCGCCCTACGGGTGCGGCGTGAATCCGCTCGGTCTTTCGCGTTCTTGGTGACGGGGAAGGCATTTCTACGCATGAAGGAGACGTCTTATGAGCGACAGCATCTGGGGTTATCAGCCGACCGCCGGCCACACTGCGGGTACCGACCTCATCGGGTACAAGGTCGAGGCGACCGACGGCAGCGTCGGTAAGGTCGACAAGCACTCCGACGACGTCAGCTCCGCGTACCTCGTGGTCGACACGGGCGTCTGGATCTTCGGCAAGCACGTTCTGCTGCCGGCCGGCGTCGTACGGACGGTGGACCAGGCGGCCCGCACGGTCTTCGTCGATCTCACCAAGGAGCAGATCAAGGACTCCCCGGAGTTCGACAAGGACAAGCACATCGGCGACGTCGGCTATCACCAGCAGCTCGGCAGCTACTACGAAGGGCACCGCCCCCTCTGACACATCGCGCCACAGCACGAGTGGGGCGGACCGGATACCGACCGGTCCGCCCCACTCGCATTTCCTATTCCCCTTGCCGTCTACCACGTCGATAAGACAGCTTTTTCGGGGCAGGGAACCGCATGCGGCTCGACGTATTACCCCGCGCGTTCGGCGCTGCGTCTCCTACGGGCAGGGAGTCAGAAATCGATCGAGACGGTATTCCGGATGGCGACACCCATGTTCCGTTCCATCAGCTGGAGGGCGGCATCAGCCAGGTCCGCATGGATGTGGGCCACGGCGTCCTCGGGCACCGTCACCCGCAGGTGCCGGATGTGCGCGTGCAGCGGAGTAGAGCACGCACTGCTCGGTGACCTGACCGCAGAGGATCACGTGACCGACGCCCAGCTGGGACAGCAGGTAGGACAGCGGAGTCTCGTAGAAGATCGAATGCCGCGCCTTGACGACGAAAAGGGAGTCGTCCGTCGGCCTGACGGGTTCGACCAGATCGGCATGCGGGCCGGCCAAGGCCGCTTCGAGGATTTCACCGTGGTGCGAGCGCCACTCACCGAAGTTGTCGTTCACGTAGATCACCGGCACCCTGTGGCTCCGAACCTCGTCGATCAGCCGCGCGATACGAGGCACCGCTTCCCTCGCGGACGGCAGGAGGAGATCGGCATCCCCTGGACCCCCTGTCCGGCGAATTCACCTTCAAGTCCGGCATCATGACTGTGGTCCGCCACGGCGAAACCGTTTGCCCCACCGACCTCATCGAGGTCGAACTCCCCTCACTCCCCCACCACGCCCTCGAACGCGTCTAGGGCCCTGTGACCGCATTGGTTTGCCGGGTTGGCGGTCCTGACCCGGGTTGTTGAACGCAGCGCTGGAGCCGTTCGGGACCCACGCATTGGCATCCGGATCGGGATACGCCCTCGGTGTCGGTGGAGCACGCGGATCAGTCGACTACGCCGACAGGGGGGGGCGCCTCGGGTTCGATTGCCTCGGCAGGATCGGCTCAGGAGGCGAAGGTCGGCGTGAAGCACAACTCGTCCTTGTTTCGTACCGTTCGCCGGCGAACACAGCACGGCCGACGCAGCCGTCCGAGGATGGAAAGAACGTGTGTACGGTCGGGTGCATGACGCTTCAACATCCCGCGAACCGTGGCGGGGACAGGCCCGGACGGTTCGCCCGCCTTGCTGAGTACGCTTCCAACTTCTCCAGTTCACCGGCATTCTTCGGGGCCTGCATGGTCCTCGTCGGCATAGTCATCGGCGCGCACTTCGCCAAGCTCGACGTGACCTGGTTGCTGCTCGCCGGCGAGTCGATGACCGCCGTGACGCTGCTGCTGCTGGCCCTGCTGAAAAACTCCGAGCGCCGCGCGGAGCACGCCATCCAGCTGAAGCTGGACGCCATTGCCGCGGCTCTCCTCGAAACACAGGAAGGCAAGCAGGGCACGGCCGTGCACAGCCTGAGGGAGGCAATAAAGATCGAGGACGACACCTGACCTCCGGGGCCGTGTTCGCCCCGCGCGGTCTCAGTCGGTCAGGGGCAGCGCGGGTCCGCGGGTCGCTCCGGGCCTGCACACCCGCCGCGGCGGGGGCGTGAGCTGTGGCGGGCGTGCCCGCTCCGCTTGAGGAGACGGTGCACCACCCTCCCCGCGGCGGAACGATCGGCTCAGCGCGTTACGGCCGGTGAATGAGCAGCACCTCGCGGGCGTCCGCCGAGGACCGTGCCCACGTCCCGGCCGCGTGGTGGCGGGCGCGCCTGTCGCGTGGGTGGCCGGCTGGGTGTTCGGGTCTCTGTCGTGGCTGGGCTCGCGTCAGTCCTGCGGAGTGAGCAGGACGATCGGGATTTCGCGGTCGGTCTTCTGTGCGTACTCGTCGTACAGCGGGAAGATGCGCCCCACCTGAGGCCAGAGGGACTCGCGTTCGGCCGGAGACGCGACCCGGGCGAGAGCGGTGAACCGGCGGCCACCGGCCTGCACCCCGACGCTCGGGCCCGCCTGGAGGTTCTTGAACCACGCCGGATCCTCGTCGGCACGCGCCGGTGGCACCAAGGGCTGTCCCATAAAAGATTAAGCGGCTGCCGTCCGGGCCTGGCGAAACCGGGCCCGGACGGCACCGGGACACGACTCCTTGGGGGCGACATGTCGGGACCGGCAGTCGGGCCGGCTCTTCGAGGCGGGCGAGTTCGGTGACATCGTGGCCGATGTAGTCCCGTGGCTTGAAAGCTTCTGCGAGCCGGTCGAGACCAAGGTCGGCGGCGACCTGGACTTCTGGGTGCGAGGCGGTTCGGCTGTGGGTCTGACTGCGTTGGCCCCCTGGCGTTGGTGCGTTCTTCCTGTCGGAGGACGAGGAGATACCGACGGAGGGATGAGGACTGCTCGGCGTTCTCGCGGCCACCGGTGCAGGGGCTGGTGCGCACCTGTCCGCAACCGCCAGAGCACCTACCGGGCCCCGAACCCGCACGGGTCCGCAACCCGATAGATGTGGGGTCTCGCCGCTTGTGACATGTCGATCTTGCGTGACCTGGGCGTTCTTGGCTGTCTCGCGGCCTTGTCACCCATGATCAGTTCAAATCCGTGGCATTTCTTCGCGAGGGCGAGGTCGAGATCAGGCGGCTCGCCCGTGTCGGCCGAGTACACCACGCTGAGCCCCGAGCACGAGGACTACCGGCGAGCCCAGATCGCGCACCGATGAGTTTCCCGCGCCACGCTGGTCTATACGCCGGACACCCACGGACGGAAGGCTGAGCCATGCGGAAACTGATCTACGGCATGAACCTGACCCTGGACGGCTACATCGCCGCGGCCGGCGATGACATCGGCTTTAGCGGACCGCCGAGCGACGAGTTGTTCCAGTGGTGGCTCGACCACGAGCAGGCGAGTGGCCTGTCGCTGTACGGGCGCAAGCTATGGGAGACGATGAGCTCCTACTGGCCGACCGGCGACCAGCAGCCGGGCGCCACCCCGGCGGAGATCGAGTTCGCGCGGAACTGGCGGGACACGCCGAAGGTGGTGTTCTCCTCGACGATCGACAAGGTCGACTGGAACACCCGCCTGGTCACCGGCGACGCGATCGCCGAGATCACCCGGCTCAAGGCCGAGGACGGCGGCCCGATGAACATCGGCGGCGCAACGCTCGCCGGGGCGGCCATGCGCGCCGGGCTGATCGACGAGTACGCGATCGCCGCCCATCCGGTCCTGGTCGGCGGCGGCACTCCGTTCTTCACCGCGCTGGACAGCTGGGTGCACCTGAACCTGGTTCAGACGCGGACGCTTCCCGGCGGCGTGATCCTGACCAGGTACGAGACGAGGCGCTGAGCAGCGGCACACCCAGAGCGTGTGGTGAAAGTCCCGTCCGGCTCACGACGCCTGGCACGCACGCTCGCGGCGTACTCGGGTCACCCGAGTACGCCCGGTACGAGGGCGATCCTCCGCCTCGCGATCGCACGCACCAGCCGCCGCGAGCCCCGCCCCGCGGGCGGACGACGCTACTTCCACCACACGCCCTAAGCTCTGTGCCGTGCAGGGAACGCGCCTCGACACCGCTCGGATCCTGGCGGCTCGCCAGGTGATCGACCCGGTTTTTCTCAACACTCCGCTGTACCGATGCGAGGCGCTGGAGGCCGAACTCGGGTGCACCGTGAGCATCAAGCTCGAAACGGCGAACCCGGTCCGCAGCTTCAAGGGCCGCGGCACCGAGGTGGTCGCGGGCCAACTCGCCGACAGTGGCTCGCGAGCGGTGGTGTGCGCCAGCGCGGGCAACCTTGGCCAAGCCCTCGC
The DNA here is from genome assembly GCF_044455465.1 of Streptomyces sp. NPDC051217. Taxonomy (NCBI): domain Bacteria; kingdom Bacillati; phylum Actinomycetota; class Actinomycetes; order Kitasatosporales; family Streptomycetaceae; genus Streptomyces; species Streptomyces sp. NPDC051217. The sequence goes on from NZ_JBITEV010000002.1 coordinate 31,817, forward strand.
CTGGTCCGGTCGCGGCCGGGGCCTCGACGTCACCGTCGTGGCATCCCGCTTCGCGACCGTGGCCAAGCTCGACCGCATCCGCGCGCTGGGCGCCGGGCTCGAACTGGTCGACGGCGACCACGAGTTGGCCCGCGAACGGGCGGCGGCCGTGGCGCGGTACGAGGGCATTCGGCTGGTCGAGGACAGCCTGGACATCGAGACCTGCGAGGGCGCGGCGACCATCGGCCTGGAACTGGTGGACACCGTACCGCCGTTCGACACCGTCCTGATCGCGCTCGGCGGCGGGGCGCTGGCCACCGGCGTGGGCCACGTGATGAAGGCCCGCGCACCCGAGGTCGAGGTGGTCTGCGTCCAGCCGCTGGGCGCACCGGCGTTGACACACTCGTGGCACCAACGGCGCGTCGTCACCACCGACTCGACCGACACCATCGCCGACGGCGTCGCCGGCCGGCGCCCCATCCCGGCCGTCCTCGACGACCTCCTCCTGGTCGCTGACGACGCCGTCCTGGTCCAGGAGGCGTCGATCATCGCCGGTATGCGGATGCTCCTCGACCACGCCGGCCTCGTCGTCGAACCGTCGGCCGCGCTCGGCATCGCGGCCATCCTCGAAGACCGCGACCGCTTCGCCGGCCGACACGTCGTCACCATCCTGTGCGGCAGCAACGTCGACGTAGGCGCCTATCACCGCTGGGTCGGCGCGGCTCCGATCCACAGGTCGTAACACCCACTCCCCCACAACGACACTCGCCACTACCGCAGTTGAGGTGACCCGTCGTTGCCCGAGCCGACACCGCTGGTGACGGGTGGTCGGCTCCCGACGTGACGGCCGGCGGATTCGCTGTGTCGGCGGCCAGTCTCCCCTCGGCCGTGGCCGTCGTCCCGCTCGGCGGACGACGGCCACGGCGAGGTGTCGTGGCCGTCGTTGCCCGCTCGGCGAAGTCACTCGGCGCAGGAGTCAGGCAGGTATCACGGAAAGCGATACCACCCGTGCGTCATTACCGGCCCGGCCCCGGATCCGCAGGGCGACGTAGCGGGCGGTTCCCTTCGCGGTGAGCGTCGCGTCACGGCCCCTGGTGCGGAAGGTCCCGACCGGTTCGTACGCCAGACCGTCTGCGCTGAACTCGGCTTCCGCCGACGGCACATGCCCTCCCGTCCAGCTGATCCGGATCTCGCGGATCGCCGTCGGCGCCCCGAGATCTACCACCATGCGACCGCCGGCCCCGGGACTCCAGGATGTGTGCCGGTCGCCGTCGACCGCCGCCGCGGGGTCGGACATGCCGGACGGGAGCGGCGCCGTCGGGAAGGTGACCCGGCCAAGCGCTACGTCGGCGAGTGGATAAGCGGTGGTACCGGGCACTGTCACGTGCTCGGTACGACCGCGGCGCACGCTGACGTGCGTCGCACGCCCGCCCACTGGAGTGACCAGTAGACGGCAGGAAGGCCCTGTGAGCCGGAGCGTGGCGGCGTCGACCACCTCGGCGTGCAGTCCGGCCGGAACGCGCCCACCCGCACTCGGACGCAGGAGGAAGCGGGCGGGCGTCACCTCCGCGCGGGCGGCTGGGAGATCGGCACGGTAGTCGGTGCCGTCGGCCGTCACCGTCTGCGTGCCCGCGAACAACCGCACCGAGCGGGTGTCCTGCGGCACGGACACCGTGGTGGTCACCGCGGCGGACGACAGGTTGAACAGGCTCAGGTGCCCTCCCGCCGTGCTCGCCCGTACGTCGGGATGGCCCGAGCCGGGTGCCTCGCGCCCCGCGGCCGCCTTCACCTCGGACGGATCACCGTCGGCGTAGCCCTCCACGACGACGGCCTCGGCCGGCCCGTCCGAGAGGATGAGCGTGTCACCGTAGACGGCGAGCGCATTCTTGGCACCGCGTACGACGAGGCCCGCGCGCCCGTCCACCGAGATCCAGCCTCCGGTGCTGATGAGGTCGGCCTTCGGGTAGCGCGCCAGGTCTGTCCAGGTCTTTCCGTCGGCCGAGCCCTGGAGTGCGTACGCACGGCCCGCGGCGGACTCCCAGCGGAGGGTCACACGGTCGAACTCCCGCTCCTGTCCGAAGTCGACAGTGATCCAGCTGTCCGCCCGTGTGCGGTCCGCGACAGCGACGGCCCAGCGCGTCGTAAGGTCGCCGTCGACGCTCAGAGCCGCGCCCTTGCCCGCGTCGGAGGACGAAGCGGTCACGGTCGCACCCCGGGCGAGGTCCGCGCCCTCGGCACCGTCGCGGACCTCGATCGCGTACAGGGAGTAGCCGTATTTCGGGTCCGGGATGATCCCCTGCATCCTCATGTACCTGTAGGAAGCCCTGGCGAGGGTGATGTCGTCCGTGCGCCCGCCGGCGGCCGGCGGCGGGGTCGCGGCGCCGCTGTCCTTGGCGGCGACGGTGGTCGCTCCCTCGGCGGCGGTGTAGGTACGGCCGCCGTCGAGACCGGCGACACCCGGCATGGTGAAGTTGTGCACGTCGAGGCGGCCCTCGCCGGCGGAGGTGCCGCTGGTCGCGTAGACGACGTCACCGGAGGGAAGGGTGGTGAAACCCGCGAAGCCCGTGGGCAGCGTGAGGAGCGTGGCGCTGGCGTCGAAGCCGTCACGGAGTTCGCTGTACGTGGTGACGGAACGGGCGGCGGGTCTGGCGGTGGTCGCGGGAAGGAACATGGGTGTGGTCCCGCCGAGGGCGAACAGCCAGTCGTCGTGGGCGGGCTGCCAGGCGAACTTGACGAAGCCGGGCTTGCTGACGGCCCCGGCCCAGGCCCTCGGCGACTGGTGCGCGACGAGGCCCGGCGCGCTGCCGAAGTCCCGTACACCGCTGGCCCGTTCGAACAGTTCCCGTTCCGTGAGGGGGCGCACGGCCCTGCCCTGAGCGGCCCGCCATTCGTGCAACAGATAGCTGATGGCGATCTCGGCGCGGGCCTCCGGCTCGTACTTGGGTTCCCCGGAGAACTTGGTCAGCCGGTTGACCGGCGGGTACGCCTGGTAGGCCTCCAGGCGCTCGGCCAGCGCGGCCTCGGCGCGGGCGGCGGCCCGGTCCCCGATTACTTGGGCGAGGAACGCGACCGGGATGACGTCACGTCCGTAGAGGTGCTCACGGTCGTTGACCATCGGCATCAGCGGCTCGCCCGAATCGCTCATCACCAGAAGGAGCGTCTCCCACAGGAGACCGGCATTCGGCTGGGACGTCAGGACCTCCGGCATCGGCCGGCCGGCGGTTACAAAGTGCGCCGCGTTACGCCCGGACGTTCGCCACAGCTCGGACTGGTAGTGCGGGCCGAACGAGCCGTGATTCTCGACGATGAAGCTGTCGTAGAGGTTCTGCGCGGTGTTGTCGCTGATGGCGACGCCGTCGACCAGGGCCGGATTTACGCGGTCCGCGGCCGGCAGTCCGGCCTCGTTACGGCTCCACCGGCCGAAGGCGTCCTTCCACTGCCGATACTTCGCGCTGTCGGGCGCCCAGGCGAGGCCGGGAGCCAGCGACTGCGCGTAGACGCCCATCTCCTCCAGCTTCGTGTCGCCCACGAATCCGCCAGTGAGGCCGTGCGGCGTCCAGTCTCCCGACGCGGGGTCGTCACCCGTACCGAGACCGGTGGTGAACTCGGCCTGTGCCTGCGCGATCGTGTCGACTTTGTCGCGCGTCGCGCTGTCCAACCGGTCCCAGAGAAGGCGCGCGGCAAGGACGAAGTAGAGCTGGAAAGTGGTGTCGAAGAAGAGCGTGCGGCCCCATTCGGTGCCACCGGTGAGGCGGTTCGAGGCGGCGAAGTGCTTGATCGTGTCGATGGTGCGGGAGAGCAGAGTCTTCTCGTCGATGCCGGCCCGCTCGGCGTCGTACGTACCACGGGTGAGCAGCAGGGCGTTGCCGAGGACGACGGCGAAGCCGAAGTCCTTCGCGGTGTAGTACCCCTTGGCCGCGTCCCACTGGGTCTCGGACCAGCGGGTGTGGGTGAGCAGTACCCGGTAGTAGATGTCAGCGATGCCGTCGGGAGCAGCCGGGCGATGGACGACCGGTCGGCCGTCGGCCACGGCCGATGGCACGCCGAGGGACGAAGCCGTCGCCAACGCGAGGGTTACGCCTGCCAGTTGGGCGAATCGGCGCCTGCTCAGCTCGGCCGGGTGGTGGTTCACGCGGATACGCCTCCTGGAACGGAATCGAAGACAACGTTGTCAACGTCGCGCTCATTCTTCGTATCCGAAGCCGAAACCGTCAAGACCCCGAACGCGACCGTCGGCATCCGTCAGTCCGGCGGCTCGGCTGCGCCGGTCGGCCGACCGGCGCAGCCGGCCAAGGCAGGCCGAGCCGAGCACGGTCCACACGACTCAAGGGGCGCCATGGGCAAAGGGCGCATCACCGTCTGTCTGCCGCCAGTTGGCCCCGACGGGCCGAAGCAGGCGATCGAGCGGGCCAAGCCGCCACTCGGGGCGGCTCTTTGGTTTTGCCTACGACGGGTCTTTCCGGACCAAGAAATGATCTTGTAGGTGAACCCGTGCGGCTGAACCGTAGGGTGCGTGTCATGGGACGATTCGACGAGGTCACGGCGACGTTCTGGGGTAAGGGTGATTACGGCGTCCAGCAGCTCCTGACGGAGGCGATGGTGCGAGAAGCCGAGCGTGCGCTCGGTGTGAGGCTGCCCTCGGCCCTGCTTGACCTTCTGCGGGTTCAGAACGGCGGCATCGTGGCTGCTGATCACGGCACGTACCCCACCACCGGGCAGACCTCGTGGAGCGAAGACCATGTTCCCTTCGACAGCCTGATGGGCATCGGGCGACGCGACGGGATGAGGGCCCGGGCCACTATTCCCGGCGGGGATCTTCGCCGTGTCCATAGAATCCGCCTCGATGAAGAGACGCGTGCAGTTCACCGAGCAGGTCGCGCGGTTCCGTGACTACATACCGGCCGAAGACCGCGAGAAGTTCCTGCGTCTCGTCAACAGGATCGCAGCTGAGCCTGAAGGCGCCGACAGTCACCTTGCCTATACGAAAGACGCTGTGACGCGCGCGGCCTGGGAAGACCACGTGATGATCCATTACGTCGTGACGCTCTTCTTCGTGGTCGTTGTCGAGGCCGACATCTACGACGCGTCGCGCGGCTTCAACGAGGTGTAGTCGCCCACGACCGGGTGATGCGCGAGCGTCCGCCCCACGCGTGGCGGTGAGTTCGTCCTCGGAGACACGGCCACGTGGGGCGAGACCGTCGACCGGCGCCGGCGGGCCTGCCTCCGGCGCGTCGACGTGGAGCACACCTTCCGGCCGCTCAAGCGGACGCTCGGCTGGACCAGGCCGAAGTTCCTCCGGGCAGAGACGGGCATCGCTCGTCGGAAGTCGCTCAGACGCGGGCCTGCGCTCACCACAGGCCCACACGATGATTCACCACTCAGGTCGGCCAGAAGACGCGGCCGCGCACCGGCGCTGTGAGGTTCTCGAGGATCTCGCGCAGCCACGGGCTTCGGACGGACGGCAGCCGGACCAGGGTGTGCCGGAACGCCACCGGGTCGGTCCGGAACATGTAATGCGGGCGTGGCGCGGGCGGGTCCTCGTCGCGAAGGACACCGTCGGGCATGACGCCCGACGTAGGGAGGGGCAGGTACGGCTCGGGGAAGGCCAGCCACCGCCATACTCCGAACGGCAGTGGCACGGGATATGCGGAGGCGGCCGGTCCGGGCGGGGCCCAGGTCTCCCCCGTCTGCGGGTGGACGGGTACGAGGAGAACGTCGGCGTCCATGTCAGGACCGGGAAGTCCCGGCCCGGCCAGGACGGCGCGCCGCACCGGCGGGCCGGCGAGCAGCAGGGCGTCGAGGGCGCGTTGGAACACCTCCGCGCTCAGGCCCTCCGGGACGGTCACCGGCCGCCCCTCCGAGGCGGCCAGCAGGTGGGCGAGTGCCCGGCCGGCCGCGGCTTCCCACTGCGGGCTCCATGACCAGAAGGAGTCCGACGCCGACCGGCCTCCCCACCTGGCGATCGGCTCAAGCGGGGGCGTGCCCTTCCCCTCCGCCGTCAGCTCCGCCCAGGAGAGCGGTTCGGTGTCGGCGACGGGGAGCCGCCGCACGGCATTGGGGGCGAGCCACACCGCCTGCCAGAGCGAGCAGTCGTCGATCCGGCTCGCCACGGGAAGGCCACACGTCGCGCACGCCATGTTGGGGCCATCAGCTCCGTCGAGACCGCAGCAGGCGCCGCCGCTTTTCTCCGGCATGAGCAGCGTGCCGCGGGTATCTCCGGGTGCGATGACGACCGCACTCGGTGCGCCGTCGGAGAGGCTGTGGACCGGTGCGTAGATGCCGCGCGCCGCGGCCTCGTCCGGATCGATCTCCTCCCATCGTCGCCACGGCCGTCCCCAGGGCTCAGGGTCCACCGCGAACGTGCCCGATTCCATGAGCACCGGAAGCTGGAACCCGTTCCCGTACACCTGACGAGCGTGGACCGGCAGGACGACCTGGGACAGCGGGGCGGTCAGCTCGGCTCCGCACCCCGCACACGAGAAAACGAACACGCGACCTCCGCAACGGAAACAGGCATGATCGCAGCTCAGCCGCGTCCGGCCAACGCATTTTCGCCGTCCGCCGCTACGGCCGAGATGAGGGACAGCAGCGACTCCGAGAAGGATCGGACGTGGTGTGTCAGGGTGTCATTTCCGGCAGTTGGGGTCCTCCGTTGGCAGGTCTCCCGACTCCAGGTAGGCGTTCACCTCGGCGTCGACACAGGCGTTGCCGTACTCGCCGTACATGCCGTGACCGATCACCCCGCGCACCGTGAGCAGACGGGAGCCGGTCAGCAGGCGGTGCATGGCGCGGCTGCCCCGGTGGGTGGTCGCCGTGTCGCCCGTGGCGGAGACGATCAGGGCCGGCGCGTCGCTGGTGACCGTCGTCGGCGACTCGTGCGGTGGGGCGGGCCAGAAGGCGCAGGGGTCGATGTTGTTGGTGACCGGCCCGAAGAGCGGGTGTTGTTGGCGACTGCGCTGGATGTCGCGCCAGTAGATCTCGGTGTCTCGCGGGGCGGCGCGGTCTCCGCAGATGATCGCGGCCGCCGGGCTGACGTGACAACGTGCTGCTGTCCAGTGGCCTGGAGTTGCTGCTGGCCGCCCGGGGCTTCCAGATCGCCGCGATCGCCACCGACGGCCCCGGGTTCCTTGCCGCGGTCGACGAGCACCGGCCCGAGGTGACGATCGTCGACGTGCGGCTGCCGCCATATGGTGCCGTCGGCGCCTGAGCCGCACGCTCGCCTCTCGATGCGCCGCCCAACGGGTGTGTGGCAGCAAGTCGCGCCGGAGGAGGCTCTCGTGCCAACGGTTCCTACAGCGCGCCGGACCCGTCTCGTGGTCTGCGCCGCGGTCGCGGTCGCCGCCATCGCCGTCCTGGTGCTCCTGACGTCGCGGACCGGAGGCTCAGGCACCGCGCAGCCGCCGAGCGCCCCCATCGACGCGGGCAGTCCGACTGCCGCGTCCACGACACAAGAGGCTTCCGCCTCCGTCACCGAAGACAACGAGGTCCACTCCACCGCGTCCGCCGGTCAGATCAACGAGACGACCGTCGACTTCACGGCGAACGAGAAGTACCGGTTCACCATCCGCGACAAGGTGAGGATTTTCGCGGGCCCAGGCTGCGCGTATCCCGACCGCGAAGACCGGACCACGGTGACCTGTACGACGTATCCGCCCGGTGACAGGGCTTCCGAACTCACCTCACTGGTCGTCAACTTGGCCGACGGGGACGACCGTTTGACCATGGCCGCGAACAGTCACGCGTATACCAGAATCGACGGCGGTCCCGGAGACGACGTTCTTCGCGGCAGCGGTTACGACGTGTTCTACGGCGGAGACGGTGACGATCGCCTCGACGGTGGCGGCGGCGCCTACAGCGAGGGATCGCACGGGGGTCCTGGCGACGATGTGTTCATTCACTGCGGCGACTCCTGCCACCAGGACTGACCCGACACACACCGGCCCCGCTCAGCCTCGATCCGCCGATCCACTCCCTCCGCCCGTCCGCCGCCCGTCCGCCCGTCCGCCCGTCCGCCCGACGATTTGCTGTACGAGGCAGGGAAACGGGGTCAGTGCGGTCCTTCGACCGCCGCACGACGTTCGTCCCCGGGGCCCAACTCCCGTTGCCGGAACGGGGCGTCGGGCCGGGTGCGGGCGGCGCGCAGGGATGCCAGCAGTCGCAGCCTTTCCGCGTCCGGGGTACCGGGCTCGGCGGTGTAGACGAACATGACCGGTCCGGGACTGCCTGGCAACGGGTAGCTGCCCCACTGGACGGTGATCTCGCCGACCTGGGGGTGGCGGAACAATTTCGTCCCCTGCACCGTCTCGCGTACCTCGTGCCGGGCCCAGAGCCGCCGGAAGTCCGCGCTGCGGATGCTGAGTTCGCCGATGAGCATGGTGGCCCGCGGGTGCGTCGGGTCGGTGACGACGGCGGTGCGCAGCATGCCGATGTACTGGAGCGCGGTGGCTTCCCAGTCGGGGCAGCGCATCCGGGTCTCGGGGTCGTGGAACAGCGAGGTGAGCATGTTGCGGTGCTCCGGCGGCTGTTGGTCCGGGTCGCCGAACAGCTCCTCGGCGAGCGTGTTCCACGCGAGCAGGTCGAGGTGGCGGCCGAGCACCACCGCGGGGGTGTTCATGGTGGCCAGAAGCTGCCGGGTGCCGTCCGGTACGCGTTCGGGGGCGCGGCGTCTGCGGACGCGCTGCGGCCGGCGTGCCGCCTGGGCGAGGGCGAAGAGGTGCCGGCGTTCGTCGTCGTCGAGGTTCAGCGCCGTAGCGAGGTCGTCGAGGACGTTGTCGGAGGGGCGTACGTCGCGGCCCTGCTCCATTCGCTGGTAGTAGTCGGTGCTCAGCCCGGCCAGCAGCGCGATCTCCTCGCGCCTGAGGCCGGTGACCTTGCGCCGGGGGCCCGGCTCCAGCCCGACGTCCTGCGGGCGCAGCCGGCCGCGCCGGGCGCGGAGGAAGTCACCGAGTTCACGGGCGAACGAGTGGTCGGCAGCCATACGGACAGTGTGCGGGTACGGCGCCCGCCGAAGGTAGGTCTGGCACTCCTAGGGAAACGAGTGCGACGGCACGTCGCCGCCCCGCTCCTACGGTTGTCGCCCAGCAGCCGTGCACACCCTTTCCCAGCAGTACAGGAGTAGCGGTCATGACCGAATGGACTGAACGTGACATGCCCGACCAGAGCGGTCGGGTCGCCGTCGTGACCGGCGCGAACTCCGGACTCGGCCTGGTCACAGCGACCGAACTCGCCCGCAGTGGGGCACACGTGGTGATGGCCGTACGCAACACCGCCGCCGGAGAACAGGCGGCCACGGACATCCGGCGGACCGTACCGGACGCCGAGATCGAAGCACGCCAACTCGACCTGGCCTCCCTCCAGTCCGTACGCGCCTTCGCGAAGGGCATGAACGACGACTTCCCGGCGATCGACTTGCTGGTCAACAACGCCGGGGTGCTCCATCTCGGCCCGGCCCGCACCACCGGCGACGGGTTCGAGACCCACTTCGGCGTCAACATGCTTGGCCACTTCGCGCTCACCGGCCTCCTGCTCGGCGCCCTCAGCCGCGCGGAAGGCCCCCGCGTGGTCAGCATCAGCTCGACCGCCCACCGGATCGCGCGCCTCGACCTGGACGATCTGATGTCGCGGAAGAACTTCAAACCCCGCCGCGCGTACGCCCGTTCCAAGCTGGCCTGCACCGTCTACGGCTTCGAACTCCACCGCCGGCTGGAAAGGACCGGCTCACCCGTCGTCAGCGTCATCGCCCACCCCGGGATCTGCCGCACCAACCTCAGCCCGCGGGCGTTCGAGGACCAATGGCCGATCTCGCGGGCCGTCGACCGGGCGACGCAGCGGGCGTTCGCTTCGGTCCACGAGGGCGCACGGTCGCAGCTGCACGCTGCGAGCGCGCCCGGCGTGCGCGGCGGCCAGTTCTTCGGGCCGTCCGGCTTCAAGGAGATGCGCGGCCCGGTCGCCCCGACCGAGCCCAACCCGGAGGCGGCCGACCCCGCCGTCGGGAGGAAGCTGTGGGCCGCCGCCGAGGAGCTGACCGGCATCAGCTATCCGTGACCGCACCGGCCGAGGCGCCGAGCTTGCCCTATATGGCGTCCCGGCTCCGCCAGCGAGTCGTCGCGGGGCGCGTACGTCCTCAGGGAACGGCACCGCGCCGCCGTGCGCCACTCCCCGAGACCGCCGACAAAGGGCCTGTCAGTGGTGATGACCCTGGCGGCCGAGGGTCTCCACCGGGGTCGCGCCAGGTCGGGTCCACTGCGGTACGGGCCGGCTGGTCGGGCCCCACGTGGCGTTCCCGTCCGCGTCGGAGCGCCAGGACCAGCAGGACTGGCGAGCCCTGGAGGGGTACTCCTCGCGTACATCGCCGATCACGGGCCATCCGTCGGGGTTGTCCTCCCAACCCTCGCCGCGACCGTAGGGCGTCATGTCGAGCAGGCCGAGGGACCCGTTGACCCGCTCGTTGCCGCGAGCTGTCGTGGAGTAGGTGAGGAACGCGCGGTCGCCGTCGCGCAGGAAGCTGGTGAGGTAGCCCATGGGGTCGCCGATCGGGGCGTCCACGTCGCGTACCGAGTACCAGGGCTGGGTGTAGCCCATGAATTCGACGTAAGGGGCCACCTCGTCCCACCGGCCCGTGGTCAGGATGGCGAACGAGACGCCGCGGGCGTTGAGGTAGACGGCGTCCTTCAGGTGCCAGGCCGTGGTGGTGCAGCCCTCGCACTGCCCTTGGTGCGGCGCGCCGTCGTACCACATGTGCTTGTAGACCATGAGCTCGTCGCGACCCTGGAACAGGTCGAGGAACGGGACCGGACCGTTGGGTCCGACGACCTCGGCGGTCCCGTCGAACTCCAGCATCGGCAGCCGACGGCGGGCCGCGGCGATCGCGTCGCCCTCACGGGTGTGGGCCTTCTCGCGCACCAGTAGCTCGTCACGGGCGGCCTGCCAGTCGGCCGGGTCGACGATGGGCGGGCGGCCGGGCGGCGCGGGGGTCGGGTCACTCGGCGTGGTCGTCATGGTGTCCTCCGTAATGTCTCGGGCCGGGCAGCGCCGTACGAATCCATACGACGCCCACCAGAGGAGACTCGCGACCGGACCGGAACTCATCGCCGCAAAGGGCGCCTCTGTGGGTCTGGGGCGTCGTGGACGCATAGAAGCGCATTACCGAGAGTGACCATGCCTGGCGGGGCTCACTGCTGAGCGGACGCGTCCGCGTGATGGAGTCCGGGAGAGGCCGCGGCGGGTAGTTGTCGATCGTGCCCTTCGGTCCTTGCCAAGCGTCCCGCTCCTGACACGGGATTCACTCGGCGGGAGACTCGCCGGACTCGTGCCGCCTCCGTGTTCACGGATCGCGTGCGGCGTTCGGTTTCTTCACCGGCGAGCTCACCCGAGGATCTGCAGCAGCCGCTTCGCCAGAACGGCGGCGGACGCGGGATTCTGCCCGGTTACGAGGTTGCGGTCCTCCACCATGTACGGTTTCCAGGTTTCGCCGCGGCTGTACTCGACGCCGACCTTGTTCTTCAGATCGTCCTCCAGCAGCCACGTCGCCCTGGGGGCCAGCCCCACCCCTTCCTCCTCCTCGTTGGTGAAGCCCGTGACTTTCCAGCCCTTGAAGGGGGACTCGCCGTGAATCCTGGTGGCCAGCATCGCGGCGGGCGCGTGACACACGATCGCGAGCGGGTTCCCCGAGGCGAGCTGCGCCGTCAGCAGCCGGCCCGCGTCGGCGTCGAACGCCAAGTCCGCCATCGGACCGTGGCCGCCCGGCAGATAGACCGCGTCGTAGTCTTCGAGACGCACGTCCGAGAGCTTGAGTGGCCGCCGCATCACCTCCGCGTCGCGGATGACGGCCTCCAGTTCAAGGGCTCCCTGTTCCCCGCCCGCCATTGCCGGGCGCAGGCTCATCATGTCGACATTCGGGGTCACGCCACCGGGCGTCGCGACCACGACCTCATGGCCGGCGTCCGTGATCGCCTTGTACGGGTTCGCGAACTCCTCGGCCCAGTAGCCTGTCGCGTACCTGGTGCCGTCCTTCAGTACCCAGTACGTCGCTCCGCTCACTATGAAGAGCACCTTCGCCATCACACGCCTCCTCGCGACAGGTCTGAGCAAATCGACTGAATCCAGTCTAAAACAGGCGTTCGGCTGTATGCATACGGGCGACCGCTCGGCCGCCGGCCTGACGAGCCCCTGCTGCCGCGCGGTCGGCGGTCCATCGCCGTTCCGCACAGGACGAGATGTTCGATCTTGACGCGCAGCCGCCCTTGAGCGGCGCAACGTGGCGGCGTCCGCCGACGCCCCAGGCTTCGGCACGATCCCGGACCAACGTCTGCGCCGAGCCCGGCGACAGCGTCGGCCCGCTCTTCGCCGACGCGCCGGCCGCCCTCGGCCTCACCTCCGGCGGCGGCGACAACTGCCGAACGGTGGGGCCACGTTCTACCAGCCCGTCACAGAAGCCCTGACCGGTTACGCGCCACGGTCGTCCAGCACCCCTCAGGGGAAACAACTCCGAACTCGGCACGAGCAGTTGCCACGACGGACTGTGCGCTGAGTTCCGCCTCCGCGCTCACCGCCTCAGCTTGATCCACAAGACCTACCTAGATCCATTGCCTCACGGACGCACGGTGCGAGATACTCGGCCTGCTCCCCCACACCTTCCCTGTGCCCACCCCGGCGACAGGGCCAGCTGTCGTGGGGAGAAGGCGTCCGGTGGTCGCCCGTCCCCTCGATTCGCCATCGAGAGGACCCCAATGCTTCGGTATCTCCCCATGATCGTGGGCGCGATCTGCATCTTCTACTGGTTCAAGACCCGTCGCCCCGACTCCGTGATCGCCTCCGCCAATCCCAGACAGTCCGCGCGCTCAACCAGACTCGGTTTACTGCCCGTCGCCCAGTTGAACAAAGAGCTGGCCGCGCCCCCCGAGCCCGAACTGCTGGCCGCCCTCGCGGCGGCCCGGTCCGGTGACTGGCGATCGGTCGCCGATCGTTTCGCGGGCACCGGTACGGACTGGGAACGGCGGTCGATCTACGCGGAGAATCTCGCCGACATCGCGGCTGCGGACGACAGTTGGCTCCTCGCCTGGGAGAAGGCGCGCCACGACGATCCCGACGCGGCGATCGTACGGGCTCGCGCCACGGTGAAGCTGGCGTGGCGGATACGTGGCGACTACAGCGCGTCGCACACCAGCCGGAAACAGTTCGACGGCTTCCACCGAACGCTGGTCCGCTCGCGCGAGGACATCGCGCGGGCCGCCGCACTGAACCCCGGCGACCCGACTCCGTACATCACCGAGATCTGGACGGCGCTCGGCCTGGGCTATCCGCACGGGGACATGGACCACCTGTGGGCAGAGGTGACGGTCCGCGCCCCGCACCACTTCGAGGCCCACTTCAGCGCCCTCCAGTACTGGTGCGCGAAGTGGCGGGGGTCCGACGACCTGGCTCACGCGTTCGCGGCACGCGCGGCGGCGGGCGCACCGCTGGGGAGCCTCATGTCGGCGTTCCCGCTCATCGCCTGGTTCGAGGCCCACTTCGACCAGACCGTGAAGGCGTCGGCGTACCGGAGCGCCGAGCTGACGTCGCTGGTCGACACCGCCCTCGCCGACGCCGCGGCCGCCCCGGCCGACCACCCTCGACTCGCCGAACTGCGCCACCTGCTCGCCTACTTCTTGTTCCGGCAGCGCCGGTACGACGCGGCACTGGAGCAATTCCTGTTGGTGGACGGCTACGTGGCAGCCCTGCCCTGGGCGTATTACGGCGAGCGGTACTACGGCGCGATCCGCGAGGCCACGGTCCGCAAAGCCCGCCGAGCGAATCGCTCGGAGCCGACGCGGCCGCATTCCTCCTGACTGTCCGAAGCACTTCGGCGACGGCCGTAGGGCTGGTTGATCATCAGCTGCGAGAGCATACGGCCGCGCTCCGCCGACGCCGAAACACCTTCCCGCTCGTCGGCCACCTCGCCACCGCCCGAGCACCCACGCGCGCCTGACAGCAAGCATCGGCAAATACAACCTCCCGGCCCCTTCCCAGCCGCACTGCGGTGGATGGCCTCGGTGACAGGGAGGGCGGTCCTGACGTCAGGCCGGACGGCAGGATTCGCAGACGTGGTTGTCGATTGCGGTCACCAAGTCACGAGCCGCTGCCCGCACGGCAGCATCCTCGTCACGGGCCATCACCTCCGCCATGGTCCTGCCGTCGAGCGCGCCTCGGTGAGCTGCGCGTTGCACCTCGATCTGTGGAGGATTGGCGTGTTCAAGGATCGCCTCCGGCAACTCGATAACGCCGGACCGGCTGGTGACGGAGTCGGTCACCGCGAGGTCCCACAGAAAGGGAACCGCCTCAACAGTCGCGTCGAAAACAGCCAGCTCACCGAGCCACAGACCGAGATCACTCAATGCTGAAGCTCCCGTCCGAGCGTCACCCCACGCTACTCGTGACAGCCGACCCGGAACCTCTGCCGCTGATCCGTACACGTGCGTCAACTCATGCCACCGAACGCGGCTCATGCCCTTGAGTATCGTCCCCACCACGTACTCCAGTTCTGCTGTCTGTCCTGCGACAACAAGCACCCTCATTTCACCTCTCTGATGACGTTGACCGCGAGCTTGGCCCGCCACGCCGAAAGGGGTTCCCAGGATCGCCAACACTTCGGTCACCACCGATGCACGGACACTCTCCGCACTCGGCAACAACCGTTCCCTCCGTTCTCGCCTGTGCAAATGACCTTGCCGGATGGCCCGTTGCGCAGAAGACCACGGCCCTACTCAGCGTCCTGTGCCTCGATCAGGTCGAGGTCTCGGACGCAGAAGCCGTGGTGCTCGAAGGTCTCGTTGAGCACCGTGCCGAGGCACTGCCGCACCAAGCGGTCCCGGGCGTACGGCGGCCAGACATCGTCGTCGGGCACCGGCGCTCGCGCTGCGAGCTGCACAGCGGTGACCTCGTCGAGCCAGGCGTCGAGCTCGGCGGCCTGTGCGTCACGCACGCTCACGATCTCGCCGAGGGCCGGATCGAGCGAGAGGTCAAGCCCGTGCGCTCCACGGTAGGGCTCGACGGTCGTCCCGATGCCCATCGGCGTGAACAGCTCCGTCGAGCCCAGGCAGCAGCGGCGGAACCACGAGTCGTGGACGAAGACCAGGTGGCGCATCGTCTGCACCGCCGACCACTCGTCGTTCACGCTGCGGCGCTCGATGCCGGGCGTACGGCGGATTCGCTCGATCGTGGCGGCCCAGCCAGCATGGAGCTGACGCGATGCCTCGCGCAGATCGGCAGGGTCCTCGGAGCGGATCAGCACCCGCACCGGATGACGCCGGTCGAGCTCTGCCCCGACGTACTCGGTGACCTCGACACCGTTCACCACGAGGTTGGTGACGAGCCCGTCGATCACGGCATCCTGCATGACGACGCCGATCAGGCGTGCCCCGGTCAGATCGCACTCGCGGAACTCCGCACCGTGCAGATCCTCGTCAACGTACCGCGTCATGCTCCGCATACTAGGTCCGAGCACCGACAAGCCAGCCTCCCCGGCTTGATTTGGCCTCTTCCAGGTCCTGACCGAGCGCGAAGAACGCAACAGCGTCGCGATCGCCTCCACCGAATCCTTCTCCGGATGGATCAAGACCTTCACCGACCCGCGCTTGTGGGCGTACCGCCTCGCCCAGACCCGCTCCGCCCAGGCCCCATCTCAGCGCGAGCTCGCTGCCGGCGGATCTCCAGAACGCGCGACGCCGCACCGACGAGCATCCCTGCGGTGGAAGCGGCAAGCGGTGCTCAGGCTCAAACAGGGGTGTGCCCGGACCCGGTGTGTGCACGACAGCGCTGATCTCTCGCCCGGTGAGTTCTGCCCGCTGCCGTGTCTGTGTATCGCCGACCGTACGCAGGACCGGAAGGCCGGAGAACCGTCTCGCTGAGACGAGGCCTGACAAACTGGAAGCTGTACGACTCCGGAGCGGAACCGGCCCGGGAGGGCGGGCTCAGCGGGAGGGAGTCAGCTTCTTTGCCGTAATACAGTGAGCCGTCTTCTGGTGACGCCACAGCTGAATCACGGTCAAGCCGAGCAGCGCGGCGAACACCACCAGAAAGACCCCCGCGATCTCCAGCTGCCGGCCGCTGGTTGCCCGGCCCGACTCCAGGACCAGGCCCAGCACCGACAGCATCACCCCGACCACATACACCGAACGGACACGGCGCAGCTGCCGCACCGCACGGGGAGCAAGAGCAACTCGCTTCATCAACGCCATACATCCAATCCGCTTGAACTCAACCAGTGGGCGCTGAGCGACACTGCCGAAGGGCATTCACCCGCCCGTGCCCGAGATATCCAATGAAGGGGCGCAGGCCGTGGCTTCGCAGAAAGCGATCAGCCTACAACTGCGTGCTCGCTGTGGCCGTCGGCCACGACGGTTTCCTCCGCGGCTCGGCCATCGTGGTGGCGCTCTTCCCGCCATCGTTGGCGTCAGCGGCCAGAAGGGTGCGATGGCCGTGGCCACGCGTCCCGTCGGCTTCCTCGTTTCCGCCATGACCGCCGGTTGCCCAGCTCCCTTTGCACGAAACCCTGTCCCACCGCGGGCCGTTGGCACAGTGCTGCTTCTCGGTGATGGGGACCGAGGTTGTTGACGACGCCGAGAGCGGGGTGTCCTGCAGTCGATTCCCTAAGACTGAGTAGACAGGAGCCGACACTCGAATCCGGCGGCAGTGTGCTCAGGCGGCGAGCTTCCCGAGTCGGCCGGTTGGGAAGCATCGGAACGTGGCCAGCTCCGACGACCGACCGCTCGCAATCGATGACCGCGGCAATACCTTGCTCTCGTTTACACAGGGAGAGGAGGGAACCCCGCCGGGAGATGCGCCACTGCCGGCGGCGCTCGTCGCCCTCTGGTGTTCCGGCCGGGTCCTCATGGTCTTCGATCGCTACCGCCAGTCCTGGGAACTTCCTGGCGGGCGCATCGAGTACGGTGAAACACCTCGTCAGGCGGCAACGCGTGAACTGCTGGAGGAGAGTGGGCAGGAGCCTCACGAACCGTTGCGGTTCATCGGCTACGCAAGGTTTGTACTGGCACCCGACCAGCGAGCCGAATACCTGGCTGTGTTCGCAGGTCACTGCGCCGGAGTCCGCGCCTTCCAGGCCAATGAGGAGACCGCAGCGATTCGCTGGTGGGATCTCCTCGAAGGTCTCCCAGGGCACGTGCAGTCCCTGGACTCCTATATCGCCGCGCTCACGCGCCCCACTTCACTCAACGGGCCGTTGAGGTAGTCGCAGATGGCCATGGCCGTGGTGCCCCTGGTATTGCTCGCCCGCGCCACTCGCACGGTCGGCTCTGGGACCACGCAGCTTTCCCGGATGATGTCATGACCGCGGCACAGATTTGACACGCCGTCTGACTCCTGTCGCACTGAAAGCAATACGCGTCGCGCGACCTTCGAGAAACACCGCCATACCCAGAACCTATCTCTTTGATGGCTGGTCAAGTGGGCCGTGGACGGCACCTGGGAACGGATCCTCGTCCGCTGTCCCGGCGGCAGCGGACGACGGCGACGGCATCGCCTGGACCGTGTCAGTGGACTCCACCGTCTGCCGGGCCGCCAGCGTGCGGCAGGCGCGAGAACAAAGGGGCGTCGGATCGGGCAGAATCCGCCGATCACTGCCTCGGGCGCCCCGAGGCGGCCGGCACGCTGTCCGACAAACAGCCCGGCATCACCCGGTCAAGTTCAGTAGCACGGAGCCATTTCTGACAGGGAGACCACAGCTGACAAACCTTCCAGTCTCGAACGGTCGGCGGGTCACCTAAGGGCTGCCCCGTAAACGATCTTCAGTGGGCGAGGCTCGGTTCAAGCACACGGCCCCGTCGCACGCCTCAGGTCCGGGCAGGGAAGTCAGGATGGTCGCTGTAGGGCGAAGCAAGGTCACGCAAGTCGTGGTACGGCCAGGGGTCGCGGGCGTGACGGGCCAGGATGCGCCGCTTGGCCTCGATCTCGCGCAGGACGCGGGCCGGTTGGTGCAAAGCCACATGCAGCGCAATCGTGGGCTGGAAGCCGGAGAGGTCAACCTGGCAGAAGTCGACCGTGTGCCCGTGGGCAGCCCACTCCCCGCATCCGTCACCGTCGCAGCGCCGGGCCAAATCGGCCTCCTCGTCCCATGTTGTGTTGTGCCGGGCAATGAAAAGATCTTGTGGTGGCTGGTGTGATCACGGCCTCGGAGCCGTCCTCGATCGCCCCGTTCAGCGGGCTGAGTCCGCGTTCCTTCGGGAGGCTGGTGATCGCGCTGCGCCGCGAAGGCGCAGATCCGGTTCGCAGGGATCGCTCGTGGTCTCTTCCGCTGGAGGACCGGGTGCTGCTGGTGTCGGCCTACTGGCGAACGGACTTGACGGCGCGCCAACTCCCACCGATCTTCTGGGTGCCGAATGCCGCGGCCGACCGCATCATCGACCACCTCGGCACCGCGCTTGCCCTGCAGCCCTGGTGGCGGTTCCGCAAGGGCACCGTGTTCTCGTGGACGGCGCCCTGGTCCACCCGTGACGGGGCGTGTGCTGTAAGTCGGTGCGCGGCCACCACACGATGGCCGCGATGATGATCTCCGAGCAGTAGTAGGCCACTCGCTTCGCGCAGCGGGTGGTCAGGGCGCGGAACTGCGCGGGCAACCCGCCCACGAGGTTCGCTTCGTCCGGGATCCGACGGTCGACGGAACCGGCCGGCAGGCCGATCGATGAGTTCCGGGTCGTGCGGAGGTCACAGCCTGCGGGACCGTTGGCAGGCTGACGCGCTCGTACCCGAAGGAGACCCATGGCACAGCTCATCTACTCGATGATCACCTCACTCGACGGCTACGCCGAGGCTGCGGAGGGCGACCTCGGCACCGGGGCCGGCGACCAGGAGGTGCATACCTTCGTCAACGACCTCTTCCGCCCCGTCGGCACGTACCTCTACGGCCGGCGGATGTACGAGACGATGGCCTACTGGGAGACCGCGCACACCGAGCCCGACCAGCCGCCGCACATCCTGCAGTACGCCCGCGACTGGCAGGCCGCGGAGAAGATCGTGTACTCCACGACGCTCGAGTCGGTGTCCAGCGCGAAGACCAGGATCGAGCGGACCTTCGACCCGGACGCGGTGCGCAAGCTCAAGGCCGAGGCTGACCACGACCTCACCGTCGACGGCCCGAACCTCGCGGCCCAGGCGATCGCGGCCGGCCTGGTGGACGAGTACCACCTGTTCATCACCACGAGCGTGGTAGGCGGCGGCAAACGGTTCTTCCCCGACGGCGTGCGCCTCGATCTCAGGCTGGTTGAGCAGCGTGCCTTCGACAGCGGACTGATCTACGCGCGCTACCGGACCCGCTGAGCCATACCGGTTGGTCTCACCTGCCGACGACCGAGCCGGGGCGGGTAAGACCGAGCCACGGACGAGGAACGGGCCCCAGAGCGAGTTGGTCGGCCCCTTCTCGGCAACCGCGACGACTGCATACTCTGCGAGGGATCGGGCGCGAAGGCTGCCGTGAGCAAGGCCATGACGATCGTTCACGGTGGCTGTCCATGCGCAGGACTCGCCGTCACGCCTCATAGCCGCCGCAAAAGGCGAAGTACCACCCAACGGCGACCTCGGCCTTGACAGCTTCCGCGCACTCCGAAGCGACCGTGCTGGTCGCAGTGATCAACGAGTAGCTATGACGGGGGGCGCAGTATTCCCTGTCCGCCCTGCACGATCCGCCCCTCCGGAGTTCCGTAGTACCAATAGCGCTCGGCTGGAGCTGGGGAGAGCGTGCCGGCAGCCAGGTCGACCAGAGCCTCCGCCGGCTCAACAAGCGGAGCAGCGGCGATGTGTTCTGCACCGCGTAGGAAGCTGGTCACACTCCCCTCCAACTCGGGCCAGGTCGGGACTTCCTCTCGGCTCACGCCGCCGCGGGCCTCGATCCGGCGAGCTGCCTCCGCAACGCAGCTCAGGAGTAGCTGTCGCTGCTCGACGGCGAAGTCGTCGAGCGGGACAGCGGAACCGCTGCCCGCCAACGCCTGAGTGCGGAGCCCCTGCTCCAGCTCCGGCCAACGCGAGGGCCGCAGCTCCGCCGGTATCTCCTCACCAACTCGTGCCGCCTCGATGAAGAGAATCCCGAGCGCCACGTCATAGGCCCAGAACATCGCTTCACCGGAGATCACCGGCACAGTCCTGCTCAACCGCACTCCTCCCCCAGCCGATCGCTTCCAGCACTAATCATGGCTCACCGGCTCAGACGCTTGCCCCGGTCGGCTCATGGAGCCTCCGAGCGGCGACCAGCACTGCGCACGTGCTGGGCGAAGCCGGCCACGGTGAAGTCGGGGCCGACGCCGTCCACCAGGATCATGTCGCTGATGGAGTTGTCGATCCGCAGCGGCCGGATCGCCCGGTACGCCGGGGAGTCGTACCAGTTCCGCGCGTCCTCCCTGCTGGGGAACTCCATCAGCACCACCGTGCCCGGCCAGGCGCCCTCGACCACCTCCGCCTCGCCCTGCGCCAGCCATCTGCCGCCGTACGGCCTGGCGGTCTCCTCGACGCGCTCCAGGTACGTCAGGCCCTGCTCGTTCGGCACGCCGCCGGGGATGCGCAGGTGGTTGATCAGGTAGGTGCTCATCTCGCCCTCCGGTCGGTCCCGCGGGTGACGCGGCGTGCCGCAGTCCAGCCCCTCGCATGGATCACTATAGGCGCTTTACCCCTTTTGGACCTGTCGGATGTCAGTCGGCCGGGTCGAGGTGGGAGGGCGGGGAGCGGGTCGGCCGGATGTGGGGTCCGCGTGGCGCGCCGCGTGCTGTCCTGCCTGGTCGGACGGGGCGCAGTCGGCCTCGTCATTGCGTATCGGCGAGGCGGCGGGTCGGGCCCCTTCCATTCAGGAGCGCAGACATGCCCGCTTTCGGTTTCACAGTGGAGTCCGAGTCCAGGCCGGAATGGGAGCGCCCGAAGGCGGTGGCCGGACGGGCACAGGTGTCGCCGCGACCGGTGGGCAAGGCGGGTCCGTACGACGTCCGCCGTCCCGGCCCCCGCCTCCCGCAGCGCGCGTTCGGCGATGTCGAGGCACCGTACGGTCTGCGCGTAGACGTCACCGGGCCCGACGGTGGAACCGTCGTCCCCGATCGGAGCCGTACCGGCGACGACGACGTACGACCCGACCCGCACCGCCCGCGAGAACCCGATCTCCGGCTCCAACGGGGATCCGGAACTGACCACCTGTCGTGCGTCCTCCATACCGTTCCTTCTGTCAGTGCCACTGGGCGTCCACGTAGCCGAGCCGCCGGTTCATCTCGATGGCGGTCGTGTTCGCAGGGTGGTGGATCGTTCGGATCTTGTCCACGCCACAGAGGTGGGCGAAGCCGATCCCGAACGTCTTCATCGCGAGGGAGACGCCCCGACCGCGGTAGCCGGCCCGGACTCCGGTCATCTCGTTGAAGACGAAGCCGTCGGACCGCCGGTCCGATGTCGCGGCGAGAGCGCACCATGTGTCGCCGTCGAGGGCGATGACGACACCACGCGGGTCGAAGGAGGGGACGTCGACCCGGAGTTCGATGTACTCGTCGAAGGTGTAGAACTCGCCGCGGTCGGGGATGTCGGCGGCGCACTCCTTGTTGAGCGCGTAGAGCTCCCGCCGGTGGGGCGGGGTGTCCCCCAACTCGGCCAGCGTGGTCAGCCGGATGCCGGCGGCTCGGCAACGCTCCACGTACTTCACAAAGCGCGCCGCGTCGAAGGTGCGTACGTCGAGTTCGAGCTTGATCCAGTGAGCCGCCATGGTGCTGGAACATAGCAATCGCGGCGTACTCACCCTACGCAACCACGTCCAGCGCTGAATCAGCTGAATCAGCGGGTCCGGAGCCAGTCGGTCAGCTTGTCGACCGCCACGTCGGCGACGAGTTTGAGCTGGCGTGCCGTCCGCTCCAGTTCCTCCTGCAACTCGCTCTGCCCTGCGGGGCCTTCCGCCTCCACCCGAACAGCCGTACCCCGATAGCCGATCGGCCCCTCGTTGACCCGTTGGTAGAAACCCACAAAACCGGACCCATCAGACTGCAGGCAGATCGAGCCGCCATTCGTGCGCTGGTCGCGCCACGTGACGCGCTCCATCGCGGCCCCACCGTGGTCCACCAGGATGCGCAGGTCACCGGAGGTGTGCCAGCCGCCACCCCAGCCCTCCTCCGTCCGGAAGTGGTGCAGAGGCGCGTCCACAGTGCCCTCGGGGAAGGTCCAGCGGCCGTCCAGCCGACCGCGGAACTCGGCCATCGTGCCGTCCGCGCCCCGGTGGTGGCCGAGGAAGTCGGTCATGGCTGACTGCAAGCTGGCCGCGCCCTCCGCACCGTCGACGCCGCGCCACGAGACTTGCGCGGGCAGGGAGCCCTCGCCCCGCTCGACGTAGAGGCGCAGCCTGCCGGCGTCCGTCCAGTCCGCGCCCACGGCCCGGCGCTCCGTACGGAAGGCGAACACCGCACGCTCCGCGGCCTTCGCGCCCATCGCCCGCTCGGAGCGGTCCCGCTCGTACACCGAGTCGAGAGTGATCCGGTAGAGCCAGAGCATGGTGGCGGCCTTGGAGGAGCTGCGCACCGTCACGGTGTTCGTCCCCTCCCGCAGCAGCTCGCCGGGCACCGCGAACACCATCGTCTGGGGCAGGTCCCCGCCTCCGGGGAGCATCAGGGACTCCACCAGCGCATCGCCGTTGACTTCGATGTCCATCGGTGCGAAGCCGGGCGAGCCCCCGAGCTTGGACACCAGCGCCGTCACCTTCAACGTCGCCTCGATGAACGTCTCGCCCGCCTCCACCTCGAAGTCCAGCGTGGCGCTCCCGCCCGCGCCGAGATGGACGTGGTCCCCGCCGAACCCACCACCGTCGGTCCGTACTTCGGCGTTGCCGCACAGCGGCGGGGACATCGACAAGTCTGCGAAGGTCGCTTCCATACGTCAGGACTCTATCGGCGCCCTCTGACAGCGCCTCAGCAGGTCCAGCAGGTCCAGCGGACTCAACGGACTCAACGGTGGATGATCAGCCACGTCGCGACCGCCGTCACGCTCTCCGACCGGTTGCCGATGATGTGCGGCCGACGACAGGGGTACGTGATCGAGTCACCCGCGGCGAGCGTCACCGTTTCCGTGTCCGTGTCCGCCCCGAACTCGATGGTGAGTTCGCCCTGCGTGACCGTCCCCACCTCGTAGCCGTCGTGCTTCAGGAACTGACCGTGTGCGTTCGAGATCGCGCCCGGTGGATAGACCGACTCGAAGAACTCGACGTCCGACGTCGGCGCTGGCGACAGCCTGCGGAAGGTGACGCCGCCGTCGAGCAGGATCGGGTCGACCTCCCACGAGCGGCGGATCGCGAACCCCCGCTCCTCGACAGGGGCTTCCGGTTCGTCCGTGTCGAACACCGCCGCCAGCGGTACATCGAGCGCCGAGACGTACGCGATCAGCCGGCTCACCGACGGGCGCATCGCCCCCAGCTCGATCTGCGACACCGCGCTCGCGGAGATGCCGAGTTCACGCGCCAGCGCGCGCAGCGACTTCCCTGAGCGGAGCCGGAGTTCGCGGAGCCGTAGCCCCAGGCGCTCGGAGCTGATCGCGTCAACCGACGTGCCCGACCCCCGCCCCGACTCCTTGCCCACCAATTGCGACACATCCTTTACACGGCCGAAAAACAACGACAGATGTCAAGTGCTAGCTTGACGCACCCTGTTAAGGAATGACTTTACAGCGCTCCCGGAGGCATTCATGGCCGAGAACACCGCAGCGCCGAGCGTCGCGCCACCCAGCGCCCCCACCGAAGCCACCGAAGCCACCGAAGCCACCGAGCCCCACTACGATCCCAGCCTCACCAACGACGACCTCGCCCCCGTCAAGAAGCAGTCCTGGAACTCGTACAACATCCTGGCGTTCTGGATGTCCGACGTACACAGCATCGGCGGATACGTCACCGCGGGCAGCCTCTTCGCGCTCGGGCTGGCCAGCTGGCAGGTGCTGTTCGCGCTGATCGTCGGCATCCTCATCGTGAACGTCTTCTGCAACCTCGTCGCGAAGCCCAGCCAGGTCACCGGCGTGCCGTACCCCGTGATCAACCGCGCCGTCTTCGGCGTCGCCGGTGCCAACATCCCGGCCATCATCCGGGGGCTCATCGCCATCGCCTGGTACGGCGTGCAGACCTACCTCGCCTCGCAGTCGCTGCTCATCATCTTCCTCAAGTTCTGGCCGAGTTCAGCCTCCTTCAACGACTCGACCTTCCTGGGACTCTCCCCGCTCGGCTACCTCTGTTACGCGATCCTCTGGGTCGCCCAGGCCGCCGTCTTCTGGCGCGGCATGGAGTCCATCCGCCGCTTCATCGACTGGGCCGGACCGGCGGTCTACGTCGTCATGATCGTGCTGGCCGTCTACCTGGTCAGCAAGGCCGGCTGGTCGAACATCAGCTTCAACCTCTCCGAAGGCGAGAGCCTGGGCTTCGGCGCCTCGATCCCGGTGATGCTCAGCGCGATCGCCCTCGTCGTCTCGTACTTCTCCGGCCCGATGCTCAACTTCGGGGACTTCGCCCGCTACGGGAAGTCGTTCGACGCCGTCAAGAAGGGCAACTTCTTCGGCCTGCCGATCAACTTCCTCTTCTTCTCTCTCCTGACCGTGATCACCGCCTCGGCCACCGTCCCCGTCTTCGGTGAGCTGATCACCGACCCGATCCACACCGTGGAGCGCATCGACACGGCGTTCGCGATCCTTCTCGGCGGGCTGACGTTCGTCATCGCGACGATCGGCATCAACATCGTCGCCAACTTCATCTCACCGGCCTTCGACTTCTCCAACGTGAGCCCGCAGAAGATCAGTTGGCGGGCCGGCGGCATGATCGCGGCGGTAGGGTCCGTGCTGCTCACACCGTGGAACTGGTACAGCGACCCGGAAGCCATCCACTACACCCTCGGTCTGCTCGGCGCGCTCATCGGGCCGCTGTTCGGCATCCTGATCGCGGGCTATTACGTGATCAGCCGTCAGTACGTCGTCGTGGACGACCTGTTCACCCGGTCGACGACCGGCCGCTACTGGTTCCGTAAGGGCTACAACCCCAACGCCGTCTGGGCGACAGCCCTCAGCGGGATCCCGGCGGTCGCGTCCGTCCTCATACCGAAGATGCTGCTCGACCTCGAACTCACCACCATGGACCTGACCGAGATCTCGGACTACAGCTGGTTCATCGGCTGCGGCCTCGGCTTCCTGGCGTTCGTCGCGCTGGAGCGGCGGTCCCCTCAGATCGTGGTCGAGCGATGACCCATATCCGGGTGATCAACCCCAACACCAGCCCAGGCATGACGGAGACCATCGGCCGCTGCGCGCGTACGGCCGCCGCCCCGTCGACGGTCGTCACCGCCGTCAACCCGGCCATGGGACCGGAGTCCATCGAGAGCCACTACGACGAGGCGCTGGCCGTCCCCGGCCTGCTCACGGAGATCGCCGCCGGCGAGACAGCGGAAGGAGCGGACGCGGCGGACGGATACGTCATCGCCTGCTTCGGCGACCCGGGGCTCGACGCCGCCCGTGAGCTGGCGGCCGGGCCGGTGATCGGGATCGCCGAGGCGGCGATGCACACGGCGGTACTGCTCGGCCGGAGCTTCAGCGTCGTGACCACGCTGCCCCGGACGACGGGACGCACCTGGGACCTGGCGCGACGCTACGGCTTCGCCGAGACCTGCCGTGGCGTGCACGCCTGCGACATCCCCGTACTCGATCTGGACGACCCGGGCCCGGCCACAGTGCGGACCGTGACCGAGGCGTGCACGGCGGCCGTGAACGAGGACGGGTGCGACGTCGTCGTGCTCGGCTGCGCGGGCATGGCACCCCTCGCCCCCACGCTCGCCCGCCGGACCGGCGCCCAGGTGATCGACGGCGTCGGCGCGGCGGTGAAGCTGGTCGAGTCGCTGGTGTCACTGGGCCTGCGAACAAGCAAACGGGGCGAGTACGCGGCCCCGCCGCCGAAGAAGTACGCGGGCCTACTGAGCGAGTTCAGCCTCTGACGTTCGTCCTGGCTTCATGGATGACACGGAAAGAGCGGCATTCCGATGGCGGGTCTCGTACCAGGAGCCGGGGATCTTCGAGGAGGGAGCCTTCGTCTCGCGGACCGTGACCCTCCTGCTCGGGCTCTGGATCCTCTTCGAGACCGGTCTGTACGGCTCGCTCGGGCACGGACGGGGTGATCGGTGGTCAAGGTGCGGGTGGAGCCGGGGGGCCGGCGGCGGTTGCCCCTCCGGGTGCGAAACCGCCACATCACTCCGGAGACAACGGATGTGGGCTCCGTCGACCGTCGGTCGGCGGGGGCCACCCGGGCGTGCCCGGATGCCCGAATGCCCGCTCACGCAGGTGCATGGCGGGCGTTGCCACCCTGCTTCGGGATATCGAAGTCGACGGCGCATCGCCGGTTCCCCGAGACACGCCCCGCAGCCGACACTTCAACCCCCACCAGGGCACGGTCTCGGTTACACCGCTCGTTCCGTACACCTCGCCTTGGGCATGAGTTGCGGGACCGCACCGGGAGTGCGGTCCGATTCCGGATGATCAGGTGCTCCCCCGCCCTCGGATTCAGGGAACGAGGTGGCCCGCGGCGCGGAACAGTTCGTACCACTCGGCCCGGGTGAGTCGAAGTTCGGAGCCCTGGGCGGCGCCCGCGACGCGCTCCGGGTTGGTGGTGCCGAGCACGACCTGCATCTGAGCGGGGTGGCGGGTGATCCAAGCAGTCGCGATCGCGATGGCGGGGACGTCGTACTGGCCGGCGAGGCGGTCAATAACGGCGTTGAGCTCCGGGTATTCCGGCGAGCCGAGGAAGACACCCGTGAAGAAACCGGCCTGGAAGGGAGACCACGCCTGGATGGTGATGTCGTTCAGACGGCAGTAGTCCACGATCCCTCCGCCGTCGAGGGTGACGGACTGCTGCTCCGCGAGCATGTTCGTGGAGACCCCCTGAGCGATGATCGGCTCGTGTGTGATCGAGAGCTGAAGCTGGTTGGCCACGATGGGCTGACGCACGTACTTGCGCAGCAGGTCGATCTGGCGTGGGGTCTGGTTCGAGACACCGAAGGCGCGCACCTTGCCCGAGGATTCGAGCTCATCGAAGGCGCGGGCCACCTCTTCAGGCTCGACGAGCGCGTCCGGGCGGTGCAGCAGCAGGATGTCGATGCGGTCGGTCCGCAGGGCCGCGAGTGAGCCCTCGACCGATTTGACGATGTGCTCGTAAGAGAAGTCGTAGTACGGCCCGTCCGGTACGATTCCCGCCTTGGTCTGGATCGTGATCTCGTCGCGCTGCGACGGGCTCAGCGCCATCGCGTCGGCGAAGCGGCGTTCACAATCATGCAGCTCGCCGCCGTAGACGTCGGCGTGGTCGACGAAGTCGATGCCCGCATCGCGCGCGGTGCGGACGAGTTCGCGGATGTCCTCATCTGTCTTGTCGGCGATACGCATCAGGCCGAGCACGATGTTCGGGGCGAGGATGTCGGTGCCGGGCATGGTGAAGGTCTTCACGACGGTTTTCCTTTCAGATGTTCAGGCCTGCACAGTACATACGGGGCCACCGTGCACTTTAGGGGGCCGAGGGTCCGTCGGCGGTGAGCGCGAGCTCGGCGGCGAGCAGCGAGTCCCGGATGCTCGCGGGACGGGTCGCACCGGGGATCGGGATCACGACGCGTGGGAGGGCGTGGTGCGGATCCCAGCCCGGCGTGTCGGCGCTCGCCCGTCTCCCCGGCATCGAGTCCGGCGAACGACTGGGCCGCCGACGGCGGGTCATCGAACGGAGCATGTCCTGGCGCGGGCCGCTGTCACGAACGTCTCGGCCGTACTCGCTATTGCCCCATGTGCCTCGGAGCCCTCGGAGACCTTTCACCCAGCGGGGTGAAGAGCACCGTAACAAGCAGCTTCGCCGCCGGCAGCTTGACCAGCCTGCCGACCAGGCCGCACCACAGGCCGGCCGCCCGCCCCGAACGCGAGGCTTCTACCGGCGGCGGACGCCGTTGTCGATGAACCGACGCCAGGAGGTCCCGCCTCGTGTTCCTTCCCGATCGGCATGACCCGCTCCTCGGGGCCGTGTCCCGCAGGACTGCTTCGTCGCCGCACTCCCCCGCGCCGGTGCAGTCCTGACCCTCGTACGACGGCGCCGTGCAGGTACCGGCGGGTGCCGGGCCTTCGAAGGTCATCGCCCTCTGGTTGACCTGTCCGGTTGGCCAGTTCCGACAGCTCGCCACCTGGCAGACGGCCGGTCGGCCCCTGTGGGAAACCCAACACGCCCTCATATACTCCAGGTTCGGCTCATCCGCCTGTTTCAGGAGGTGTCGTGCCACCCGACGTCATGTTCTGCTACACCTGCGACTCCGACGAATCCCACCGTCAGCTCACCGGGAACGAGAAGACCTGGCTCAAGAACCACACGGGCCGGAAAACCGTCGAGGAGTTCTTCATGTGCAAGGCGCCAAGCTGCCGCAACGTGCGCAGCGGTTTCAACAAGCGCCCCTTCGATCCCGTTGTCCGTGTGCCCCTGCCCGACTAACGCCCGGTGGGGCCCGCTCGGACAGGATCCGGAGCCGCCACTGAGTGGAGCATCGGGCTTCGACGTGCGCACCACCGTGATCGTCCTCAAGTCGGCGACGAAGTAGATGACCCGTACGCTGTCGAGCTCGTCCGAGTAGTTGCCCAGCGGTGCGTCGGCAACCTCGCTGCCCAACTCGGGGGTTGACGCTGATCGCGACGATCGCGCGATCCAGTTCCCGCACCGGGGCGAGAAGGTTTCGACCTTCGCGCTCTGCGGCCGCGTACGCACGTACCGGTTCGGCGGCGTGCTCATCGAGGGGCTGACGGCCCAGCGGCCGTGCGGTCTTGATGCTCCGGTACAGGAGTGTCGGCCGGTGGCCCAGAAGCCGCCTCAGCCGTGGCGGCTTGGGCGATGCGATCAGGTGACCGGGTAAGGCGGGCGGTAGCCCCTCCGTACGTACTCCGCAGCCTCTTCGTCCTCCGGCGCGTGCCGTTCCGACGGTCTTGCCCGATGCGCGTCCCGTGCTTCACCATCTGTAGTCGGACGGATACTCCGGAGCCTGGGGGTAGGGATGTCGCGGGGAACCCGTGGGGGCTACTGGGCGGACAAGGCGCAGTGGCGTCCTCGACGATGTGGTCGAACGCGCCGTACCGACACCGCTGTTCCTCTTCCTGGCCCCGTGCGCCGGACCGTAGGAGGTGAAGGACCTGGCGGTGCCGGTGATCGCGGACAACCTGGAGAAGCTGCTGCTGCGAAGCAAACCCGCGAGATATCCGTCCTGCCCAGGAGACTTGCCGCCTGAGAGCTGTTTCTGCATGTGATCAGACGGGCTGCACCCGTCGCCACCGGGTCCTCAAACCGTGGCGGGCCGCTACACGAAGGAGACCTCCATGAGCCAGAAGCGGGTCAGGCACAACGAGTTGGCACGCCGAATGTTCCGAATACCGTCAACCGGACAGCCGTCGCTGAGGGGGACCTGCTCCGATGACTGACTTTCCGGACGACTTATCCGATCTGGAAGGCCCGGAAGAGCGGAGACTCGGCTACATAGAGTCGATGGTAGAGGTCGCCGGTGAGGATGCGCGGCATGTGATGCTGTACGTGACGCTTGCCCTGACGGCCATCCTCGTCACGCTCACCCAGTTGCCCTTCGACCGGCTGGTCGGAATGCCATTGGCCTTCCGGTGTCTCCTGCTGTTGGGCCTGTTTCTCGTGGGGGCCGGTGCCAGCTGCTTCTTCCGGTACGTACGTGCGTTGCACATTGCCCGGATGGGGATCGCACGCTGCATCGCCTCGGCCGACGCCAAACACGCCCGACAGCTC
This sequence comes from Streptomyces sp. NPDC051217, assembly GCF_044455465.1. NCBI lineage: Bacteria > Bacillati > Actinomycetota > Actinomycetes > Kitasatosporales > Streptomycetaceae > Streptomyces > Streptomyces sp. NPDC051217. The sequence goes on from NZ_JBITEV010000002.1 coordinate 61,566, forward strand.
TGGGCCGGTGAGGTGGGAGTGTGGGAGCGGCGCGGCCACTTCTACCGCTGGGGGATGAAGTTGTCCGCTATCGGCGGCTGCGCCGTTGCCGTGTGCGTTGCGTACCTGCTGCTGAGCGGCGACTAGAGTCGCCACATGGAACCGCGCGGCGGCATCGAGATCACAGACCGGATCGTCGACTGGCACACCCTTCTGCCGACGCGAAACGATTCGGACGTCTCCATGGTCGTACTGCACGCCACCGAGCTGCCCGACATGGCGGCTGCCTGGGCTGAGGCCGAGAAGTCGGCCTCAGCAAGTGATTCCGGCCGGGGCGTGTGCGGGCACCTCTACGTGGACCAAGACGGGACGGTGTACCGCCTTGTGCCGTTCGACCGAGTCGCCTTCCACGTCCAGGGGTTCAATACCCCGTCCATCGGGATCGAGTTGGTGAACCGGGGACGCTATCCCAACTGGTTCAAGAGCTGGGGCCAGCAGCCGAAGGAGAAGTTCCCGTCGGCTCAGATCGAAGCGCTTCGCGCACTTCTTCGCTCTCTGCGGGAGCAGTACCCCGCCATCGTGGAACTGCGTCGGCACAGCGACCTCGATGAACGACTGGTCCCCGCAGAAGACCGGCCGGAGAAGATGGTGCGGCGCCGGATTGACCCCGGGCCCCTCTTCCCATGGAACGACGTGGCCCGCGATTGGGCGGACACAGCTGGGCGTTGATCGTCGGTGGCCGGGCAGCGAACCGCCCGCCCGGCCGCGCAGGACGGTGGCGGCCAGCCCCGTTGTTTGAAAGAAGGCGACGCCCGCGTCCTGGCAACGGTCGCGGATCCCGGTTACCCATGCCTGTTTCAGCGGGCGGTGGCGCGGGCCGGACTCACCGCCGGGCATAACCCAGTGAATACCGTCCAGGTCCAGGTCCAGGCCAGGCCGCAGCCCGGGCAGCGGTTCGCACGAGTGGCCGACGCCGTACGTGCGGCTCGGCCACCCGTCCTCGCCCATGAGGCGTGCGCCGCAGCCTTGGCGCGAGAGTTTCGTTTCCGTGCGGCGCCGGCCCCGTAGCGTCGCGGCATCTCATCCGGTGTCCATCCGAGCAGCAGCATCAAATCGCCGCTGTCACCGCCGGCCCGTTTCCATTCATACGCGGGTTGTAAGGCCACCGGTGGGTGTAAACGCCCGAAATCCCAGTCGCACGACCGAGTCGTTTCAGCATGATCTTGATGCCGTTGGGGGCGAGCCTCCTGACGCCGCGCTCCGCCAGCCGGAGATCAGGGGAATGAGGTCGACCGTGTTCGTGGACCTTGGGTCGTCATTAGCGAATTCTGTTTACGAATGCTGCCGGATTATTCGCCTCGGTTGCAGGGTCGGTGAGGAAGCGTTCCCATGGAGTGAGGGGTGAGCAGCTCCCTCACCCGGCTGGGCTCTCTCAGGGGATTGCCCCCCACTGCGATGCTTCTGATCGCTCTCTTCCACCACCTCGATCGAGGGAGTACGAACATGGCAGGGCTCGCATATTCCGTCCGTGTCGCGCCGTCCAAACCGGCAGTCTCGGATGATCTTCCGCCCGGCGAGGACCGGCGAATGTGGTCGCCTACGGCATCCACACTCATCTACGGTGATCACGACGCAGTGCTGGTGGACCCGCTGATGACTGTTGACGAGTCCCGGCTGCTGGCTGACTGGGCCGTCGAGCAGGGTAAGTATGTGACTGCCGTCTTCGTTACCCATGCGCACGGGGACCACTTCTTTGGCGCATCCTCGATCCTCGAACGCTTCCCGCAGGCGAAGCTGGTGGCAACGCCGGGCGTTGTCGAATACATGGCCGCCCAGTGGGGCCCCAAGTGGTTCGACGGCTTCTGGAGTCCGCGATTTCCTGGCCAGATCTCCGAGCAGCACCTCATCGCCGAGCCGCTTGAGGACGGGACGATCGACCTTGAGGGTGAAAAGCTTCACGCGATCGAACTCGGCCACACCGACACCGACGGCACCAGCGCGTTGCACGTCCCTTCGATCGGGCTGGTCGTGGCAGGAGACGCTGTCTACGGCCAGGTTCACATGTACATCGCCGAGTCCAAGGCCGCGGCGCGCGAGAGCTGGCTCAAAGCCCTGGACGTCATTGAGGAGCTCAGTCCCAAGGCCGTTGTGTCGGGGCACAAGCGAGACGGAGATCCGGACAGCCCCGAGGACATTACGCGGACTCGTCGCTACATTCACGACTTCTCAGCGGCAGCGGAGAAGGCGAAGGACTTCAGCGAGCTGTACGAAACGATGGTCGGTCTCTACCCCGACCGCGTGAATCGCGGCGTGCTCTGGAACTCCGCGAAGGGCGCCATGGCCTAAGGGCTGTCCGCTACAGAAGGTCGTCGATGGTGATCGGCAGCGAGCGGATGCGTCTGCCGGTGGCGTGGTGGACCGCGTTGGCCACGGCGGCGGCGATGCCCACCAGGCCGACTTCGCCGATACCCTTCGTGCCGATCGGCGAGAAGCGGTCCGGTCCGCCGACGAAAACGACGTCCAGATCTGGGATGTCGGCGTTGACGGGGATGAGGTAGTCCCCGAAAGTGCCGTTGGCGATGCGACCGGTACGCGGGTCGGTGATGGTGTCCTCGAACAGTGCCTGGCCGATGCCGCCGATCGTCGCCCCGATGATCTGGCTCCGGCCGGTCTTCTCGTTGAGGATGCGGCCCCCGTCGATGGCGGACACCACTCGCGCGATCCGCACCAGCCCCAGGTCGCGGTCGACCCGCACCTCGACGAACTTGGCTCCGAAAGCGCCGGACGGCGCCATGCCGACATCCTGCGGGGAAGCGGGCGCGCTCGAACCGTCGGCCGACAGTTCCGCCAGCCCGTGACGGCTGAGGATGTCGATGTACGACTCGCCCCGGGATGGCTCGCCTTTCACGTGGACGCCTCCGCCACCGGCGGTCACCGCGTCCGGCGCGACGCCGTGCAACGGCGACTCGCCGTCTTCCGCGGCGAGCTCCGCGAACCGGCGGACGAGCCGACCGCAGGCGTCGAACACGGCGTTCCCCAGAGCTCCGGTGAGTCCGGAGCCGCCCGCTTGGGGAGCGGCCGGCATGTCGGAGTCGCCGAGGTCGAAGCGGACCAGATCGATGGGGAGCCCGAGATACTCCGCCGAGATCTGGGTCATCACGGTGTAGGTGCCAGTTCCGATGTCGGTGACGGCGCTGAGCACCAGCGCGCTCCCGTCCCGGCTGACGGTGGCCCGCGCGGAGCAGGGCACCGAGTACCACGGGTAGCTGCATCCGGCCATCCCGTATCCGATGAGCCAGTCGCCGTCCCGCATGGAGCCCGGCTCGGGGTTCCGGGACGACCACCCGAAACGCTCGGCCCCGACCTGATAGCACTCCCGCAGCGCCTTGCTCGACCATGGCAGACCCGACCGGGGGTCGACGTCGGTGTAGTTGCGCAAACGCAGTTGTAGCGGGTCCATCGCCAGGGCGTAGGCCAGCTCGTCCATCGCCGACTCCAGAGCGAAATTGCCCTGGCCTTCCGCGGGGGCGCGCATCGAGCAGGGGGCGGGACGGTTCAGACGCGCCTGGACGTCCCGGGTGACCACGTTCCCGCACCGGTACGCGAACGCCGAGCCCGCGGAGACAGCCTCGTAGTCGTCGTCCTCCATGGCCAGCGACGAGACGGTGCGGTGGTCGATCGCCGTCAGTTCGCCGCTCCGGTTCGCGGCGAGCGACACCTGTTGCACCGTGTCCGGCCGATGTCCTACGCAACTGAACATCTGGGGCCGGGTCAGCACGAGCTTGACCGGCCGGCCGGTCCGCCGGGCCGCGACGACGGTGAGGATCACGTGCTGCCAGGCCCGCAGACCGGCGCCGAAGGCACCGCCCACGTACGGCACCAGGACGCGAACCGAGCTCTCCGGGACCTTGAAGACGGCGGCCAGTGTTTCCTTGACCATGGAAGGCCACTGGGTGGTGTCGTGGACGGTGAGCCGGTTCCGGTCCCAGATCGCGAGGGTCGCGAAGAGACCGAGCGGGCTGTTGGTGTTGTCCGGGGTGGTGTACGTCTGCACGACCTTCGCCTCGGCCGAGGCCAGGGCCCCGTCGGTGTCCCCGCGATCGCTGTCCGTCCCCCACGGGTCGATCACCTGCGGGGCCTTCGGGTCCAGCACGTCGAGCAACGGCTCCGTGCGCTCGTACTCGACGGCCACCAGCCGGGCCGCCGCCGCTGCCTGCTCGGGGCTCTCGGCGACGACAAGGGCGACGTGCTGCCCGTAGTGCCGGATGTGGTCGTCCTGCATCGGCGGCGGCGGTGAGGCGCCGAGCGCCGTCATGGGCCCGCGCTCCAGCCGCGGCATATTGAGGTGCGTGAGCACACTGATCACGCCTGGCGAGGCCTCGGCGGCGGCGGTGTCGATGCGTACGATGCGGCCCGCGGCCACTGTGCTCCCGACGAGCGCCGCGTGTGCCTGATGGTGGACGTTGAAGTCCGACGGATAGGGCGCGGCGCCCGCCGCCTTGCGGGGACCGTCCACACGGTTGATCCCGGCCCCGACGACTGCCTCGCTCATGCCGCCACCCCTGACACGGTGCGCAGTTCGCGGACGAGGCTGCGCTGCGCGAGTTCCACCTTGAACGCCGTGCCCGGCAGGGTCCACGCATCCTGTACGGCCACCCGCGCCGCTCGTCGGAAGGCTTCTGTACCGGCGGGCGAGCCGACGAGCTCACGCTCCGCGTCCAACGCCCGCCAGGGCCGGCTGCCGACCCCGCCGAGCCCGATCCTGGCCTCGCGGATGATCCCGTCGGAGATCACCAGGGCCACCGCGGCCGAGGTGAGTGCGAACTCGTAGGACATCCGGTCGCGTACTTTCAGGTAGCCCGAGACAGCCGCGGCGGGAAGCAGCGGGATCTCGACGGCGGTGATCAGTTCCCCGTGTACGAGGCGGTTCTCGACGTCAGGACTGTCCGATGCCAGGAGGTAGAAGTCCGTCAGCGGGATCTGCCGTTCGCCCGCGGGTCCGTGGATGTGCACCACGGCGTCCAGTGCCACCAGGGGGACGGCGAGGTCCGAGGCGTGCAGGGCGATGCACCGCTCGTTCGCGCCGAGGACGGCGTGCATACGGGGCACGCCCTCGACGGCCGCACAACCGGACCCGGGCAGGCGCTTGTTGCACTTCGGGACGTCGGGGTCCCGGAAGTACCGGCAGCGTGTCCGCTGGAGCAGGTTTCCGCCGATCGTCGCCATGTTCCGCAGTTGGGTGGACGCGCCTTTCAGCAACGCTTCCCGAACCAGGGGCAGTCGCTCGGCGACGGTCGGGTCGGCCGCCAGCTCCTCCATCGTCGTCAGGGCGCCGACCTGGAGCGTCTCGCCCCGCCGCTCGGTACCGGCAAGTGGGAGACGCGTGACGTCGACCAGCATGCCCGGACCGAGCACCCCGTCCTTCATCAGATCGAGCTGCGTCGTCCCTCCGGCCAGATACGCGGCGTCGGGACGGGCCGAGACCAGTCGCACCGCGTCGGCAACTTCCGTCGCCCGGACATACTCAAACGACCGCATTGCCGTTCCCCTCAGAAGCCACTTCCCGGACAGCCGCCACCATGTTCGGATAGGCGCCGCACCGGCAGAGATTTCCGCTCATGAATTCGCGGATCTCGTCATCCGTGCCGGCTCGTTGTTCATCGATCAGGGCAATTGCCGACATGATCTGTCCCGGCGTGCAGAATCCGCACTGGAAGCCGTCCCGTGCGACGAACGCTTCCTGCACGGGATGCGTCGCACCCGGGCGTGCGATTCCCTCGATCGTCGTCACCGCGTGGCCTTCGCACTGTGCCGCGAGAGTGAGACACGAGAGCACTCGCTTCCCGTTCACATGCACTGTGCAGGCACCGCAGGCTCCTTGGTCGCACCCTTTCTTCGTCCCCACCAGACCCAAATGATCGCGCAGTGCGTCCAGGAGCGTGACGCGCGTATCGAGGCTCAGGACGGATGGGCGCCCATTCACCATCAGTTTCGTGACGGCCTCCCATACTTCGGGAACCGCAGTTTCACGCGAGATGTCCGCGCCCATGCTCAGGCCTTCCAGGTAATGAGGCTCGCCAAGAGATCAGAGAGACAGTCAGGCGATGGCCGCGTAGGCGGTGACGTGCTCGATCCGTATCCGCACCAGCAACATGCCCGGAACGCTGTTGCGCTCCCCGAACTCCCGCGCACGGTCCTCACCCATGTACCGCGCGGCAAGACTCGTCGCCCAGGTGAGCAACTGACCGGGGTCTTCCGAGATCTCCACGCGTCCCCGCAGAACCACGAAGGAATAGGGGGGCCGCTCGTCGTCGACGCACAGCGCCGCCCGTTCGTCCCGCAGAAGGTTGCGGGCTTTCACCGTCGTATTCTCGGTGGTGAAAACGAGGTCTCCACCGTCAAGCAGGAACCACATGGGCGCAATGTGCGGGCTGCCGTCCGCCCGGACGGTGGACAGCTTGCCGGTGCGTGTGCCCTCGCTGATGAACGCCTTCCACACGTCCTCACTCATTTGTTCAGCCATGCCGGGCACAGTACGGAGCGAATATCAGATTGCTCTCGGGGCACGCCGCGCTTGGCCCGGAAACGGGGCGTCATTCACGCCACCGGCCAGGGGCGCGACGTGGCCGGCCCGGCCCCCGGCCGACTACGTCGCCTGAGCCGGTTGGGTCCCGGCGGCCCGTATCTGGGCGTAGACATGCGTGCGAAGTTCGGCGAAACGGGCATCGGCGCGGGTCTCCAGCTGGTCCCGCTCGTGGGGGAGAGTGATCTTCAGCTCGTCCTGGACCACGGTGGGGGACGCCGACAGCGTGAGTACCCGCTGTCCCAGGTACACGGCTTCGTCGATGTCGTGCGTGACGAAGAGGATCGTCATTCCGCGCTCCTGCCACAGCTTCCTGACCAGGTCCTCCAGCCCAGCACGGGTCTGCGCGTCGACCGCGGCGAACGGCTCGTCCATCAGCAGGACTTCCGGCTCGTAGGCCAGCGCCCGGGCGATCGCGACCCGCTGCTGCATCCCGCCGGACAACTGCCAGGGGTAGGCGCCGGCCGCCGCCATGAGCCCGACCGCGTCCAGCGCGTCCTCGACCAGTTCCCGCCGGCGTTGCCGGCCGAGGGACTTCTTCTGCCGGAGCGGCAGTTCGACGTTGTCGCGCACCCGCATCCAGGGGAAGAGGCTGCGGCTGTACTCCTGGAAGACCACAGCCATCCCGGGGCGTGGTCCGGTGACCGGGCTCCCGTCCAGCAGGACCTCGCCCGAGGTTGGTGCGAGCAGTCCGGCGACACACTTCAGCAGGGTGGTCTTGCCGCAGCCCGAGGGGCCGACCAGGCAGACGAGTTCGCCCGGATCGAGGGTGAAGGTGAGATCGCGCAGGGCCTCCACCTCTCGTCCGTGTCCCCCGTAGATCTTCCTCAGGCCCCGTACGTCGAGCATCGGGTGGCGTCCTTCTTTCGGTGTCATACGGCTCAGCCCGATCCTTTGGAGGCGCGCAGGCCGTGGTACCAGGCGAGCGCCCGGCGCTCGACCGCCTGGAACACGACCGACAGCAGGAAGCCGATCGTGCCGAGCAGCAGGATCCCGCTCCACATCTCGGGAATGGCGAAGCTTCGCTGGAACTGCACGACGGTGAAGCCGAGGCCGTTACTGGCGGCGGACATCTCGCTGATGACCATCAGGATGATTCCGATGGAGAGCGCCTGGCGCAGCCCGGCGAAAATCTGCGGCGACGCCGCGGGCAGCACCAGCCGCCGCAGTCGCGACACACCGGTGATGCCGTAGGAGCGGGCCGTCTCGGCGAGCACACCGTCCACGGCGCGCACGCCCTCGACGGTGTTGAGCAGGATCGGCCACACACACCCGGCCGCGATCACGGTGACCTTCATCGTGTCGCCGATGCCGGCGAAGAGCATGATGACGGGAATCAGCACCGGCGGCGGCACGGCGCGGAGGAACTCCAGCGTCGGCTCGGTGAGGGCGCGTACGGCGCGGTACGTGCCGATGACCACCCCGAGCCCGATCCCGGCGAGTGCCGCCAGGGCGTAGCCGCCGGTCAGCCGGAACAGGCTGGGCAGGACATCGCCGGTGAGCCGGTCGGTGGTCCATACGTCGTCGGTGACGGAGAGGATGGTGGACAGCGGCGGGGCGTAGATGCTCTGGCTTCCCCGGGAGCCCAGCCACCACAGCGAGGCCAGCAGTGCGGGCAGGGCCAGTGCGTGGAGCAGGCGTCGTACGATCCGCCTCACAGGGCCGCCTCCCCGCGCACGGACTGGTGCCAGAACAACGCCCGGCGCTCCACCGTCCGGGCGGCGAGGTTGATGAGCAGGCCGAGCAGGCCGGCGATCATGATGAGGGCGTACATCTCAGGCACGGCCTGGGACGTCTGGGCCACCGCTATCCGGGAACCGAGTCCGGGGGAACCGATGATCAGCTCGGCGGTGATGGCCAGGATCAGAGCGACCGCGGCGGCGAGCCTCACCCCGGTCATCACATACGGGAGCGCGGTGGGCCACAGAACATGGCGTACGCGCGCCCACGGGCCTAGGTTGTAGGAGCGGGCGGTGTCCCGCGTGACAGGGTCGACGTCCTGGATGCCGTACAGCACCTGGATGAGCACCTGCCAGAAGGCGGCGTAGACCACGAGCAGCAGTGTCGAGCCGAGACCGGTGCCGAACAGCAGCACAGCGAGGGGAATCAGCGCGACCGACGGGATGGGGCGGAGGAACTCGATCGTGGAAGCGGTCGCCGCCCTCAGGAACGGCACGCTCCCGATCAGCACGCCGACCACCACGCCCGCGACCACCGCGATGGCAAGGCCCAGAGCCCAGCCGGTGAGGGTGTCGCCGAGTGCCCGCCAGAAGGCGCGGTCGTTGAGCTCCACGGCCAGCGCCCGGACGATCCGGGACGTGGGCGGCAGATAGTCGGCGGAAACGACTCCGGTGCGCGGCAGCACCTCCACGGTGAGGAGGAGCCCGAGCAGGCCGGCCAGGCCGAGCGTCGCCGCGCCCGGCCCGGTCGCGGAGGGAGGCGGAGTCATGGCAGAAGCTCGTCCAGGTTGGGGACCTCGGTGAACAGGCCGTCCTGCTTGCCGAGTTCGGCGAGGGTGTCGATGGAGGCGCGGTTGGGCTCCGCGGGCCACTTGGGCAGGGTGACGTTCTTCAGGGTCGCTTCGGGGATTTTCGTGTAGGTGGTGATGACACGGCGTACTTCGTCGGGGTGGCTGTCGGCGTAGGCGAGGGATTCGCGGGTGGCGTCCTGGAACGCCTTCACCACCTCGGGGCTCTGCTTGGCATAGGCGGTGGAGGTGAAGTACATGGCCACGGTGAGATCGGGAGCGACGTCGACGTAGTTCGAGGCGATCACCCGTCCGCCCTTGGCCTTGATCGTGGCGAGCCCCGGCTCGACCACCCAGGCCGCGTCGACCTGTCCCGCGTCCAGGGCCGCGGGCATCTGATCGAAGGGAAGCTCGACGAACTCCACCTGGGACGGGTCGCCGCCCGCCTTCTCGACCGATGCCTTCACCGAGGTGTCACCGATGTTCTTGAGGGTGTTGACGGCGACCTTCTTGCCCTCCAGATCCTCGGCGGACCTGAGCGGGCTGTCCTTCTTCACCGTGATGCCGCCGAAGTCCGCTCCGTCCTCGCCGGTGGAGGCGACGCCGTTGGCGACCGCCTTGAGCGGCACCTTCTTGCTCTGCGCGACGAGCAGCGAGGTGACGTTGGAGAAGCCGAACTGGAAGTCGCCGCTGACGACCCCGGGCACGATGGCGGCGCCTCCCTGCGCCGGAGTCAGGGAGAGGCTGATGCCGTGTTTCTCGTAGAAGCCCTTCTCCTTGCCCAGGTAGATGGGAGCGACGTCGACAATGGGGATGACGCCCACCTTGACGGCGGTGGTCTTGCCGGAGCCACCGGCCGCTGGGTCCGCGCTGCCGGTGGATTCGGAGTCCGAGCACGCCGTGAGTCCGCCGACAGTCAGCGCGGCGACGGCGATCCCGGTGAGCAAACGACGCATGTGTAGCCCCTAGTGGTCATGTCCTTGACGACTGATGGGAAGTCCCGCGTAGTTGTCCGCCAGTTCGGCGGCCGCGTGACGGGAGGTGGTGATGCGGTCGAGCTGGGCCAGTTGGAGCCGGGTGTCGAACGGGCTCTGACCGGGGTCGGTGTGCAACGTGGTGGTCATGAAATGCGAGAAGTGCTCGGCACGCCAGACGCGGCGCAGACATGTGTCGGAGTACGCGTCCAGCAGGGCGGTGGATCCGCTGTCCTTCCACCCGGCCAGCGCCTCGGCGAGAACCACCACGTCCGCGACGGCCAGATTGAGACCCTTGGCGCCGGTCGGCGGCACGATGTGCGCGGCGTCCCCGGCGAGCAGCAGCCGGCCGTGGCGCATGGGCTCCGTCACCGAACTCCGCATGGGCAGAACCGACTTCGAGGTGATGGGACCACGGGTGAGGCTCCAGTCACCGTCGACAGCGAAACGGGCGTCGAGCTCGTCCCAGATCCGATCGTCGGGCCAGGCCGAGGCGTCCGTATCCGCCGGCACCTGGAGATACAGCCGGCTCACGGTGGGCGAGCGCATGCTGTGCAGAGCGAAACCGCGTGGCGAGTGGGCATAGACGAGCACCTCGCAGGACGGCGGTGCTTCGGCAAGGACGCCCAGCCACGCGTAGGGGTACGTACGCTCGAAGGTACGGGCGACCGAGGCCGGCAGCGCTGACCTGGCGATGCCGTGGTAGCCGTCGCAGCCCGCGATGTAGTCGCAGGTGAGGGTGTGTTCGCGACCGCCTTTGCGATAGTGGACCCGTGGGAGTTCCCCGTCCAGGCCCGTCACGGCCACCGCCTCGGCCTCGAAGACCAGCGGCGGGCCGTCCCTCAACTGAAGGCCGACCAGGTCCTTGACGATCTCGGTCTGCGCGTAGACCCACACCGAACGCCCGCCGGTCAGGGCCGGGAAGTCCAACCGGTGCGAGCGGCGGTCGAAGCGCAGCTCTATTCCGTCGTGCTCAAGGGCTTCGCGGTTCAGGCGTTCACCCGCGCCTGCGGCCCGGAGCACGTCGACGGTGCCCTGTTCGAGCATCCCGGCTCTCTGACGCCGCTCCGTATAGGCGCGGTCGCGGCTCTCCACCACCACACAGCCGACGCCGGCACGGTGCAGCAGCCGGGCGAGCAGAAGACCAGCGGGCCCGGCGCCAATGATGCCCACCTCAGTACGCATCCGTCACCGGTCCCTGCCCGTGCCCGGGAACGGGCCCGGAACGTGTTCGGTGCTCGGAGATCTCGGCCACAGTCCTTGCCTTCTCCGCCGGTGGAACGGATCCCACGTCAGGGCCCGCGTGCTCGAATGTTCGCCAGGTGAAGTATGGTCCACTATCGGGGGTTGAGTTTGGGGCAGCGCTGTCGGAGGTGTCAACGCCTCCGCGTCATCGGTTTCTTGGCAGGCGCGGTCATCCGTGTCTCGGCAGGCGCGACGGGACATGCGGGCTGCGGGCGATGGACTCCGGGCGATGGACTCCGGGCAAGGGGTTCCTGAAGCCTCGTCGACTGGTTGGACCCGGCGGCACGCCTCAGTTGAGGATTGCCGGGCGCCGCTCGATCGCCGCCGCCAGATCGGTCTCGATCCGCCCGGCGGTGACAGTTAGCTCCGGGAGTACATCCGTGCGCAGCTCGTCGGCGCTGCGGTGTGCCGCATGTGCGGCGACGTTCACGGCGGCCACGATGCGGCCGTCACGGCCCCGGACGGGGACGGCGATGGAGCGCAGTCCCTCCTCCAACTCCTGGTCCACCAGGGCGTATCCATCACTCCGAACGGCCCTGACCGCCTTGGTGACGGCGGCACGGGAGGTGCGGGTGTGCGAGGTGAGAGGCGTCAGGGCCCTGGGAATTCGGGCCGCCAGTTCCTCGTCGGGCAACCCGGACAGTGCCGCCCGCCCCATCGAGGTGGCGTACGCGGGCAGCCGGGTGCCGATCGCGAGGTCGACGCCCATGATGCGGGTGGCCGCGACCCTGGCCACGTACCTGATCTCCTCGCCGTCGAGCACGGCGACCGAGGCGGAGTCGTGCACCCGCTGGACCAGGGACGCCAGGTGCGGCGCGGCGAGTTCGTCGAAGGTGAGCCTCGACTGGGGCGCGTACCCCAGTTCCAGGACGCGGGGAAGCGGGGTGAAGCGCCGTCCGTCGGCGGATACGCAGACGTATCCCAGGTGCCGCAGGGCGAGCAGGCAGCGCCGCGCGGTGGCGCGGGCGAGGCCGGTGGCCTCGGCGACATCGGTCAGGGCGAGGCCACCGGGGAAGCGCAGGGTGCTCAGGACGGCCAGGCCCCGGGCGAGCGACTGCAGGAAGTCCGGTCCCAACTCGTCCTTGACAGCGCGCAGATATGTGTCGTCGAGCATCGGCGACAGCGCCGCGGCCCTCGCCTCGTCGCCGGGGTGCGCCAGCTCCGCCCCCATCTCGGCCGCGCACTCCCGCAGTTGGGGCAGCGCGTGCTCGGCGAGGCTGTCGGCGCTGTGCCGACTGGTGTGGCTGACCACGCTGACGGCGCAGAGGACCGTACCGTCCACGTCGTACACCGGCACCGCCAGGGCGACCAGGCCGGGTTCGATGAGCTGGTCGTCGAGGGCGTGACCGGCATCCCGCGCGGCGGCCACCCGGCGCTCGAAGTCCGCCGCGCCGCGCGCCGGTCCGCGGCTCAGGGGCAGGGCCGGAAAGGCCGCCTGGTTCGGCTGCTCACCCAGCCGCTGCCGCCAGCCGGTCCACCGGGTCTCGTTCCAGTCAACGGCGAACAGAGGGCCCGGCGCGCAGCGCTCGGCGGGCAGGAGGTCGCCGACGCGGAAGCTGACCACCATCGTGCGCCGCCTGGCGAACTGGGTGACGAAACGCGCCCCGTCCCTGTCGGGAACGCACACCGACACCGACTCGTCGAGCGCGTCGGCCAGCCGCAGAGCGTACTGGTCCACGGCATCGGGTACTCGGCTCGCGGCCAGATAGGCGTTGCCCAGCTCCAGCAGCCGCGGGGCGAGCAGCACGTCGCGGCCCTCGGCGCGCAGGTAACCGAGCCGGACCAGGGTGCTGATGATCCGGTCGACGGTGGACCGCGCCAGCCCCGTGGCGCGGGCGAGATCGCTGGGACGCATGCGCCGCTCGCGGTCGGCCGACAGGGCGCCGATGACGGCCAGCCCCCGCTCCAGGGTCGCCACGGACTCCCCCACCGGCTCAAGAGTCGGCTCGACAGGCGGCTCGACAGGCGGCTCGACCGCCTGGGCAGCGGTTGGGGTACGCGGCATCGGATGCCCTCCTGCTCTCGTCCTAGGGGCGCACGCTACCGGTGGCTCCGAAACCGTTGACACGGCCGAGCCGTTCGGACAACACTGCAAGCGCGCTCATGTATGAACAATAGTTCACTTGACGAACAGGGTGGGAGCGGGTGGACAAGGTGGTGGCCACCGCAGCCGAGGCGGTGGAGGGCATGGCGGACGGCGCGTCCCTGGCCGTCGGCGGCTTCGGACTCAGCGGGGTGCCGAACGTACTGATCCAGGCGCTGTACGAGGCGGGCACAGGCGCCCTGCATGTGGTCTCCAACAACTGCGGCGCGATGGAAAGCGGCCTCGCCGTCCTGCTCGCCGCCGGCCGTATCGCCCGCGTCACCGGCTCCTACATCGGCGCCAACCGGGAGTTCGCCCGCCAGTACCTCGCCGGTGAGGTGGAGGTCGAGATGATCCCGCAGGGCACGCTCGCCGAGCGGTTGCGGGCCGGCGGCAGCGGCATCCCCGCCTTCTACACCCCCGCCGGTGTGGGAACCCAGGTCGCCGACGGCGGCATGCCCTGGCGTTACGACGGTCGCGGCGGCGTCGCGCTCGCCTCGCCGCCCAAGGAGGTCCGCGACTTCGAGGGCACCTCCTACGTCCTGGAGCACGCCATCCGCACCGACTTCGCCCTCGTACGGGCGGCCAGGGGCGACCGGCACGGCAACCTCGTCTTCAACAAGTCCGCGCGCAACTTCAACCCCCTCGCCGCCATGGCCGGCCGCGTCACCGTCGCCGAGGTCGAGGAGCTGGTCGAACCGGGCGGGATCGACCCGGACCAGGTCCATCTGCCGGGGATCTTCGTGCAGCGCGTCCTCCCGCTCACCGCGGCGCAGGCCGTGGAGAAGCGGATCGAGCGCCGTACGACCCGGGGGGCGCGGATCTGATGCCGTGGACACGCGAGGAGATGGCCGCCCGCGCGGCGGCCGAACTGCGCGACGGCGAGTACGTCAACCTCGGCATCGGCCTGCCGACGCTGATCCCCGGACACCTGCCGCCCGGCGTCGAGGTGGTCCTGGAGTCGGAGAACGGCATCCTGGGCACCGGTCCCTTCCCCTGCGAGGAAGAGGTCGACCCCGACCTCATCAACGCCGGCAAGGAGACCACCACGGTCCTGCCCGGCGCCTCCTTCTTCGACTCGGCGCTCTCCTTCGCCATGATCCGCGGTGGTCACATCGACACCGCCGTACTCGGCGCCATGCAGGTATCCGCCACCGGCGACCTCAGCAACTGGGCGGTACCGGGAAAGCTCATCACCGGCATCGGAGGCGCCATGGACCTGGTGCACGGCGCACGCCGCGTCATCGTGACCATGACCCACACCGCCAAGGACGGCAGCCCGAAACTCGTCGAAACGTGCACCCTTCCGCTCACCGGCAGGGCATGCGTCGGCCGCGTCATCACCGACCTCGGTGTGCTGGATGTGACACCGGAGGGCTTCCGGCTCATCGAGACCGCCCCCGGAGTCACCGCCGCCGACATCGCGGAGCGGACAGCCGCCAGGGTCCACATCACCGCGTCCGACGAATTCGCCGGAGGGGTCCACTGATGCCCGCACGCCGTGAGGTCCGCGTCGTGGACGCCGTACGCACCCCGGTCGGCGGGTACGGCGGCGCTCTCGCCTCCGTACGCCCCGAACGCCGACCGATCCTCCACACAACTCACGGAGCCGCCGCATGACCACCCACGCCCTGCCCGACGGGTTGTCCCAGCAGGAGATCGACGCCGAGATCGCCAAGGCCCAGGCCGTGTCCAGCCCGTCGCACCATCCCCCGCGCGACTACCCGCCGTACCGCAGCAGCCACTTCCGCCACCCCACTCAGCCGCCGATCCCCATCCGTGACCCGGAAGCGGTCGAACTGACCGGCCCCGTCTTCGGCACCACCGACGTGACCGCCCTCGACCATGACCTGACCCGGCAACACCAGGGTGAACCGCTCGGCGAGCGCGTCACCGTCAGCGGCCGGATCCTGGACCGCGCGGGACGGCCCGTGCGCCGCCAGCTCGTGGAGCTGTGGCAGACCAACGCCTCCGGCCGCTACGCCCACCAGATCGACCAGCACCGGGCCCCGCTGGACCCGAACTTCACCGGTTTCGGCCGCTGCCTGACCGGCGACGACGGAACCTACAGCTTCACGACGATCAAGCCCGGCGCCTACCCGTGGCGCAATCATGTGAACGCCTGGCGCCCCGCACACATCCACTTCTCGGTCTTCGGCACGGCCTTCAATCAGCGTCTGGTGACGCAGATGTACTTCCCCGGCGACCCCCTGTTCCCCTACGACCCGGTGCTGCGGTCCGTCACCGATCCCGATGCCCGGGAGCGGCTCGTCGCCGCCTACGACCATGAACTGTCCGTCCCCGAGTGGTCTCTGGGCTACCGCTGGGACGTCGTCCTCGACGGCCCGGCCGCCACCCCCTTCGAGCCCGGATCCCGGCCCGAGGAAGCGAAGGTCCGATGACGACCCGGCCGCCCACCCCTTCCCAGACCGTCGGCCCATTCTTCGGCTACGCGCTGCCCTTCGCGGGCGGCGGCGACATCGCCCCGACCGGGCACGCGGACACGATCACCCTCCACGGCCACGTCCACGACGGCGCCGGACAGCCCGTCCCCGACGCGATCGTCGAGATCTGGCAGGCGGACCCCCGGGGCTCGCTCTCCGGCGCGCCCGGCTCCATGCGCCGCGACCCTGTCACGGGACAGGTCATCGGCCGCGACGGCGTGGAGTTCACCGGGTTCGGCCGCGTACCGACCGACGCCGACGGGCACTGGGCCGCCCGCACCCTCGCCCCCGGCGCACATCACGACCGCGCCGTTCCGTACTTCTCCCTCGCCGTGTTCGCCCGCGGACTGCTCCACCACCTCTGCACCCGCGCCTACCTGCCCGAACACGCCGACGCCCTGGCCGCCGACCCGTCGCTGGCCACGCTGGCGCCCGAGCGCCGGGCGACACTCCTGGCACGGCGCGAACGGCACGCGCTGTACCGCTTCGACATCCGCCTTCAGGGCGAAGACGAAACGGTCTTCCTCGACTTCCCCTACGAGCCCGGGCCCCTCGGGGGTGCCCGCGGGTGAACCGCTCGACGCCGGACCGAGCTCACCCCACCCCGACGCCGACCTCGGCTCCGCGACGCCGCACAAGTCCAACCCGGTCCGCCCACGCCCATTGCCGCCAACGCACGCCAACTCCCCGCCCTGACAGGGATTTCGCATCGAGAACCGTCCCGCCACGCGGCAGGAGAACACGCCATGACCCCCGCCCGCCCCCTGCTCCACCACCGTCTTGACGGACCCCCCGGGGCGCCCCCACTGATCCTCGGCCCCTCCCTGGGCACCTCGCTGGCCCTGTGGGAGCCGCAACTCACCGCCCTCGCCCGGAACTACCGGGTCCTGCGCTACGACCTGCCCGGGCACGGCGCCTCTCCCGCGGCCCGGCTCCCGGATCTTCGGCCAGGCCGTACGACCGTCGACGACCTGGCCCGCCTCGTCCTGGACCTCGCCGACCACCACGGATGGCAGACCTTCCAATACGCGGGCGTCTCCCTGGGCGGTGCCATCGGCGCCCACCTCGCCGTCCACCACCCCCAGCGCCTGGCGTCGCTCGCCCTGGTGTGCTCCTCCGCCCGCTTCGGCGAGCCGGCCGCCTGGCACGAACGGGCCGCGCTGGTACGCGAACGAGGCATGCGCCCCCTCCTCGACACCACTCCGCGACGCTGGTTCGCCGCCCCCGCCACGGCGGCCACCCTCGTCGGCAAGGCCCTCCTGGCCGACCTCGCGAGTACCGACCCGGGCGCGTACGCCGCCTGCTGCGACGCGCTCGCCACCTACGATCTGCGCGCGGCCCTGCCCCGGACAGACGCCCGCACCCTTGTCGTCGCGGGCCGCCAGGACCCGGCCACCCCGCCCGCCCACGCCCGTGAACTCGCGGACGCCATCCCGTACGCGAGCCTCACCGAGATCGCCGGCGCCGCCCACCTGGCCGGCATCGACGCCCCCGCCGCGGTCACCACGGCGCTCCTGGCCCATCTGGGAGCCGACCGATACGACGCGGGGACCGCCGTTCGCCGCGAGGTGCTCGGCGACGCCCACGTCGACCGGGCCAATGCCCGTACCACCCCACTCACAGCGGCTTTCCAGGACCTGATCACCCGCTACGCCTGGGGTGAGATCTGGACCCGGCCCGGACTGGACCGGCGCACCCGCAGTTGCGTCACCCTCACCGCCCTCATCGCCCACGGCCACCACGACGAACTCGCCCTCCACATCCGGGCAGCCCTCGCCAACGGCCTCACCCCCGAAGAGATCGGCGAGGTCCTCCTGCAGTCCGCCATCTACTGCGGCGTCCCGGCCGCCAACGCCGCCTTCGCGATCGCCCAACGTGTCCTCGACGACGAAGACGTCAGCAACCCTTCCGAGAAGTGACCCCGCGGTGACGGCCGGATCGGCGAGGATCGGGGCACGTCGCCGAGGGTGCGGCGTGCCTGGGGGCTTCGATGGGCGACGGCGTGACGGTACGCAGAACGAGGGTACGCACGGGCGAGGTCGGCTCGCTCGTGTGGAAGGGGGACGACCTGCTCGACCCGGTGGGCGGTTGGCGCCGCTGGTCGCCGGACGGGACCGAACACCGCCGTGCACGGCGCCCGTACGGCAGGTCGTACGACCGCGCCGTCACATCGCCGTCCGGCCGCTGGACCGTGGTGTACGCCGAGCGCGGGACCAAGGCCCTGCTGCTCGACGGGCAGCGGGCGGTCCGGGAACTGCGCAGGGACGACTACCGCGCCTCGCAGTTCGACTACCCGGTGGCCCTGGGGATGTTGACGGACGGCCGGGAGGTGCTGGTGCACTGCCCGGAGCGGTTCAACCGGCTACGGATCGAGGATGTCGCCACGGGCGAGTGCCTGGCCACGGGCTCCGGGGAGCCCATGTCGAGCCTGTTCCACTCACGGCCCGCGGTCAGTCCGGGCGGGCGGTGGATGATGTCGGCCGGCTGGGTGTGGACCCCTGCGGGTGTCTGCCCGGTCTACGACCTGGACCGCGCGCTCGCGGACAACTCCGTGCTGGACGGACGCGGTCTCGTGCCCCACTGGCCGCTTTCCGACGCCGAGGCGGACTCCGCCTGCTGGCTCGGCGGCGACCGACTGGCCCTGGCGACCGGCGACTTCGGCGGCGAGCCGGACGAGGACGACGAGGAGGACGACGACATCGACCTGGGCCAGCACCAGCTCGGCGTGTGGTCCCTCTCCTCGGCCACGTGGCTCTACCGCCACGACCTCTCCGGGCCGATCGGCACGATCCTCGGGTGCGGCGAAGCGGTCCTCGCGCTGTACGGGCACCCGCGTCTTTTCGACATCCGTACGGGCGGGCTCGTCGCCGAGTGGCCGGAGCTGGCCATGTCCCGGCGGCAGGGCGCCTACGGCGGGGGTTCGGAGGACTCACCCGTCGCCGCCGTCCACCCGGACGGCACCCGGGTGGCACTGGCCGTGAAGAACGGCATCGCCGTCATCCGCATTCCGTAGGGCCGTCGGGAGCGTCCACAGCGGTGAGACGGTGAGGATCCGCCGATCGACCGCCGATCCGCGAAGGAGCCGGATTCTCAGTTGCGCACCAATTCCGGTCCGATTCTTTGGGCGGTCCGCGCGTCCGCGTGAGCCGATCGCCACGGGATTCGGCTCACGGATCGGTCCGGAACGTCAGTTGTCGCCCAGGGTGCGGTCGAGGAGGGGCAGCAGGCGGTCCCAATGGTGTCGCAGCGCGGCGGGGTTGAAGGCGTCGGTGTCGGACATGGTGAAGCCGTGGACGGTACCGGGGTAGATCTCGGAGGTGTGGGCGACCCCCGCCGCGTCCAGGGCCTGGTTGAGCTCGCCGAGGGCCTCGGGCGTCATGTCGCCTTCGGCGTGGCCGAAGTGGACCTGGGCGGTCAGCTTTGCGAGGCTGTCGGGCCCGTCGGCGCCCACGGGTCCGTGGAACGCGGCGACGGCTGCCACCTGGCCGGGGTAGGCCGTGGCGGTACGTACAGCCACGAGGCCCCCTATGCAGTAGCCGGTCACCGCGACCGGACCGGGGCCGACCTCGGGCTGGGTGGTGAGGAAGCTGAGGTAGGCGTCGGCGTCGCTCAGGACACGTTCGGCGGTGTGCGCCTCGATCAAGGGCATCAGTTGGGCGAAGACCGCGGACCGGACCTCTTCTCCGATGTGCTCGGGAAGTTCGATCACCGGTGCCGGGCCGTGCCGGTAGAAGAGGTTGGGGACGAGCACGTAGTACCCGTGCCCGGCCAGTTCACGGGCCATCTCCCGCAATACGGGGCGGATGCCGAAGCCGTCCGCGTACATCAGCACCCCGGGGTGGGGCGCGCCATCGTCGGGGAAGGCGGCGAAAGCGTCGGCCTGACCGTCCGCGGTGGGAATGTGCGGGGTCTTGGTGAGCATGAGGTCTCCTGTCGTGGTTGATGTGTCCAGCTGTCATCAACACGACAGGAGGCGGAGCGCGCGCAACAGCGTCGGCGTCGGCCCCTCGATCCCCCAGCGGGCCGGCACCGGCCCGTACGGCGCTCAGAGGAGCGCCGGGTCACCGATCCGTGTGTGGCGCAATGCCGTCCCGGTAGTCATCGCCGCGTAACTTAGCCCACCGGACAGGATTTTTGCCAGTCCTCCCCCGGTTCACAGTGCTGCTCACGAGACTGGTCTTGGTCAGCACCTCGGCAACCCCGCACACTCATCCCCGCATGTCAGTCCTTCCTGCTGTCCCAGGGATTCCCGATCCAGCCGTCGAACGAGGGGATGAGCGCCGCGAGGGCGGCTCCAAGCCGCCAGTCCAGGTCGGGTGCGTTCAGATGAACCGTGTCGCCCGACGACCTGAACTCCAGCGGCACTTGTCCGCCGGCACGCCACTTGATGCGTCGGGGGCCGCGCGGGAAGTCACCACCGATGCCGCCGCTGAACAACGGGGAGATGAGGACGAAGGGCAGCAGGGGCGAGAAGAACCACCACACGCACCACCAGAAGAGCCGGCCCTTGTACCCCACGGCGTCGGGGGCGCCGGGGCGGCTCACCGTCCAGCGTGTGCGTATGCCCCGGCTGAACGCCTTGTCGCGGGTGATCCGGCCGAGTGTTTCGCCCTGTGGGCCGAGCACCTGGAACTGTGACCGCCGGCCTCCGGTGAGGGTGACAAGGGTGGCGACCCGGGTCTGTCGGTGCTCGTCCGTCCACAGGACGAAGGAGCGGGCGCCGCTCTTCCGGGCCGCGAGGTAGGCGGATATGCCGCCCGGCGCCAGTTCGCGTTCCACGTAGGCGACCGGTCGCGAGGAGCCCGGTCCGTCGGAGAAGTCGATCCGGCAGTCGAGCTGCCCGCCGGGAGTCGTCCGCAGCCGCCGCAGCGCTCGCAGGGTCAGAGTGCTGGTCACCCGATGGGCTCCTTCTCATGTGTTTCTGTATACGGCTGTGCCTGTATACGAATGTGTCTGTATACGTCGGTCAGGCACCGCTGTCGCTCCTGACCTCGACGGCGGCGGAGAGGTTCGGTGCCGCGCCTCTGGCGAGTTCACCGGCGTGGACCAGGTCGGCCCCCTCCGCCACGACGATGCTTGCACGATCATGATGAAGGCCCGCACCGACCACCGGGTGCTGAGCGGCCACCGCCTCGTAGGCGGCGATCGCCTCGGTCGGGAGGGTGCCGTCGAAGCCGGTCCGGACGGAAAGCCCCGGCCGCACACCTCGCCCCGTTTCGACCTTCAAGGACGACACGTCCGAGAGCGGCCGGTGCCGGCCGCCGGCGGAGACCATGTCCTTGAACACCGCCATCGCGCCGGTGGCATCGACCGCGGTGACCTCGGACCGCCAGCCATCGGTCCCTTTCCGGGACGCGTCATTGATGTCGCCGGTCACCACGTGGTCGTCGGTCGTCAACGACCGCCAGAGCGCCATCACTTCACGGGTGCGTTCCTTGTCCGCGACGACGGTGAACGTGATGCCGTCCGCCGTGATCCGGCCGGTGACGTTGTTGTGCCGGGCGACGTACTCCCTCAACTCCTCCGCCCTTGCCGACACATGGTCCGCCGGTGTGTCCTCCTCCAGGACCAGCACCCCGGTCGTCGTCCCGCTGAAGGGCAGCGTGTTGTTCTTGGTGGTGTGGATTCTGGCCACGTCCGCCGTGCCGACCCAGTCCTCTTCGAAATCCGCTGCGAGCGCGGTGCCCTTGTCGATGGCGCAGCCGCTCGACAGCGGCAGGGCCAGCACGGAAGCGACGGCCGGTATCAGCCACCGCACAGTGTTCTTCCTCAGAGCGGTCTTCTCCTTGAGAGCGGGCGGAGCGGACCAGATCGCTCAGCCTGGGACGGGGCCCGCCACGGGGTCCGGAGGCACGTCCGGCGTAGCCCCTTCTGCGGTCACCGGTTCTGGAGCCCTCATCCTCTCCCCCGGGGAGGACGAAGCGTGACATGCGATGGGCAGAGCCGACCGCACCGGTGCCTCTCCGCAACGAGAATGCCGGTTCGGGGCGATCTCCGGCCACAGTTGACGTGGAAGTGGCGTCATCCCGGGACGTCCCAGGCACTGACCTGCTGGGACGTCGGCTGCCGAGTCCGTACGGCGGGACGGCCGCGAGCGGGGATGGCCGATTCTGTACGCGGCGGGGTCGCCGTACCGTGAGCGCCCTGATGATGGAGAATGAGGCCGGGACACGGGGGGCCGGACTTGCGGCCCCTGACGCGAGCCGGGGGAAACATGTCGCGTTGGAAAGAGCTGCCCGCTGAACTGCATCCAGACGTACGCCAGTTGATCGTGCGACTGCGCGGACTGAAGGACCGCGGCGAACTGAGCACACGTCAACTGGCCACGAAGAGTGGGTACAGCGCGAGGTCGTGGCAGCGGTATCTGAACGGCAGGTCACTGCCGCCCCGGGAGGCAGTCGAGGCGATGGCCCGCATCGGCGGTGACGATCCGACCCGGCTGCTGGTGCTGCACGAGATCGCCGCCGAACACTGGGCGGAGGGACGAGGCGCCATCACCGGTGCCCCGGAAAGCGGCCCGGAGAGCCCCCCGGTGACGCCGTCATCCACGCCCACGGAGCGGCAGCCGTACGGGCCTTACCCGCGCATCCTGGTCGCGGTGGGAGCGGTGGCCCTGGTGCTGTCGGTCTCCGCGGCCGTCCTGCTGGCCGTGCAGCTCGCCGACACCCGCGCCAAGCTCGCAAAAGAACGGGCCGGTAGGACCTCGACGGCCCCGGCCATCGTGTCGGAGTCCTTGGTGCCGGTCATCTACACCTGCCGGCTGGAGCAGCGTGACGGCCGCTGGTACGCGGGCCTCAGCCGCACCACCGACACCATCGTGGCGTACACCCACGTGGGGCCGGTGGTGGCCGAGGCTCAGTGCCTGCTGCGCCGGGCGGGCATCGCGCCGGGAGAGATCGACGGCGTCTTCGGCCCCCAGACGCAGCGTGCGGTCGTGCGCGTCCAGAAACGGTACGGGCTTGTCGTGGACGGTGTCATCGGCCCGCACACCTGGAAGGCCCTGCGCGAGGCGGCGCCGGAGTGACCTCGGAACACACCCGACTGACCACGGTGCTGCGGGAGTTGCGGGCCCGTACGGGTCTGAGCCTGGTGGCGCTGTCGGAACGCACGGCGTACAGCAAGTCCTCGTGGGAGCGCTATCTCAACGGCAAGAGCCTGCCCCCTCGTCAGGCCGTACAGGAGCTGTGCAGGCTCGCGAACGAACCGGACGGGCGGCTGTTGGCCCTGTGGGAGATCGCCGAGTCGGACTGGAGCGGACGCGCGGCGGTCCCCGCTCCCGCCGCCGGGGAGCCGCGGTCACAGCCGCGGGAGCCGACGCCGCCTCCCGAGACCGGGGGGCCGCGCGGACGCAGGGACGGGCTCATGGTGGTGCTGGCGTCGGCGTGCGCGGTGATCGTCGGTGGTGTGGCACTGGTGTTCTTCCTGCTGCCGGACCGGGAGGCCCCGGAGGCCGAACCGCCATCCGCCTCCGCCCCGTACTCCCTCGCCCCTCAGTGTCACGCGGCCGCCTGCGAGGGCCTGGACCCGATGCGCCTGGTCTGCGGCATCGACCCCGACAACCTCACCACGTACCGCACCGCCACCGGCGCCCACGTGGAGCTGCGCTACAGCGAGAAGTGCGGCGCGAGCTGGGCCCGTGTGTGGGGAACCCGGGTCGGCGACCGGGTGGATGTCACGGCGGCCGGCCCGACACACGACGTACGCATCGAGGACATGGTGGACGCGGAAACCTACGTCTACACCGAGATGACCGAAGCCCATCCGGGCAGCACGGTCCGGGCCTGCTTCCGGCCCGCGTCGGCCGACGGCGAACGGGAGTGCGTGGAGGCCCGCGTGAACGAGGCCGCCGACACGACCCGGCCACCCTCACCCACGTAGCCTCAGCCCTTCAACAAGGGCGACAGCCTCTCCGAGCAGTTACGCGTACGGGTACCGCTCCGTCCGGAAGCCGCCGGCGGGGCCGCCGTACTGACCGCGTGACCGAAACCCCCTCCGAACAGGTGAGTTCGGCCTCCTTCTCCACTCATCGCCATCTACGAGCGCACGGGCCGCTTCGGCCGCCGCCTCGTCCTGGCGCCGTGGAGCCCCGCGGAAAGGCACACGCCCCGGGCGCACCCCTACTTCACGGCTACCAGAGTGACAGGGCGAATGTTCGGGGGGCTCGCGAGCAGGTGTGGGGTCGCCTCGGCCAGCGCCTTCGCGATCGGCCCTTCGAGGTGTGCGGTCCGGCCGTCCTCGGAGTCGAACGTGTCAAAGATGCCGAACTCTTTGTCGCCGAGGCGAAACGCGTACCAACTGACGGTCCCTTGCTCCTCCAGAGCGAGTGCTCGCCCCTGCTCCAGAAAGGCAGCGACCTCTTCTTCCCGGCACGCAACTCTCGGCGCAGCTTCCACTCCCGTGGAGAGAAAGGAGGAAAGGGGCAGCGGAGACTGTGATTCTCCCGTGAGGGGTCAGCCGGACTTGTGCCCGGCGGCTGCGGCGGTTCGGCGAACGGGTGCCGGACGGGGAAGCGGGCGGCCGTCGAGGAAGATGTCCGTCTGTTCGTTGTAGAAGGCCACGAGCCCGGTGATGGGTGCGAGCTGGCGGGTCGGGAAATCGTAGGACCAGGCGATGTCCACGTAGTTGCCGGCTTTCGTGGTGACGGACCAGTAGGCGCTGGTGCTGCCCTTGTAGGGGCAACTGGTGACGGTGTCGCTGGGCACCAGCCGGGTGAGATCGGTGTGCACGCGGTCGAGGTAGTAGCGGGTCGGCAGGCCGGTTTCGAACAGCATGACGGTCGAGGGCGCCTCGGCGAGGACCTCCCCGTCCAGTTCGACGCGGACGGTGCGGCTCGATCGGAGCGCGTCGACCCGCGTGTAGGGGCTGCGGGGGTGGACGAACACCGGCTCGTCCTCCTCGAACCACGCGTCGGGGGCAGCCCAGTCGATCCGTACGGTGCCCGCGAGGCCCGGGGGCGCTTCCTCGGTCCAGAGCCGGGCCGAGCCGGGCCGGGCGACCCCGCCGCTGCGCAGCCCATGGAGGCGTGCCACCCCCAGGCCCCCCTTCTGTGTGTGGTCCTCGTCGATGAGAACTCCTTCGGTGAAGTCCTCCGCCGGAACGCAGTACTGCGGATAACCGGGCCACTCCCACACGTAAAGAGCCCGCACGGTGTCGAACAGCACCCGGCCGGCCAGGAACGCGCGGATGCGGCGGGCGACCGGTTCGACATGTCCGGCCGGGACAATCATCTGCGGAAAGTACTGGGCGTCGTCAGGCATGAACGCCTCCTGTCCCTGGTCAGTCGTGGGGCTGCCTCACCCACGATCACATGGTCAAGCACGTCAAGCGCGCCGTGCGGGGCTTCCGGCGCAGATGCGCGCAGGCGCGGGATCCAGCCGCCGACCGCCGACCGCCTGCTCGGGCACGGCCTGAACCTGGTCTTGGCGCTGGTGACCTCGCAGGCCGAACTCCGGTGAAGGCGGACGCCGCCCCCTGGCCTCCCTCCCGGTCACGCCGGGCCGGTGGGGGCTACGTCCCGACGGACAGGCCCTACGGGACAGCCTTCAGGGCTTCAGGGCTTGAAGTAGTCGTCCATGAACTCCGCGACCCACTCGGGCTCCCGCAGGGTGCCCGGTGCGAACGCGGACATCGCGGGCTTCAGGTCGATCACCGGAGTACCGGAGACCGCGTCAAGACCGACCACGTCCAGTTCCCGTCCGCGCACGGCCGTGATGCGGCAGCAGGTGACACCGATGCGGTTGGGGCGACGCGGACCGCGCGCGGCGAAGACGCCGACGGCGGGCAGGTCGGACCGGCCGCGCGGAGGCAAGGGCCGGTACTCGTCCGGCTCCGGGAACTGGTCGAAGACGAAGAGAACCTCGACGTGGGAGAAGCCCTCCAGACCCTGCATGCAGTCGTCACCGAAGCGTGGATCGACGGTGACGGTGCTCCGTACGGCGCCCCAGTTGTCGGTGTCCTGGACATTGGTACGGACGTTGCTGACGACACCGATCGGGGTGATCCCAAACGTGCTCATCGTGCGACTCCCTCGCGAGAACGTGACGCCACCCTGCCCAGTGACGCCCCTGGCGTGATCGCGACAGACCTCGACAGCAGCGAGTGCTGGAGGGCTGGGCATGGGCATTGAGGTGACCCCGTGCCCGGTCCGTTTCCCCGGGAGTGTGCCGGGGCACCCAGGGCTGCATGAAGGGTAAAGGTGCTTGTATGCCCGATGGCGTGACACGGCTGATTCTGGTGGGCGTGGTGGCCGGCCTGCGCAGCCAACTCGGGACAGCCGCCGTCGCACTGACCACCCGACCGGGGGAACGCGGGCGGCCGGCGGACCTGTTCTCCGGGGTGTGGGCCAAGAGGATCACCGCCACAGCGGCCGTCGGCGAACTGGTCGGGGACAAGCTGCCTTCGACGCCGAGCCGTCTCAGCCCATCCGGGATCGTGTCCCGGATGGCATTCGGCGCGCTCGCCGCCGTGGCCCTGGCCTCCCGCGAACCGGGCGGCGCGCCGCCGGCCGTGCCCGCCGCGGTCGGCGCCGCCGCCTCACTGGCGGGCACGTTCGGCGGGGCGTACTGGCGTCGTACGGCCGCCGGGGCGGGCCGTCCCGACTGGCCGACGGCCCTGACGGAGGACGCCGCCGCCCTCCTCCTGGCGTACGCGGCCGTCGGACACCGGCGCAACCGGGACGGGTGAGGTCGGCGAACCTGCCCGTCCTCCTTGTGGGGTAGGAGGAAGCGGGCGGGTCCAGGGGCCGGTCGGCCATGAAGACCAGGGCCCCGGCCGATGGTGGCCGCCACCTTCCGAACCGGTACGGTCCCCAGGTGCCGCGCGCCTATTGGCAGTACGCCAGGCGCGGTTGGGGCCGGGCCGTACTCACGGAGCAGGTGCGTGACGAGGTCCGGGGCGCGCCCGCCATTTGGTGGAACGCCACCGGACCGGCGGGCCGGTGCCCACCAGCGCGTGCGCCGTACCGGCCGCTCACGGCCGTGGGCGTCCCTGACCTTCCGGGTGAGGTGCACGGCCGGGTCACATGGTCTGGCCGTGGTGATCCACAAGGGCAGCGAGGAGTCGGGCCAACTGCTCGCGTTCCGACGGGGTCAGTGGCGCGAGCACCTCGTTCTCCACCTCGGCAAGCAGTCTGTCCAGCTTCAGCATGTGCCGGTGGCCCGGCTTGGTGACAGCGATGATGTTCTGCCGGCGATCGGCAGGGTTGGGTGAGCGTTCCACCAGTCCGCGATCGGCCAGTTCGTTGATCACCGCGACCATGTCGCTGCGGTAGATCCCCGTGCGGCGGCTGAGCTCCGACTGGCTCGCGGGTCCGAACTCCTCCAGTGTCACGAGCACCGCGTAATGCCACTTGCGGGCGCCCGCTCGCGCCAACTCCTCGTTCACCAGGCGATCCGACTGGATCGCGGCCAGTGACAGAAGCCGGGTCCCCAGATTCCGCAGCCGCGCGGCAGTGGCCGGCCGGCCGGCCGATCTCACGGTGTCGGGCGTGCTGTTGCTCATGCCGCGATCGTACGTTGCGTTAGTCCAACTAACAAACTATCGTCGCCGACGAGAGGAACGTTGGTGCGACTAACGAATGCGTCCGCCAAACGCCGGTCGCCCGAACTGTCGGACGCCGAATGACGCCCCCGGAGTGAGAAACCATGATCAAGCCGTTCCGTATCGACATCCCCCAGGCCGACCTCGACGACCTGACCGACCGGCTCTCCCGCACCCGTTGGCCCAACGAGGTCGCCGACGCCGGGTGGGACTACGGCTTCCCCCTGGCGCGGCTCAAGGAACTGGCCGAGTACTGGCGCACCGGCTACGACTGGCGCGAGCACGAGGCCATACTCAACGAGCTTCCGCACTTCACCACCGAGATCGACGGCCAGAACATCCACTTCGTCCACGTCCGGTCTTCGAACCCGGACGCGCTCGCTCTGGTCCTCACCCACGGCTGGCCCGGTTCGTTCCTGGAATTCCTCGACGTGATCGAGCCTCTGTCGCGCGACTTCCACTTGGTGATTCCGTCCATCCCGGGCTACGGCTTCTCCGGTCCGACCCACGAGCGCGGCTGGGACATCACCCGGATCGCGGGGGCCTGGGCCGAGCTGATGCGCCGTCTCGGGTACGAGCGCTACGGCGCGCAGGGCGGCGACTTCGGTTCGGGCATCTCAACGGCGCTCGGCGCGGTGGCACCCGAGCGAGTCGTCGGAGTGCATGTCAACTACCTGCCGCCCCGGCCGGTCCCGGACGCCGGCATCGAACTGTCCGAAAGGGATGAAGCCCGGCTGGACAAGGTCAGGCAGCTGATGGCGAACCGTCCGCCGTACCAGGCGCTGCAGGCCGCCACTCCGCAGACCATCGGCTACGCGCTGACCGACTCGCCGGTCGGCCAGCTGGCCTGGATCGCCGAGCGCTTCGCACACTGGACCGACCCGCGTTCGCAGATCAGTGACGAACGGATGCTCACCGACATCTCGCTGTACTGGCTGACCGCCACCGCGGCTTCCTCGGCGCGGCTGCACCACGACGCTCCGCGGCGGATCGAGCCGTGCCCGGTACCGATCGGCGTGGCGGTGTTCGCGCACGACATCACGCAGTCGGTGCGGCCGCTGGCCGAGCGGCTGTACGACATCAGGCACTGGTCGGAGTTCGATCGCGGCGGCCACTTCGCCGCGATGGAGGTGCCGGAACTGCTCGCCGAGGACGTCCGGGACTTCTTCCTCACCCACATCAAGTACGACCACCCGTACGCCACCTGCTAGAAGCCACTCCGGAGGCCGCTTCCGGGACGGATCCGCCGGCCCGTTCCCGACAATCTCCGCCACATCCACTGGATGATCCCTCGCGGGGCGCACCTCTCACCCGTCACGCGGGGCGGTTGAACGCCGGACGGTGACCATCGCGACATCGTCCTCAAGACGGGCATACCCGCGCAGGTCGCTCTGGAGGGCGTCGAGCATGGCAGCCGGGGGACGGGCCACCCAGGCGCCGATACGCTCCGCCAGCGGGTAGAACACACCGGCTTCGTCGCGGGCCTCGATGAGGCCGTCGGTGTAGAGCAGCAGGGTGTCACCCACATCCAGACGGTGGGTGTCGACACGTACGGGGTCGCTGTCGAGGCTGAGGAGCCCGACCGGTAGCGCCGGCCGGGACGCCGACAGCTCCCTCACAGTGCCCCCGCGCAGGAGAAGCGGCGGCGGATGGCCGCAGTTGACCAGCCGCACCTCCTCACCCTCACCAACCACCTCGACCACGACCGCCGTCACGAAACACTCCCGCATCCGCTGCCCCGCCTCGGGCCCCTCCCCCACCTCCCCACCCTCCTGCGCCACGTCCCTCGCACGGGACAGATCACGGCGCACCCCGTCATCCAGAAACGCCGGCAGATCATCCAGCGCCACACCCTGCCGGGCGGCCTGCCGGAAGGCGGTCAGCAGGAACAGCACCACCTCCAGGGTGGACAGCCCCTTCCCCTGCACGTCCCCCACCATCACCCGCGGCCGCCCGCCGACAACCGCACACGCGTACACGTCCCCCCCGATCGTCGACTCCTCGTCCGATGCCAGATACGCCGACGAGATCTCCACCGGACCCAACCGCGACGGCAAGGGACGCAGCAACGTCGCCTGCGTCCGCGCCGTCACCCGACGCGACTGCGCCAGTTCGTTCGCCCGTTTCTCCCGTACCGCGGCCGCGCCCGCCGCGGCGGCGCTGATGACCACCGCCGTCGCGAGGGAAACCGGCGCGTCCGCCCAGTTCAGACGCCCGTTCGCCCCGAGCGAGACCACAAACGCCGGCAACATCACCGCCGCGATCACCAGCACCGGCCCAGGTCCCGTGAACACCGCCGCCAGAGCCGGCAACGCCAGCATCATCCCGCCCAGCCGCACCGATGACCCACCGAACACATCAGCCGCCACCACCAACACCAGAACCACGAACGCCGCAACCACGAACGCCCGGCCACGCCACAGCGACTGAGAACCCCGCCTCCACACACCGACCACCGGCATAGTGCCAGCCTACCCGGACCAACTGGGACAAACTCACCGATAACCGGCAGAGCGCGGATCCATGTCCTCGTCAGCTTCGAACGGACACCGTGCGGTCGCTCGTGGTGCGGGAGATCTCCTCGGCCTGCCGGCGCGCCTGCATGTGCGCGTCCTCCAGTGAGGCGTGGTGCTGGGGCAGCAGATGCCGGAGCGGCTCCATCCTGGGGGCGTACGTCAGTTCGGGGGTGATGGCGCGGACGTCCAGGGCCATCAGGTTCGGGTCGCCGAAGACGGTCTCCAGTGCGGGGACCAGGAAGTCCTTGCCGTGCTGGGGTGCGCCGGGGCCGTAGCCGCCACCGCGGGCGGATACGACGACGGCGGGGCGGCCCGCCGTCGGCACCGCGTCGCCAAGGCCGATGGTCCTGCCGACCACCATGGTGTGGTCGAGCCACGCTTTGAAGACCGAGGGCATCGAGTAGTTGTAGAGCGGTACGGCGAAGAGGTACGCGGCGGCGCCGAGAAACTCCTCGACCAGCTCGTCCTGGAGCCGGGCCGCCGCCTTCTGCTCGGGGGTGTGCTCGCCGGCGGGGGTGGTGCGGGCCGTGATGCCGGTGGCGCCGAGGTGGTCGACGGGGTTGAGCGCGAGGTCACGCCGGACGATGTCGCCGGTCCAGGCAGCGGTGAAGGAGTCCGCGACCTGCCGGGAGATGGAGGAGGGGCCGGAGGCGGAGGCGTCGATGCGCAGCAGGTAGGACATGAGATGGCGGCCTTTCGTGTTGTCGGGCGTTCGGGACTGAGCGGGAGGGGCCGGGGCGGGGAGGAGGCGGGGGCGGGACCGGTTCAGGAGGCGGGACGGGGCGGCACGGCGCAGCCGCCGGATCCGCAGAGACCCTCGCCCTCGGCCCACAGGCGGCGCCCCTCGCCGAAGTGGGCACGGAACATCGCCGTCCAGACCTCGGCTCCGCGGCCCTTGTCGGTGGCGTAGGCGAGCAGTTCGTGGGCGAGGTCGGTCGGCCCCAGGGTCCGCTCCAGCGCGCGGTAGGGCTCCAGCCCCTCGGCGCGGGCGGCAGCCTCGATGGGAGCGAAGATCCCCTCTCCCTCCGATGCGGAAATGCCGTGCGTCTCCAGCAGCTTCCGCTGCGTGACGCCCGCGCGCGGCAGATCCGGGTGGAGCTGGAAGGAGCGGTGGGTGACCTGGACGTCGTCGGCGTGCTCGAAACGTTCCAGTGCCAGCCGGAGCCGGTTGTCCATCAGCCCGCAGTACGGGCAGACGATGTCCGACCAGAACTCGATCTTCACGGTGGGCCCCTTCTCGAAACTCACTATCTGTTCGTAACCACACTGTGCATTAGGATGACGAGTGGCACAAAAGGCACATTCATGTGCGTGAGTCTGGGGAAGGGGCTGGTCGCCGTGGCCGTCGACAAGGAACTCCGGCGGGGGCGCACGAACGTGCGGGCGAACGTGCGCCAGATCCCCGGACCCTGCGCGCACTGGAACGATCAGGACGCCGACTTCATCCGCGAGACCCTCGACCTCGTCGGCGACAAGTGGAGCGTGCTGATCATCGGCACCCTCTCCGACGGACCCGTGCGCTACTCCGACCTGGCGTACGCCATCCCCGGGATCTCCCAGCGGATGCTCACCCTCACCCTCAAGCAGCTCCGGCGCAGCGGGCTCGTCGACCGCACGGCGTACGCGGAGGTCCCGCCCCGCGTCGAGTACTCCCTGACCGCGCTCGGGAACTCGCTGCTCACCACCGTGCTGGAGCTGGCGGCCTGGTCTGCCGACCGGCAGGCGGAGATCCGCCGCCACCAGGACACCTACGACACGCGAAACACCTGAGGCTCTCCCCCTCAGGCTCCGGCGCCGCCGTCGACCGGCACTATCGCGCCGGTCACCATCGAGGCACGGTCGCTGAGCAGCCACGCGGCCACCTCGGCCACCTCACGGGGCTCGGCCATGCGGCCGAGCGGGGTCACCGCGACGATGCGCTCGATGATGCCCGGGGAGACCGCCTCCCACTTGTCGATCATCTCCGTGGCGGTGCCCCCGGGGGTGATGCCGTTCACCCGGATGCCCTGACGGCCCCAGGTCACGGCCGCGGTCTCGGTGATGCTGTTGAGCGCGCGCTTCATGGCGCTGTACGCGGGGAGGGCGGGGTTCGCACGGCGGCTGCCGATGCTGGAGGTGTTGATGATGGCCCCGCCACCGTTCTGCCGCATGAGTGCGGCCTCGGCGGTCATGGCGGTCCAGTGCGAGCGGAAGTTCACGGCGAACTGCTCGTCGATGTCCTCGTCGCTCGTGGTTTCGAGCGGGCCGGGCTGCTGGATCGCCGCGCCATTGTTGAAGGCGCCGTCGAGCCGTCCGTGCAGGTGCTCGACGTGGTCGACCGCCGCGCGGATACTCGTACGGTCGGCGAGGTCCAGGGTTACGGCATCGGCGACGCCTCCGTCGGCGCGGATCTCGGTGACGATCCGCTCAAGGGCGTCCGTGCTGCGGGCGGCGAGCACGACGGCGGCGCCCTCGGACGCGAAGAGCCGGGCCGCAGCCGCCCCGATGCCGCGGCTGGCGCCGGTGATGAAGACAACCTTGCCGGTGAGCAGGCCGATGGGTGCGATGTGAGTGCTGTTGGTCATGACGACACTGTCGGCCCGGCCCCCCGGTCGGATACAGGCACAGGCGGTACCAGGATCCTTCGCCGCGTGGCGTGCAGACTTGGGCTATGGACAAGCAGGAGCTCGGGGCATTCATCCGCAGCCGTCGCGAGCGGCTCCGGCCGGAGGATGTGGGCCTCCCCTCCGGACCGCGACGCCGGACACCGGGGCTTCGACGCGAGGAGGCCGCGGTCCTCGCGCACATCTCCACGGAGTACTACGTCCGGCTGGAACAGGGCAGGGCGCCGCGGCCGTCGGGCGAGGTCCTCGCCGGGATCGCGGGCGCGCTGCGGCTCACCGACGCGGAGTCCGACCACCTCCACGTCCTCGCGGGTACCGCGCCGACCCGTGTCCGGCTGCACCGGCGCGACGTCCGCCCGAGCATCCTGACGCTCCTGGAGCGGCTGCCGCAGACGGCCGCTTTCGTGACGTCCGCCGTCTTCGAGGTGCTCGCGTGGAACGACCTGGCGGCCGCGCTCATGGAGGACTTCGCCGCGCGAGCCCCGAAGGACCGCAATCTCGCGCGCCGGGCGTTCCTGGGGCCGGCGCGACCTGACGCCCCACTGTACGGGATCTCCGACGCCACCGAGTTCCGGCACCAGGTCGTCATGGAGCTCCGCGCCACCCTCGCCCGTTACCCGACGGATCCCGCGGTGACCGGCCTCGTCGACGAACTCCGCGACGGCAGCGCCGAGTTCGCCCGGCTCTGGGAGCGGCACGACGTGCGGGCCGCGCCGATGCTCACGAAGACCTTCCGCCACCCGGTGGTCGGGGAGATAACCGTCGACTGCGACTCGCTCACGCTCACGGACCGCGACCAGCACCTCGTGCTCTACAGCGCGCCGCCGGGATCCGCCGGGGCCGAGGCTCTGGCTCTTCTGAACGTGCTGGGAGCCGAGGCCGGTGAGTACCTGTAGCGCCGCGGCCGAACGCGCCGCCGCCCCACACCCCGGCGGCACGCCGCGGACCGGTGCCTGGGACCCGCCGTGCCCGCCCACGAGGGGGACGGCCGACGGCCGGGTCGCCCCGCGCGGTGTCCGCGGGGCGACCCGGCCGTCGTGACGTCAGGCGGGTCCGAAGCGATCGGCCGGGAAGCCGATCAGACCAGGTCGAACCGGTCCAGGTTGGACACCTTGTTCCACGCCGCGACGAAGTCGTTCACGAACTTCTCCTTCGCGTCGTCACTCGCGTAGACCTCCGCGACCGCGCGCAGCTCGGAGTTCGACCCGAAGACGAGGTCCGCGCGGCTGCCGGTCCACTTGACCTCGCCGGTGGCGGTGTCGCGCGCCTCGAACGTGTTCGCGTCCTCGGACGTCGCCGTCCACGTCGTGCCCAGGTCGAGCAGATTGACGAAGAAGTCGTTGGTCAGCGATCCGGGGGTGTCGGTGAGGACGCCGAGCGACGACTCCTGGTAGGTCGCGCCCAGGACGCGGAGACCGCCCACGAGGACGGTGAGCTCGGGAGCGCTCAGGGTCAGCAGGTTCGCCCGGTCGAGCAGCAGGAACTCGGCGGGCAGCCGCTGGCCCTTCCCGAGGTAGTTGCGGAATCCGTCGGCGGCCGGCTCCAGCGCCGCGAACGACTCCACGTCCGTCTGCTCCTGCGAGGCGTCCGCACGGCCCGGCGTGAAGGAGACCTCGACGTCGAAGCCGGCCGTCTTGGCCGCCTTCTCGACGGCCGCGGCACCGGCGAGCACGATCAGGTCGGCGAGGGAGATCCGCTTGTCGCCACTCTGGGCGGAGTTGAACGACTCCTGTACGCCTTCGAGGGTGCCCAGCACCGTCGCCAGCCGGTCGGGGTCGTTGGCCTCCCAGCCACGCTGCGGTTCGAGCCGGATACGCGCGCCGTTGGCGCCGCCGCGCTTGTCGCTGCCGCGGAAGGTCGAGGCCGAGGCCCACGCGGTGGAGACGAGCTGGGACACGGGCAGGCCCGAGGCGAGGACCTGCTCCTTGAGGGAGGCGATGTCGGCGGCGTCGACGAGCTCGTGCGCCACGGCGGGCAGCGGGTCCTGCCACACCAGCGTCTCGGAGGGGACCTCGGAGCCGAGGTAGCGCACGATCGGACCCATGTCACGGTGGGTCAGCTTGAACCAGGCGCGGGCGAAGGCGTCGGCGAACTGGTCGGGGTTTTCGAGGAAGCGCCGCGAGATCTCGTCGTACGCCGGGTCGACGCGGAGCGCGAGGTCGGTCGTCAGCATCGTCGGCGCGTGGGTCTTCGACGCGTCGTGGGCGTCGGGTACGGTGCCCGCCCCGGCGCCGTCCTTCGGCCGCCACTGGTTGGCGCCGGCGGGGCTCTTGAACAGCTCCCACTCGTAGCCGTAAAGGATCTCCAGGAAGCTGTTGTCCCAGGTGATCGGCGTGTTCGTCCAGATGCCCTCAAGGCCGCTGGTGATCGTGTCGCCGCCCTTGCCGGTGCCGTAGCTGTTCTTCCAGCCGAAGCCCTGCTGCTCGATCGAGGCGGCCTCGGGGTCGGCGCCGACGTTGTCCGCCGGGCCCGCGCCGTGGGTCTTGCCGAAGGTGTGTCCGCCGGCGACGAGGGCGACCGTCTCCTCGTCGTTCATCGCCATGCGGCGGAACGTCTCACGGATGTCGCGCGCCGCGGCGAGCGGGTCCGGAGTGCCGTTCGGGCCCTCGGGGTTGACGTAGATGAGGCCCATCTGGACGGCGCCGAGGGGGCTCTCCAGCTCGCGGTCACCGGTGTAGCGCTCGTCGCCGAGCCAGGTGGTCTCGGGACCCCAGTACACGTCCTCCTCGGGCTCCCAGACGTCCGCGCGACCGCCGGCGAAGCCGAAGGTCTCGAAGCCCATGGTCTCCAGGGCGACGTTGCCGGCGAGGATCATCAGGTCGGCCCAGGAGAGGCTCTGGCCGTACTTCTTCTTCACCGGCCAGAGCAGCCGGCGGGCCTTGTCCAGGTTCCCGTTGTCCGGCCAGCTGTTGAGGGGGGCGAAGCGCTGCTGGCCGGCACCGGCACCACCGCGGCCGTCGCT
The DNA here is from genome assembly GCF_044455465.1 of Streptomyces sp. NPDC051217. Lineage (NCBI taxonomy): Bacteria > Bacillati > Actinomycetota > Actinomycetes > Kitasatosporales > Streptomycetaceae > Streptomyces > Streptomyces sp. NPDC051217. Next base: position 96,960 of record NZ_JBITEV010000002.1, read on the forward strand.
GATCCGGTACGTACCCGCGCTGTGCCACGCCATCCGGATGATGAAGGGGCCGTAGTGGCCGAAGTCGGCGGGCCACCAGTCCTGCGAGGTCGTCAGCACCTGCGCGATGTCCTGCTTCACGGCGGGGAGGTCGAGGGTCTTGAACGCCTCGGCGTAGTCGAACTCCTCGCCCAGCGGGTTGGCCACGGCGGGGTTCTTGGCGAGGATCTTCAGGTTGAGCCGCTCCGGCCACCAGGCCTGGTTTCCACCGCCCTGGGTCGGATGAGGGATACGTCCGTGTGCGACCGGGCAGCCGCCCTCACCCTCCGACTTCGCGTCTACGACGATTGCATCATGGTTCTCAGACATGGGAATCCTTCTGGACCTGGCGGATCACGGTGCTCGGTGCGGCCGGGAGCCGTCACGCGCTGTTTCTTGGCTGTCGACCGGAACTGATCCTACGATGGACAGAGTCCAAGTCAAGAAGTGAACTAAAAGTACATCCGGTAAGAATCCGGCCAACTGGGCATCCGTGGACGCGCCTCGGGATCCCGCGAACACTGAACAGGTGAACTGATATGAGCGACCTGCTGGAGCGACTGCGGGGGCGTGGCTGGCGGTTGACCTCCCAGCGCCGCGTCGTCGCGCAGGTGCTCGACGGTGACCACGTACATCTCACGGCCGACGAGGTGCACGCGCTCGCGGCGAAGCGGCTGCCCGAGATCTCCCGGGCGACCGTCTACAACACCTTGGGCGAACTGGTCTCCCTCGGCGAGGTCATAGAGGTCTCCACCGCGGGCCGCGCGATGCGCTACGACCCCAACGCCCGCCACCCGCATCAGCACTTGGTGTGTTCCCGCTGCGGTACGGTCCGCGACGTCCACCCGAACGGCGATCCGCTGGCGGGCCTCCCGGCGGCGGAACGGTTCGGTTTCACGGTGTCCGAGGTCGAGGTCACGTACCGGGGGCTGTGCCCGTCCTGCGGCTAGGGCCTGTCCGCGAAGTAGCGCCGTCGCCCGCAGGGCGGGGCCCGGGTGGTCACGTCAGACTTGGGGTTCCGACTCTTCGAGACGCCACAGGTAGAGGCACGCGAGCGTCCGGTAGGGGCGCCACGGCTCCCCGATGCGTGTCACCTCCGCCGGTGTCGGAAGTCCGGGCAGGTGGTGGAGCCTCTTGACCGCTTGACGGATCCCCAGGTCACCGACGGGCAGGACGTCAGGCCGGTGCAGGTGCCAGATCATGAACATATGGGCCGTCCACGTTCCGATGCCTTTCACAGCGCTGAGCTCATGAATGACGTCGTCGTCGGGAAGATCGTGCAGACGGTCGAGTTCGAGCTCGCCGGACAGGATGTGCTCCGCGAGCGAGCGCAGGGAGTCCGTCTTCGCGTGGGAGAGGCCGGCGGCGACACGCAGGGCGTCGGGATCGTCGTCAAGGACCTGCTGGGGTGTGGGAGGCCGGCCGCCGAAGCGCTCGATGAGTTTGCGGTAGATCGCACGCGACGCGAAGGCCGAGATGTTCTGGCCGGCGATGCCCCTGATGAGGGCGCCGTAGCAATCCGTCGGCATCTTCGGATCGTTCGACATCGACGCATCGGGCGGCAGCGAGGGGCGGGGGCCGCCACTGTGCTCCATCTCGTCGATGACCGAGCCCAGTGCTGGGTCCGCGCGGCGCAGGTACTCCTCCGGTCTCCTCACCCTCTGCCTGTTCATATGTCCAACGTAAAGCTGTCCCGGTGGCACCGCGCGCGGGAACCCCTCGGCGTCGCGGTTGAGGGGAAACCGCCCCCGGACGGTGCCGTACGAGTGAGCCGCGGGGCGAGTCAGCCGCTCGCGGCGGCCCGGCTCTTCTTGACCCGGTCGCGGTGCGCGGCCTGCTTCGCGCGGTTGCCGCAGAGCGCCATGCTGCACCAACGGCGGGCGCGGCCCCGGGTGTGGTCGACGAACATCAGCGTGCACGCCGGACCCTCGCACGCCTTGACGTCCGAGAAGTCCTCCTCGCCGAGGAATCTCGCGAGCGCCTCGCCGATGGGCAGCAGCAGCGACTCCGGCGAGCGCCAGCGGCGCATCGTCCGCAGCTGAAGGCCGGGGGCGTTCTCGCCTTCCGCGACGCCGAGTTGAAGGAATGCCTCGTCGCGCGCGAGCAGCCGGTTCAGCGGTGCGAGATCCGCCACGTCCTCCGCACCCAGGGGCCTGCCCCTGTGTTCGCGCACGAACGTGCGGAACTCCTCGCGCAGACCACGGGCCTGGGCGGCGACGCTGTCGAACTCGCCGGGCAGGGCTTGGTCACGCAGGGATGCGAGCGTGTCGGGCGACACCAGTTCCGCCTGCTCCAGCCAGGCCAGCAGGCCGTCACCGTCCTCGATCCAGTCGACCGGTGTGTCGGCGGGCGTGGCGACGGAGTTGAGAAAGTCCAGGCCGAGCGTGTCGGCCAGGAACAGAGCCGGAGCGTCCTGGGCCATGCGGCCACCCCTTCCTGTCGCGCGAACGTGAAACGTCAACTCTCGAACAAGAGAGTAACCCCCTTGAGTCGTGTTGACAAGTTACGGTGCGATTCCTAACCTTGCTAGTGGGGCTAGAGCAGTTACTCCCGGTCGTTGAGCCAACCGCAGGACCCCTGGCTCACTCCGGGAAACACGTTCAGCTAATAACCCTCACAGTGGCAATTGATCAGTTACATGGAGCAGTCCGGAGGCGGAGGCGGCCGTGGGGCCGCCGACTGCCTCCCCGAGAAAGGTGAACGTCATGGCTGACATCGCATACCGCACGGCAGACGTGGACGGTCTGAAGGTGTTCTACCGGGAGGCCGGAGCGCCCGACGCGCCCACACTGCTTCTGCTCCACGGCTTCCCGTCGTCGAGCCACATGTTCCGCGACCTGATCCCGCTGCTCGCCGACCGGTTCCACATCGTGGCTCCCGATCTGCCCGGCTTCGGCAGGTCGGACATGCCCGCGCGAGACGACTTCGACTACACCTTCGAGCACCTCACCGACGTGATCGACGGCCTGACCGAGGTACTGGGCCTGGACCGGTTCGCGCTGTACGTCTTCGACTACGGCGCGCCCGTCGGATTCCGTATCGCCACCCGGCATCCCGAGCGGATCAGCGCGATCGTGACGCAGAACGGCAACGCGTACGAGGAAGGGCTGAGCGAGAACTGGAGTCCGGTGCAGGCGTACTGGAAGGACCCGTCGGCAGCCAACCGGGAAGCCATCCGGACGCTCGTACAGCCGGAGACGACCGTCTGGCAGTACGAGCACGGCGTCCCCGAGGTGACGCGGGTCAGTCCGGACGGATACGGCCTGGACAACTACTACCTCGCACGCGACGGCGCGCACGAGATCCAGCTCGACCTGTTCCTGGACTACGCGAGCAACGTCGCCCTTTACCCCACCTTCCAGGAGTACTTCCGGACGAACAGGCCGCCGCTGCTGGCGATGTGGGGCAGGAACGATCCGTTCTTCCTCCCCGCCGGGGCCGAGGCCTTCAAGCGTGACATCCCCGACGCCGATGTCCGTCTCGTCGACACCGGTCACTTCGCCCTGGAGACCCACGCCGACGAGATCGCGGCGGCGATCCGCGACTTCCTCACCAGCTAGGTGTGTTGACCGCCCGGGACATGGTTCACAGCTCGGAGTCGAGAACGGGTGGCCCCGCGTACCGCGAGCCGGCCGGGAGCAGGTCGCGCAGTTGGGGGCGGTCGCTGCGCAGGTCGCAGAGTTCCACGACCGTTCCGGACGGTCCGGCGTTGAGCAGCGGACGCCCGCCGACCGTCGTGTGCGGGCCGAATCCCAGTGCCGACAGTCGCTCGTTCTCCTGGGCCATGCCGTCGACCCAGTAGCCGATGTGGTGCACGCCTCCGCCGGGCGGAGCCGCCAGCGGGGTGCCCGGGATCGATTCCCACAGCTCGACGGCGAACGGGCCTCCTTCTGAGAAGGTCACGTGGCATTCGACCTCGTGGTCGGTGCCCTGCGCGTCGGTCAGCGTCAGCGCGCGGACTCGAATGGGGCGCCAGGACAGCCCGAACACCTCGGTGAACTCCTTCTTCCCCTTCTCCAGGTCGTCGACCGCCACTCCCACATGCCAGATCCGCTGGGTCATTTCCGCTCCGCTGCTCGACGGACTGCGCGTCCTCAGGCCAGACCTTAAGTGGGCACTGTGCCCACTTAGCTGTTACGGTCGGATCATGACAGTCCCCGGCCAGGTGATGCGTGCCGACGCGGCCCGCAACGTGGCGGCCGTCCTGGCCGCCGCGACGGAGGTCTTCCGGGAGCTGGGAGCGGACGCCCCGCTCGATGAGATCCCCAGACGCGCGGGGGTGGGCCGGGCGACGATGCACCGCCGTTTTCCCACGCGCGAGCACCTGTTCGCGGCGATCCTGCGCTCCCAGGTGGACACTCTCACCGAGGCGGCCGAGGCCCGGATGAGTGCCGGGGACCCGTGGGAGGCGCTGCTGGAGTGGATCGGCGCGTACGAGGAGATCGGCGCGCGGTACCGGGGGATGAGCGCCCACCTCAGCACGGCGCTGCTGGAGGACACGTCGCCCGTCGGGAAGCTCTGTGCGCCGATGAAGGCGGCGTTCGACGTGCTGTTCCGGCGAGCCCAGGAGCTGGCGCGAGTACGCCGGGACATCTCGTCCGCGGACGTGCTCGCCATCCTCTCCGCGTTGCCGCGCGATCCGGACACGGGCCGTGCGAGGCCGGCGCATCTCACCGTCGTCCTGGACGGACTCCGGTCAGGGTCCCCCCGGTGACGATCGCGCGACGCCCCCGGAGAGACCGGATCTCACCGCTGGACCGTCGCTCCTGCTCGTACCGGCTCCAGACGGATCACCACACCTTTCGACGTCGGCGTGTTGCTGACGTCGGCCACGCTGTCCAGGGGCACCAGCACATTCGTCTCCGGGTAGTACGCGGCGGCGCACCCGACCGCGGTCGGGTAGGCGACCAGGCGGAAGCCTTCGGCGCGGCGTTCGATGTCGTCGTGCCAGACGGTGACCAGGTCGACCTCGTCGCCGTCGCGCAGGCCGAGCGCGTCCAGGTCGGTCTGGTTGACCATCACGATTCGGCGTGAGCCGTGGATGCCGCGGTAGCGGTCGTCCGTGGTGTACGGGACGGTGTTCCACTGATCGTGCGAGCGCAGCGTCTGCAGTACGAGATGCCCCTCGGGGGCATCCAGCATCTCGAAGGCGTTGCGGGTGAAGAGCGCCTTCCCGGCGGCGGTGGGGAAGACCCCTTCGTTGACCGGGTTCGGCAGCAGGAAGCCACCGGGACGGATCGCCCGCGCGTTGTAGTTGTCGAAGCCCGGTACCACCCGGGCGATACGGTCCCGGATTGTTCCGTAGTCCCCCTCGAACTCCTCCCAGGGCACGGTCACCCGGTCCCCCAGCGTCCTGCGGGCCAGCCGGCTGAGGATGGCCACCTCGCTGAGCAGCTGTTTGGAGGCGGGCTCCAGACGTCCGCGGGAGCTGTGGACCTGGCTCATCGAGTCCTCGACGGTGATGAACTGCTCCCCGCCCGCCTGGATGTCCTTCTCACTCCGGCCGAGAGTCGGAAGGATCAGCGCCGTGTCGCCGCAGACCGTGTGCGTACGGTTCAGCTTGGTCGAGATCTGGGCCGTCAGGCGGCAGCGGCGCAGCGCCTTCTCGGTGACCGGGCTGTCGGGCGTGGCCCGTACGAAGTTTCCCGCGAGGCCGAGGAAGAACTTGATCCGCCCGTCGAGCATCGCCCTGATGGAATCCACCGTGTCCAGACCGTGCGCGGCGGGGGGCTCGAACGAGAACTCGCGGCCGAGGGCCTCCATGAACGCCTCGGGCATCTTCTCCCAGATACCCATGGTCCGGTCGCCCTGTACGTTGCTGTGGCCCCGTACGGGACACGGCCCGGCCCCGGGCTTGCCGATGTTGCCCCGCAGCAGCAGGAAGTTCACGATCTCCCGGATGGTGGCGACGGCGTGCTTCTGCTGCGTCAGCCCCATCGCCCAGCAGACGACGACACGTTCGCTCCCGAGGACGGCATCACGCAGCCGCTCGATCCCGGCGCGGGTCAGTCCGGTGGCCCTGAGGACGTCGGGCCAGGAGACCGTCGAGCGGATGTGCTCGGCGAACTCCGAGAAGTCCTTGGTGTGCGAGTCGATGAAGGTCCGGTTGAGCACGGTGCCGGGCGCGGCGTCCTCCGCCTCCAGCAGCAGCAGGTTCAGCGCCTGGAGGAGGGAGAGGTCACCACCGAGCCGGATCTGCAGGAACTCGTCGGCGATCACGGTCCCCCGGCCCACCAAACCCCGGGGCTTCTGCGGATTCTTGAACCGCATCAGGCCCGCCTCCGGCAGCGGGTTGATCGCGACGATACGGCCGCCCCTGCGCTTGGTCTCCTCCAGCGCCGAGAGCATCCGGGGGTGATTGCTGCCGGGGTTCTGGCCCAGGATGAGAATCAGATCGGCGTGGTGGATGTCCGACAGGCTCACACTGCCCTTGCCCGTGCCCAGCGTCTCGTGCAGGGCGGCGCCACTCGACTCGTGGCACATGTTGGAACAGTCGGGAAGGTTGTTGGTCCCGAAGGTGCGGGCGAAGAGCTGGAGGACGAAGGCCGCCTCGTTGCTGGCCCGTCCCGAGGTGTAGAAGACGGCTTCGTCGGGCGAGTCCAGGTTCCGGAGTTCGTCGGCGATCAGTCCCAGCGCCTCGTGCCAGCTGATCGGCTCGTAGTGCTCGGAGCCCGGCCGCTTCACCATGGGCTCGGTGAGCCGCCCCTGCTGATTGAGCCACAGGTCCGATCTTCGGCCCAGTTCGGTCACCGAATGACGACGGAAGAACTCGGGGGTGATGCGCCGTGTGGTCGCCTCGTCGTTGACGTGCTTGGCGCCGTTCTCGCAGTATTCGTTACGGTGTCGGCTCCCCGGCTCCGGGTCGGGCCAGGCACAGCCGGGGCAGTCGAAACCCCGGATCTGATTGAGGTTCAGCAGCGTCAGGGCGGTGTGCCGGGCCGAGGTCTCCGCGAGGGAATAGCCAAGCGCGTGAGCGACGGCGGGAACGCCCGCCGCCCATTTCTTGGGCGGAGTGATCTCAAGTTCACTCCCGCTCGGTTCCTCGTTCGGTCGCCTCTTCATCCGGATTGCCTTTCGCCTCAGCCTGTCGGCCAGTTGGGGACGTGTGGATGTTTCTGTCCTGAGTTCGGCCGGACATGGCTGTCGCTGATCGCGCCACGCCACTCTCCGGTCTCTCGTCCCTGACCCTCGATATATTCCTTGAAGCTTTTCAGGTCGTTGTGCACCCGACGGTGAACGACGCCCAGCGCGTCACCGGCGCGCTCGACGAGTCCGCGCGGTGCGAAGAAGATTCTCAGCGTCACCCGCACACGGTCCTCGGCCAGTTCCAGGAACGTCACGGTGCCCGAATGACGGGGCCTGCCCATGCTTCGCCAGCTGACCCGCTCGTCAGGGCTCTGCTCCACGATTTCCGCGTCGAACTCGTGAGTCATCGGCCCCAGTCGGGTCACCCAGTGGGTCATCGTCGACTGCGGCCGGTCGATCCGTTGCACGCCGTCCATGAAGCGGGGAAAGCTTTCGAATTGCGTCCACTGGTTGTAGGCCACGCGGACCGGAACGTCCACGTCGGAGGAAGCCTCGATGGTGCTCATGAATGTCCCGATCCCTCCGCGCCGGATTGTGGCACTTGACCGACAGAGGCCGGGCCGGAAAGCCCGACGTATATACAGCCTAGGGAAATGCGCCCGGGTCCGCCCCTGGAAGGTGCGCGGATGACCCCGCCGACACGGATGGCACATCCGAGTGGCAGCGATCAACGTCCTGGGATTGATTCGGTCTCACATTTCGAAGCCCGGCCGGTCGGTGATTTCGCCGGTCCCGACTTCCCCCTGGTGGAGGTGTGCGTGATGGACCCCGGCAAATTCGCCGTGATCTTCCCCGATTCGGCGTTCGTGCCTGTAGTGCTGGGGTTCTTCGGTCTCGGCACCGGCTATCTGATCTACGGTCCGCAGGAGCTGCTCCGCGCTCCGCGGCGGAATGCCGATGTCGACCGGGCGATGGGCGTATGGGGAATTTTCATGCCCGGCCTGTGCCAGCTCCTCGCCGGGATCTATCTCTTCGTCGGGCTCACCTGGTTCCAGGTGTTCCACGACAAGGCGCTGTACATGGCCGCGCCCTCGCGAAAGCCTTCCGCGAGGCATGGGAGGAACAGCGCCCGGACGGCACGGTGATCCACCGCGATCTCGCCGTCGACCCCGTCCCGCACATCACCGCCGCCGCGTGGACCGCCGGTTGCGCCGCGCCCTCCGAGCGCACCCCGGGGCAGGCCGCCGCGTTCGCCACGCGTGTGAAGCTGATTGAGGAACTGGAGCAGGCGGACGCCGTCCTGATCGGCGCCCCGACGCACAACTACTCGATCCCGTCGACCCTCAAAGCCTGGCTGGACAACGTGTTCCTGCCCGGCCGCACCACGGGCGAGGCAAGGACAGCCTCGCCCTGGACCTCGACTTCATCGTCCCGGAACTCACCTTGGCGCCCAGGAATCCGGCCATGTCCGATCTGGTGCCCCTCTACGAGGCGTCCCGCGTACGCGCCATCGAGGACGCGGCCACCAAGGCCAGGGAACTGGTCGAGCGCCTCGCTTCGTCACGTAATTGAGGACCCACGGACGCCGTTCGGTCCCCTTTCTTCGGGCGGTCGTACGGCGTCCTGGCGCGGGTGGGCTTACGCCTCGCCGTCCGCGGGGTAGGCGATCCGGGTCAGCAGCTCCGCCAGCCGCTCGGACTCGCCGGGCCCCAGTTGGGCGACCACACGCTCAGCCAGCGGCTCCGCCGCCACATGAGCCGCGTCGAAGAGTTCGAGCCCCGCGGGCGTGATCTCCACAGCCCGCACTCTCCGGTCCCCCGGAACGGCCTTCCGTACGGCCAGCCCCATACCCTCCAGGTCGTCCACGACCCGCATGATCCCGGCCTTGTCCGACCCCGTCGCCGCCACCAAGTCCCGCTGCACCGTGGGGCCCTCGTTGACCAGCACGATCAGCACAGCGAAATGCCGCAGCTCGATGCCGAGCGGCCGAAGCGCCTCCCCCATCACCGCGGCCGCGCGCCAGTGCGCCCGGCGCAGCAGCAGGCCGAGCGCGAAGGGCGAGGCGTCCCCGGGGCGGTCGGGCGCACGCGGGGCAGTGGCTGAATGAGGGGTATCGGCGACCATTCGGTCACACTACAGCCATCCGCTCATTCGATACGGTGTCATTCGAAACCAAGTACGGCCACACTGCCGATCGGCAGCGGACGGACGGAGTCGGGTCAGCGTTTGACGCGGTTGCGGACCTCGTCCGCGAGGACCGGCGGGCTTGCCCTGTCAGGTGTCGGCGGGCGCCGGGGTGCGCGTGTCGCCCGGGGGCCTTCCCGGGTCGCCCCAGGAGACGGCGACCATCGCCATGTCGTCGCCCAACTCGCCACCCGCGTACGAGAGCAGGTCGTCCAAGAGGTGGTGGAGCATGACGGAGGGGCCGCCGTTCGACCGGAGGGCCGAGCGGCCGGCCACCGCCGCGCCTTCGGCGAGGGGGTAGAAGTCGCCCTTGCCGTCCCGCGCCTCCGACACCCCGTCGGTGTACAGGAGCAGAAAGTCACCCCGGGTGAAGGGGAAGGTTTCCTCCACGTAGGACGTCTCGCCGAGCCCGCCGAGTCCCAGGGGTGGCGCCGATTTGCGTACGAGGAGGGGTGTCGTGGCCGCCTCATGGATCACCATCGGCGGTGGGTGCCCCATATTGACCACATGGACGACCTGTTCGTCGTCCGGGATGTCGGCCACCAGCGCCGTGACGAACCATTCGCCGCTCTCGTCCTGCGCGGAGTCGAGCTCTCCGAGGCCCCAGCGGACGCTGCCCTCCAGATACGCGGCCAGCTCCGGCAGCGGTGCCTGCCGGTGGGCGGTGGCTCTGAAGGCGCCGAGCATGATCGAGGTGCCGTTCAGGGAGGTGAGCCCCTTGCCCCGGACATCTCCGATGAGGAAGCGGGTCGAGTGCTCGGTGCGGGTGACCGCGAACAGGTCTCCCCCGATGCGGCTGTCGGGCTCCGCCGAGCGGTACTCGCTCGCGATCCGCAGTGGCCCCGCATGCGGCGGCAACGGCCGCAGTAAGGCCGACTGCGTTGTTTCGGAGACCAGTTGCGCCCTGGCCAACTGAAGCTGGTGCCGTTCTCGCAGATAACAGAAAAGGGTGACGAGCGCCGAGACGACAACCAGCGAGACGACTTCCAGCACGACGCGTTCTTCGCCCAGCGCGTGTCTTTCCAGGCCCGCGACGATCTGGGACAGCACCGCCAGTCCCCCGATGGCCGCCACGAGCCGGGGGCCGGCGAACGCCGCGGTGAAAGTCGGCGCGACGACGAGCAGCGGCGCGACGTGGAGGTTCGGGGGCAGCCAGATGTCGATCACCGGCACCGCGATGATGATGGCCAGCGGCACAAGAATCAGGGCCCCACCCGCGATCGGTGGGTGCCTGAAAACCGTATACCCGGACCAGCTACGCATACCTCCTGCATACACCATTCCCCCGACGCGGCCGAACCGGCCTGGGCCGGTCCCGGCCGCAGCGGCGCGGTGTGCCGGGGAGGGGCGTACCGACCGTGGGCTACGGGTCGGCACGATCCGGCCGAAGACCTCACCGGCATCCATCGTGTGGTGAGCCGACGCCGCTCGGTCCAGCGGGAGGACTTATGGACAACTGCCTTCGGGTCACCGCGACCGGCGGCGGCGAAGTGCTCGGTTACCTCAGGCACCTGGCCCGGTGTGGTCCGTGCCGGGCCGGCGGGCACGAGGGCGTTCAGTCGGCTTTGCGCGCCCGGCGGTCGGATTCTCTGACGGCGCTCACGGCCGCGCCGATCGGATGACCCTCGGTGATCTGCTCGATACGGCTCCGTATGCCGCGCATGCTCGGGACCCGGATATATGCGCGTGGCAAGGCCGGCGGCCCCGACCAGGGCGACCAGAGAGACGGCGCGCGGTGACGCCGCACCGGGGCCGGCCCGTACACGACCGTCTGGACCGCCTCGGCGATCACGGCCGCGGAGTGCCGGGCGTCCCCGGGAGACACGACGCGCCAGGACGTACGGGGAACGAGCCCCAGAACGCGGCGCCGGTGGGCGCTCAGCACCCCACGGGCCTCCATCGCGTCCAGGTAGCGCTTCTCGATGTCACGGAAGTGGGGCCACGAGCGGATCCAGCCCTGGAGCGGCCACTTGGTCAGGGAGGCGGCGATGCCGATACGTGCCGCCGCGGCCATGCGGGCGGCGACGCCACGGGGCAGTTCGGGGCGCAGAGCCCGCAGACTCTCCCGTGGGCCGACGAGCCGGGCCTGCCCTTGTCGGGCTGGCCGCGTCTTATCCGGAACACGAGTTGCTCGGACAAGGAGTCGAGGACCGGCTCTCCCAGCGTGACCGGTCGCAGCTCGACAATCCGCAGGTCCTCGATGGTGATCACGCCGCACAGCTCCAGTGCGGCGAGAACGGCTCCGGAGAGGGCCCGGTCGAAGAACTCGGGACGACTGATCTCGCCCGTCCCCGGGTCCGCGCAGGCCAGCAGCAGTTCCTCGTCCCGCCGAGCGTCCGGCGCGATCGTCAGCCGCAGGAGCCCCGGGGCCGTCCAGCAGCCCGACGGCGAGAATCTGTCCGTCCCGGCTCCATGTCCTGACCGCCTCGGCGGTCGCTTCGGCACCCGACCGCCAGAACCAGCCCAGGTCCCCCGGATGCAGTTGCATGGGCGCCCCGTCGTACTGCCACTGACGCAGCACGCCCACAGCCTCGCTCAGCCCGTCGACTCCCGGCTTGCCCAACCCAATCGCCATACTCCGATCACACACCACCGCACCGACAGCCGGCACCCGGTTGCCGAACCAAGGGGCCGCGTACTGGCCGGTAGAGATCTATGCGCGGCAGGGCTCTCGCCTCTACCGTCGGGGCACCGTTCCCAGCCCGCCAACCGGGGCGGGCGTCCCGTCGTACTCCCCGCCCAGGAGGTTTCATGTCACCCCCCACGCCCCGCCGCTCCAGAGGCAGACTCGCCGTCCTGGCCCTCGTCGCGGCCCTGGGAGCCGCCTCGTTCACCGCGCCTCCCCCTGCCCTCGCCTCCGGCGGCGAAGCCGGCGACGCGGCCGGCGACGGGAACTACCTCGTCGGGCGCGGCATCGCCGACGTCACCGGCGAGGCCGCCGAGACCGGGATGATGGGGTATTCGAGCTTCGACCAGAAGACCTCCGGCATCCACCAGCGGCAGCGGTCGCGCGCGTTCGTCGTCGCCGACCCGGCGAGCGGGAAGCGCGTCGTGTACGTCAACGCCGACCTGGCGATGGTCTTCCAGTCCGTGCAGCAGGGCGTCATCTCACGTCTGAAGGAGCGTTACGGCGGCCTGTACGGCGACGAGAACGTGTTGTTGTCCGCCACCCACACCCATTCGGGGCCGGGCGGCTACTCGCACGATGTCGCGTACAACCTCTCCGTTCTCGGCTTCCAGAGCGGCACCTACCGGGCCATCGTCGACGGCATGGTCGAGTCCGTCGTCAAGGCCCACGAGGACCTGAAGCCCGGCACCATCAGCCTGGGCACCGGCACCCTCACCAACGCCAGCGTCAACCGGTCCCGTACCGCCTTCGACCGCAATCCGGCGGCCGACCGGGCCGCGTTCCCCGGAGCCGTCGACCCCGCCATGACCGTGCTGCGGTTCCGGCAGGGCGACAAGGAAGCCGGGGCGATCAGCTGGTTCGCCACGCACAACACCTCGATCACCAACAAGAACACACTCATCAGCCCCGACAACAAGGGCTACGCCTCCTACTCCTGGGAACACGACCTGGAGGGTGTGCGCTATCTCGACAACACACCCGGGTTCGTCGCCGCGTTCCCCAACACCAACGCCGGCGACATGTCCCCCAACCTCAACCTGAAGCCGGGATCCGGCCCGACCGAGGACGAGTTCGAGAACGCGCGCATCATCGGCGAACGCCAGCTCGACAAGGCCCGCACGATCTACCAGAACGCCGAGCCGATCAGCGGCGGTGTCGACTCACGGCTCAGTTACGTCGACATGGAGAACGTGACGGTGAACGGGGCGTACACCCCGGACGGGCAGGAGCACCGCACCTGTCCCGCCGTCGTGGGCGCGTCCACGCTCGCGGGCAGTGTCGAGGACGGTCCTGCGATCCCCGGCTTCAACGAGGGCACACGCACCCCGATCGCCTCCATCATCGACGCGCTGCACGTCGACACGCCGTCCTGGCTGGCGACCTGCCAGTACCCGAAGGCGAGCCTCGTCCCCACGGGCCTGCTGAGCAACGTGTATCCGGTCACCCCGAAGATCCTGCCCCTGCAGATCATGAAGATCGGCGAACTCCATCTCGTAGCGGGACCTGGCGAGTTCACGATCACCTCCGGACTCCGTGTCCGCCGTACCGTGGCGGAGCAGCTCGGTGTCCCGCTCGACCGGGTGCTGCTCCAGGGGTACGCCAACTCCTACAGCCAGTACGTGACGACACCGGAGGAGTACGACAGCCAGCAGTACGAGGGCGGCTCCACCCTCTACGGCCGCTACACGCTGCCCGCCTACCAGCAGGAGTACGCACGGGTCGCGGCGTCCCTGCGCGAGGGCGGCGAGCTCGACCGCGGTACGGCGCCGCCGGACGAGTCGGGGCGGCAGTTCAACTTCCAGACGGGTGTGGTGTACGACAACCCGCCCCCCGGCGCCGCGTTCGGCGGTGTGCTGACCCCGCCGGACCCGTCGTACGCCCGCGGCCGGACCGCGACGGTCGAGTTCGCCACCGGGCATCCGAAGAACAACGTCCGCCGGGGCGGCACCTTCTTGGAGGTACAGCGGCTGGTCGACGGGAAGTGGGTGCGGACGCTGGACGACGGCGACTGGCGGACCATGTACCGGTGGACGCGCGTCAACGGTCTCACCGGCACGTCGAAGGCCACCATCACCTGGGACATCGGCGCGGACACCGCTCCCGGTACCTATCGGATCGTGCACCACGGCGACTCGAAGAACCTGCTCGGGAAGATCACGCCGTTCACGGGGACCTCCCCCGCGTTCACCGTCGACTAGTCGACCGAGAGCTGGGGCGCGGGGTCGGCGGCGGACGTACGCCGCCGGCCCCGCGGCGGCGAGGCCCGCTCCCCGTCGACACGTCGCTGTTCACCCGTTCGGCCCCCGCACAGCCGCATCGCCCGCGATGAGAGCGGCCCCGGCGCCCGCCGCCCGCATGATGGGCCGGTGATCAGTGTCCTCTTCGCCGTGCTGACATCGATCAGCAACGCCTGCGCCGCCGTGCTCCAGCGGCGCGCCGCCTCCACCCTGCCCGACTCCGACGCCATGCGCCTGTCGCTGATCGGGCATCTGCTCCGCAAACGTGTCTGGCTCGCCGGTATCGGGCTGGTGATCGTGGCCGCGATCTGCCAGGGGGTGGCGCTCGCGACCGGGCCCATCGCCGTCGTACAGCCGATCTTCGTCATCGAGCTGCCCCTGACCCTGCTGATCGCGAGCTACGCCTTCCGTACCCGGCTGGCGCCCAGCGCCTGGTTGGGCGTGGCCGCGGTGACCGCCGGTCTGGCGCTCGGACTCGGTGCGGCCGCGCCCACCGGCGGCACCGACACCGTGAAGGGTCTCTCCTGGGTCCCGGCTCTGGTCATCACCGGGATCTTCGAGGCACTGGTGATCGCCGCCGCGCTCCGGACGCGGAGGAACACGCGTGCCGCGCTGCTGGGACTCGCGGCCGCCTGCGCGTACGCCCTGACCGCCGCGCTTCTCAAGGACGCCGTGGCGAGCCTTGAGGCAGGGGCGGGGATCGGTGCGTTCTTCTCCTCCTGGCAGCTGTACGCCACCGGCGTCGCCGGAGTCGGTGCGCTCTTCCTCCTCCAGAACGCCCTCCAGGCAGGCTCCCTCGTCGCGTCGCAGCCGATGCTGACGCTCGGCGACGCGCTGATCAGCATCACCTACGGGGTGACGCTGTTCGGCGAGACCGTACGTACCGGCTGGTGGCTGCTGCCCGAACTCCTCGCGGTCGCCCTCATCACGGCCGGCTGCATCGAACTGGCGCGTTCTCCCCTGGCATCGGGCACTTCCCCGCACAAACACCGCGCACGCTGACGCCACGTCACCTGATGCGGGGTCAGCCCGCCTGCCCTCATGATCCTTTCTCGGCGGGCCGCCCGAGGCGTTCAGGTGGTTCAGGGGGTTCAGGTGCCCTGGGCGATATCGGTCAGGGCGTCGAGGTGCGTGGGTGCCCAGCCGAGCTCACGGCGGGCCCGGTCGCCGGAGAGCTGCTGGTCGAGGGCGAACGCCTCGGCGATCGGGCCCATCCGCCGCACGGCCTCCTCAAGGGTCAGCGGCTCGGTCTTCCCCGGGCATCCGGCGGCCTGGCTGAGAGCTTGGACGATGTCCGCCAGCAGGAGATTCTGGCCGCCGGCACCGATGTAGACAGAACCCGTGGGGGCGTTCAGCGCCAGGACGTACAGTTCGGCGATGTCGTCGACGTGGACCAGTGCCCAGTGGTTGGAGCCGTCCCCGATGGAGGGCACGGCCCCGGCGGCCCGCCCCGGCTCGACGAAGTACATCTGCGACAGCCCGCCGGAACGGCCGTAGACCAGTCCTGGCATCACCACCACCGGACGCTCCCCGGTCCCGGCACGGGCGAGCACGCGCTTCTCGTTCTCCAGCCGCCAGGTGGTGATGGGCGGCGGGCTCATCGGGGTGTCCTCGTCCCCGATCCCGTCGGTGTCGCCGTACACCCACCCCCGCCGGTGTGTACGTACGGGCGGCTTCCCGCACCGTCCTGCAGTGCCTCCGCCGCGGCGCGGTCGATGTCGGCGGTGTCGACGGGCATCCGTACGAAGCTCACGTCGAAAAGCCTCGCGCACCCCTTGGACCTGATCTCCCCGGGAGGTGCGCATCACTTTCACGGTCAGCTCGGGATGGCGGGCGGAGAAGACCCGCACCGGGCCGGTCCACGGTGATGCCGGGCATGAAGCCGACCGTGAACGCCGACGCCCCGTGCGCGGCCCGCTGTACTCGGAGGGTGAGTGCCTGGGCCGAGGCGAGCAGGGGTCCGGCGTCCTCCAGCAATTGGTGGCCCGCGGCCGTCAGCTCGGTGGACTGCTTGTTCCTGTCGAACAGCCGCGCGCGTAGCTCGTGCTCCAGGGCGCGGATCTGGCGGGAGAGCACGGGTTGCGTGATGTGCAGCCGCTCGGCGGCCCGGCCGAAGTGCAGTTCCTCGGCGACGACCGCGAAGTAGCGCAGCTTGCGCGGATCGACATCCACGAGATCTCCCAGCGTGTGTACGCCATGGCCCCAGGTTCGCGCCGGGGGCGCTCGGTGGCGTTGCCGCACCGACCTCGTCAGCGCCTTTGCCGCCGGTGCGGTGCGTGACGACGGTGACAACAGGGAACGCTGGACGCTGACCGCCGAGCACAGAACCACAGCACACCGGAACACGGGGGAAAGATCATGGCCGCGACGACATCCGCACGCAGGCCCCGAGGACAGCGTGCGAAGCGGTGGGGAACGGGCATCGCGCTCGCCGCGCTGGCAGCTCTGACGGTGGCCGGGTGCGGGGGATCCGACACGACCGACGGGGCGGGCGGGGCCGACGCGAGTCCCTCGCCCGAGCAGCGGACCTCGAAGTCCCCTTCCGCCCGGCCCTCCCCCGCGAAGCCGTCGGCGGCGGCGGCGGACGGGAGCGATGTCGGTGCGTGCGAGGACGGCAACTGCGAGATCGCGGTGTCCGAGCCGGTGACGTTCCCGTTCAGGGGCCCGGACGGTGCGGCGACCCTCTCGGTGACCGAGATCGGCAAGAACAAGGTCGAATACACGGTGACGTCCGGCAACGGCCGGTCCCAGGGCGGGGCGAGCGGCCCGGGGCAGGGATGCATCACTGTCCTTCGCACCAGCGGCAGTGGAAACTCCTGCGGCGGACTCGGTGAGGCCGAACGGCCGGGCAGGCAGCCCGATGCCGTGGTGATCCAGGCGGCGACCGGTGAGAACGGTACGGCGATCGTCCACATCGTGTCCGACTGACGTGCGCCCCGACCGGCCCGGCGGCTACGGCGACCTCCGCCTCCCCGGGGAGGGCTTCCGAGTGGGCGTCAGTCCAGCGTCGCGTAGACGATCAGGTTGTTCACCGGGTGGCCCTCGGCGTCGAAGTCGCCGTCGCAGGTGATCAGTCGCAGGGCGTGGTCCCGAGTCCGGCCGTAGACCTTGTCGGTGGGGAAGGAGTCCTTGCTGACACTCTCGGAGCCCGTGACGGTGAATCGCGCGGACTCCCCCAGGCTGTTGCGGACCATGATGTCCGCGCCCTTGGTGATCTTCTTGAGGTCGTGGAAGACAGCCTTGCCGAACCGGGTGTCGTTGTGGCCGATGATGACGGCGGCGCCGGCCTCACCGGGCGCGGCGCCGCCGGTGTACCAGCCGGCGGTCATGCCCTTGTCCGGCGGCGGCACTTCGACCGTTCCGTCGGTGTTGAGACCGAGCTCCATCAGGGAACTCTTCACGCCGATGGAGGGGATCTCGACCTCCACCGGAGCCGCGGGCCGTCCAACTGCCGCCGGAGTACGGGGCGAAGGGGTGCCGACGGCGTTACGGCCGGGGGCTCCGGTGCCGGTGGCCGGGTCCTCGGGAGCCGTGCCCGGTGCCGACGAGCAGCCGGTCAGCACGATGAGGATCAGAGGGACGACGCGGGCGAGGCGGGCAGGGGACACAGCGGGCTCCAGGACAGGACCGGGAAGATCAGGGGCCTGTGGTCGGATCGGGCCGGACGAGTGGCCGGCGTCAGCCGTTGCCGAAGGCCCTCGGCGGCCCCCGAGGCGGAACGGACTCTTGGTACTTACGAGGTGGCGCCGCCCGGCAAGGACGGCGCCACTGTCGTGCCGGGTCAGATTTCGCGCCGCCCGGCGGAGCGGCGGCGCACCACGAAGGTGCCGGCGCCCGCGAGCAGCAGCGCTCCGGCGGCCGAGCCGACGAGGGTGGTCGCTCCGCTGTCTCCCGCCGGGGCCTCGCCCGCGGCCACGCCGCCGCGGGGGACGGCCTTCTCGCCGGCCGCGGCCTTCTTCGCGGCGTCCTCCTTCGCCTTTTCCCCGGCGGAGAGCCCGCCCTCCTTCGCGGCCTGGGCCTTCTTCTGCTCCGCGGCCTTCTGCTCCTCCGCCGCCTTCTTCTGCTCGGCGGCCTTCTTCTCGTCCGCCGTCTCGTCGGTGGGCGGCTCGTCGGCCGCCGACATGACCGGCGGATGGGCCGCTTCGGAGGCGACAGCCGCGGAGACCGGGACGAACATCGCGCCGGCCACGACGGCGGGCAGGACGGCGAGACTCAGACGGTGACGATGTGACATGTATGGCTCCAGTTCCGGCCCGGACTCGGTGATACCCGGGCGTTGAATCGCACCAGGTTCCGGGCAGGGCTTCAGGCTGTCGCCAACCTGTGAAGAAGCTGTCAGAGCGTCATGTTGATCGCATCAGGGCCCGGCGGTGCCCTCCTTGTCCATCTCGGTCTCCCCGGTCTCCTCATGCGCCGGGCCGTCCGCGGGCGCGGCCGGCAGCCGCAAGGTGAAGAGCGAACCCTGCCCCTCCGTGCTCACGACCTCCGCCGTCCCGCCCTGCGCCTCCGCGAGCTTGAGCACGATCGCCAGGCCGAGGCCGCTGCCGCCGGTACTCCGGTTCCGGGACTTCTCCGCCCGCCAGAAGCGGTCGAACACGTGCGGAACGTCCTCCGCCGGGATACCCGCGCCGGTGTCGGCCACCTCCAGCGCCACCTCGTCCCCGGAACCGGTCGCGTACGAACGCAACGTCACCCGGCCCCCGGACGGTGTGTGACGTACGGCGTTGGAAACGAGATTGCTGACGGCCTGGCGCAACCGAACGGGGTCGGCGTACAGCGACGGACCGGATCCCCCGGGCTCCGCCGAGGAGACCATGAGGGTGACCCCGGCGGTCTCCGCCGGGCCCTGGTACGCCGCCGCCACCTGGCCGAGGAGTTCGTCGGCGTTCACCGGCTCCGGATGCAGACGCAGGGCGCCCGCGTCCGCCGCTCCCAGGTCCCGCAGATCGTCGATGATGTGCTGGAGCTGGACCGCCTCCTCCAGGAGCGAGGAGACGAACGCCGGGTCGGGGTCGGCCAGTCCGTCCTGTGCCGCCTCCAGCCAGCCGCGGATGTTGCTCAGCGGCGTACGCAACTCGTGGGCGACGTCGCTGACCATCACCTTGCGCTGTTCCTCAAGCCGGGCGCGGTGTACGGCCATGTCGTTGAAGGTGGCGGCCAGCCGTCCTATCTCGTTGTCCGGGCCGACCGGCACCGGTGCCGAGTCCAAGCCGTCGCGCATCCGCTGCGCGGCGCCGGTGAGCGCGTGCAGGGGCCGTACGAGCCGGGCTCCGGCGATCACCGAGGCGCCTACGGTCAGTGCCAGGACGAGGGCCGTGACCCCGACGATGCGTGCGGTGTTCGCCGGTGAGAGGTCGAAGCCGGGCACACTGACGGCGCCGGTGCCCTCGATGAACAGCAGTGCGGGCGCGGCGACATAGGCCGTGAGCTGCTCACGGCGGGCGCTGCCGACGCAGGAGGCGATGGCCCGGTCGTACGCGCTGTCGTGGGCTCCGGCCACCCGGGCCCCGGGCCCGGCGGCGGACTCCGCCGCCTTCTTCTTGTCGGCCGCCATCTTCTCGGCGGCCATCAGTTCGGCTTCCTTGTCGGCCGCGCCGGTGCCGGTGCCCGGATTCTGTTCGGGGATCGCGGCCTGGTCGTGCCCCCGGTCCCAGGACAGGTCCAGATTCAGCTTCACACCCGTACGCCCCTGGCGTTTCAGGCAGGCGTCGGCCAACTCGTCGAGTTCGTCCAGGGCCTTCTTCTCGGTCGGGGTGGTGCCCGACTCGGCTGCCAGGCACTTGAGTTCCAGGGAGCGGTCGGTGTCGTTGCTGACGAACTCGACACGGGGGCGCCCGCTCGGGCTCTCGACCACGTCGGCGGCGATGCCCACCGCGCTCAGGCACTCGACGTGCTCGGCGGTGCTCTTACGCAGTTCGGCACGCTCCGCCGCGGGCAGCAGGAAGGGGCCCACAGCGCGTGGATCGACTCGGTCCGCGCCGGCGGGTACGGCCTCGGGCACCAGCACGGTGTCGACGGACAGCGGGTCGACAACCGCCGAAGCCTGGGCCGGCAAGGGTGGGACGGACGGAGCACCGGCGGAGGACTCGCCCGCGGAGTCGAAGAGGAGGCGCCGGTCCTCGGTCGTCAGCGCGATCCGGCGTTTGGAGTTGGCGGCCAGCTCGCGCACGGTGTCCTCGACGCCCTCCCAACCGGGGTGGGTTGCCGCGTACTCCAGCAGCGTGTCGTAGATCTTCGCGTCGGAGCTGAGGTCCTGCCCCTGCTCCTGGCGGATCGCCCCGGAGGTCGTCTGGACCGCGAGCCAGGCCGTGGCGGCGACCGAGCACGAGGCCACCAGCACGGACACGGTCAGCAGCCTGCCGAGCAGACTCCTGCGCAGCGGCAGGCGCGGCCTGCCCCGTAGCCGTAGGCGCCCCGACCGGCGCTGTGGACCCGGCTGTTCAGGACCGGGCATGGCGTACGTTCTTCGCGGGGTCCGTCAGTTTGTAGCCGACGCCGAACACCGTCAGCAGCCGGGTCGGCCGCCGTGGCGCGTGCTCGATCTTCTTGCGCAGATTCATGATGTGCACGTCGACGGTGCGATCGCTGATGTACTTGTCGAAGCCATGCAGTTCCTCCAGGAGCCGCTGCCGGGTGAAGACCCGGTCGGGCTCCATGGCCATCGCGGTGAGTATGCGGAACTCGCCGGGTGTGCACTCGACCGGCGTTCCCCCGACCGACACCTCGTGCCGGGCCGGGTCGATCCTGAGCGTGCCCACCGACAGCGCCTCGTCGGCGGGGGCGGTGGCGGGTGCGGACACGGGGCCGTCGCCCGAACGCCGGTTGCGGCGCAGGAGTGTGCGTACGCGAGCCGTCAACTCCCGCGGACTGAACGGCTTCGTCATGTAGTCGTCCGCGCCCAGATCGAGACCGAGCAGCAGATCGTCCTCGGTGCTGCGGGCCGTCAGCATCAACACCAGTACGTCACGGGACTCGGCGCGCAGGATCCGTACCACGTCGAGTCCGTCGGTCCGGGGCATCATCACGTCGAGGACGAGCAGATCGGATCTCCCGCGCCGTACCTCGTCAAGAGCCGCACGGCCGTCCCCGACGACCGTGACCGTGTGCCCCTCGTGCTCCAGGTAACGGCGCACCAATTCGGACTGTTTCACGTCGTCTTCGGCGACCACGATGTTTGCGCCCACGTCGGCGATCGTAGCGAGAGTCTCGCCCAGCGAGGCGGTCAGGCGGTGCGATGGCTGGGGGCTGGGGGGCTGGGGGCTGCGGCGCGGGGCCCGGTGCCACCGAGCGTGCGGTACCGCATGACCGCCTCCTGCGAGCGGGCCGCGCCACGGCGGATGCCATGCCCTGGAGTCAAGCGGAAGACCTTTCCACTTACGCACCGAAGGAGAACTCCCGTGCCCGAGAACGCGGCACCACGCGCGGACGCGGACCAGCCTGCCGCGCCGCGCCGGCTTCGCGCGGACGCCCAGCGCAACGTCACCGCCTTGCTGGAGGCCGCCAAGACGGTCTTCGACACGTCGGGGGTCGACGCGCCCGCGAAGGAGATCACCGACCTGGCCGGGCTGGGCGTAGGGACGCTCTACCGCCACTTCCCTCTGCGCTCCGACCTCGTCAAGGCGGTGGTCCAGAGCGACATCGACGCCTGCGCCGCCGCCGGAGCACACCTCAGCGCCGCTCACGAGCCGGGTACAGCGCTGGAGATGTGGCTGCGGCAGTACACCGAACTCCTCGGAACCAAGCGGGGACTCGCCTCGGCGCTGCACTCGGGCGACCCGGCGTACGAGGCCTTGCCCGGCTACTTCCTTCAGACGCTCACACCCACGCTCACCGCGCTGCTCGGCGCCGCGGCGGCCGACGGCGCCACCCGCGGTCCGGCCCTGGTATTTGCCCTGGTGGGTGAGGAGGGCGCGGTGGTTGACGTCGCCGAGGGCGTACAGCCACTCGCCGTCGGCGCCGCGGACCAGGCAGGTGGTGTCGACATCCAGCCAGGTGCCGGGGGTGAGGCCGACCGTGCCGATGTCGTCGGTGTTGGGGGCGCGGCCGGTGGCCAACATGACCTCGTCGGCTGCCAGTTCGCCGCCGCCGTCAAGGGTGAGCGTCACGGGTCCGTTGGGATCCGGCCGACGCAGCGCGGTGAGCCGCACACCGGTTCGTACGTCGACCCCGGCGTCGCTGAGGCCGCCGGCGACCAGTTCGCCCGCGAAAGGTTCCATCCGGGGGATGAGGCGACCGCGGGCCAGCAGGGTGACCCGGGAGCCCAGCCCCTGCCAGAGGGTGGCCATCTCGATACCGATGCCTCCGCCTCCGACGATGGCGAGCCGGGCGGGCACGATGCTGGAGTCCGTACCCTGCCGGTTCGTCCAGGGCCGGGCTTCCTGGATCCCGGGGATGTCGGGCAGGGCCGGCCGGCTTCCGGTGGCGATGGCGACCGCGTGCCGGGCGGTGAGGGTGAGGTGTGCGCCGTCGTCGCGGGTGACCGTGACGCGCCGGGGGCCGTCGATCCGTCCGTGGCCGCGGAAGAGGTCGGCGCCGCTGGACTTGACCCCCTCAGCCTGCCCGGTGTCGTCCCAGTCGGTGACATATCGGTTACGGCGGGCGAAGACCTGGCTCGTGTCGATCGTGCCGGTGACGGCCTGCCGGGCACCGTCGACGCGGCGGGCGTCGGAGACGGCGATCACCGGCCGCGGGAGCGCCTTGCTGGGAACACAGGCCCAGGCGGAATTCTCGGGTGCTCCCGCGTCTGTCGGCCGTCGGCGTGATGCCGCCCGGATCCGAATCCCGTTGCACCTTCACGGCCGGCTGCGCATCCTGCGGGGATGCGCTTCTCCATCAACATCCCCAACTTCGGTGACTTCGCCGACCCCCGTAACGTCGCGACCGTGGCGGCTGCCGCCGAACAGGCCGGCTGGGACGGGCTCTTCGTCTGGGACCATGTGCTGCACCGCTACCATCAGGGGCGTCCCTTCGGGGATCCCTGGATGCTGCTGACCGCAGCCGCGCTGGTGACCTCGCGGATCCGGTTGGGGACCCTGCTGACTCCGGTCCCCCGCTACCGCCCGCAGCAACTCGCCCGCCAGGTAGCCACGTTGGACCAGCTCAGCGGCGGCAGGGTGGTCTTCGCCGCGGGCCTGGGCGGTCCGGTGGAGGACGAATACCGCAGCTTCGGCGACCTCGCCGAGCCGCGGCTGCTCGGCGAGCGGCTGGACGAGGGACTGGAGCTTTTGGAACGCTTCTGGTCCGGCGAGGCCGTGAACCACCGCGGTCGCCACTACGAGGTCCGGGACGTGACGCTGCTGCCCGCCACCGTGCGGCGGCCCCGTCCGCCGGTGTGGATCGGCGGTTTCTGGCCGCGTCGTGCGCCCATGCGGCGTGCGGCACGATGGGACGGCGCGGTGCCGCTTTTCGAGACGGCCCGGCATGGTCACGTGCCGGACGCGGCGGAGGTACGGGAGATGGTCGGGTACGTCCGCGAGCAGCGTACGGCGGCGGGGCGACCCTTCGAGTTCGTGCTCGGCGGTGCCACTCCCCCGAACGCGGCCAAGGCCAAGGACGTGATCGGACCGCTGCACGACGCCGGCGCCACGTGGTGGGACGAGCGACAGATCCAGACCGGCCCCGACCTGGACCGGCTGCCTCCGGTGCTACGCCGCATCGAGACGGGGCCGCCGGTGATCTGAATCGCCTTCGGCCCGTGGCCCACGGCTTCGCCCCAGGCGTGGGGCCCGGAGCCGTCCGGTCTCCGGACCAGTCCTGCCGGGCCGGGCCGAACACCCGCCCACCACCCTCACGGGCTGTCGCCCTCCCAGTCCCATCGCCGCGGATCACCGGCGCGCGGCCCGTAGCCGGTGCGGCCACCCGGGCCGTACGCTCCGATCTCCGTGACCAGCATCGCGCCCGTGCCGAGCTCCTCGTCCGTCCAGCCGGTCACGTCGAGCAGCAGCCCGTCCAACGGGCCCGCGCACAGCTCCCGGTACACGCGGCCGGGTCGTGGGCCGGGATCGGGGTCGTCGTGGTCGGCGCCGTACACCCGCCGCCGTATCAGTTCGTCCATCACGTCAGCATCCCAGCCACCACTGACAAGCCCGGGTCCTCGGCCGACCCTCACTCCCCCGGCTTCGCGCCATGAGATACGCCTTGCCGAGCCTTCTCGGTCTCGTCGGGCTCCGCGAACACCACCGGCAACACCCCCGGAGGGGTGTGCACGTTCGAGTACCACGCGACAACGCCGCCGAGAGTGCCGTCCGCGAGATCCAGGCCCGTCATCGTCCCTTCATCGAACCGCGGGTGCGGGTACGTGCGGCGGGCCACCGCGACCGTCCCCCCGCGACAGGTCGATGCCGAACGCGCTGACGCCGAGGGAGTCCAGATAGGCCGTCACGTGTCCGGGCCGCCCGCAACCCGGATCAGCGACCGGCCCGGCGCCGGCGGCCTTCGTGAGCTCGGCGAACGTGCTTGTCATCGCGCGGCCGTACAGATCGTCGTCGAACAAGGACGGCACGAATCTGGACCGAGCCACTGACAGTGCCTCGGCTCCCGCGTAGGAGGACGGACACTCAGAGGACGGAATGCGAGTCTCTGTCTGACCGTCTTTGACTCGGGAACGCCCCGTGCGCGTCCGCCGCACGCCCGCTACGGCAGCCAGCGCTCCAGTGCCATGTCGGCGATGTCCTGGAGTTCTTCGCGGCCGAGGCCGCCTGCGGCCTGGACGGCGATGCCGAACGTCACCGTCATGACATATCGGGCGAGCTGTCGGGGGGCGGCGTCGCGCGGAAGATCGCCCTCGTCGACGGCCCTCCGGAAGCGCTCCTCAAGGCGTAGCCCCGAATCGTTCCGCCACTCGACCAGCATGTCGTGCGCGGGCCGACCCGCATCGCTCGACGCCAGCGCGCCCTGCACGACCAGGCATCCCGCAGGGCCTCCGGGACGCGTCGTGGTCCGAACCGCTCCGCAGAGAATCGCCTCGGCCACGCCTCGCGCGGTCGGCTCCTCCAGGGCGCGCGTCCCGTAGGCGGCCGGACCCTCGGTGTAGCGCTCCAGAGCTTTGCGGAACAGCTCCTCTTTGTTGCCGAAGGCCGCGTACAGGCTTGGCTTCGTGATGCCCATGGCCTTGGTCAGATCGGTGAGGCTGACCCCCTCGTATCCCCGTTCCCAGAACACCCGCATGGCGCGCTCCAGCGCCTCGTCGATATCGAATTCTCGAGGCCGACCCATAACGGGGCTCCGCGAACCAGCCATGTGTGCAGCGTACTCCCGAGTGACGATCCGCACGAATTCTATACCGATCAGAATAGAAAGCTTGCACTCTCGGTTCCCACCCACGACGGCAGTCACCACGGCGAGTTCGCGGGACGACGTCATCGCGGAGCTGAAGGGGCACGGCGACGCGGTGCCGGACTTCACCTGGCGGGTACGGGACGTAGCCATCGACGGTGACCGCGTCGCAGCCCGTCTGTTCAACAAGGGCACCCCCGCGAAGGAGTGGTTCGGCGTCGCTCCGACCGGCGAAACGATCGAGTACGCCGAGTACTCCTTCCACAAGGTGCGTGACGGACGCTTCTACGAGATGAACTACCTGATCGACGCCCAGGCCGTACAGCGACAACTCGGCATCTGACCTCCGGGAGCGATTCTCGCCTGCGGCTGAAGCCACCGCACCTCCGAGAGCCGGGCCACCGGCCGGGCTCTCTTTGTGTGTCGACCATGTCGCGACTCGGATGTCTCCCGCGTCCCCGGAGGGATACCGCCTACAGGCGGAAGCCGCCGGTGGCGTCGATGAGTTGGCCCGTGATCCACCGGGCGTCGTGGGAGGCGAGAAGGGCGACTACGTCGGCGACGTCGGCGGGTTCGCCGATGCGGCCGAGGGCATTCTGTGCGGCGATGGCGGCGATGAGTTCGGAGTTGCCGCGCAACCCGTCATGGTGTAGCCGATGAGATCGGGGAGGGCGACGCGGAAGTGCCCGAGGAGATGTTCACGATGCGTCCGCCGTCGGCCAGGCGCGGCAGAGCGGCCTTGATGATCAGGAACGGCGCGGTGGCGTTGATCCGCCGCTGGCGGATGAAGTCCTCGGCGCCGAACTCCTCGATGGAACCGTGCAGGGCGATCCCGGCGTTGTTCACCAGCACCCGCACGGGCACGTCGCGCAGCGAGCCCGCAGCCGCGTAGCAGGCCGCCCAGAACGCGGTGCCGGTATCGGGTGCGGCCAGGTCGGCGGCGAAGGAGAACGCCGTACCGCCGGCCGCGGTGATCTTCTCGACGACGCCGGCCGCGGCGGCCGAGTCCTGACGGTAGTGAACTGCGACGGATACCCGTCGGCGCCGAGACGGCTGGCGATGGCCGCCCCGATGCCACGGCCGGCGCCGGTCACAACGGCGATGCGGTCGGACTCACGGGCGTCGAGCGCTTCGATGTCACGCAGGTCGGTGTCAGACATGTTGCCTCCCTGTCGCCCCGGATCGGAGAGGTAGGCGGTCTGGGCGCGGGCGGCCTGGGCGTAGTCGCCGATGTGTTCCAGGGCCTCGCTCAGCGCGCCGAGACGATCCGCGTCGGGGCCGGTGTCGTCCAGCATCCGGATGAGCGCCACCCGGGCGTCCTCGGTCCTGCCCTGACGGCTGGCCAGTTCGATCCAGGTGAGGAGGCTTTCCGTCGCCGGGTCGTGGCCGTAACGCTCGGCGTCGACGGTACGGGCCCAGTCGCGGGCATTCTCGGCGCCGGCCGCCCATCCCCGCGTCGCGGCCCGCACCAGTGGCAGGTCCTCCTCGTCGCCGTGGAACGCCACCAGCATCGCCGCGATCCACCGCTCCGCGTACCACTCGGTCCGCTCGGCCGTCTCGCGCTCCAGGAGCAGCCGCAGCAGGGGCAGGTCGCCGTCCCGGCGGTCGTACTGCGCCGCCCGTATCGCCCCGGCGCGCAGCACCGCGTCCCCCGCGGCCTCGTCACGCACCCCGGGCTCGCCCGCGCGGAACCGCGCGAGCGCCGCCCGTCCCGGGCCGAGCACGATGTCGCGCAGCGGCAGGCGACGTGACGCGCCCGGGAGCCGATAGGCCCTGAGCTCACGGGAGTTGAGGAGGAGATGGTCGGGCTCGGTGCGTTGCGCGGCCGACTCCGTCATGGCGACGAGTTCGGTCAGCGGGCGCTCGGGAAGCCCCAGTCCGGTGAGCAACGCGGCGCGCCGGGAATCCAGTTCGGGGGCGAACTCCTCGCGTGCCTCCTCGTCGGCCGCGTCCACCGCCGCCCGGATCCGCTCCTCGTCGAGGTCGGCGGAGATGTCCTCGCAGTACCAGGGCAGCCGGACGAGTCTCTCCACCGCATCGCGGACGCTGTCGGCGATCAGCACCGCGTCGCCCTCGGAGGAGGCGTACAGCACGGCCGTACCCCCGCAGAGAAAGTACGTACCGCCGGTGTCGTCACCCGCGATCGGCTCCAGCGGCGCCCCGGATGCCAGATGGACGTCTTCGACGTGGTGCGCCCGGTCGACGTCGAAGTTGAACGGGAACGCCGCGATGGCGGCCAGATCGGGGCGGGTGCGAAGCAGACGCAGAACGCGGTCGGTCATGCCGAGCAACCCTAGTACGGCCTCCCGGCCCGCTCCGGACCGTCGTGTGCCGTCGCCCTGTGGACAGGTGATCACCGTTGTCAGTGGTGGCCAGTAGGTTCATTCGTGTTCCGCCGTTCTGGCGGCGCCCAAGTCCCCCCTGCGGAAAAGGAGATGGTGCGGTGTCGGATTGGGAGAGGTCGAGCACGGCACGGGTGGTCCCACCCGCGCGGCCGCGCAAGCTCGCCAAGGTCCCGTTCGTCGAGCTGGCCGACGGACGCGTGCAGGGTGTGGTGTCCAGTGGATCGGACATCGAGCGGGTCTACGTCTCGTCGGTCGCGGCCGGTACGTACGCGTTCGCGTGCAGCACCAACAACAACCGTCCCTGTGGCGGTGCGCGAGGCGGGTTCTGCAAACACATCCGGACCCTGGTCAACGAGGCGGCGCTCCAGTACGGCGCCGAGCGCGTCGCCCGCTATCTCCGGCTCGACACCGAGTTCTGGGGAACGAGCGAGGATGCCCTCGCCGTGGCCATGATCGCCACCGGTCCACCCCGAGGAGACAACGCGGCAGCAGCCTCCGTCTTCAGCCGGTTCCTGCGCCACCTGGCGTATCTGGAACTGGCCCCGACCACCGCGCCGGTGCCGGAGATGCAGTGGTTCCCGCCCACCAGGGCGGTGGCGTGATGCGCGTCGACCTGCTGACCGAGCCCGTCGCGGGGCTGGAGGAGGCTCTGGCGGCCGTCGACGCCTTCGACCGGGCACTGGTCGTCGGCCTGCTCCGTCCCCACGCCGTCCAGGCCGCCGGTCTGACCGAGCTGGCCGACGCCGTCGCGGGGACGCCGCTGGCCGGCAGAGTCGCCGAGGCGGCGGGGAAAGCGGCGGCCGGCGCCGCGAGCGAGGAGCACTTCGTCGCCCTCGCCGCCGCCCGCACCGCCCTGTACGGCTCCGTCCACGACGCGCTGATGGAGCGCGTCGTGGAGGCGACCGGCCGATCACAGGCCGAGGAGAGCGTCCCGGAGCCTGCCGCGCGGCAGGCGGCGAACCTGCTCGCGGCCGCCCGTTCCTGGCTGGCCGACCTGGCGCGCTGCGGCTGGAAGGGCATCGATCACGAGGTGGTCTCCGGGGCGGCGGCCGTGGTCTCCGCGATGCTGCCGCACCCGGACCTGCGCCGCCTTGCGATGGTCCTCGACGGCTTCGCCGCCGAACTCGCCGCCTCCTGCCCCGGCTCCGCGCTGGAACGCGTACCGGCACGCCGCTGGGCCGACCTGTGGTCACGGGCGGTGGTGCTGACGGTTCCCGGCGCGGCTGATGTTCCCGTGACCGGTACGGTCACCGGACGGCTCCTGCCCCTGGGCGTCGACGTGCAGGAACACGCCACCGCCGTGCAGGCCCAGGTGCACGCGGTGTTCGAGCCCGCGGACGGTGGCGCGTCGCGCCTGGTGCGCGGATACGTGTCGGTACCGAAGCCCGACACGATCGTCGGTGCCGGCCTGTGGCAGCTCCTGCGACCGCACATGTCGCTCCTGGCGGCCGTGAGCGAAGGCCGCTCGATGGACCTCACCGACATGCCCATCACCGCCGAGGGCGACCTTGTCTGGAGCGACGCGCAGGCCCGCGCAGGCGCGCCCGCCGACGCCTTCGCCACCGCCCGCGTCGCGCTGTCCACCGCCTCGGTTTCCGCGACCGCGCCCCTGGACCGGCATCCCGCGCGGATCGCGGCACCGGTCTTCCTGGAGGGCTACAGCTCTCAACAGGACGACGACGGGCTGACGTTCACGGTCGCGGGCCATCGCCTGCCCGTGGACACCGACCGTATTCCGACGGCCGGTCCGCTCACCCCCGAGGCCGTCGCCGTGTCACAGGCGTGCGTCGGACTGCTCCGCTGGGACGCCGGGGAGTTCACCGTCCAGCCGCTCGCCGTCGAGACCACCGTACGGAAGAAGCTCGCCGCGATCCACGCCGGGGCCTGGGCCGGCGGTACGACCGACAAGGCCGGTGCCAGGGCCGAGAAGGCCGCCACCGACGCCGGGGCGGTGCTGCGCGAGCGGGCGGGAAGGCTGTTGCGGAAATGACCGGAGACAACACAGAGGCGAGCTCGCACGACAACCGCCGCCAGGTCCTGTACTGGCGACTCCTCGCCCAGCTCTTCGATCCCGAGGAGCAGGCGGCGCTGGAGTCGGCGAGCCTCGCCGTCGTCGAGGACATCGGACTGCCGTCGGCGTTGCTGGACCCGAAGGTCTCGGTGGGCTCGACCGTACAGCGCCACCCTGAGCTGGCCGCCGAGTTCGACGGTCTGATGGTGCCCGCCTCTGAGGCCACCGGCTCAGAGCCCGACGGCGCCGACACACGTGATCAGCCCGCCGAGGTACGGCGCGCGGCGCTGGTGTCCAAGGTGCTGCTGAACGTCTACGCGTCCGGCTCGGGCACGGTCACCGCGGACCAGCTCTCGCGGTGGCAGTCCGACGCGGGCTGGCTGGAGCGCGCCCTGGGCTGTGAGCCCGGTGCGCTGCGTGGAGGCCGCCCCGCGCGGGGCGGCGAAGGACGCGGCGACAGCCCGTACGCCTCCGGAGGCGGTACGACACCGGACCTGAGCCGGCTGATCCCGACGATCGGTCCGGAACTGGGCGCCATCGAGGCGGACCTGGTCAGGCGGATGCACCTGCGCGAGGTGCTCGCCGATCCCGAACTCGCCGCGCGGCTCACCCCGAGCATGTCGCTGATCGAGCAGTTGCTGCGCGACAAGGACAATCTGTCCGGCGTGGCACTGGCCAACGCGAAGGCCCTCATCAGGCGCTTTGTCGACGAGGTCGCCGAGGTGCTGCGTACGCAGGTGGAGAAGGCCTCGGTCGGCGCCCTGGACCGCTCGGTACCGCCCAAGCGGGTGTTCCGCAACCTCGACCTGGACCGCACGATCTGGAAGAACCTCACCAACTGGAGTCCCGAGGAGGAACGGCTCTACGTCGACCGCCTCTTCTACCGCCACACCGCGCGCAAGACGACGCCCCAGCGGCTGATCGTGGTGGTCGACCAGTCGGGTTCCATGACCGACTCGATGGTCAACTGCACCATTCTGGCGTCGATCTTCGCCGGGCTGCCGAAGGTGGACGTCCATCTGATCGCGTACGACACCCGTGCGATCGACCTGACCCCGTGGGTTCAGGACCCCTTCGAGTCGCTGTTGCGCACCAATCTCGGCGGCGGCAACGACGGTCCCGTCGCGATGGCGATGGCGCTCCCGAAGATCACCGATCCCCGGGACACCGTGATGGTGTGGATCTCGGACTTCTACGAATTCGACCGCTCCCAGCCGTTGTTCGAGGGCATCGAGGCGGTCCACCGGTCCGGGGTGAAGTTCATTCCGGTCGGCTCGGTGACCAGCTCCGGCCGCCAGGAGGTCAACCCCTGGTTCCGGGAGCGATTCAAGGCACTCGGCACGCCGGTGATCTCCGGTCACATACGCAAGCTCGTCCACGAACTCAAGACGTTTCTCGCTTAGAAAGGCCCCGTCATGTCTGACCTGTTGCGCGCCCCCGCCGAGACCAAGTACGCCGAGGAGCTGGACTGGCTGGAGTCGGTCGACGACGGTCCCAAGCCGTTCTCCTGGCGCCTTTCGCCGAAGATGGTCCGTCTGTTCATCCTGGGGTCCGAGCGTTCCGACGGTCTCGACCGGGAGATCCCGCAGAAGTGGTTCGGCGATCGCAGCCTGGTCGAGCGCGCCGTCGTCACACTGGCGTCGGACCGCGGCCTGCTGCTGATCGGTGATCCGGGAACGGGGAAGAGCTGGCTGGCCGAGCTGCTGTCCGCCGCGATATGCCGTAGCTCGACCCTGGTGGTGCAGGGCACCGCCGGCACGACCGAGGATCACATCAAGTATTCGTGGAACGTGTCGATGGTGATCGCCAAGGGCCAGTCGCGCGAGTCGATGATCCCCTCGCCGATCATGACCGCGATGGAGACAGGTGCGATCGGACGGTTCGAGGAGCTCACCCGCTCCACGAGTGACGTCCAGGACGCCCTGATCTCGATCCTGTCGGAGAAGTACATCTCGGTCCCGGAGCTGGACAGCGACAGCATCGTCTTCGCCAAGCCCGGATTCTCCGTCATCGCCACCGCCAACAGCCGCGACCGGGGCGTCAACGATCTTTCCTCGGCGCTCAAGCGCCGGTTCAACTTCGTCCGCATCCCGGTGGTGACGAACAGGAAGAGCGAGGCGGAGATCGTCCGCTTCCGTACGGAGGAACTGCTGCGCCGTCACCAGATCGATCTGGACGTGCCGC
This sequence comes from Streptomyces sp. NPDC051217, assembly GCF_044455465.1. Taxonomy (NCBI): domain Bacteria; kingdom Bacillati; phylum Actinomycetota; class Actinomycetes; order Kitasatosporales; family Streptomycetaceae; genus Streptomyces; species Streptomyces sp. NPDC051217. Next base: position 128,868 of record NZ_JBITEV010000002.1, read on the forward strand.
CCACTCTGCTGGACGTGCTGCTCCAGAGCTTCGCCGATCTGCGCGCCTCCGCCGCGGCCGCGGGCAGCGACGACGAGAAGCTGGAGTCCGCGCTGTCGAGCGCCGAGCAGATCGGCGTACTGGAGGACGCGATCCTGCACAGCAACTTCTTCGGCGAGCGCGAGCTGACGGCCCGTGCCCTCGCCTCCTCGCTCGTCGGGTCGCTGGCGCGGCGCGAGCCCGAGGACCTGGCCATCCTCAACAAGTACCTGCACGGCGTCGTGGAGCCGCGCAGCAAGGAAAAGGGCGGGTCCTGGCCGGAGTTCCTGGAGGGCGGTCGGGACGCGATCGCCACCCTCTCATGAGCGCGGTGCGGGAGGGGACGGCCTTCGAGGCACTGCGCACGCAGTTGCAGGAGGCGGCCACGTCGCTGGCCGACGGGCCGGAGGCGCTGGAGGGCATCCTCCTCGGCATCGTCGACGACGTCGACCGCGCGGTGCGCGAACCGCTGGAGATCTTCCCCGTCTGCCACCACTCACCGGCCTCGGCGATCGCCATGGCGCGGCGGCTGCGGGAGAAGCGGCCGAAGGTCGTGTATCTGGAGCTGTGCGAGGACATGGCTCCGCTCCTGTCCGAGCTGCGCAACTGCCGACTTCCGGTGGCGGTCCAGGCGTTCGCGAGCGAGGTCGACGGCTTCCCCGCCGACTGGGCGCCGCTGTCGGTCGTCGCACCGATCACCGAGGCGTCGGCCGAGTATCAGGCGATCGCCTACGCGCTGGACACGCCCGGCGTGGAGCTGGTCCTTGTCGACCGTTCCTCGGACCATGTGTTCCAGTGGCAGGCGACCGGGACGGAGTCGGCGGAACCCGAAGATCCGGGGACCGGGCCGGCCGAGGAGGAGGCGGGGCTGCACGGCGACGCGGTCGGCGTGGAGATCGGCGACCTTCGCCCGCGCTTCGCCGAGTTGGAGGAGCATCTGCTGCGCCACGGCCGGGTGCGGCACTGGTCGGAGTGGTGGCACCAGTACGTCGAGCTGCCGCTCGGCGACAGCGATCACGACACCTATCGGCAAGTCATGCTGCTGATCGGCAGCCTCTTCCGGCGACTGGCGCCCGGCGACGAGGACCGGGTACGGGTGGACGAGGACCGCGAACGCTACATGTGGACCAGGATGCGCGAGCATCTCGCCGCGTCCGGCAGCGATCCCGGGGACTGTCTCTATGTCTGCGGCGCGTTCCACGCGGCCAGCCGGGTCGCGGAGTTCGGCGTCGACGGCGCCGACACCTTCGCGATCAGCCCGCCCAGTGCGAGCGTGTGGCAGCACGGTCTGATCCCCTCCAGCCACGCGGCGATCGAGGCGCAGTTCGGCCTCGCCGCCGGCTCGGTGTCCATCGCGGCGACCCAGTGGGCGAAGAACCTCAAACGGACGCGGGTCCAGCCGTTCCGGCTCGTGGGGCAGGCGGGTGCGAAGAAGGCGGCGGCGAAGCCCGCGAAAGCCGCGGTCCCGGCCCTCCCCGAGGCCCCGGACACCCTGTCGGACAGGCTGTCCGGTTTCCTGCGGCGCGCGCCCGTCCTCGATCCGCTGGACGAGGCCGAGTTGCTCGGCTGGTCGGTGGAGATCGTGCGCGCCGCGCGCCGCAACGGCTATCTCGCCTCCACCGCCGACGCCATCGCCGTGTTCGAGACGTCGATCCTGCTGGCCGGTATGCGCGACCGGGCCAGGCCGACGCCGTACGACTTCCAGGACGCGGCGATCACCTGCATCGAGAAGGACAAGGTGCCGGGCCGGCGCGACGTACGTCGCATCGTCGAGATCATGATGGGCGGCGACCGGATCGGACAGGTCGGGTACGACGCCCTGCCGCCGCTGGCGCGTGACGTGCACGACCGGCTCGCGCCGCTGAATCTCAAGCTCCAGCAGCGCGGTGTGCAGCGGGCGTTGCTGGACATGGCCGCGAATCCGGAGCTGGGGCGGTGCTCCGACGTGCTGTGGATGCTGCGCCATCTGCTGCCGTGGGGCGCCGCGCGGGCGATCATGGGCGAACGGCGGCTGGGCGAGCAGCCCATCCAGGAGTCGTGGGACCTGGCGCTGGGCACGCATCAGCGGGCGCTGATCGAGCTCGGTTACGAGGGCGTCAGCATCGAGCAGGTCCTGGAGCAGCGTCTTCGGCGCCGGGCGTACGACCCGCAGGCGACCGCGGCGGTCGTCCTGGAGGCGGTCGAGGACGCGACGCTGTATCTGCGCAGCCGCCGCCTCGCCGACGAACTGGGTACGCGCGCCCTGGAGGTGCTGGCGACCGAGCGCGGTGTCGACGGCGCGCCGGAGGTGCTGCGCCGGGTGCGCCGGCTGCTCGCGTACTACCGGACCAGTGAGCCGGTACTGCCGCCGTGGATCGAGTCCTTCGTCAAGACCGGTTACGCGCACTACTGCACCCTGTTGCCGACGGCGTTCACCGACGAGGACGCGACCGTCCGGCAGGTGGCCGCGACGCTGGGCTTCCTGTTCAGCATGGAGAGTCTGGCGCTGTCGCTGGGCTGCGACCGGACGCAGTTGGAGCTCGCGTTCGCGCAGTCGCATCCGCGGGAGCCGGCCAAGCTGGCGCTGCTGTGGGCGGCTCAGGTGCAGCTCGGTCAGCTGTCCCGGGCGCAGTTGCGTGCGCGGTGCGACGAACTGCTCGGCAACCCTCTGGTGGTGCCTGCCTACCCTCGCTACCTCAGCGGGTTCCTGCACGCGCTGGAGCCTGTCCCACAGTTGGCGGACTTCGTCGTGGAGGCGGTGTCCAACGCCTTCGCACGGCTGCCGGATCCGGTGCTGCTGCCGTGGCTGCCGACCCTGATCAGCACGTTGCGCTCCGACGGCGCCGATCTGGCACCGCTGCTGATCCGGGAGGCGGGACGGATCTTCCCCGGCCGGCTCGCGGCGCTGGACGCGTGGGTACCGCCCTGGCGGGAGTCGCCGGACGCGGGGGCCACGCACCGATCGGCCCGCACCGACGGCGGAGGCGCGGGCACGGGCACGGGCGCCGCGCTGCTCGCCGCGTACCCCGGGGCGTGCGACGCGGTCGCGGGTCTGCTGGGTTACGGGGGTGAGTGGACGAGGGCCGCTCCGGTCCCCCCGGGCGCGGTGCTCACCGGCCGCCACCCGGATACGGCGGTGGCGCTGGAGGTGCTGCTGGCAGGCCCATGACGCCCGGCCGATCGGCCGCCGGGGGACGCTGCCGGGCCCTGCCGGGGCCCGGCACGACCCCGCTCCCACAAGGTCACCCGCGCCCCGGGGCCGCCTCGACTAGTCAGGTCAAGTCCGGCCCCCGAGCGTGCGTGCGAAGGCGTCGAGTGCCCGGAAGTCGGGGTCCAGCAGGCCGAGCCGTGGGTCGATCCGAAGCAGGAGCGCTGATCCCTCGTGGTGTGCGGCGACGTAGGCCCGGTCGGCGTCGCCCAGTTCGTCGTCGACCCAGGCGAAGGGCCTGCCGGTGGCGTACGCGACGAGGTCACGCGTCTTCCAGAACGTCTCCTCCGGTCCCGCCGCGTGCATCACCGGCCAGTCCACCGCGGGGAGTTCGGGCAGTCCGAGAACGGGCCCGATGAACACGTTCGCCTCCCTCCCCCATGTGGTGGCCCACACCAGGTCGTACAGCCCGGCGAGCTCCCGGAGCCGGCGCCCGTGGTCGGGGTTGAGCCAGACCCGCAGGGGCCTCACGGTCGTCCGTGGCATGCCCGGGTGCTGGGCGATCCAGCCCTCGGGCTTCATCCGGTGCGTCGTGTAGCCGAACGGGCGCCGATGGGGCTTGGCGGCGTACGGGTTCAACGGGCCGTCCACATCGAGATAGAGAAGGGGGCGGCTCATCAGGGGTCCTCTCGTGGCACTCGGAGTGCGGCGAGAGTAGCCCCGACCGGTGCCGCGATCCTGGGCATTTTTCCGGTACCACCGGGTGTCGCGAACGGCTCACGAGGGCTGACCGGCGCTGTCGCCCCCAGTCCGCTCGGTCACCGGGACCGGCCGGTTGCTGCCGCGAAGCGTCACGGCGGGGCAGACCAGCGCCGGTACGGCCACCAGGACGAAGCGGAGTGAGCCCCGCCGCCGGCGCGGCGCCGAGCGCCGCACAGATGACGGTGAGCCTCGTCCGGGCGGCCGACCGCCCGGAGACGGCGCCGTCGCCAGTCCGCCGTTCGCCAGTCCGCCGACGGCGCTGCCGGGCGAGAGCGCGGCCAGTATCCGGGCCACCGCGCCGGGCCGGTGCCGCTCTTCGCTCAAATCGGCAGGGTGGAGCAACGACCGGGCCGGGGGTGGCGTGGCGCCTCACACGCTTCGCGCATCCCCGGCCCGCTCACGTCACGCGTTGGGGTCGAACGGGATACCGGCGGGCTTGGCCTTCACCAGATGGCCGTTGAAGTTGCCGTCCTTGAGGCCGAAGACGGCGCTGCCGAAGTTGGCCTGGCTCAGCTTGTCGCGCAGGCCGGCCGGGTAGCCGTTCCAGCCGACGAGCCTCGGGAACTGCCAGGTGCCGTGGTGGTTCTCCGGCGGGTCGTCGTTGCTGTTCGCCGCGCGGAAGGCGTGCGTCCCCGCGCCGTCCTTGTGGTAGACGACCTTGGCGTGCGTCCCGTCGAACCGCATCTGGTCACGGGTGTGGATGTCGAAATTGCCGTGGGCGGAGGTGGAGACGTACTGCACCTGGTCGTTCTGCACCCACACCACGACATGTTCCCAGTCGTTACGGTGCCCGCCGAGCCCGCTGCCGATCACGGCCTGGTCCTTCTCGAAGTAAAGGCCGTACATGATGGCGCACCAGCCGTTGTTGCACTTGCTGCGCGAGTATCCGTTGGTGTTGTCGAGGTCCCAGGAGTCGCGGCACTGGCCGTTGAGGGCGCCACTCGGGTTGAGGCCCGGGTTGATGGTGCCGTCAGGGCCGATGGCCGGAGTGGGGTAGCAGCCGTCCGTGTCGTAGTCGAACGCCGGCTGGAATGTCTGCTCCAGCCCGTCCGCGTTGGCGGGAAGGGCGCTGGGGGGATCGGCGAGCGCGCTACCGGGAAATGCGATGACGAGCGCGATGGCGCTGCCAAGGGTGAGTGAGACATTCCGGATGCGCGAGGTTTTCTTCACTGCGTCCTCCTGATCGACCACAACGTGGGGGCGTCGGTCATTTTGACATGCTCGGATCACCCTCTCGGCCGTTGTCGACATACCGAGCGTCAGGAGGTGTCAGCGCGATGAAAGATCAACCAATAGCGGGGGTGGGTGACTTGAGGCGGAGCCGCACGGCGGGCCACGGTGCCCGGGGCGCCGCCGCCGGACGCACTCCGGCTCTCCCCGGTCACAACTCCACGAGTACGGCGCCCGTATGGCGTCCTTCGAGCAGTTCGCACAGCGCGCGGGGCGCCTGATCGATGCCCGACAGCCGCGCGTGCGGGAAGACGACGGTGCCCTCGCGCAGGCCACGCCCGAACTCCCGCATGCCCTCGGGGATCGCGTCCAGATGATCACTGGCCGATGTGCCGCGCAGGGTGATCCCCCGCACGATGAGCGAGCCGGTGTCGATCCCGACGGGCGCCGTGAACCCGCCGGCCAACTGGCCGGACAGCGCGCCGACCAGTGCCACGCGCGCGCCGCGCCTGGCCACCGCCAGCGCCGCGACGAGCTGCTCGCCGCCGACGTTGTCGAAGACCACGTCGAGGCCGTCCGGAGCCGCCTCGCGCAACTGCTCCTCGATCGGGCCCGCTCCCCGGATGACGACGGCGTCGTACCCCAACTCCCGGACCAGATAGGCACCCTTGAGCCGGGAGCCCGTGCTGCCGATCACCCGCCCGGCCCCGCGCAGCCGCGCGAACTGACCGGCCATCGTCCCGACACCGCCCGCCGCGCCGGTAACGAACACCGTGTCCCCGGGCCGTACTTCACCGCCTCGTACGACGCCGATCCACGCGGTCACCGCCTGGGAGAGGTACGCGGCCTCGTCGGGGAGGACGGACGGGTCGACGCGCTCGGCATCCGCCACATCCACGGCCGCGTACTCACGCCAGCCCAGACCGTGGGTCACGACAGCGCCCGGCTCCAGCTCCCCGCCCGGCGCCGCCACGACCTCCCCGACAGCGGGCGCCCACAACGGCTCACCCAGCGCGGCCACCGGGATGGGCAGGTCGGAACCGCCCTGAAGCACGGTACGCATGACGGCGGCCACGCTCATCAGCCGGTTGCGCACCAGCACCTGTCCTGCCGTCACCTCCGGGACCGGTACCCGCACCACCTCGAAGTGATCGGTGCTGAGCAGCCCGTCCGGCCGGGCACGCAGCCACACTTCGCCGTGGGTGGCAGGGACAGCGGCGGTCATCGCGACTCCTCAGGACGGGGACGGCGTGTCGTGACGACGTTAGAACGCGACGCCCGTGTCACGGGCGACTCCCAGGCGAACCTGGCGCGTTCACCGCCCCTCGCATTCCCGGAAGAACCCCTTCGAGTGACGGCTCGAACTCCCAACTCCCAACTCCCCGCGAGCCGGACGGAGTCGACAGAGCGGCGTGGTCAGGACTTCAGAGCCTCCGCGACCGACTGGGCCAACGGGGTCGTGGGCCGGCCCGACAGACGGGAGAGGTCGCCCGTCGTACCCGCCAGGAGGCCGCGTTCGATGGCCGTGTCCACGCCCAGGAGGATCGCGGCCATCGGCTTGGGCACTCCGGCTCCCGTGAGGATGCCCAGCAGCGTCTCGCCGGGGACGTTGTCGTAGACGATCGTGCGCCCGGTCTGTCGCGAAAGCTCCGCCGCGTATTCGGCCAAGGACCACGCCGTGTCGCCGCTGAGCTCGTACGCCTTGTCGAGATGACCCTCGCCGGTCAGTACGGCGGCTGCCGCCGCCGCGTAGTCGGCACGGGCGGCGGCGGCGATGCGGCCCTCGCCCGCCGCCGCGACCACTGCGCCGTGCTCCAGCACGGGGGCCAGGTTCTCGGTGTAGTTCTCGGTGTACCAGCCGTTGCGCAGAAAGGTGTACCGCAGCCCGGAGTCCAGGATCAGCTGCTCGGTGGCCTTGTGGTCGGCGGCCAGTTCGAAGTCGGCGTCGGGGCCGCCGAGTACGCCGGTGTACGCGAGTTGCGCCACGCCCGCCGCCCGCGCGGCGTCGATGACGGCGGTGTGCTGCGGTACGCGGCGGCCGGCCTCGTCGCCGGAGATGAACAGGACACGGTCGCCCGCCCGGAAGGCGTCCGTCAGTGTCGCGGGGCTGTCGTAGTCGGCGATCCGTACCTCGACACCGAGCGCCGCCAGGGGCGCGGCCTTCTCGCTGTCCCGCGCGACAGCGGCGATCCCACCGGCCGGCACGTCGGCGGTCAGGAGGGATTCGATGACGAGACGGCCGAGGTGTCCGGTCGCTCCGGTGACGACGATGCTCATGAGGTGGCTACCCATTTCATATGATTGGTCCTGCTTGGCGATACTTCGTAACTCGCCCGACCAACGATATGTATCGCACTAACTCCGAGGAAGTACCCACCTTGAAGTAAGGTACCGGAATGGACGAAAGCATCTCCTCCCCCAGCGTCAACCGGCGGATGTGCCCCTCCCGGCTCGTACTGGAACATGTCACGAGCCGCTGGGGCGTGCTGGTGCTGGCGGCTCTGCTGGATCGCTCGTACCGTTTCAGCGAGCTGCGCCGCGAGATCGACGGGGTCAGCGAGAAGATGCTCGCCCAGACGCTTCAGACCCTTGAACGCGACGGCTTCGTCCACCGCGACGCCAAGCCCGTGATCCCGCCGCGCGTGGACTACTCGCTGACGGAGCTGGGCCGCGAGGCGGCCGAGCAGGTGTGGCAGCTGGCGCGCTGGACGGAGCGGCGGCTGGACGCGGTGTTCGCGGCCCGCGAGACGTACGACGAGGCACACGCTTCCACACCGCAGGCCGGGACCCGGGCCGGGGCGCAGCCGAGCTACCGCTAGAGCATGTCCCGGCGGTCCGGCCCACCGGCACCGCAACTCGCCTGCCGCCGAAGCGCGTTGGCGCCGCGCGCCCGCTTCGCGACCGCGAACGCGCCCCCCGCCCCGCCCCGCCCCGCCCCGCCGCGCCACGCCCCGCCCGGCCACGACGTTGCGCGCACTCCGCCACCTCTGGACGCTTCATCGCCCCCCTCCATCAATCCTTCACACCTTTTGATGAATCATCAGAAAGTTCTAGAGATTCGTACCAAACCTCTGGACAGCCCACACGCGGCGCTCTAATGTCTCGGCCCACCGAGACATGTGTTTCGTCGCGGTAACACCGCAGCCGATCGGCGCTCCCTCGAACGCCCTTGACCCCACGAGTCTTTCCACGTCTCTCCCCCCATGGCCGGGCCACCGCCCGTCACGAGGCGCCGCGCGACCGCCGTGACGGCGGTCGTCGCTCACGCACCGTGCAGCAACCCCCGTCGGACGACGGGGAAACCGGCCGGGTCACCGACTCTGCCGTGACCGCAGCGGAAGGGAAGCGACATGAAGATCCGTACTTTCATCGCCACGGCCTCACTGGTGGCATCCGGGAGCCTGGTGGCTTTCTCCGGCTCCGCCCAGGCCGCTCTCTACACCACCTGCGTCGGTGACGGCGGGGCCGTGACCGTCAGCAACGACCTGGTCGTACCGGCCGGGAAGTCCTGCACCCTCACCGGCACGAGAGTCAAGGGCACGGTGACGGTCGAGGCCGGCGCCGACCTCGTGGCGGCGGGAGCCACCTTCAACAGCGCGGTCACCGTCGAGGAGGACGCCTATCTCGACCTCACCGACACCACCGTCAAGGGCACGCTGACCACCGAGTCCGCGTTCGGCGCGCACCTGGAGCAGAGCACCCTCAAGTCGGTCGACGCCACCGAGGGATTCCTCTACACGGTCGACTCGACCGTCGGCGGGAACATCAGCAGCGAGGCCGGCGAGCTGTACGTCTCCGGCAGCACCCTCACCGGCTCGGTGACCGGCGACGGCAACCAGTACACCGACGTGTACGACTCCACCGTCAAGGGCGCGCTCACCGTCAACGGCAACACCCTCGGCGGCGTGTTCTGCGCCAGCGAGGTGTACGGCGCCGCCAAGTACGCGGGCAACGCCGACATTCTGCAGATCGGCGGCGAGGGCCTGCTCGGAAGCTGCACCGGCGCCTCGTACTTCGGCGGCGACCTCGCGGTCACCGACAACACCGCCAACTCCGTGCTCGACAACGCGATCGTGCGCGGCGCACTCACCGCGACGGGCAACAACCCCGTCCTGGTCGTGGGCGAGTCGGCGCGTATCCGTGGCAAGGTCACCGGAGAGACCGCCGACGCCCGCGCGTCGTCCTCCCCCTCGGCCAAGAGGGCCGCACCGCAGGACCGTGGTGCCGACCTCGCCGAGAAGGCCGCCGAGCGTGCCGACGCGGCGCGGGCCGACGCGGGCGAAGCGGGCAAGTCCAGCCTCTGACGCCGGGCGGACAGCCGCGGCGGAACACCCGGCCGGCGCCTCCCCAGGCGCGACTCCTACCGCACACCCGCACGCACCACCAAAGGCACCACTCGCCGCACCACCCACCGCCGCACCACCCACCGCCCCACCAACGGCACTCGTAGCGACGCACCCGGCAGGACACGGCGACCGCCCCGTCGCCGTTCCTCCTCCCCACCGCTCGGCGCTCTTCCCCTTCCCGCCGGCGAACCGGCCGGAACACGGCCGACGCACTCGCCACGCCGCCCCTCCGCCGTCGCGGCGCGCGCACCGCAGAGCAGCAGCTCCGGTCGCGCGCGCCCCGGTCCCACCCTCTTCTCCTCCATTCCCAGGAGTGACCGTGAGCCATATTCACAAGTCCTTCGACCGCAGGGACTTCCTGCGCGCCACCGCCGGCACGACCGTCGCCCTCGCCGCCGCCTCCGTCACCGGAGCCACCGCGGCCTCCGCCGCCCCGGCGCGGACCAATCTGTCCATCCCCAAGGACCGGATCGGCATCCAGCTCTACAGCATCCGCGACAAGGTCGGTTCGCTCGGCTTCGCCGTCGTCCTCGCCGAGCTGGCGCGGATCGGCTACCAGGAGATCGAGTTCGCCGGATACACCCAGAACACCTCCATCCTGGGCCGGCAGATCACCCTCCCGGAGATCCGCACGCTGCTCGACGACAACGGTCTGCGCGCGGTCGGCAGTCACGTCGGCATCGGCAACCTCCGCTCGAACCTCCAGGGTGAGCTCGACGCCGCCGAGATCCTCGGCACGCCCCACGTGGGTACGGCCAACGCGCCGTCGAACCTCAACACCGTCGCGGGCTACCGCGCCGCCGCCGACGAGTTCAACGTCTGGGGCGCCGCGGCCACCGCGCGCGGTCTGAAGCTCTACCAGCACAACCACGCGGGCGAGTTCGCGTTCGCGACGGACCAGCCGTCGGTCCGGCTGTACGACGTGTTCCTCAAGAACACCGACCCGCGCCATGTCTATCTGGAGCTGGACATCTACTGGGCGTACGTGGGCCAGTACCGCTGGCCGGGATTCGACCCGGCGGCGTACGTACGCAACCAGCCGTACCGCTACCCGCTGTTCCACATGAAGGACGGCGACGCCAACTCGGCGAACGCCAACGGTTTCGACATCGTCGAGTTCGGCGCCGGCGACCTCCCGTACGAGAAGTTCATCCGCGACATCGGGCCGCGCGCCTCGCACGTCGGCATCTGGGAGCAGGACACCGCGCCCAACACCCTGCCGAATCCGCCGGGTTCGCTCGGCGCGGCGGAGCGCAGCTTCACGGCGCTCAAGGGACTCCTCGGCTGAGCGAGCCTCCCCCGAAAAGCACGCGAGGCGCCTCCGCGCGCGGGGGTGCCTCGTGTGTTCCATCCGCTCCTTACCGCCAGCGACCGAGGAGACGCATCACCGTGCACCGCACCCTGAGACGCCTGATGACAGGGGTCCTGCTCGTGGCACTGCCCGCGCTGGGCGGTGTGGCCGTCGCGCCCGCCGCCCAGGCGCACCCGGGCCACGAACACGCCCTGGACTGGTCGAACTACGAGAAAGTCACCCTGACGAAGGACACCGGCGAGCCGATCGACCTCGCCGTGCTGCCCGACAACCGGGTCCTGCACACCGCCCGCAACGGCGACGTCCGGCTCACCGACCCCGGTACCGGTGTCACGAAGGTCGTCAACCACGTCGACGTGTACCAGAACTCCGAGATGGGGTTGCAGACGGTCACTCTCGACCCGGACTTCGCCACCAACAAGTGGGTCTATCTCTACTACTCTCCGCCGCTGAACACCCCGCCCGGCTCCGCGCCGCAGACGCTGCCCGCCGGGCAGACCGACGCGTACTGGAAGCAGTGGGAAGGGTACGACACCCTGACCCGCTTCAAGTGGACCGGCGACAAGCTCGATCTCTCCACCGCGCAGGAGATCATCCGGGTCGACGCCAACCGTGGCCAGTGCTGCCATGTCGCGGGTGACGTGGACTTCGACAGCAAGGGGAACCTCTACCTCGCGACCGGCGGCAACACCCCGGCGTCGGGCCCGAACGTCAACGGGTACACGCCGATCAACGACGCGGCCGGCTACAACCCGGGGCTAGACGAGCGCCGTGGCGCGGGCAACACCAACGACCTGCGGGGCAAGATCCTGCGGATCGACGTCCAGGAGGACGGCGGTTACACCATCCCGGAGGGGAATCTCTTCGAGCCGGGCACGGCCAAGACCCGGCCGGAGATCTTCGTGATGGGTCTGCGCAACCCCTTCCGGCTGGCGGTGGACCAGAAGACCGACGCCGTGATGTGGGGCGACTACGGCCCCGACGCCGGTACGGCCGACCCGAACCGCGGCCCGATGGGGTACGTCGAGTGGCAGACCACGACCAAGCCCCTGAACAGCGGCTGGCCGTTCTGCACCGGTGACAACACCAAGCCCTACCGGGACTTCGACTTCGCGACCCTCACACCCGGCCCGGCCTTCGACTGCGCGGCTCCCGTGAACGACTCGCGTTGGAACACCGGCCTGACCGAGCTGCCCGCGTCCGCGCCGGCCACGCTCTGGTACGGCGACAGGGACACCGACCAGCCGTGGCCCGAGCTGACCGCCTTCCGCGGTCCCGGCGGTCCGGGCGGTCAGGCCCCGATGGGCGGTCCGGTCTACCACTACGACGCGGACAACCCCTCGCCGGGCAAGTTCCCGGAGTACTGGGACGGCAAGGCGTTCATGGCGGAGTTCTCCCAGGACTACGTCGCCGCGCTCACGCTCGACGGTCCCGACGGCCCGGTGAGCAAGCTGGAGAACGTGCTGCCCAACAGCGAGCGCGCGCAGAACGGCATCCCGCAGTGGGACAACCCGATGGACCTGGAGTTCGGCCCCGACGGCGCGCTCTACGTCCTCGACTACGGCGACGGCTTCTTCCGGCAGAACCCCGACGCGGGTCTCTACCGGATCGACTACGCCGAGGGCAACAAGGCTCCCACCGCGGTGATCAAGGCCGACAAGACGTCCGGCCAGGCCCCGTTGGAGGTCTCCTTCAGCGCCACCGGGTCCAGCGACCCGGAGAACGGCGACCTCACCTACCAGTGGGACCTCGACGGCGACGGGACCTTCGACGCCACCGGACCCACGGTGAACCGCACGTACCCGGAGAACGGACAGTTCCAGGCCCGGCTCAAGGTGTCCGACCCGCAAGGGAAGTTCGGGCTGACGAGCCGTCAGATCACCGTGGGCAACACGGCGCCGACGGTACGGATCACCTCGCCCCCCGACGGCGGGTTCTTCAACTGGGGTGACGCCGTGCCGTACGGCATCGCCGTCGAGGACCCGGAGGACGGCACCACGCCGGACTGTGCCAAGGCCGCGTGGACCTTCGGTCTGGGGCACAACCAGCACGGGCACCCGGTCAACAGCGGCACCGGCTGCACGGGCGGCGTCGCGACCCCGGCCGACGCGGGGCACGGCGACACCGAGAACGTCTTCGGCGTCCTCGGCATCACCTACACCGACAAGGGCGCGGGGGGCGTGCCGGCGGCGACCGGTGACGCCCAGGTGGTGCTCAACCCGGCACTGACGCAGGGCGAGCACTACGACTCCGCGGAGGGTGTCACGATCACGGACGACACCACGGCGTCCGGACAGCGCAAGGTGACCTCCTTCGACGCGGGCGACTGGATCGCGTACGACCCGGTGGCGTTCGCCGGGATCAACGGGGTCAAGACCCGTGCGAGCGGCGCCGGTACGCTGGCGCTGCGCTGGGGCTCGGCGGACGCGGAGCCGTTCGCGACGGTGCCGGTACCGGCCGGCGAGGGCTGGGGGACCGTCACCACCGCGCTGGACGACGCCCCTTCCGGGACGGGCGAGGTCTTCGTCACCAGCTCCGGCGGTGTCGAACTGGACTCGCTGACCTTCCAGGGCGCGGGCGTCGCGGACAAGACCGCGCCCAAGGTCACCGCCACGCTCAACCCGCCCCGGCCGAACGGTGACGACGGCTGGTACACCAGCAATGTGTCCCTGTCGGTCGCGGCGACGGACAACGGAACGGTCGCCACCCGTCAGTACTCGATCGACGAGGGCGCGACGTGGCAGTCCGCCAACGCGGCCGTCACGCTGTCCCGGGAGGGCGCCACGACCGTCCGTTACCGGGCGACCGACAACGGCGGCAACGTCTCCGAGGTGGGCTCGCTCACCGTACGGATCGACCGCACCGGCCCCACGGTGACGGCCACCGGTCTCGACGCCGACGGGGTCTACGGGGACTCCGAGCGCCCGACGCCGGTCTTCTCGGCCGCGGACGCGGTCTCCGGTACCGCCACCACCACGGCCACGGTCGACGGCAAGGCCGTCAACTCGGGCCAGGCGCTGGAGCTGTGGCGGCTGCCTCTGGGGAGCCACGACCTCACGGTCAGGGCCCGCGACAAGGCCGGCAACACGACCACGAAGACGGTGGCCTTCACCACCCGTACCTCCTACGCGGACATCCGCGCGCTGATCACGAAACTGCGGGCCGACGGCCTGGTCACGGCGCAGGGACAGCAGCGGCTGACCGTACGGCTCGGTCAGGCCGAGGCGCACGCCGACGCGGGCCGGACCAGTCAGGCCGCGGCCGTGCTGGAGTCGTTCGCCGGTTACACGGCCGATGCCGCTCTGGTGCCGGACAGTGCGGCGGGTGCGGCCCTGGCACGGGACGCGCGGGCGCTGAAGGGAGGCGCCACCGGCTGACGCCGGGACAGGGAGGACTGCCCCGCCCTCACCGGGCGGGGCAGTTCCGTGCCCGGACTCCGTCGCCGGTGTGGGGCGATGGTGAAGCGGGTTCCGTCAAGACGGCGGCAACTTTCGGTCTTCTGTGAAAAAGTTGCCCAAGGGCGTGTCTGACACCTAGCGCTGTCCGAGGCCGCGCGTCAGCCGCGCGGTCGGGACGGCCGAACCGACCGTACGCGGACGACTGACGGCAGACGGCAGACGGCAGACGCACGGTCCCGCCACCCGCGAGCACGAGCCTTGCCGGGCGTCACGGTGCCGGCGCCCCCGTACCGGCCCCGTGACGACTCCCGACAGCCGCACATAGGCGTCCAGAGGAAGTGAGCCCGTGAGCATCCAGTACCGCGTGTTGAGTCTGCTGCGGGACAACGGCCCGCTGTCGCGCGCCCAGCTCGCGGACCGGCTGGAGGTTCCCCGCCCGCGGCTGCTCGGCGAACTCGACCGTATGGTCGCGGCCGGGCGGGTCGTGGAGGCGGGACCCGCCGCGTCGCGCGGCGGGCGGCGCTCCACCCTCGTACAGCTCGACCCCGGCCTGCGGTTCGCCGCCGTCGATCTGGGGGCCAGCTCCGTCGACATCGAGATCACCGACGGCGCGCTCGCACCGGTGGCCTCCTGTTCCGAGCCCGCCGACATCCGCTCCGGGCCGGTCGCCGTGCTCGGCCGCGTCAGCGAACTCCTGCGCGAGATGGCCGGCCAGGGGCACTACACGCGGCTCGACGCCATCGGCATCGGGCTGCCGGGGCCGGTCTCGTTCCGGGAGGGAGTCCCGGTCTCGCCGCCGATCATGGTGGGCTGGAACCGTTTTCCCGTACGCGACACCCTCGCCCGCGAGCACGGCTGCCCGGTCGTGGTCGACAACGACGTCAACGTGATGTCTCTCGGGGAGCAGCACAGCGGGGTCGCGAGGACCGTCGACCATCTGCTCTTCGTGAAGATCGGCAGCGGTATCGGCTCCGGTATGCAGCACCACGGCCGTATCTACCGGGGCGCGGAGGGCTGCGCCGGAGACATCGGGCATGTCCAGGTGGAGGCCGAGTCGGACGGGCCTGTCTGTTCCTGCGGGAACACCGGCTGCCTGGAGGCGTACTTCGGCGGGGTGGCGCTGGCCAGGGACGCCACAGCGGCCGCGGTGTCGGGCCAGTCGCCCGCGCTCGCCGAACGGCTCGCCGGGCGCGGGGTGTTGACCGCCCTGGATGTCGCGGAGTGCGCGGACGGCGGCGACAACACGAGCGTCAACCTCGTCCGGGCCGGCGGCCACCGGGTCGGACAGGTGCTCGCCACTCTGGTCAGCTTCATGAATCCGTCGATGATCGTGATCGGCGGCGGTCTGACCGGGCTCGGCTATCCGCTGCTCGCCGAGATCCGCAGCGTCGTGTACAAACGCTCACTGCCCCTGGCCACGGGCAATCTGCCGATCGTCATGTCCGAACTGGGGCCGCGCGCGGGGGTCGTGGGCGCGGCGCTGCTGGCGAGCGAACTCGCGTACGGCGGGGAGTCCCGCACCGGAGCGGCTTGACCGGGCCCCCCACCCGTCCGGGCGCCTTCGCGTCGCCCGCGTCGTCCCCCTGGCGCTTCCGAGTGGCCGCCCCCCGCGCCGTCGGTCACCATGATCCGGAGCCGGGCGGAGTACACGCACGGGTGAGCCCGATCGCGAGGGCCACCGGAGGAGGAGAGCCGACATGATCGATTCCGTGGACATCCGCGAATGGCGTACGCAGGACGTCGTCGACTCCGACGGGCGCAAGATCGGCTCGCTGGAGGCGGTCTACGTCGACACCCGTACGGACGAGCCTTCCGTGGCGACGGTGCTGATCGGCATGCCGACCCGGCACCGCCTGGTCTTCGTCCCGCTCTCGGGGGCCGTCGTGGGGCCGGGCTACGTCAGGGTCAACTACGCGAAGTCGGTCGTGAAGGAGGCGCCGTCCATGGGTACGGACGATGTGCTGCCCGTCGAGGACGAGAAGGCGGTCTTCTCCCACTACGACCTGCCCTACGAGCCGGGCCCCAGCGGCGAGCGCCAGCTCGCCCGCCGTTGACCGCCTGCGCCGGCGCCGGGGAGCGCGCCTCGCCGCCCAGCCCGGTAGTCGCGGGGACAGGACGAATCCGCTGGTCAGACCTAGCGTGAGACATACGGCAACGCACGTTTCACGAGGCACAGCAGAGGACGACATGAGCGACAACAGCAGAACGACGGTCCTGGTGACCGGTGGATCCGGGTTCCTCGCCACCCGTTGCATCGCGCAGGCGCTCCAGCAGGGCTACCGCGTACGCACCACCGTGCGGAATCCGGCGCGGGAGAGCGACGTACGGGAACACGTCGAGGCCACGGGCGTCACGCCCGGGGACGCGGTGTCCTTCGCCGTCGCCGACCTGACGTCGGACGAGGGGTGGCCGGAGGCCACGGCGGGCTGCGACTACGTCCTGCACGTCGCCTCGCCCTTCCCGCCGGGACGGCCCGAGAACGAGGACGACCTGATCGTGCCCGCACGGGAGGGGACGCTCCGGGTACTGCGCGCGGCCCGCGACGCGGGTGTCCGGCGGGTGGTCGTCACCTCCTCGTTCGGCGCGGTCGGCTACGGCCACCCGCAGACCGACCGGCCCTTCACGGAGGACGACTGGACGAGGGTCGACAACGACATCGCCCCTTACATCAAGTCCAAGACGCTGGCCGAGCGCGCGGCCTGGGACTTCATGGCCGAGGAGGGTGGAGGGCGCGTTCTCGGCTGGAACCCGCGCTCCAGCGCGGACACCGTCACGGCCACGGCGGAGAGCCTGCTCCGGCTCGGTCTGCTCAAGGCCGACGCGTAGCGGCGGCGACGGACGCGATGTCCCAGTAGAACGGACGGACCTCGTACGCCGAAGCGGCCCAGGGCCTGACCGGCGGATCTTCGTGGATCAGCCCGGGACGGCTGCTGCGGTGCATCGCGAGGCGGAGGATCGGCGTTGCGGATGGGCCGGACGTACCGGGGACGACTGGAGACAACGAAGCGAGGTGCCCTGGCAGGCGTCCCGGGCCCGCGAAGATCCGCCGGACAGGCCCTACGCCTTCGGCAGAACGTCGCTGGTCTCCGCCTTGACGAAGGCCTTCACGGCCGTCGCCGCGGCACGCTCCACCAGGTCGACACCCTGGCGGTAGGTGTGCTGTCCGTCGGACAGGACCGCGACCAGCAGCGTGTGGCCGCCGTACTCGACGCGCCCGATGCTGTTGACGTCCCACAGACCCGTCGCGCTCCGTGACAGCCAGCCGTTCTTCAGCGGCGGCTTGGCGGCGGCCCCCTTGCCGTCGGCGGCGGATATCCCCCACCGCTGGTCCGCCTTCACGGTGGTCATCAGTGACCGCAGGTACGCCTGGGAGTGCGTGGTCAGCGGGGAGTGGGCGTCGCCGAGAACGGCCTCCAGGAGCACTGTCTGGTCGGCCGCCGTCGTGCGGGTCAGGCCCCAGTGGCCGTCCCGGTCGCCGTGGGTGGCTTTCAGGCCGAGACGCTTGTTGGCGGCGTCGAGGCCGTCCGTTTCGCCGATGGTCTTCCACAGCGCGTTCGTCGCGTCGTTGTCGCTGTCGCGGATCATCGCGGCGGCCAGCTTCTTCTGCTTCGCGGTGAGCGGCGCTCCGCTGTCCTGGGCGTCGAGCAGCAGGGCCGCGAGGATGTCGACCTTGACGATGCTCGCGGTGTCGTAGGCGCCGGTGCCAGCGCCGTACACAGCCGCGTTTCCGCCGTCGAGGTCCTCGACGGCGACGGTGTAACGGCCGTCACCCTTGGGAAGCGCGTCCAGCGCCGCGCGCATCGCGCCGTCGACTCCGGCCGACGACGAGGCGACGGCGTGAGCCGGCCGGCCGGACGCCGGCCCGTCGGACGTCTGGGTCGTGGCGAAGGCCGCGCCCGACGCCGTCACCGCGAGGGCGAGCGCGGCCGCGGCCAGTTGCGACAGTCTCGGGATTCGAAGCACAAATCGGACATTAGGCAATACGGGGCCGCGAAGGCAACGTGCGTATCGTCACAGAGACACCGCTGCCCGACCCGGCGAACCACCGGGTCGGGCAGCGGTCACTCGCCTTCTCAGCAGGTCAGATCGCGGCCCGGCGCGGTGCGCAGCACCCGCGTGAACTGCTTGTACAGCTCGACCCGGTGTTCCATCTGCGCGGGATTGCCGCCGTTGCACTCGGCGGATCCGTTCAGGCTCCAGATCGTCTGCCCGAAGCCCTTCTTGTCCACCATCGCGTCGTGCCCGGTCATCGTGCCCGGCCCGGACTGGGTGTTCCAGTACCAGAGGGCCGTCATCCAGGCCACGGCCGGATCGGTCTCGACCAGCCACGGATTGTTGAGCAGGTCCAGGCCGAGCGCGTCGCCCGCCGCCTTGTAGTTGAAGTTCCAGCTCAGCATGATCGCGCCGCGCCCGTAGTAGGCGTCCCGCCCGGCCGGGCAGCCGTAGGGCTGGGTGTCGTCGCAGAAGATCGGGTACATGTCGGGGTTCTGCGACACCACGTAGAACAGCCCGCCGGTCTCATGGCTGATGTTGGCGAGGAAGGCCGCCGCTTCCTGCTTGCGGGTCGTGCGGCTGCCCGTCTTCGCGAAGCCGGGGTACGCCTCGGTGGCCTCGATGAGGCCGTCGTACGTGAAGAACGGGTCCCGGTCCGGGAACATCCGCTCGAACTGGGCCTCGCTGACGACGAATCGCGGCTTGTGGTGCGCGCCTCGCGCCTCACCCGTCGCGCCTTGGCCGCTCTCGCTCCGGGAGGACTGTGCGGCGGCCGGCAGCGCGGCGACGAGCAGACCGCAGACCAGCAGCAGGGCGGCCATGACGGCCGTGGTGCCTCTTCTCAACACTGGGCTTCACTCCTGAACGGTGTGTGGGGGACAGGCGTTCATGGGTCCGGCGCTCGTCCACAACTGCCGCCCAGGACAGGCCGGTTACACGGACGTCGCCGCGCAGAGGCTACGGGCAGCCACCCCTCCCTGGAAAGGTCCATACCAATTCTTTAGGCGAACGGAGACCGCTCATGTCCCGCCGAGCACCCGGACCTCCGCGGATGCGGTACATCGCAAGGCGCAGGGTCGTCCTCATACCGGGCGTATTCGGGCGATCCGACAACACAGCGAGGTGCGGTAGCTGTCGCCGTGCGCCGCCGGGGATCACGGGACAGCCCTTAAGCTCGGCCAATGGCCAAGTATTTCGACGTACACCCCGAGAACCCCCAGCGGCGCACCATCACCGGCGTGGCCGAGAGCATCCGGTCCGGCGCGCTCATCGCGTACCCGACGGACTCCTGCTACGCGTTGGGCTGCCAGTTGGGCAGTCGGGACGGCATCAGCCGGATCCGGTCCATCCGGAATCTCGACGACCGTCACCACTTCACGCTGGTCTGTCAGAACTTCGCGCAGCTCGGCCAGTTGGTGCAGATCGACAACGACGTGTTCCGCGCGATCAAGGCGGCGACGCCCGGCAGTTACACCTTCATCCTGCCGGCGACCAGGGAGGTGCCGCGTCAGCTGCTGCACCCGAAGAAGAAGACGGTCGGTGTCCGTATCCCGGACCATGTCGTCGCCCAGGCCCTGCTCGCGGAGCTCGGGGAGCCGCTGCTCTCCAGCACGCTGCTGCTGCCCGACGACGGTGAGCCGATGACCCAGGGCTGGGAGATCAAGGAGCGGCTCGACCATGTGCTGGACGTCGTGGTCGACTCCGGCGACTGCGGCACCGAGCCGACCACCGTCATCGACTTCTCCGAAGGTGAGCCGGAGATCGTACGCAGGGGGGCGGGCGACCCCGCGCGGTTCGAGTAGGCGCGGAGGGCGGTCACGGGCCGGGGCGGGGCGTATCGGGGGGGCCGGGGCGGGTCACCTCCCGCGTCGCCGACCCCGGCCCACGCCTTTACGCTGGTCTGAGGCTGTCCGGACCGTGTTTCCGACCGCGCCTTTCGACCGTCCGGGCGGAGGAGGGAAGTCCCGCCATGTCGATCATCTCGCGCGGGTTCCACGGCCGAAGGCCGGACCCCGGCCGGAAACTGCCGCCCGGACAGTACGAGGTCCACGACTTTCCCGTCCTGTCCGCCGGGCCCACCCCACGCGTGACGCACGACGAGTGGGAGTTCACCCTCACCACCGAGGCGGGCGCCCGGCACACCTGGGACTGGGCACAGCTGATGGCCATGCCCGTCGAGACGCCGACGGTCGACCTGCACTGTGTGACGAAGTGGTCGAAGTTCGAGACGCACTGGGAGGGGGTCTCGCTCGACAGCCTGATGGAAGACGTCGAGACGGCCGCCGACTTCGCCCTCGTCCACTCCTACGGCGGGTACACGACCAACCTCCCGCTGGAGGACCTGCTCGACGGCAAGGCCTGGATCGCCCACCGCTACGACGGTGAGGAACTGGCCCCGGAGCACGGCGGCCCGGCGCGGCTGCTCGTACCGCACCTGTATCTGTGGAAGTCCGCGAAATGGGTGCGCGGGATCGAGTTGCTGCTCGACGACGAGCCGGGGTTCTGGGAGGGCCTGGGCTACCACTCGTACGGAGACCCGTGGCGCGAGCAGCGCTATCAGGGGGACTGATGGCGCGCGCACCGCTGCGCTGGCTGGTGGCCGAGCTGGTGGACCGGCGGGCGGAGTCGCGGACGGCCCGGACGCTGGTGTTCGACGTGCCCGGCTGGCCGCTGCATCTGGCCGGCCAGCACGTCGACGTTCGGCTGACCGCGGAGGACGGGTACAGCACGCAGCGCAGTTACTCGGTGGCGTCCGCGCCGGACGGTGACCGCGTGGAGCTGACGATCCAGCGGGTGGACGACGGTGAGGTGTCGCCGTATCTGATGGATGTCATGGTCCCCGGCGACCGGGTGGAGCTGCGCGGTCCCATCGGCGGCTGGTTCGTCTGGCGGCCGGAGCGGGCCGAGCCGGTGCTGCTGGTGGGCGGCGGCTCGGGGGTGGTACCGCTGATGTCGATGGTGCGGACGCGTGGCGCGGTGGGCGGGGGCGCGCCGTTCCGTCTGCTCTACTCGGTACGCGAGCCTGACGATCAGCTCTATGTGCCCGAACTGCTGCGCGGGGAGCCCGGCCTCGACACGGAGTATCTCTACACGCGCGCCGCCCCGCCCGAACACCCGAGGCCGGTGGGCCGGTTGACGGCCGAGGATCTTCTCCGCGCGGGCTGGCCCGCCGATCGGCGGCCCATGTGTTACGTGTGCGGGCCGACGGGCTTCGTCGAGAACGCCGCGACGCTGCTGACCGGCCTCGGCCACGACCCCGGCCGGATCAGGACCGAACGCTTCGGCCCCAGTGGAGGATGACATGGACGTCAACCGGACCAGCGACGACACCTACCAGGACGGCAACGCGCTGGGCGGCCCGCTCTCCGAGATCTTCGCGGTCGATCTGACCGGCGCCGTGGGCCGCTGCGCCGGGTGCGGCCTGCGGGGTCCGGTGGCCCAACTGCACGTCTACGACCGGGCACCGGGTCTGGTGGCCCGGTGCCCGCGGTGCGAACAGGTGGTGCTCCGGCTGGTCCGGGGGACGGACACCGCGTGGCTGGACCTGCACGGCGCCTCCTCGCTCACGATCCCCCTCGGCCCGGCGCCCGGACTCTCCGAGGGACGCTGACGGGTCGTCAGGAGCCCACCCGGCGTTTGTTCCAGACGTCGAACCCGACGGCGGCCAGCAGCACCAGACCCTTGATGACCTGCTGGTAGTCGGTGCCGATGCCGACCAGGGACATGCCGTTGTTGAGGACACCGAGGACGAGTCCGCCGATGATCGCGCCGAACACCGTGCCGACGCCGCCGCTCATCGACGCGCCGCCGATGAACGCCGCCGCGATGGCCTCCAGTTCGAAGTTGACGCCGGCCTGCGGGACACCCGCGTTGAGGCGCGCCGCGTAGACGATCCCGGCGAGCGCGGCCAGTACGCCCATATTGACGAAGACGAGGAAAGTGACACGCCGGTCCTTCACGCCGGAGAGTTTCGCCGCCGCGCGGTTGCCGCCCAGCGCGTACACGTGCCGGCCGACGACGGCGTTGCGCATGACATAGCCGAAGCCGATGAGCAGCGCGGCGAGCAGCAGCAGGACGACGGGGACACCGCGGTAGCTGGCGAGCGTCATGGTGAAGGCGAGAACCGCCGCGGCGAGCGCCACGCACTTGGTGAGGAAGAGGTTGCGGGGCAGGACCTCCAGCTCGTACTCCTTCTGGCGGCGGCGGTCCCGCACCTCCTGGAGCAGCGCGAACGCGAGCAGTGCCAGCCCCAACAGGAGAGTCAGATTGTGGTAGTTGGTGGCCGGTCCGATCTCCGGGAGGTAGCCGGTGGAGATCTTCTGGAAGCCTTCGGGGAACGGGCCGAGCGAGCGTGAGCCGAGGAAGATCTGTGTGCCGCCGCGGAAGAGCAGCATCCCCGCGAGGGTGACGATGAACGAGGGGATGCCGACGTACGCGATCCAGAAGCCCTGCCAGGCGCCCGCCACCGCGCCGATGGCGAGGCCGAGTACGAGCGCGAGGACCCACGGGATGTCGTGCTCGACCATCATCACCGCGCACGCGGCCGAGACGAACGCGGCCAGGGAGCCGACGGAGAGGTCGATGTGGCCGGCGATGATGACGATCATCATGCCGATTCCCAGCACCAGGATGTAGCTGTTCTGGAGGACCAGGTTGGTGACGTTGTTGGGCTTGAGGAGTACGCCGTCGGTCCATATCTGGAACAGCACGACGATCAGCGCCAGCGCGATGAGCATGCCGTACTGCCGCATGTTGCGCCGCGCCGCGTCCAGCAGCAGATCGCGAGTGGTGGTGGAGTGCGGGCGGGCGGGCCGCGGTGCGTCGCCCGGGGACTTGTCGCCCGGGGACTTGAAAAGGTCGGTGGTGGCCGGACCCATGTCGTCTACCTCGTGTTCCTGGTCATGTGGCGCATCAGGACTTCCTGGGTCGCCTCCGCTCGTGGGATCTCACCGGTGAGCCGGCCGGCCGCCATCGTGTAGACGCGGTCGCACATCCCGAGCAGCTCCGGGAGTTCGGAGGAGATGAAGACGACGGCCTTGCCCTGTGCGGCGAGCCGGTCGATGACGGTGTAGATCTCGTACTTGGCGCCGACGTCTATCCCGCGGGTCGGCTCGTCGAGCAGGAGCACATCGGGTCCGGCGAAGATCCACTTGCTGAGGACGACCTTCTGCTGGTTGCCGCCGGAGAGCCGGCCCGTCTGTTCGAAGACCGTCGGGGCCTTGATGTTCATGCTCGTTCGGTAGGACTCGGCGACGCGGGTCTCCTCGTGCTCGTCGACGATGCCACGCCGCGCGACCTTCGGCAGGGCGCTGAGGGTGATGTTGCGGCCGATGGTGTCGATGAGGTTGAGCCCGTACTGCTTGCGGTCCTCGGTGACGTACGCGATGCCGTGTCCCACGGCTTCGGGCACGGTCCTCGTACGGATCTCCCGGCCGTCCTTGAAGACGGTCCCGCTGATGTTGCGGCCGTAGGAGCGCCCGAAGACGCTCATGGCGAGTTCGGTGCGGCCCGCGCCCATCAGGCCGGCGATACCGACGATCTCGCCCCGGCGGACATGGATCGAGACGTTGTCGACCACCTTGCGCTGCTGGTCGATCGGGTGGTGCACGGTCCAGTCGCGGATCTCCAGCGCGGGCCGCGCCCCGGGGTCCCCGTCGTGCGGTGTGCGGGCGGGGAAGCGGTGGTCGAGGTCGCGGCCGACCATGCCGCGGATGATGCGGTCCTCGGTGGTCGACCCGGCCCTCACGTCGAGGGTTTCGATGGTGCGGCCGTCACGGAGGATGGTGACGGAGTCGGCGACCTCGGCGATCTCGTTGAGCTTGTGCGAGATGATGATGGAGGTGATGCCCTGTGCCTGCAATTCCCTTATGAGGAGCAGGAGTTGGGCGCTGTCCGAGTCGTTGAGCGCCGCGGTCGGCTCATCCAGGATGAGCAGCTTCACCTCTTTGGCGAGGGCCTTGGCGATCTCCACCAACTGCTGCTTGCCCACGCCGATGTCGGCGACCCTGGTCTGTGGGTGCTCGGTGAGTCCGACCCTCTTCAGAAGCGCGGCGGCGTGCTTCAGCGTCTCGTTCCAGCTGATGATCCCGTGCCTCGCGTGCTCGTTGCCGAGGAAGATGTTCTCGGCGATGGACAAGTACGGGACGAGGGCCAGTTCCTGATGGATGATCACGATGCCGCGGGCCTCGCTGGCGCCGATGTCCTTGAAGGCGCAGGGTGAGCCCTGGAAGAGGATCTCGCCGTCGTAACTGCCGTGCGGATGAACGCCGCTGAGGACCTTCATCAGCGTGGACTTGCCCGCTCCGTTCTCCCCGCAGATGGCGTGCACCTCCCCCGGCGCCACGGTGAGGGTGACGTCGGAGAGCGCCCTGACCCCGGGGAAGGTCTTGACGATGGAGCGCATCTCCAGAACGGGTGCGGTCACAGGTCACTCGCCTTGATGTAGCCGGAGTCGACGAGGACCGACCGGTAGTTGGCCTTGTCGACGCTGACCGGGTCCAGCAGATAGGCCGGGACGACCTTGGTCTCGTTGTCGTACGTCTTCTCGTCGTTGACCTCGGGCTTCTTGTCGTTCAGTACGGCGTCGGCCATCTGTACCGCCTGTTTGGCCAGCGCCCGGGTGTCCTTGTAGACGGTCTGCGTCTGCTGTCCGGCGATGATCGACTTGACCGAGGCGACCTCGGCGTCCTGGCCGGTGACGAGCGGGTACGGCTTGGCGGACGTGCCGTAGCCGTCGGACTTCAGGGCGGACAGGATGCCGATGGAGATCCCGTCGTAGGGCGAGAGAACGGCGTCGACGTCCTCGGAGCCGTAGGACTTGGTGAGCAGGTCGTCCATGCGCCTCTGCGCGGTGCCGCCGTCCCAGCGGAGAGTGGTGATCTGGTCGAGCTGTGTCTGGCCGCTCCTGACGACGAGTCGCTTGCTGTCGATGTACGGCTTGAGGGTCTTCCAGGCGCCCTGGAAGAAGTAGCGGGTGTTGTTGTCGTCCGGCGAGCCGGCGAACAGCTCGATGTTGAACGGGCCTTGGTCCTCGCCGCCGTCCTTCAGGCCGAGCTTGTCGATGAGGTACGTCGCCTGGAGGACGCCGACCTTCTCGTTGTCGAACGACGCGTAGTAGTCGACGTCGGGGCTGCCCAGGATGAGCCGGTCGTAGGAGATGACCTTGATGCCCTGGTCGGCCGCCTGGCCGAGGACGTCGCCCAGCGCGCGGCCGTCGATGGAGGCGACGACGAGGACGTCGACGCCCTTCGTGATCATGTTCTCGATCTGGGAGACCTGCTGGTCGACGTCGTCCTCGCCGTACTGGAGGTCGGTCTTGTAGCCGAGCTTCTCGAACTCGGCGACCATGTTGCGGCCGTCGGCGATCCACCGTTCCGACGATTTGGTCGGCATCGCGATCCCGACGGTGGAGCCCTTGCCGCCTTTCTTCTCTTCCTTGCTCCCGCCCTCGCCGCTTTGGCCGCAGGCGGTCAGTGCGAGGGCGAGCGATGCGACGACGACGGTGAGTGCGGCGCGGCTGGTGCGCATGGTCATCAGTCCTTGTCCTTAGGAGAGCGGGAAACGGTTGAGCGGTCCGGGGAGGCGGGAGCCGAGCGGCGACATGCCGCCGTCGGCGCCGTGCCGGGCGAGCAGGTCGAGGACGAGCCGGCCGCGCCGTACGCGTTCGCGGGCGGTGGCCAGGGTGAGCTCGCGCAAGTGGGCGCCGTACGGGTAGATGCCGGGCGCCTTGGAGAGGCCGAACTTCAGGTACAGGGGCGCGCCGCGCCGGATCAGTTCGGCGGTCTCGTACATCCGGACGTAGCCGCCGAGATCGTCGGGTGCCTCGATATAGAGATCCATCGGGGCCCGGCTGGCGCCGCGGATCTCGGTGAAGTGGGCGAGCGCGAGATCGGAGGGGATGTTCAGGGAGTCGGCGCCCAGGCGTTCGTAGACCGCGTACGAGGCGGGGTTGACCGGCCCGATGAGCGCCGACACCTTGAGGGTGGTGTCGGCGGGCAGGTCACCACGCGCCCGCAGCCGGTGCAGTGACCAGAGCACCCCCTCGTCGGCGACGAGCAGGCATTTGACGCCCAACTCGGCTGCGCGCAGGGCGTCTTCGACACAGCCGGCGACGGCGTCGCGGCCACGGGCGCGCAGACCGGCGCCGCCGGAGTCGGTGCGGGTGGCCGCGCCGGTGTCCCAGGTGCCGCGTGGGCCGGTGAAGAGGCACAGTTCGATGTCGCGGTCCGCGCAGGCGCCGGACATCTCGGTGATCTCGTCGTCGGTGAGCATCCAGACGCCGCTGCCCTGGCTTATCCGGTGGACGGGCACGTCGAGGCGGGCGGATTCCTTGAGGACTTCGGTGAGGGCTTCGGGGCCTTCGACGGAGGGGATCTCGGTGCGCCAGGTGCCGCCGTCGGGGAAGGTGTGCGGCGACGTGTCCGCGGGATGGTCCTCCGGGGCGGCCAGGCCGAGGGCGGCGAGGGCCTGCTCACCGGGGCGGCGGCGGGTGCCGGGGGCTGATGCGTCGGTCAACGGACATGTCCTTCGGTCGCTGCCTGAGGGTGCTCGGCGGTGCTTGCGTTCAGGGGAGTTGATGGACGTGGAGAGATGTTCGATATTTCGAACCACGTTCGGATCTCGCGGCCGGAGGCGGTCATGGGGAGCCCCACCGGCGTGGTCAGGGACGCAGCAGCACCTTCCCCGTGCCGGGATCGCCGCCGCCGACGAGCGCGAGCGCCTCGGCGTACCGCTCCAGCGGGAACTCGTGGGTGATGAGCGGGCCGGGGTCGAGCAGGCCCGCCGTGAAGGCGCGCACTGCGAAGGACCAGGCGGCCGACGGGGCGCCGAAGACGCTGCGTACGGTCAGCTGGTTCAGCGAGAGGTGGACGGGGTCGATCCCGGTCGCACCGGCCGTGAACATGCCGGTGAGTACGACCCGGCCGCCACGCCGTGCCAGCAGGCAGGACGAGGCCGCGGTGGTGGGCGCGCCCGCCGTCTCGACCACGAGGTCGTAGTGGCCCCGGCGGCCGTCGGCCTCCGCCGGTGTGAGGACTTCGTGCGCGCCGAACGTGGGCGCGAGGGCGGCGCGTCGGGCCCGCGGTTCGACCACCGTCAGCTCGCCCGGGGCGTACGCGGCGAGGAACTGGACCGCGAGCAGTCCGAGCGTTCCGGTGCCCACGACGGCGATCCGCTCGCCGGGCTCCGGGCAGCCGGCCCGTACGGCTCCGGCGACCACGGCGGCCGGCTCCAGGAGGGCGGCGGCCCGCAGATCGGCGTCGTCGGCCAGGGGGTGCAACAGCCGTGCGGGGACGGCGACATGGTCGGCGAACGCGCCCGGCCGGGTGAAGCCCGTCTCGTCGTAGCCGCCGGTGCACAGCGATGTGTCGCCGGTGCGGCACCGCTCGCAGATGCCGCAGGTGCGAAAGCCCTCGGCGACGGCGCGCCTGCCGACGAGCGCCGGATCGACCCCCCCGCCGACGGCCTCGACTGTGCCGGACCATTCATGGCCGGGGGTGACGGGGTAGCGGACGTAACCCGGGTCGCGGCGGCCGTGGTACACCTCGCGGTCACTCAGACAGATCCCGGCGGCCGCGACCTTGACCAGCACCTCCCCGGGTCCGGGGACGGGTCGCTCGCCCTCGACGAGCCGGTGGACGCCGGGCCGGTCGACGACGATGGCCCGGCTCATCGGGGCGCCTTCGGGTCGCGCTTCTCCCAGCCCTCGGCCCAGAGGTCGAACCGGGCCTGCTGCTGCGGGAATTCGGCCGCGGCGTCGGCGTCGAACTCGACACCGAGCCCCGGCGCGTGCGAGATCTCGAAGCAGCCCGTCTCCGGATCGACCTCGGGCGCGCCCGTGACGATCTTCTTGATCTCCGCGTCGGCGAAGTCGTTGAAATGCTCAAGGATCTTGAAGTTGGGCGTGCAGGCGGCCAGTTGGAGGCTGGCGGCCGTCAGCACGGACCCGCCGACGTTGTGCGGGGCCACCAGCACGTAGTGCGTCTCGGCGGTGGCGGCGAGCTTCCGCGTCTCCAGGATGCCGCCGAGGTGGCCGACGTCCGGCTGGATGATGTCGGCGGCCTGGGAGGCGAACAGCTCACGGAACTCGATGCGGTCGTGGATGCGTTCGCCGGTCGCGACGGGGATGTCCACCTTCCCGGCGACCTTGCTCAGCGCCTGAAGATTCTCCGGCGGTACGGGCTCCTCCAGCCACGCCGGGTCGTACGGGGCCAGTTCGCGCGCCAGCCGTACCGCCGTCGCCGGGCTGAACCGTCCGTGCATCTCCAGCATCAGCTCGGTGTCGGGGCCGATCGCGTCCCGTACGGCCTCGATCAGCGACACCGCGTAGCGGGTGCCGGCCGGGTCCAGCTCGAAGTGGCCGGTGCCGAACGGGTCGATCTTCAGGGCGCGGTAGCCGCGGGCCACGACCGCCTCGGCGGCCTGGTGGTACGCCTCCGGGGTGCGCTCGGTGGTGTACCAGCCGTTCGCGTACGCCTTGACCCGGTCGGTGACCTTTCCGCCGAGCAGCTGCCACACCGGGACGCCGAGCGCCTTGCCCTTGATGTCCCAACAGGCCATCTCCACCACGGCGATGCCCGACATGACGATCTCGCCGGCCCGCCCGTAGTCGCCGTACTTCATCCGGCGGACCAGGTCCTCGACCGCGAACGGGTCGGAACCCGCGATGTGGTTGGTCTCGGCCTCGCGCAGATACCCGACCAGCGCGTCGGTCCTGCCGAGCATCCGCGTCTCGCCGACCCCGGTGAGCCCCTCGTCGGTGTGGACCAGGACGTAGGTGAGATTGCGCCAGGGCGTGCCGACGACATGCGTGCTGATTCCCGTGATGCGCACTGCGGTACCCCTAGCTGTTCGATATTTCGTCACGCGTTCGAAATGCTGGCGTGACCGTAAACAGCCGGGCGGGGGGTGTCAATGGGGCGTGCAGCCGCTAGCCTTTGTTCGTCATTCCGATCAATGGCCGAAGTATCGAACACGAGGTGGGGCAGACATGGGACGGCTGGTCCCCGCGGTGACGCGGGCGTTCGACATTCTCGAACTGTTCCTGGAGGGCGACGGGAAACTCTCCGCGCCCGATGTCATCCGCCGGCTGGGGCTGCCGCGCACCACCGTGCACGAACTGCTCACCACCCTCGCGGCCCGCTCGTATCTGGAGGCGATCCCCGAGCAGCCCGGCCGCTACCGCCTCGGCGTACGCGCCTATCAGCTCGGCAGCCGGTACGCGGAGCAGCTCGACCTCGCCGCCGAGGGCCGGCAGATCGCCACGGACATCGCGGAGACCTGCGACGAGACCGTGCATGTCGCGGTCCTCGAAGCCCTCGACGTCATCTACATCGCGAAGGTGGACTCCACCCACACGGTCCGGATGGTGTCGGCCGCGGGCCGCCGGCTGCCCGCGCACTGCACCTCGGTCGGCAAGATGCTGCTGGCCTCACTCCCCGAGCCGGAGCTCGACGCCCGGCTCACCGGCGCCGAACTCACGGCCATGACCGCCAACAGCATCACCGACCCGGCTGTGCTGCGGACGGCGCTCGCCGGCATCAGGCGGCGCGGTATCGCGGTGGAGCACCGGGAGTCCAACTCGGACGTGAGCTGCGTGGCCGCTCCGGTCCGCGACAGGCGGGGCCAGGTCGTGGCCGCGCTCTCGATCTCCGTCCCGATGATCCGCTGGACCGAGACCCGCGAGGAAGAGCTGGCCCAACTGGCCGCGAAGGGCGCGGAAGCACTGTCGGTACGACTCGGACACCGGTCGGGGCACCAGGGCGCGTCCGCGAAGTAGCGCCGTCCGCCCGCAGGACGGGGGCCCGCGGCGGCTGGTGCGGTGCGTCGCGAGGCGGAGGATCGGCGTTGTCGATGGACCGGACGTACGTGGCCGGCTGAAGACAACGCGGCGAGGTCCGTGCCAGCCGCCGCGGGCCAGGCGGGACTTTCACCACACGCCTAGGCCTGTCCGCCGGGCGCGGTGGCCGGTCGACCGCTCCCGAGGACTTTCCACTCGTGCGTGACAAAGTATGGACGCTCCCGACGGAAGTCTCTAGTCTTTCGCTCGACGTCGACTGGCGGCGTACATGACAGGACCTCAGTCGAGCCGCGAACCGACAGAACGCCACGTCCGCATCCGCATCCGTTGCCAGACCTCCGTATCCGGTTCGAAGGGCTTGCCCCGCGGTGAACTCCGCCCAGGGGCCAGGGTGTTCTTTCTTCCCGGTGCGCGAAGTGCCAGGAGGAAGAATGGATCAAAGACCGGGCCGCCGCCTGCGCAGCTGTCTGCTCAGTCTGCTCGCCGTCTCGTTCCTCGCCACCGGCCTCATGACAACCCCGGCGACCGCCGCCGACCCCGTCGCGGCCGATCCCGTCACCCGTGAAGTGCCGCCGCAGGAGCCGGGGGTCACACTGCGCGTGTTCGACGTGCAGGTGCCGCTGGACAAGATCTGCGTTCTGAAACCCGGACAGACCCCGAACGCCGACACGTTGAAGCCCACGATCGACTGGTCGTCCACCGACGACTTCGGCGGGATCGGCGACAACTTCGTGTCGCAGGTCATCGGCAACATCGACGTCCCGCAGGACGGTTCCTACGCCTTCCGGCTGACCAGCGACGACGGTTCGCGGCTGCTGATAGACGATCAGGTCGTCATCGACCACGACGGTCTGCACGGCGCCGAGCCGAAGGACGGCACGGTCACGCTGACGGCCGGTTACCACTCCCTGCGTATCGAGCACTTCGACCGCACCGGCGGCCAGAACATCACCCTCGCGTGGCAGCCGCCGGGCGCGTCCGGCTTCGCCGTCGTACCCAACTCCGTTCTCAGCACGGACGCCGGTGTCGTACGTGTGACGGCGCCGGGCCGCAAGGAGTGCGAGGGCGTCCGGGACTCCCCCGGCGACGGTCTGCCCCTCAACAGCGTGCACCCCGGGTACACGCTGACCGACCTCCGGCCGAGCGGGTTCGAACCTCAGGTCACCGCCATGGACTGGCTGCCCGACGGCCGGCTGGCCGTCACCACCTGGGGCGGCACCGACAATGTGACCGGCGAGGTCTACCTCCTCAGCGATGTCACGGGCAGCACGGGCCCCGACAAGGTGAAGGCCAAGAAGATCGCCGAGGGTCTCAAGGAGCCGCAGGGCATCAAGTATGTCGACGGTTCGCTGTATGTGTCGCAGAAGCACGAGTTGACGGAGCTTCAGGACACCGACGGGGACGACGTCACCGACACCTACCGGAAGGTCGCGACCTGGCCGCACGGCGGGAACTTCCACGAGTTCGCGTTCGGGCTGCTCTACCAGGACGGCTTCTTCTATCTGAACCTGTCCGTCGCGATCAACCAGGGCGGCGCGACGACGGATCCGCAGCCCGCGAAGAACCGCGGCTCCACGATCAAGGTGAACAAGGAGACCGGCGAGGTCAGTTACGTGGCCGGTGGCCTGCGGACCCCCAACGGCATCGGCTGGGGCCCCGAGGGCGACATCTTCGTGACCGACAACCAGGGCGGCTGGCTGCCCTCGTCGAAGCTGGTCCACATCAAGCAGGACCGCTTCTTCAACCACTACACCAACCCGGCCGGGCCGTTCGACGCCAAGCCGGTCACCAAGCCGGTGCTGTGGCTGCCGCAGAACGAGATCGCCAACTCCCCGAGTACGCCTCTGCTGTTGAAGGAAGGGCCGTTCGCCGGGCAGATGATCTTCGGCGACGTCACGTACGGCGGCATTCAGCGCGCGTATCTGGAGAAGGTCAAGGGCGAGTACCAGGGCGCGGTCTTCCGGATGACCCAGGGCCTCGAAGCGGGCGTCAACCGGATCAGCATGGGCCCCGACGGCGCGATCTACGCCGGTGGTCTCGGGGCCGGCGGCAACTGGGGCCAGGAGGGCAAACTCTCCCACGGCCTCCAGAAGTTGACGCCGAACGGCCAAGAGGCCTTCGACATCCTGGCGATGCGGGCGAAGCCGGGCGGCTTCGAGCTGGAGTACACCAAGCCGCTCTCCGCCGAGACCGTCGCGGAGCTGGTCGACCGCTACGAGGTCAAGCAGTGGTACTACACGGCGACGCCGGACTACGGCGGTCCGAAGATCGGCGAGGAGACGCTGAAGGTCCAGTCGGCCACGGTGTCCGCCGACGGCAAGAAGGTCACCCTCGCGATCGACGGCCTCAAGTCCAACCGTGTGGTGCACGTGCGCTCGCCGCGGCCCTTCAGCGCCGAGGGCGGTGAGACGCTGTGGAGCACCGAGGCCTGGTACACCCTCAACTCGCTGGTCGGGGGTGAGGCGCCGAAGACGCTGTACGAGGCGGAGGAGGCCGCGCTGACCGGCGGCGCGCGGGTCGACACCGAGCACCTGGGCCACTCCGGCGGCGGCTTCGTCGACAGTTACGGGACGCAGGGCGCCACCACCACGTTCGACGTGACGACGACCAGGGCGGGCAAGTACGACGTCGGGCTGCGGTACGCCAACGGTCCGAACCCGTTCGTCGGCGACAAGACGGTGAGCGTCTACGTCAACGGCCGCAAGATGAAACAGCTGAACCTGCCCAGCACCGGCAAGTGGGACGGCTGGGCGACGGCGACCGAGTCGCTGCCGCTGAGCCGCGGGGCCAACACCATCGCGTACCGGTACGACGAGGGCGACACCGGCCATGTCAATCTCGACCTGATCTCCGTCCATCCCAACGACAGCCGCATCACGCTGTTCGACGGGAAGGACCGGTCGCAGTGGCAGCACATCGACGGCAGTGACGTCCGGTGGCCGTCGGCGGACGAGGGAGCGATGGAGGTCTGCTGCGGCGACATCCGCACCAAGCAGGCGTTCAAGGACTTCAAGCTGCATGTCGAGTTCCGGGTGCCGCAGCTGCCACCGGACGTGACCGGCCAGGACCGCGGGAACAGCGGTGTCTATCTCCAGGAGCGGTACGAGGTCCAGATCCTGGACTCGTTCGGTGTCGAGAAGCTCGCCGACAACGAGGCGGCGGCGATCTACACCAAGAAGGCGGCGGACCTCAACGCCTCGACCGCGCCGGAGACCTGGCAGACGTACGAGATCACGTTCCGTGCCGCCCGCTTCGGCGCCGACGGGAAGAAGACGGAGGACGCCCGCGTCTCCGTGGTGTGGAACGGCAAGCTCGTCCACGACGACGTGGCGATCGACGGTCCGACGGGCAACGGCGCGCCGGAGACCACGGCCAGCGGAGCCATCCGGCTCCAGGACCACGGCAACAAGGTGCGTTACCGCAACATCTGGATCGAGCCCGAGGCGTAGCCGGCCGGACGGTCTCCAAGCCCTCTCCCCCCGGCCGGTCACGGCCGGGGGGAGAGGGCGCTCACCGCGAACCTGCCGCGCGTCGGGGCCCGCCGATCATTCTCCGGAGGGGCTCACTCCGCGTAGACGCTCAGGCCGGACAGCTGACCCGCGGGCCAGCCTGTGTTGCCGGTGATCTGCACCCGTACGTACCGGGCTGACGCCGCCGACGCGAGGGTGACCGTCGCCGTGTTCCCGCTCGCCGGGTCGAAGACGCGGGCGGCCGGCGCGCTCAGCGTCGCGAAGCTCGTCCCGTTCGTGGAGCCGAGGACGGACAGCGTCTGGGTACGGGCGCCCCAGGCGGGGTTCGGCGGCAGCGACAGGACGAGCCGTCGCACCGGCAGGGCGGAACCGAGATCGATCTGGATCCACTGCGGGAAGGCGTTGTTGGCGCTCTCCCAGTAGCTGTTGGCGTTGCCGTCGACGGCGTTGCCCGCCCCGTAGCTCTGCGTCTGGCTGCTCGCGCTCGCGGCCCTGCGCAGGGCGAGGTCGCCCGTCGGGGGGTTGGGGCCGCCGCCGCCGACGACCGGCGGTGTCGGGCGGGTCGGCGTCAGCGCCAGCTCGCCCTTGAGCATCCGGCCTCCGTCGCCGGTGAGCCGCAGATAGTAGTCCGCCGAGCAGGCGGTGCCGTCCTCGTCCAGCGCCCGGATGCCGGAACCCACCGGGACCTGGGCGGAGGTCTCGGCGGTCTTGGCGATCTGGTTGCCCTCGTTGTACTCGTCGAACATCGAGATGTAGATGCCCTGCACGCCGATCCGGCACATGTTGTAGAACTGCCGCCACATGAAGTCGCCGTGCGCGCGGTGGCCGGACTGGAGGTCGCCGGGCAGGACGCACGGCTGGTAGTCGATCCCGTTGGCGTCGCAGTGTGCCTGGTCGGGTGTGTTGACGTTGGCGTAGAAGTTGTCGGCGCCCGCGATGTCCCCGATCCGGCCGACCATCCACGGCGAGAGCATGTCGAAGGCGAGGTACACGTCCATGTACCCGGGCCGTGAGTCCTCGATGCCCCTGCGCCAGTGCGTGGGCACGCCGCCCATCACGTAACACCCCTGCGCCTTGAACCAGTTGACGACATCCAGACAGACGGCGGCCGACCAGGTCTTGTTGGGCTCGTTGAAGCCGAAGCCCCAGATGCCGACCACCGGTTTGCCGTTCTGCCGGGCATAGGCCGGAGACTCGGTGTTCGCCTTCATCTTGGCGAGCCAGTCCGCCTTCATCTCCGGCTGCATGTCCGTCCACGCGGTGGCGTCGTACATGATGTAGTACTTGCGCCCGTACTTCTCCGCGGAGTTCCGTACCTTCACCGCCATGTCGTCACGGGTCGCGCCCTCGCCGCCGTTGGGGTTGAAGCGCTGAAGGGCGGCGGTGTCGATGCCGTTCTGCTGCATCCACGAGAAGTGCGTGTCGACGGTCTGCTGGTCGTACGAGGAGAACAGTGAGGCGGGCTGCCCGTTGCCGAGCGCCGGGTAGGCCGTCCGGTAGGTGTGGGTGTAGTCGCGTACGTCGGGCCAGCTCACGATCGCGGTGTTGCTCGGGGAGGGCGACTGGCCCCAGTTCTGCGACCAGTGCCACCAGCCGTTGATCGGCGCGCCGTCGCCCGAGCAGGCGAACCAGCCCTGGTAGCCGACGGTGATCTTGCCGACGACGTCTCCGGGTGGGGAGGCGGCCGCCTGTGCGGTCCCGGTCTGGGCGGGCAGGCCTGCCGCCGCTCCGGCGCCGGCTATCGCGGACGCGATCACGGTGCGTCTGGAAAGTGCCACGGGGTTCCTCGCAATCGGCTCTGCGTGTGGAGGTGCGGGGAAGAGCGGCATGCGGCGGCATGCGGAGTACGTGGTACATGGCGTCGCCGTGCGCGTCCCGGCGCACGGTGCGGCCCCCCACAACGTAGGGACATGACAGTCCACGGGCAAGACAGAGGACTGGAAATTATCGACCGATCCGCGTCATGATCCGAAGACTGAAGCGAAATTACCGCTGCCCGTGGTGGCTCAGCGGGACAGGCGGGCCTTTACCTCGGCGCACGCCGACGGCGTGGTTCCTTCAACGCCGCCCGGTGGCGGCGCAACTGACGATGCGACAGGAACACGAGGACGGGGAACGCGAGCACGCCGATCGTGCTGGTCCACAGCGTCTGCTCGCCGGGGTGTCCGGCCCACAGGGCGTCGGCGAGGTGCGCGGCGGCCAGGACGGCCATGCCCGCGTACACCCATCGCACCCAGGTCAGCATTCCGGCCTGTTCCTGGGTCAGCGGATATCGGCTCGTCCCGGGCTCCGGGATGGTGGAGGCCATGCGTTGCGCCTACCCCCGAAGAGCCGTGCCAGCCGTCGCACCCGGCGGCGGTGAACACGGCGGCAAGGTCTCGGCGTGCTCGAAAACGCCGCGAAGAAAAAGCGGTGCGCTTGCCGCGCCGCTCTCAGTACACTCACCACGAACTCGCGCGCCGCACACACTCCGTCGCGGCGTGCGCTCCGTGACCAGTGAGGGGAGACCGGCCGTGCGCTACCGCACCGCTGTTGTCGTTCCCCCGGCACGGTACGAGGTGATCCTGGTGTCTCGCGGCTCCCGGCGCCGGCTGCGCGGCCGGTCCCGGATGTCCGTGACGAACGCCTGATCCTCCGTCAGTCCCCGTCAACTCACCGTGTGGGAAACCTCGTTGGGCATGGGCCCGCGGGGGATTTTCCACGCCGCGTCGGGTTGCTCCGTCGGGGTTGCTTCGTCCGGCAATCGCGTCGCCCTTCTCCCTGGATCACCCGAAAGGCCATGGGCCGTGCGTACCGACCTGCACCGTCAACCCACCAGCGCGCTCACCAACCCGCTCACCGCCGTCCGGAACCTGGGCATCCTCGCCCACGTGGACGCCGGAAAGACCACCGTCACCGAGCGGATCCTCTACCTCACCGGCACCACCCACAAGCGTGGTGAGGTCCATGACGGCACGACCGTCACGGACTTCGACTCGCAGGAGCGCGACCGTGGCATCACCATCTTCGCCGCGGCCGTGAGCTGCGCCTGGGACGGTCACCGGATCAACCTCATCGACACGCCCGGCCACGTCGACTTCGCCGACGAGGTGGAGCGTTCGCTGCGCGTGCTCGACGGCGCCGTCGCGGTGTTCGACGCGGTCGCGGGCGTCGAACCGCAGAGTGAGTCGGTGTGGCGGCAGGCGGACCGGTACGGCGTGCCCCGGATCGCGTTCGTCAACAAGCTGGACCGCGCCGGGGCCGATCTCGACACGGCCGTCGAGTCGATCCGCCGGCGACTCCATCCGGCGCCGCTGGTGGTGCAGTTGCCGATCGGTACGGAGGACGGTTTCACCGGTGTGGTGGACCTGCTCCGGATGCGCGCTCAGATCTGGTCCGGCGGCGGCGCCGACGCCTGCGAGGAGGGTCCCGTGCCCGACTCCCTGGTGGCGGAGGCGCTCCGGCGCCGCCGGGTGCTGGAGGAGGCGGTCGCGGAACTGCATCCGCTCGCGCTGGAGGAGTTCTGCGCGCAATCGACGCTCTCCGCACGGACGTTGGCCTCCGCACTGCGGGACCTGACCCGTACCGGTGAGGGTGTCGTGGTGCTGTGCGGCTCGGCGTACCGCAACCGCGGGATCGAGCCGCTGCTGGAGGCGGTCGTCGCCTATCTGCCGTCGCCGCTGGACGTACCGGCGGTGCGCGGGACGCTGGGCGGCGAGGAGCACGAGCGGGCCGCCGACCCGGCGGGGCCGTTCGCGGCGCTGGTGTTCAAGGTCAACTCGACCACCACGGGGCGGCTGACGTATCTGCGGGTCTATTCGGGAACGGTCGGAAAGGGAGAGGCGGTGCTGGACGTGGGTACGCGGCGTACCGAGCGGATCAGCCGGATCCTGCGGGTCCAGGCCGACCGTCACGCGGAGGTGGACCGGGCTGTCGCCGGGGACATCGTCGCCGTGATCGGGGTGAAGGCCGCCCGTGCGGGTGCCACCCTGTGCGTACCGTCGGCTCCGCTGGTCCTCGAACCGCCCACCGTCGCCGATCCGGTGGTCTCCGTGGCCGTCGAGGCGCGCAGGCGCACGGACGTCGACCGGCTGGTGACGGCGCTGGCGCGGCTGGTCGAGGAGGATCCCTCGCTGGGCGTACGGACAGATTCCGAGACCGGCCAGACGGTGCTGTCGGGGATGGGTGAGCTGCATCTGGAGGTCGCGGTGGAGAAGATCCGCCGCGCCCACGGGCTGGACGTCGGAGTCGGCCGACCGCAGGTGGCGTACCGGGAGACGGTCGGGCGCGGGGTGTCGGGGCTGGTGTACCGGCACGTCAAGCAGGACGGCGGCGCCGGGCAGTTCGCGCATGTCGTCCTCGGCACCGAGCCGTTGGAGGAGGCTTCGGACGACCGGGGCGGCTTCGAGTTCCGGTCGACCGTGGTCGGCGGGCGAGTGCCGCAGGAGTACGTCCGGGCGGTCGAGGCCGGCTGCCGGGACGCGCTCGCCGAGGGTCCGCTCGGCGGTCACCCGGTGACCGGGGTACGCGTCACCCTGACGGACGGGGCGACCCATTCGAAGGACTCGTCGGAGATGGCGTTCCGTACGGCCGGACGGCTCGCGCTCCGCGAGGCACTGCGGGCCGGCACGATGGTGCTGCTGGAACCGGTGGTCGAGGTCACCGTGACCGTCCCCGACGACGCCGTCGGCGGGGTGCTCGGCGATCTGGCGGCCCGGCGCGGCCGGGTCTCGGGCTCGACGGCTCGGGCGGGTACGGCCGTGGTCACCGCGACGGTGCCGCTGGCCGAACTGTTCGGCTACGCGACGCGGTTGCGCAGCCGTACGCAGGGCCGTGGCACTTTCACGGCCCGCCCGACCGGCTATGCCCCGGCCCCGGGCGCGCCGCCCGCACCGGCCGCGCCCCGGTAGCGCCCGACAGCGGTGGCCCCGCCCTTGCACGGGCGGGGCCATCCCGGCGTGCGCCGGCCCGGGGACGGGGTACGAGGCGGGCGGCCCACCTCGTACCACCCGGGTCACGTCGCCAGCAGTGACTCCAGCAGTTGGTTCATGCCCGGTTCCGGGGCCGGGGAGCCGTTGATCGTGATCGTCGCGGTGTGGGGGCCGCCGCCGGACCAGGACGGGCGGCGCAGCAGGAGTTCGGGGCGGGCCGCCGCCACTGTCAGCAGCGGCACGGGACCCGCCGTACCGGCCAGGTTCTCGACCAGGTCCAGCAGCCGGGCGCCGGCGAGATGGAGGTCGTCCATGACGATTACCAGCGGCCGGTCGCGGGCGACGTGGCCGAGGAACTGCCGCCAGTCCTGCTCCACTTCCCGCCGCCCGGTCCCACGGGGTCCCGAACCGACCGGCGCGAGCAGGGAGCCCAGGCGAATACGCAGCCGCCTGGCGCCCTCCCGGCTCCTCGCGACGCTCTGGACGACGTCGCACAGCTTGTCGTCCACGGTCGCGGGAGAGTCGCCCTCCCGTAGTCCGCAGTAGGTGGCGACGATCTCCCTCCGCAGGGCATGCGGCCCGTCCGGCACGGACGGCGGGGCGTGCCAGAAGAGGAAGTGCCCGCCGCCCGGGGACCCGCCGCCGCTCGCCCGGCGCCGGAACTCGGCGAGCACCTGGGACCGGCAGCCGTCCGACTCCCCGAGCACGGTGACGAGATGGGGCAGCTCGCACCGTCTCGTCCGCTCCAGGATGCCGCGCATCAGGTCGAGTTCGCTCTCGTGCTCGGTGACCGGCGCCGGGCGCGCGGCCACGGCGAGGTCGGAGCGTGCGGGGCGGGCGGTGTCCTCGGCGGCCCAGCGGGACGGGGTGCCGGCGATCCGGCGGTAGCGGATCTCGGACACGGTGGCCCGGTGGGTGTTGTCGCAGACCTGGACGGCGCCGAGAGGGACCAGCGCGAGCAGGGAGTGACACACGTCCAGCAGCGCCCCGTTGACCGACAGCGGCGTGGTGCTGTCGTCGGACCGGTGACGTACGAGGGCGTCACCGGTGGCGACCGCGGCGCGCACGGCGAGTCCGCGCAGCGCGGGCCTCGTACGGTCGTCGGGCCCGCCCGCCGCTCCGGCGGAGCAGGCGGGGCCGGCCGGGACAGCTGCGGGGACGAGGGAGTCGCGTATCGCGACGGCGGCACGCACCGCGCGGCTCGCGCCGTCCCGCCCGCCGTCCTGTGCGTCGTCGCGCGCCTCGAAGAGTCCGAGGCAGACCGATCCGATCGAGGCGGCGACCACTCCCCCGTGCTGCTCGATCTTCTCGCGGGTCATGGCCGCGACGCCTTCGAGGACGTCGTCGACGCGCTCGGCGGGCACGGTACTGAACTCGTTGCCCAGCCGGCCGCGTACCAACAGGACGCTGACGTTGCGGCGTTCGGTCGGCGATCCCTGATCACCTCGCGCCGGCTCGCGTCGCGCCGGAACCGGGGACTCCGGGGTGTCGACCGACGCGGAGGCGGACACCGACGCGGACACGGACGTCGCCGACACCGACGCCCGGTGCGGAACACCCGGCAGCGGCGTCGGCACATGCAGCGCCGGGTCGTGGGTGAGGATCGCCTCCTGCAGCAGGCGCAGTTCGCGCCCCGGCTCCAGGCCCAGCCCCTCGATCAGGGCGGTACGCACCCGGGAGTAGACACCCAGGGCGTCCGCCTGCCGCCCGCAGTAGTAGAGCGCGCGCATCAACTGCCCGCAGGCACGCTCACGCAGCGGCTCGGCCTCGACCATCGACTCGACGGCGCTGAGGACGGACAGATAGCGCCCGCAGGCGAGCTCCGCCTCGAAGTAGTCCTCCATCACGTCCAGCCGGGCGCTCTGGAGGGAGTTCAGCTCCGGCCACATCGCCCCTGTCTCGGCGACATCGGCGAGCGCGGGTCCGCGCCACAGCGCCAGGGCCTTGCGGAGCGACGCGGCGGACAGCGCGGGATCGTCGGCCGCGAGCGCGTTCCGGCCGTCCTTAACCCAGCGGTCGTACAGATACAGGTCGACCTGGTCGGGCTCGACACGGATCTGATAGCCGGGCGCCCGGGTCAACAGCATTGCCGGAGACCGGGGATGGCTGTCCGCCGCCAGTGCGCGGCGCAGCCCCCACACCGCGTTCTGCAGGATCTTCCGTGAGGTCGCCGGAGCCTCGCCGACACTCCACATGGCTCCGAGCAACCGGCTGATCGGCACGATCTGGTTGGCGTGAAGCAGCAAGTAGCCGAGTGCCGCCCGCTGCTTCACGCCCACCAGTTCGACGGTCCGTTCACCGGCCGTGACTTCCAACGGCCCCAGAACACTGAAACGCATCGTGGCCCCCCAGCCCTGCCTGTCGCCATCGACCAATGACTTCGAACAATACAAACCGTCCAGCCGTTTTGTCAAAGGGCCGGTTCTGGAGATCCATAGGTGATTCTCAATGGACAAATCTACTCAGAACCTGAATTCAGAGCTTCAGAAGGATACCGAATGGTTCGTTTCAAGTGTCGTTGTACGGGCCGCCCCCTGTCGAGAGGATCAGCGCACCGGCGCTCCCGGACCCAGCGGTATGCCGAGCGCCCACCACGCCAGGAACAGCAGCGTCCAGGCCACGGTCATCGCGACGGCGAGCGGCAGCGTGTACGAGGCGAGCGTGCCGATGCCCGCGCTCTTGCGGTACCGCTGAAGGAAGCCGAGCGCCATCACGAAGTACGGACTCATCGGTGTGATGGCCGTGGAGCCGGAGTCCGCGATGCGGAACAGCGCCTGCGTCGTCTCCGCCGGCACGCTGACCAGCATCAGCATGGGCACGAGCACCGGCGCCGCCAGCGCCCACATCGCCGAGCCGCTGGTCACCATCACGTTCACCAGCGTCAGCAGGAGCAGGACCAGCAGGAAGACGACCACGATCGGCAGTCCGCTGGACTGAAGCGCCTCGGCCGCCCTGACCGCGAGCACATCGCCCATGTGGGTCCAGTCGAAGTACGCCAGGAACTGGGCTATCGCGAAGAAGAGCACCAGCACGGGCGCCATCTGCTTGATGCCCTCGCCCATCAGCCTCGGTACGTCGGCGGCCTTCTTGATCGAGCCGGAACGCAGGCCGTAGACGATGCCCACCAGTCCGAAGAGGAAGGCGACGACGGCCGCGATGCCGTCCAGGAAGGGGGATTCGACAATGCTGCCGCCGTCTCCCCGCAGCGGGGACGAGGCCGGCAGAAGCGCCGCCGTCAGGACCACGACGGCCGCGAGCAGCGTGCACACGGCGCGGCGCAGCGCGGAGCGTTCCTGGTCGCTGAGCGTCAGTTGGCCCAGGTCGTCCAGGTCGGCGTCGGGATCGGCGTCCAGGTCGGGCCGCTTGCTGAGCACGTACTTGGTCACCAGCGTGATCACGACGGCGAGCAGGAACGAGGACGCGATGTTGAAGAACCAGTTGCTCAGCGGCGACACGTACGCGTCGTCCCCGCCGACTATCTGCGCGGCGGCCGTGGTGATGCCCGCGAAGATGGCGTCGTTGGGAGTGGGCAGCGGACTGGCGTCGTATCCGGAGGCGATCGCGGTGTACGCGACCACGATGCCGAGGATCGGCGAACGGCCCACCGCGCGGAAGGCCAGA
Source organism: Streptomyces sp. NPDC051217 (assembly GCF_044455465.1). Lineage (NCBI taxonomy): Bacteria > Bacillati > Actinomycetota > Actinomycetes > Kitasatosporales > Streptomycetaceae > Streptomyces > Streptomyces sp. NPDC051217. Next base: position 170,792 of record NZ_JBITEV010000002.1, read on the forward strand.
CCGCCGAGCGGCACGAGGATGATGTAGGCGGCGGCGGAGGCGACATGGGCGACCGTGCCCGCGAAGGCCACGGCGAACACGACCCACGAAGCCGGTACGCGCGAGACGCCGACCCGCATCAACGCGGCAAGGAATCCACTGCGTTCGGCGACGGCCACACCCATGATGACGACGACGATGGTCGCCATGGGCGGGAACGTGGCGAAGTTCTCGATCATCGTCGAGACCGCCATGGCGAGCCCGTCGCCGCTGAGCAGGTTCTGTACGACGACTGTCTTGTCGTCCGCCGGGGAGACGACGGAGACCTCCGCCGCCGCGAGCACGGCGCTGACGACGGCGAGGATCCCGGACAGGATCCAGAACAGCCAGAAGGGGTGCGGAAGGGCGTTGCCGGCACGTTCGATGACGCCCATGGCACGGATGATCAGCGGCAGCCGGGGCTCGGCGGGGGTCTCGCCCGGTGTGCCGGGGGTACCCGGGGTACCCGGTGGAGCGGGGTTCTCAGTACTCATGAGCGGCTCTCCTTACTCGGTTACCGCGCGTCAGCGGCCGGCTGATCTCGGGGTCCGGTACTGGCGCAGGAACTGCCACATCACCTCGTGCGCCTCGATGGTCCCGGTGACGTATCCGCCACCGCTGTAGCTGTCGGCGCCGGGCCAGGTGTGGCCGCCGTCCGTGACGGCGACATGGCGCACGTCGGCGCCGCGGTCGCAGCCGTTGTAGCTGGTGATCGTGATGTCGGGCTCGATCGTGCGGGTGTGCGGCCGGGAGCGGCAGTCGTTGCGGTCCGCCCACTCGGCGGTCCAGTCGGGGATGGCGGGCAGGCCGCGCTCGGCGTCGCCGGCGTAGGGGATCGTGACGTCGCCCGTGCCGTGGAAGTCGATGACGGGGACGGGCCGCGAGGGGCGGCAGTTCTCGCCCGTCTCGGGGTAGAACGCGCCGGCCACGGGAGCGATGGCGGCGATCCGGTCGGACATCCGGCAGGCGAGCAGACCGGTGAAGCCGGCGCCGTTCGACTTGCCGGTGGCATATACGCGTCGCGAGTCGACGCAGAGAGTGCCCTTCAACTCGTCGATCAGGTCGCCGGTGAAGGCGACGTCGTCGACGCCTGCCGCGGCGTACGGCGCTCCCTGCCAGGCCTGCCGGTCGCCGTCGCCGGTCCCGATGACCCCGTTGGGGTACGCGACGATCGCGGGCAGGTTCGACAGCCCGGAGAACTCCTCCGTACCGGCACCGGTGTTGCCCCGGCCGTGGAAGGCGAGCACGACGGGCCAGTCCTCGCGCGGGGTGTAGTCGGCGGGCAGATGGAGTTGGTACGTACGCCAGAGCCCGCCGCTCGCGACGGTGCGGAGCTCACTGGTGCCCGGCTGCTGCGGCGCGGGCTGCCGACAGCCCTTGGCCGACGCGGAGGTGGCGGCGGAGACGGCCGTGGGCGCGGCGGCGGTCGCCGTGACCGGCGCCAACGCCGAACCGACGAGGACGAGTCCGGCCGCGGCCACGGAGGTGCGGAACAGGGCCCGTGCACGGCCCGGAGTCAGGCGTCTGCCGCCGAACGGGGACTGCTTCATTGCAGGCTCCTTCTGCCGTACGGCGCGGGGTGCGCGTACGGCTGGGTGTGATGAGACGGTGCGGGGACGGAGGTGCGGGAAATCAGCGCGCTCGGAACCAAGCGCGGAGTGCAGGGACGGGGACGGGTGAGGGGCGTGCGCCGCCGGTCGTGCGGGGGCGGCGCACGCGGGAAGTGGTGGATGTGCGGGAGATGGCCTTTCCGGGCCTCTCTAGGCGTCCAGCCACTCCTTGACAAAAGCCACGATGCGGGAGACGGCCGTGTCCACGATGGCCTGCCCCGCGGCGGCGGTGGCACGGCGCGGGTCGCCGAGCACGCCGTTGGAGGAGAGCCGGTCGTAGCTCACCGCGAGCGCGGGGTGGCCGCGCCTGGAGAGCCGGGAGAGCGGATCGAGATCGGCGGTGGCCGTCGACCCGGGGGTGAGCCGGTCGTTGTGCACGAGATGAGGCGCGAGGTACAGCATCTGGGCCGTCTCGGCCTCACCGCTGTGTCCGTGCACCTCGCCGACGCGCATGTCCGCCACGGCCTCGGGCGCCAGCGCGGTGAGCGGCGTCCACGCGAACTCAAGGCCGGGCCGGGTGACGAGCAGGTCCTGCGCGACGGTGGACAGGGTGGCGTTGTTGCCGCCGTGGCCGGTCACGACGAGGATCTTCCGCCAGCCGTGCCGGTACAGGCTGTCGACGTACTCCCGTACGACGGCGGCGAACGTCGTCGTGGAGAGCGTCACCGTACCGGCGAACGCCAAGTGGTGGGGGGAGACTCCGACCGGCAGGGAGGGACCGATCACCGCGCGCCCGCCGAGTTCGGCGGCCACCAGGTCGACCACGGACTCCGCGCGGAGCGTGTCCGTTGCCATCGGCATCCCGGGGCCGTGCTGCTCGAAGGCGCCGGCCGGCAGGATCACCACGGGGCTGGACGTCACGGCGTCGGCCGCCTCCACGGTCGTCATCTCCGCGAGCCGCCGGGAGTGCCCGGGGGAAGACGGTTCGGAGTTCACCGCGGGCCTCCTTCCGGGAGCGCGAGATCGGTGTCCGGCTCGTCGGCCGGGAAGTCGGCCGTGAGGACCGCGTCGCGGATCGCCGCCAGATGCGTACGGGTCAGCCGCTCGGCCGCCACCGCGTCACCGTCGCGTACCGCGTCGAGGATCTCCAGGTGCTCGGCGTGGTCCCGGGCCCGGTCGTTGTACCGGTGCCGGATCTCCACCTGGTCCCGGGCGCGGACCTGGAGCAGGGCCTCGACGGCCTCACGGAGCAGGGAGTTGCCGCTCGCCGCCGCCAGTGCGACGTGGAAGTGCACCGACTGCCGCAGGGATTCCTCAGGTGGATGCAGCGCGTTGGACGCCGCCGACTCCAACTCCCGTACGGCCTCGGCCATCCGCACGTTCGCCGCCGCGGCGGCGACGGCCGGCTCCAGCACCAGCCGGGCCTCGACCAGCTCCAGCACCGAGGCGCGGGTGCTGCGCGGCAGATGGGGGTTGGCCATCAGCCGGCGCCCGATGCCCGGGCCCACGTACGTGCCGGAACCGTGCCGGAACTCCACCACGCCGGTCGCCTCCAGCCTGCGCAGCGCCTCACGCACCGTGGGGGTGGTGACGCCGAAGCGGCGGGCGAGGTCACGGGAGGACGCCAGGGCGTCTCCATGACCGAGGCGTTCCGAGCGGATGATCTCGACGATGTTGTCCGCCAGTCGCTCGGACAACGACAACTCACTGCGACTCATAAAGTGAATAGATCACTTGATCTCTCGCGGTGTCAATGCTCCTGACAGCGACTTCTTGGCGCGTCGATCGTTCCCGGCCTGTGGTGGCAGCGGTATCAGTGGTAGCTTCGCGGCCATGAGCGAATCCAAGGCCGCGGCCATGAGCCTGCGCTTCCCCGATCCCGGACAGCGGGCCGCGATCGTCGCCGCGGCCAAGGCCGCCGGTGTCAGTCTCCAGGAGTACGTCCTGTCGGCCGCGTACGACCGCGCCACCGCCGTGGAGAACACCTTCCTCGAAGGCTTCAAGGCGTCGATGGAGCGGGGCGGCGACGCGTTCGACACCGAGCCGAGCGCGATCGACCCCACGCCCGAGCAGCGCGCCGCCGACCGGCGGGCCCGGCAGGAACTCGAAGACCGCGACCAGGGTCACGCCGCGTGAGTGCGAGCGAGCCCGAGCCGAGGATCGATGTGTCCTACCTGCTGCACGCGGCCGAACTGCTGCCCCGCGACCCGCAGGTCGACGACTACGGCCCGCTCCACGCGGCCGTGGCCCGCGTCTACTCCCGCGCCATGGACCGGGACATCTACGGCTCCCCGCACCTCAAGGCCGCCGCGCTGCTCCAGACCCTGGCCCGGCTGCCCTGTCTGGAGCACTCCAACGAGGGCTTCGCCTGGCACTCCTGCGAGGCGTTCCTCTCAATTCACGGGCACCGGCTGGAGTACCCCGCGAAGGCGGCGGTCGCGCTCGTACGCGACGCCGCGTCGGGGACGCTCGGCGTCGCCGGCATCGCCCGCCACCTGCACGGCTGGACCACCGGCTGAGCCGGTCCCGCCGAGTTGACGGGCCGTCTGCGGCGGGACGGGGAAAGGCTTCTCCCGTGCCTGCCCTCCGTCTGCCCGGCACGGGCCGCGGCAGACAGCCCGTGGGTCCGTCACCGCCGGCTCTTGACCTGCTCACGGACGTTCTCGATACGGCCGCAGTCTGCCGCCAGTTGCCTGGCGCGCTCCTCGCCGAAAGCGACGCCGAGTTCGGCACGGCGGTCGGCGGGGACGTTCTCCCGGGCGCCGTTGAGGATGGTCCGCTCCTCCTCGTCAAGGTGGTGGGTCACCGCTTCGACGAGGTTCTCCAGCTTCTCGTCCCATGCGGCCGAGCCGACGTCACCGGCCTCCAGACCGGTCTCCAGCAGGTCCAGCAGCGCCTCGTTGCCCTCGTCGTGCTCCTCCTCGCCGTGCTCGACCTCGTCGTCGTCGATGTTCCTGAAGCGGCGTAGCGCGGGGTAGACCTCCGTCTCCTCGGCGTGGGCGTGGGCGATCAGCAGCCCGGCGAACTCGCGCAGCGCCGCCGCGCGGTCCTCCTCCACGCTCCGCATCCGCCGGAACAGATCCTCCATCGTCCGGTGGTCCCGGAGGATCAGTGCGACCACATCGTGCTCGGTATCCATCAGGCTCCTTCCCTCGACTCGTTGTCCGCTCGTCCGGGCTCCGTTGTCGGCCCGTCGAGCGCTCGTGTGCCCGGAATCCGCCGCCCTGCTCAAAATCCGTTGCCGCCGGCCGAACTGGAGAGCGGCCGCTCATGACCGACGACGGAGCCCGGCGTCAGCCCCAGACGCACGCCCGGAGGCGGAGATCGCGGCGGCGTTCGTCACCGGGACGGCCCCTTCCGAGCCGCTCCCGATCCACCCGGAGGACATTTCGGGCGTATTCTGAAGATCTCTCGTCATGTTCCTGGTGGCCCCCGATTCCCATCCTCCAGGTTGACGGGAGCCGAGCCGGGCACCCGCAGGGGGCGGTCCCGGACGTCGTACCGCGACGCTCCGGAAACGCGCAGGCAGGAGCCCCTCTGGAAAGGATCGAGTCATGGCCGACGAGTCACGAGGCGACGATGTGTACCAGCCCGAGAACTCGGACGTGCAGAACGGCCCCTCCGACGACCTCGATCTGGAGAACGTGATAGACGAGCGCGGGCTGGACGACATGATGGCGGAGGGGTACTCCCCGCCCGAGCGTCCTCTCGGTGTCAACAAGTACGGGGTCACCGGCGAGGAGCAGCAGGAGGGCGAGACCCTGGAGCAGCGGCTCGCGCAGGAGGCTCCGGACGTGCGGCCGGAGGAGGGCGACGACGTCGGTGACGTGCCCGACGGCGAGGGCGAGCCCAGGGACACGGAGACCGGTGAGGTGCGGGCGGGGCGCTTGCAGCCGGTTGACGACATCGCTCCCCGCCGGCATTCGGACGTGTCGGCGCGCGACGTGGGGATCGACGGCGGCGCGGCGTCGGCCGAGGAGGCAGCCATGCACATCTCTCCGGACGAGGAGGCCGAGGGCTAGTGCGAGGGCGACGAACGTTCACCGGGCGGCGCGGCTCCCGTGCCGCGCTCGTTCCTGAATGCCGTACGGGCTGAGGTCCGCCGTGGCCGACGGGAGCGGAGAGGACCGACTGGCGCGCTACCACTCAAGGCGCCGGTTCGACACCACCGACGAGCCGCGCGGCGAGAGCGTGGGCCCCTCCGAGGAACTGTCGTTCGTCGTCCAGATCCATGACGCGCGCCGTACGCACTTCGACTTCCGGCTGGAGGTGGACGGCGTACTGAAGTCCTGGGCCGTGCCGAAGGGTCCCTCGACCGACCCCGGCGACAAGCGTCTGGCGGTGCCCACCGAGGACCACCCGCTGGAGTACCGGGAGTACGAGGGCGTCATCGCCTCCGGTGAGTACGGGGCCGGCCCGGTCATCGTGTGGGACCGGGGGACCTACTCGCCGTTGGGGGTCGAGAGCCAGGCGGCCTTCGCCGCCGCGCTGGACAGGGGCCACGCCTCGTTCCGGCTGAACGGGCGGAAGCTGCGCGGCGCCTACGCGCTCACCCGGTTCCGTGACGGCAGGGACGGATCGGGCGAGGCATGGCTGCTGGTGAAGAAGGCCGGTTCCGGCAGTACGCACGGCGTCCGCGCCACCCCCGACCCACGGCGGGCCCGGTCCGCCCGCACGGGCCGGACGCTGAGCGAGGTGGTCCGCGACGCGCAGGACGACGAGGGTACGCGGGACGACCGGGGTACGCGAGGCCGGAGGATGCCGGATCATGGGAGCAGCCGCGTCCATCGATCCGAAGGCAACGACCATGCTAGACGCAGACCTTGACCACGCGGGTCTTGACGCCGACGACGTCCGCCGTATCGCGATGTCCCTGCCGCGCACGGTGGAGAAGGAGCTCTGGAACATCCCCACCTTCCATGTCGCGGGCCGGATGTTCGTCACGGTGCCCGACGACGGGACGTCGTTCGCCGTCCGCTGCCCCAAGTTCGAGCGGACGGAGCTGATCGCGGCGGAGCCCGACAAGTTCTGGGTCCCGCCTCACGAGGCCAACTCCTCATGGGTACGTGCCCGGTTGAGCGCGCTTGAGGACGAGACCGAGCTGTACGACATCCTGGTCGACTCCTGGAAGCAGGCAGCCCCGACGGATCTCGCGGAGTCCTTCGGGAGCTGATCGGCCGATGAGTTCCGGAGCGCCGTCCGGTCGTAACAGCAGCGGAAGCGGTCATACGCGAACGGCCACGGCCGACGCCCGAGAACACTGGAGCCACGCATGATCCCCAATGACGCCGTGTCCGGCAGCGACGTGCCCCGGGGCGCCGAGCGCCTGGTCGAGGCCAACGGCGTACGCCTGTGCGTCCAGGCCTTCGGCGAACCCGCCGACCCGACCGTCCTGCTGATCAGCGGCGCGGCGAGCTCGATGGACGGCTGGGACGACGGGTTCTGCGCCCGGCTCGCGGCCGGCGGGCGGCATGTCGTGCGCTACGACCAGCGGGACACCGGCCGGTCCGTCGCCTCTCCGGCGGGCGCCCCGGACTACACCTTCTCGGACCTGACCGCGGACGCGGTCGGTCTGCTGGACACGCTGGGCGTCGACCGGCCGCATGTGGTGGGCATCTCCATGGGAGGCGCGCTCGCGCAGTGCCTGGCCGTCGCGTACCCGGAGCGGGTCGCGACGCTCACTCTTGTCTCCACCAGCCCGGCGGGTCCCACCGGGTCGGAGCTGCCGCCCCCGTCGGAGAGCCTGCGCGCGGCGTTCGCCGATCCGGCCCCCGAGCCGGACTGGTCGGACCGCGCCGCGGTGATCGCGTATCTGGTCGAGGGCGAGCGGCTGTTCACCGGTTCGGCGCCGTTCGACGAGGAAGCGGTACGGGAGTTGTCGGGCCGGATCGTGGACCGCACCACGGACATCGAGGCGGCCATGAAGAATCACTGGGCGCTCAAGGACGACGAGAACCCGGTCACGGTCCGCTTGGCGGAGGTGGCCGCGCCCACCCTCGTCCTGCACGGCACCGAGGACCCTCTCTTCCCGCTCGGCCACGCGCGGGCACTGGCCGAAGGGATTCCCGGCGCCCGTCTCGTCACCCTGGACGGGGTCGGTCATCAGGTGCCCCCGGCCCGTGTGTGGGACACGGCGATTCCCGCCGTACTCCGCCACACGGACCGGGGCTGACACCCGCCGGGCCCGGCCGATCCCGGCCGGGCCCGAGCCGGGTCGCGCCACTCACTCCACCTCTTTGAGCCGTCCCGTCGCCACGTCGAAGACGAATCCGCGGACCGCGTCGGTGTGCGGGACGAAGGGGCTCACCGTGATCCGGCGGACGGACTGACGCACGTCCTCCTCCAGGTCCGTGAACGCCTCGGCGGCCCACGGCGGGCGGATCCCGGTGTCGTTCTCGATGTCCCGCTTGAAGCCGTCGTCGGTGAAGGTGAGCATCCCGCAGTCCGTGTGGTGGATCAGGAAGATCTTCCGTGTGCCGAGCAGCCGCTGACTGATCGCCAGGGAACGGATCGTGTCGTCGGTGACCGCTCCCCCGGCGTTCCTGATGACATGGGCGTCGCCCTCTTCGAGGCCGAGGATGCGGTAGATGTCCAGCCGCGCGTCCATGCAGGCCACTACGGCGAGCCGACGGGAGGGGGGCGGTTGCAGAGGTCCCGAGAATGTCTCCGCGTAAGTCCCGTTGTTGGCGACGAATTCGTCTGTGACGGACATGACAGACCCTCTTCCACAGTTGGCGACAGAGCCACAGTAAAGGGGCGAAATTCTAACGCAAAAGAGGACAGACCGCCTCGCCACAGCTTTGCCACGCCCCGGCGACAAAGAGGCCCTGAGGCCCCGTGATCAGTACGCCACCGGCTCGTCGGCCAGGTAGGGCGGCGCGGGCTCGTACTGGATGTACCGGCGGACCGCGCGGGCATGGTCGCGTCCGTGCAGCCGGCCGACCAGCCACAGCGCCATGTCGATCCCGGCCGAGACGCCCTGACTGGTGACCAGGTTCCCGTCCACGACATAGCGGGCGTCACGGACGACCGTGACATCGCCGCGCGCCTGGAGTTCGTCCTCGAAGCCGTGATGGGTGGCCACCCGTCGCCCACGGGCGGGACCGGCCTCGTGCAGCAGAAGAGAGCCGGTGCACACGCTCGTGACCCAGTCGGCGCCGGCGGCCGTCCCGCCGATCCACCCGGTCAGCGCGGGGTTGGCCACCTCGCGCCGGGTTCCCCGGCCGCCGGGGACGAGCAGCACCTCCAGCCGCGGGCTCTCGCCGAGCGTGTGGTCGGGTATGACCCGCATGCCTTTGGCGCACGTGACCGGGCCGGGACGTTCGGCCAACAGGACGGCCGTGTCGGCCCGGTCGCGCAGCATGGAGGAGGCGGTGAACACCTCCCAGGGGCCGACGAAGTCCAGTTCCTCGGCGCCGTCGAAGATCAGCAGTCCGTACGTGGTCATGGGTGGTCCTTGGTCGTCATAGGTGGTCCTTCGTGGTCAGGCGGGCGGGGGGGGACGTCGTGGGGCGTCAGGTGCCGCCCTCGGTCGACCGGAAGCGGTTGCGGTAGTCGGTCGGCGTCACGCCGCAGTGGCGGTGGAACGCGCGCCGCAGTGATTCGGAGCTGCCGAGTCCGCAGCGGCGCGCGATCGTGGCCACGGGCTCGTCGCCGCCGGTGAGTGCCTGCTGGGCGGCTTCCACCCGTACGCGCTCCACGTACTCGCCGGGTCCCACCCCCAGCTCCGCGGTGAACCGGCGCTGGAGGTGACGCGGGCTCAGCCCGGCGCGGGCGGCCAGGTCGGCGAGGGTGTGGGGGGAGCCGGGATCGGCGTGGACCGCCGAGACGGCGGCCCGGATCGGGTCGGTGGCAGGCTGCGTGGACCACAGCGGCACACTGAACTGCGCCTGGCTGCCGGGCCTGCGCAGGAAGAGCACGAGATGCTGGGCGACGGTGTGGGCGACCTCCCGGCCGAGGTCGTCCTCGACGAGCGCGAGCGCCAGGTCCATGCCCGCGGTCACCCCGGCGGACGTCCAGACCCGTCCGTCGCGCACGAAGATCGGCCGGGTGTCCACGGTCAGCTCGGGATGTTCACGGCGCAGCTGAGCGTCGCGGCTCCAGTGGCTGGTGACGCGCCGTCCGGCGAGCAGCCCGGTGGCCGCGAGCAGGAACACACCGCTGCACACCGAGGTGACCCGGCGGGCGGTGGCGCCCGCCTCGGCGATCCAGTCGACGAGGCCGGCGTTCCGCGCCGCCTCGTCGACTCCTCCCCCACCGGCGACCACCAGGGTGTCGATCCCGGCGGGATCCAGATCGGCGATTGAGTGGTCGGCGTGGACCCGCAGCCCGCCGGTCGAGCGCACCGGGCCCGCGACGGGGGCCACGATGCGGCAGTCGTAGCCGGGGCCCGCACGGCCGGCCTGCTGGAACACCTCGAAGGGACCCGAGAGGTCGAGCGACTGGAACCCCTCGAAGATCACGAAGACAACGCGTCGGTGCTGCACGCCGTCAAGCGTGCGCGTCCACGGATCGCGTCGTCAACGACGTACTGCCCACACATCGCGTCATGGGCCGGGGGCCATCTGGTCGGGTGAACCACCCGCCCAGCCTGCGGGTCAAGATAATTCGATCATGTTTAAGTACCTTTCATGAAAAATCACCTGAAACTCAGCATGTTCCTGGTCGCCACGAGCGCGGTGGTAGTGGCGGCCGGCCCGCTCCCCACCACGGCCCAGCCGGCCTCCGCCCAGCCCTACTCCGCGCCGCTGCACCGCTCCGCGGCGCCGCTGCTCGACCGCTACATCGTCTCTGTCGACGCCGCCTTCGACGCGAGCAAGCTGCTCAACCGGGCTGGGGTGAAGCCCCTGTTCACGTACACGAGCGTGCTGCGCGGATTCGCGGCCGAGCTGACTCCCGCCCAGCTCAAGACCATCCGGGCCACTCCCGGCGTCACCGCCGTCGAGGAGGACTCCGAGATCGAGGCGCTGGGGACCGCTCCGGCGAAGAGCCTGGTGCCCGCCTCGTCCTGGGGTCTGGACCGGATCGACCAGCAGGAACTGCCGCTGGACGGCCTGTACGACGCGAAGAGCACCGGCAAGGGTGTCACCGCGTATGTCGTCGACACGGGCATCGACTTCGGCCACGACGAGTTCGGCGAGCGCGCGCGGCCGGGGTACGACGCCATCGGCGACGGCCGCCAGGGCAAGGACTGTCAGGGCCACGGCACGCACGTGGCGGGCACGGTCGCCGGCCGTACGCACGGTGTCGCTCCCGAGGCCGACCTGGTGAGCGTCCGGGTCCTGGACTGCAAGGGCAAGGGCACCTGGTCGGGGATCCTCGCCGGCTTCGACTGGGTCGCCGCCAACGCCAAGCAGCCGGCCGTGCTCAACGGCTCACTCGGCGGCCCCAAGTCGGTCGCCGTGAACAACGCGGCGACGGCGCTCTCGCAGCGGGGCGTCCTGCCGATCCTCGCGGCGGGCAACGACGCGGTGGACGCCTGCTCCGTCTCACCGGCCTCCGCGGAGGGTGTCGTGACGGTCGGCTCGACCGACCGGAACGACAAGCAGTCCAGCTTCTCCAACCACGGGAAGTGCCTGTCGCTGTACGCGCCGGGGGCAGCCATCGTGTCGGCCAAGCTGGGCGGCGGCAGCGTCTCCCTGAACGGCACGTCGATGGCCTCTCCGCATGTCGCGGGCGTGGCCGCGCTCTACAAGGCGGAGCACCCGGACGCGACTCCGGAGGAACTGGCGGACTGGCTCAGCGGCTCGGCCACCGAGAACAGGCTGTCGGCCGTCGGCGAGGGCTCACCGAACCGGCTCCTGTTCACCGACGGGCTCTGACAGAAGGGCGCCGACGGGCGGGCGACCGGCCCGGAGACCCACATGGTCCATGAAGAACCGTTTCTGCAACCCGCTGTTGGAGGGACGGACGGGGATGTTCGGAGAACATCCACACAGGCCGGGACAGTCTTTCGACGATCTGTTCCACCCCCACCGCACCATTGGAGTGTCCAGTGCGACTTCGTACCAGTGTGGCTGCCACCGTCGGCGCCCTCGCCCTCGTCATCGCCCTTCCGGCCTCGGCCGGCGCGGCCCAGGGTGACTTCACCTACCAGCACAACAGCGAGACCGGCATCTCCCAGACGTCGGCTCTCGTGGACCCGCAGAGCCGCGAGTGCATCACGCTGCCCGAGGTCGAGAACGAGATGACGGCGCCGGCGCACAGCCCCCGCAACAACACGGACGCCACGGCGACCGTCTTCGCGGGCGCCGACTGCGAAGGCGATCACTTCACCCTTCGGCCCAACGGTGGCCATGCCTCCGAGCGGCTGATGGTCCGTTCGGTCGTCTTCAGCTGACCACCGGCTGACCGGCCGAACCACTGAACCGGCGGACCCGGCCGGCCGACTGGGCCGGCCGGGTCCGCCGACCAGCCGCCCCGGCACGAGCGTCACCGCCCGTGCCGGGGCGGCGCCATGTCCGGCCGGGGCGGCGGACAGCGGGCAGCGACGGACAGCGGGCAGCCGAGCGGGTCAGGCGTACTCCCGCTCCTTCGGCGCGAAGATCAGGTTGCGGCTCTTCTCGGGGCGGTCCCCGGTGATGGGGACGAGCCGGCCGTCCGCCTCCGAGATCCAGCGGAAGGTGTAGTCGAGACCCTCGAAGGGCTCGGTGAGCTTGCCGAGCAGCGTCTTGTGCAGGGCTTCGAGAATGATGACCGGACGGTCGCGCTTGATGACGCCCCGCGCTCCGGCCAGGACGCTCGGCTCATGGCCCTCGACGTCGATCTTGATCAGGTCGACCGGGGTGTCCCCCAGAGTCTCGTCCACGGTGAGCAGATGGACCCGTGTGGTGAACGCGCTGGCCGGCGGCTTGGTGAAGTCCTCCAGCGAGGAGCCGGTGGAGAGCAGGTTCGACAGCGGGAAGCGGATGTTTATGTCCGCGGTGCCCCCGTGGTCCGAGACGCCGTTCTGGTGCAGTACGAGATTCTTGAGGTTGTTCGCCCGGTGGTTGACGGCCAGCCTCGCGTGGATCGGCGGCACCGGCTCGAAAGCGTGCACGGTGGCCTTGGGGGCGGAGAGCGCGGCGATCATCGCGTAGTAGCCGACGTGGGCGCCGATGTCGAGGATCGTACGGCTGGTGGCGGCGAGCCGGCTCCAGTGGTGCAGGCTCGACGACTCGTAACCGAAGCGGCCGTTCCACACCGTGTCGAGGGCGACGGCCTCGTCGTTCGCGCAGAACATGACGAACGGCGGGCAGTGCTCGGAGTCGATCTCCACCCAGCCGTGGTGGGGGAAGCCCTTGCGGTGCTTGGTGAGGATGTCGGAGGTGGTGACGGGCCTGACGCGCGCCGCCTCCTGCTCCGTCCGCCGGTTCGCCTCCTGGAGATCGCGAATCCGGGTGCCCACTCGCGCACCGGCCGGCCGGCCCGGCCGCGGCCTCCCGCTGCTCGCGCTTGATGAGAACTTACGGAGGATCTTCACTGGGCTCCTATATGTCGTTCAGGCGGCCGGGGGGGTAGGGCGATGTTGTCGACACCGAGTGAGCGGCGGATGTTGGTTTGATGAACGGGCGGGGAACCATCCCGTCACTACCGAGGGGTCCGCCGGCGCCGGCCGGCGGGCGCGGTGGCGGCGTGGCGAGGCGTCCTGAGTTACGTTTTCGGTATGCCCTCTGTGAATCACGAACGTTTCGGCAAGATCGGTATCTGGAGCTCGGCCCTGCACCCCTCGGACCCCGGCAAGATCGCCGCCGTCTCGGCGGCCACGGCCGAACTCGACGCGCTCGGCTACGGAACGGTCTGGATGGGCGGCAGCCCGTCGCTGGACCAGGTCGCTCCCGTCGTCGAGGCGACCCGACACATCACCGTCGCGACCGGCATCCTCAGCATCTGGGAGCACCCGGCCCAGGCGGTCGCCGAGCAGGCGGCGCGGCTCCAGCAGGACGCCGCGGGACGCTTCGTCCTCGGGCTGGGTGTCAGCCACGGCGGGTTCACCCCCAACTACGCACGGCCTTACTCGACCATGGTCGAGTACCTTGACGCCCTGGACGCGGCGGCGGCCCCTGTACCCGCGTCGGGGCGGGTCCTCGCCGCACTCGGCCCGAAGATGCTGAAGCTCGCCGCCAAGCGGGCGGTGGGCGCGCACCCCTATCTCGTCACCGCGGAGCACACGGCGGAGGCCCGCGCCACGCTGGGTCCGGACGCGCTGCTCGCGCCGGAGCTCACCGTCGTACTCGACACGGACATCGACGCGGCCCGGACCGTCGCGCGCGGGATGCTGTCGATGTATCTGCAGCTGCCCAACTACACCAACAACCTGCTCCGGCTCGGCTTCACCGAGGGCGACTTCGCGGACGGCGGCAGCGACCGGCTCCTGGCCGCGCTCTTCGCGCTGGGTGACGCCGATACGGTGCGCGCGCGTGTCGAGGAGTACGTGGACGCGGGCGCCGACCATCTGGCGCTTCAGGTGCTGGCGGGCGACCGGGGCAAGGACCTGCCGCTCGCCGAGTGGCGCACACTGGCCAAGGCTCTGGAGCTGACACCTCGGAGCTGACGGGCCGTCGCGGAAGAACGCCCGCCCGCGGTGCGGGCGGGCGACTTCACGGAAGCGAAGAACGCGCCGGCTGCCATCGGCGGCCGTCGCGCACGGCCGGAGTGGTCAGACGCGTTCCAGGACGACCACGGGGATCTCCCGGTCCGTCTTGGTCTGGTAGTCGTCGTACGCGGGCCAGACCTCGGCCATCTTGCGCCACATCTCCGGCCTCTCCTCCGCGGTCGCGGTACGCGCGCGGGCGGTGAAGCGGTCGCCCTTCACCTGTACCTGGACCTCGGGGTCGGCCTGGATGTTGCGGTACCACTGCGGAGCCAGGTCGGCGCCGCCGTGGGAGGCGACGACCATCACGTCGTCACCGTGGCTGCGGTAGATGAGGGGGGTGCTGCGTTGCTCGCCGCTCTTGCGGCCTGTGGTGGTGAGGATCAGCGTGGTGGTGCCTTTCTCCCACACGTGCCCCACCTCGCCGTCCGTCTCCTGGTAGCGCTTCACATGCTCTTTGCCGTACAGCATCTGCCGTCTCCTTCCGGGTCTCGCCGTGCCCGTGGCGTCCCGCGTGGGGGCGGCCAGGGGCTCGTGCGCATCCGACCGTAGCAACGTCCGCGCGACAGCGGCCGTTGTGCGGCGCATGCCGCGCGCCGCGTGTTCCGAGACGGTGAACGACGGTGCGGAAGAAGTTATTCCGATGTGCCGGTCCCGCGATTACCGGGGCAGCCTGCCCAGTTGCAAGGTGTCGGCGAAGGAGTCCTCGGACGTACGCCATTTCCCGGCGCCTTCCGACGGCTTTACATATGCGTACGCGTAACCGTACTCACTCTCGTACTCGTGCTCCGCGGCGACGGATGTCCGCCCGTACGCATCGCCGTCCACGTAACCGTCCCGGATTTCCGTCTCGTCGATCAGCGACGGGCTGGCCCGGTCCATCCGCAGTGCGTCCACGGATTCCGCGAGCAGTTCGTATTCCGTGGTTTCGTCACGCGTGGCCACTCGAATGAGATGGCCCGCCGCCAGATGTTCCGCGACGCGGTCCTGATGGGTCTGATTGTCGCGCCATGCCCGCAGCATCTGGGGTACGTCGGGGACATTGTCCGCCAGCGGGGCGAGCGCCTGGGCGGGAAAATTATCATTGTCGGGGCTCGGATCGAGACGTTCCGCAATCCATGTGGCCCGGTCCCGTAACCACCACAGTGCAAGTGACAGAGTGGGTGCGCGATACGTTCCCAGGGGTACGCCTATACGCTGACCGCCACTGACTCCGTAGGCGGTGACATGGCACAGGAATTCATCATGCACGGCCGCTCTCCTCGCGCCGTTCATTGGTGGCCGGGTGGCCTGGGACGTATTGCTGAGTGCTGACGGTGCGCGGTTGCAGGGCGATTCCCGGAGAGCAGAATCAATGATCTTTAGGGGCGCCCCAACGTATTATTATGTAGTTCGCCGACTCACTGTCACGGCATCATTCTGGCCAGACTTCGAGTGCGTCAATCATCTCCATGGCCGAATTTCGGTAACGATGCGGGGAGTCCGGCCGACCTGGGCGGATACCGCGATCATTCCCCAACTGCCTTGCACGGCACCGACCTTGACGTTCACTGTATGAAGTAGCAGTGGGAGACTGCGGTACAACACAACAGGGGGGCACATGGCCACGGGCAGAGACAGTGACGAGAAAGGGACGGGCGCGGGCTCAGGCTCCGAAGCGGGCAGAGACGCGGACGCCTCGGGGACGGGTGCCGGCGGGCCCGGTGACGCCGTACCGCCGTCCGTACCGACGCAGCCGCTGACACCGCCGCCGCCCGCCTCACCGCCTGCCCGGTCCCCGGTGACACCGCCGCAACCGGCCCAGCCCCCGGCCTTCGAGTATCCCCCGCCCGCCGTTCCTCCCCAGCCCGTCGGCCCGCCGACCCCGTCCGGGCATGTCGCCGCCGTCGCGCTCCTCAATCTCACCGGCCTCGGGCTCGGTTACGCCCTGATCCGCGACTGGCTACGGCTCGGACTCAGCCTGGCCGCGAGTGGGCTGTTCCTTCTCCTCGTGCTGCCCGCGGACACCAACGGCGCACCCGGGCTGCTTGTCGCGCTCTACGCCCTGGTGCTGATCGCCGCGGCCCTCGACGGCGCGCGGCGCGCCCGTGTCCCGGTCGGGCGACCGCCGTTGGTGCTCCCCGCCCTGCGGCCCGCCGTGGCCGTCGCCGTGGCCCTTGTCCTGCTCGCCATACCCGTGGGCGGGGCCGTCGCCTACGACGGGGCGCGGGACGAGGCGGTCGAGCGGATGCTGCTCGACCGGCTCGCCGAGGCCGACAAGAAGGTCGAGGCGACGCGCGAGGGCGACGGCAGCAGCAGGGACAAGAGCGTGGGGTTCACCGCCGCACTCGGTGTCTACCGGGAACTCGGCGAGAACGAAGGGGATTCGAGAGCGGGCAAGCTCGTACCGAAGCGGCTCACCACGTTCTACGACGCCGTGTCCGTCCCGTACACGCGGAAGAACTACTGCGACGCCGTCGACGCCCTCAAGTACCTGCGTGACGTGCCCGATTCGGTCGACGCCGACCTGCTCGGCGAGCTGGCCAAGTGGCCCGACCAGCCGTTGGCCACCTCGCTCCTGGAGTGCGGGAGGCTGGGGCTGGCCCCGGGCAAGCCGGTCTCCGGCCGCGGCGAACTGGCCGAACTCATCTCGCTGTTCCCCGAGTCGGAGCAGGCGGCGGAGGTGAAGCCGGCCGTGGCCGCCGCGATCAAGGACCGCTCCGGGAAGCTGGGCGGAGCCGATCCCTGCTCGTCCAAAACGGAGTTGGAGAGCATCTCCGAGATGGTCGGCACCTTCGAGACGGACACGGCCGCACTCAAGAAGAGCGCCGCGTCGGCCGTGGAGTCCGGAACCTACGCCTGCGGTGTCGACCAGTTCAGGGACAAGGATTTCGACCTCGCCCTGGAGACGCTGACCTCGTTCAGGTCCACGTACAAGGACAGTTCGCGCAGGGACCGGGCACGGGACATCGCCATCGCCGCCGAGATCGCGCAGGAACGCGCGGCGGCCGGCGACCGCCTGCCCCCGGAGAACGCGCCGGGCGGTCCCCGGCTGGAAGTGGTGATCAGCAACGACGCCTCGGACGCGGTGGAGATCCTCTACACCGGGCCCGTGACCGGTACGGTCAAGATCAAGGCGTGTGGTGGCTGCGTGAACTACTCCAGCTACGACGCCGTGGACAGTGCCTGCAAGGACTCCGGCAAGAACTACCCGAGGAAGACGCTGCGGCTGCCCGTGGGTGACTACCACTTCCTCCTCAAGCACTCCGGGGACGCGGCGGACGACGTCACGAGCACGACGGACGGCATGTCGATCGATCCCGGCTACTCGTACACGTACTGCAGCTATGTCGTCGAGAGCGACCCGTTGGGCTCCATCCCACCGATCCTCCCCGAACTTCCCGACATTCCTCTCCCGTCCCTGGAGCCGCTGGAGCCCCTGCTGTCCAGGTAGGGCCACCGGGAACGTCCTCTAAGATCTACGGCATGGGTATGACCTGAGCACACGAGCGTGGTCCGAGACCTAGGGCGTGTCCGGCAGCCACCGGGCCGCGTTCGTGTGCCGTCACCCAGATCCAGGAGAGACCTGCCTCATGCGTCATGGATCGCCGTCCCCTGTCCTGAACCGCCGCATCGAACGGCTGCGTGAGCTCGCCGAGGCCGAACCGCGCCTGGACGGTGTGCTGTTGTACGGGTCGTGGACCCTCGGGGAGTCGGACGCGCACTCCGACATCGACGCGTATCTCTTCGTACGGGACGCGGACGCGGAGACCTTCGACGGGCGGGAGTTCGTCGAGCGGCTGGCCCCGCTGAAGCTGGCCCACACCAATATGTACGGCATCCTCGCCGTCGTCTTCGATGACCTGATGCGTGGGGAGTTCCACGTCGACGCGGCGGGGCCCGGGATCGACCTGATCCCTTCGTGGGAGGGGTCGGTGCATCTTCCCGACCCCGACTCGGCCGTCCTGCTCGACCGCGGTGGGCGGCTGACCGCCGCGGCCCGACGGCTCGCCGAATTCCGTCCGCCCGAGCCGGTGTCCACCGCGCAGGAGCTGTGCGACGAGCTCGCCAACTGGACGCTGATGCTGGCGCATGTGATGGCGCGGGGCGAGAGCGCCCGCGCGTACAACCTGCTGCATGCCGTCGTCTCACCGCTCCAGTTGAAGCTGTGCCGGCTGCTGCGCGGGTCCACGGCGCACTGGCCGACGCCGAGCCGCGCGCTGGAGCAGGACCTTCCGGAGGCCGACCGCGCGCGCCATCTCCGCACGACCGGCGTGGCGCGACCGGCCGAACTGCGGTCGGCGGCGGTGGAGAGCTGGGGGTGGAGCCGGGACCTGGCGGCCGAGGCCTCCGCTCGCTGGGGCACCCGGCTGCCGCTTCAACTGCACGACGAGATAGCGGAGTCGCTGGCGAAGGGGTGAGTGCGGGCAGCCGGTGGCCGACGGCGTCCGACCTGGAACGGTTCAGCCGTACGCGGCGGGACTTCACGGACACGGCCTAGGGTCTGTCGTTTGGATCAGGCTGGATCAGGGAGCGGGGTCTGATCCAAACGACAGACCCTAGGTCCCACCCCTACCTTGACATGCGTCGGCGGCCCCGCCTACCTTCTCAATGAATCGATTCATTCATCGATCAGGGATCGAAGGAAGCCTCTTGATGACGCCCTCCCCCGAAGCCGCTCGGCCCCTCCCCGCCGCCGAACTCCTTGCGCGTTCCCACCGCCTGGGTGCGGACCCGCGCAACACCAACTACGCGGGCGGCAACACCTCCGCCAAGGGCCTGGCTCCCGATCCGGTGAGCGGCGCCGACACGGAGCTGATGTGGGTGAAGGGCTCCGGCGGGGATCTGGGCACGCTCACCGAGCCGGGGCTGGCGGTGCTCCGGCTCGACCGGCTGCGCGCGCTCGTCGAGGTGTATCCGGGTGTGGAGCGCGAGGACGAGATGGTCGCCGCCTTCGAATACTGCCTGCACGGCAAGGGCGGCGCGGCTCCCTCCATCGACACCGCCATGCACGGCCTGGTGGACGCCGCGCATGTCGATCATCTGCACCCCGACTCCGGCATCGCGCTCGCCTGCGCGGCGGACGGCGAGGCTCTGACGGCGGAGTGCTTCGGCGACCGTGTGGTGTGGGTGCCCTGGCGCCGTCCCGGCTTCCAACTCGGCCTGGACATCGCCGGGATGAAGCGGGCCAACCCCCGGGCGATCGGCTGTGTGCTCGGCGGCCACGGCATCACCGCGTGGGGCGACACCTCGCGGGAGTGCGAGGAGAACTCACTGAGCATCATCCGCGAGGCCGAGCGGTTCCTCGTGAAGCGCGGCAGGCCCGAGCCGTTCGGTCCCCTCCTGGAGGGATACGGGCCGCTGCCCGACGACGAGCGGCGGGCCCGCGCCGCCGCGCTGGCCCCGCTGCTGCGGGGGCTGGCCTCCACGAACCGGCCCCAGGTGGGCCACTTCACCGACAGCGCGCCGGTGCTGGACTTCCTGGCCCGCGCGGAGCACCGGCGTCTCGCGGCCCTCGGTACCTCGTGCCCGGACCACTTCCTCCGTACGAAGGTCCGGCCGCTGGTTCTCGATCTGCCGGCGTCCGCTCCGCTCGACGAGGTGACGGCCCGCTTCGCCCGCCTGCACGAGGAGTACCGCGCGGAGTACGCCGCCTACTACGACCGGCACGCCGACGCCGGCTCACCGGCGATGCGCGGCGCCGACCCGGCGATCGTGCTGGTGCCGGGCGTGGGCATGTTCTCGTACGGCAAGGACAAGCAGACGGCGCGAGTCGCCGGGGAGTTCTATCTCAACGCGATCAATGTGATGCGGGGCGCCGAGGCCGTCTCCTCGTACGCACCGATCGACGAGGCGGAGAAGTTCCGTATCGAGTACTGGGCGCTGGAGGAGGCGAAGCTCCGGCGGATGCCGGCTCCGAAGCCGCTGGCGACCCGGGTCGCGCTGGTGACCGGCGGCGGGTCCGGTATCGGGAAGGCGGTCGCGCACCGGCTGGCTGCCGAGGGCGCGTGCGTGGTGGTCGCCGATGTGAACGCGGAGAGCGCGGCGGAGGTCGCCGGTGAACTGGGCGGCCCGGACCGGGCGTTGGCGGTCACCGTCGACGTGACGGACGAGGACGCGATCGCCGCCGCGTTCCGCGAGGCGGTGCTCGCCTTCGGCGGGGTGGATCTGGTCGTCAACAACGCCGGCATCTCGATCTCGAAGCCTCTGCTGGAGACGACCGCCCGGGACTGGGACCTCCAGCACGACATCATGGCGCGCGGTTCGTTCCTGGTCTCGCGGGAGGCGGCGCGGGTCATGACCGGGCAGGGGCTCGGCGGGGACATCGTCTACATCACGTCGAAGAACGCGGTGTTCGCCGGTCCCAACAACATCGCGTACTCGGCGACCAAGGCGGACCAGGCTCACCAAGTACGGCTCCTGGCAGCGGAGTTGGGAGAGCACGATATCCGGGTCAATGGGGTCAACCCGGACGGGGTGGTGCGCGGGTCCGGGATCTTCGCGGGGGGCTGGGGGGCGCAGCGGGCGGCGGTGTACGGGGTGCCGGAGGAGGAGCTGGGCGAGTTCTACGCCCGGCGGACGCTGCTCAAGCGTGAGGTGCTGCCGGAACATGTGGCGAACGCGGTGTTCGCCCTGACCGGCGGCGACCTCACGCACACCACCGGGCTGCACATTCCCGTCGACGCGGGTGTCGCCGCGGCGTTCCTGCGTTGAGGCGCTGAGAGGGAGCGGGGGGCACCGCCGTGTCGTACGGCACCGAACCACAGTCCGCGCAGGAGCGGGCCGCCTTCATCGCCGTCGATCTCGGCGCCACCAGCGGGCGGGTGATGGCGGGGCGCGTGGGCGGGTCGGGCCGGTCCGGTCCCGGGACACTCGACCTGTCCGAGGTGCACCGCTTCCCGAACCGGCCGGTTCGGCTGCCGGGCAGTCTGCGGTGGGACGTGCTCGCGCTCTTCCAGGGGGTGCTCGACGGTCTCGGCCGGGCGGCCCGTGGTTACGGCGACGTCGCCTCGATCGGGATCGACAGCTGGGCGGTGGACTACGGGCTGCTTGACGCGGACGGGCAGTTGCTCGGCAATCCGTACCACTACCGGGACACCCGTACCGAGGGTGTCGGCGAGCGGGTCTGGAGGACGGTCCCGGCCGGGGAGCTGTACCGGATCACCGGGTTGCAGTATCTGCCGTTCAACACGGTCTTCCAGCTCGCGGCGGCGTCCGGGAGTGCTCAACTGGCCGCAGCCAAACAGCTGTTGATGATCCCTGATCTGCTGACGCACTGGCTCACGGGCAGTGTCGGCGCGGAGGCCACGAACGCGTCCACGACGGGCCTGTTCGACGCGCGCACGGGCGACTGGTCGCACGCGCTGATGGGCCGACTGGGCATCGACCGGAGCCTGTTCCCGCCGATCCGGCGGCCGGGGGACGCGGCGGGGACGCTGCTGCCGTACGTCGCGGCCGAGACCGGGCTGCCGGAGTCCACCCCGGTCACGGCCGTGGCCTCGCACGACACGGCTTCGGCCGTGGCCGCGGTCCCCGCGACCGGGCCGGGCTTCGCGTACGTGTCGTGCGGTACGTGGTCACTGGCGGGGCTGGAACTGACCGAGCCGGTGGTCACCGAGGCTTCCCGGGCCGCGAACTTCACCAACGAGCTGGGGCTGGACGGCGGTTACCGATTCCTGCGCAACGTCATGGGGCTGTGGCTGCTGTCGGAGAGCCTGCGCACCTGGGGGGAGCGTGGGCTTCCCGCCGGCCTGGGGCCGCTGATGGCAGGGGCGGCCCGGTCACGGCCGTTCGCCGCGCTGGTCGACCCGGACGACCCGTCGTTCCTCACACCGGGCGACATGCCGGCCCGTATCGCGGCGTACTGCGCCCGAACGGGCCAGCGACCGCCCGCCGACCACGCGGCGACGGTCCGTTGCATCCTGGAAAGCCTGGCGCTCGCCCACCGCGCCACGCTGCGCACGGCGGCCGAACTCTCGGGCGCCGACATCCGCGTGGTGCACCTGGTCGGGGGCGGCAGCCGCAACGAACTGCTCTGCCAACTGACCTCGGACGCGACGGGGTTGCCGGTGGTCGCGGGCCCGGCCGAGGCCACCGCACTCGGCAACATCCTCGTCCAGGCACGGACCCAGGGCCTCGTCGGAGACCGCTCCGACATGCGCCGCCTGGTGGCCCGAACCCAACGGCTGCGCCGCTACGAGCCACGCGGCGACGCCCTGGCATGGTCGGGGGCGGCAGCCCGGGTCGGACTCGACGGGTAGCCCGTTGCGACCGCCCAGGGCCTGTCCGGCGGATCTTCGCGGGCCAGGCGGGACTTTGCGGACACGCCCTAGTATCCGCCGACCGGAGCCGCCGCGTGGCTGACCGGGACGGTGTGGGTTATCCACGACGTGCCGGCGAGCAGGTGGAGGAGGAAGGACGTCGGCTCGGGCAGGTAGTCGGGGACGCCTTCGCGCAGGGCGAGGCCGCTCTGGAGGTGGGTGCTCGGGGCCAGGGCGAGGGTGCTGTTGGCGTACGCGGTCGTGACCGGGCGGTGGACGTGACCCGCGAGCACGCGAGCCACGTTCGGGTGCCGGACGAGCACCTCGGCGAGCGCGTCGCCGTCGGCCAGCCTCATCGCATCCAGGAACGGAATGCCGACCGGCACCGGCGGGTGGTGCAGACAGACGAACGCCGGGACGTCCGGCCTGCGGGCCAGGACCTCGTCGAGCCAGCCGAGTTGGCCCGGTCCGAGACGCCCGCCGCCCGCGCCGGGCACCGAGGAGTCGAGAGCCACGACGGTGAGCCGGGGCAACTCGGCCGCGTAGTACGCCTGGTGGGCCCCGCCCATCAGCGCCGTCCCGCCGAACGCGTCGAGCAGTGCGCCGGGTTCGTCATGATTGCCGGTCACCAGGAACAGGGGCAGCGGGAAGCGTCCGATCACCTCGCGCAGGACCGCGTACTCGTCCGGTGCTCCCCGCTCCACCAGGTCCCCGGTGATCACCACACAGTCCGGCCGCGGATCGAGCACGAGTACGCGGCCGAGCGCCCGGCCCAGCCCTTCGGCGGGTGCGCCGCCCAGCGGGCCGGTCGTGAGGTGCGGGTCACTGAGGTGCGCGACGGAGAGGGCCATACGCACACCCTGCCCGGGTCCGCCGAAGCCCACCGCCGGTTCCGCTCATGTCGCCGGGACAATGGCTGAGGTACGGTGCCTGCCATGGACCCGTACTCGAACTACCGTGCAGTGGAGCCGCGTCACAGCGGTCCCCGCGGTGAGTGCGCGCCTCGCGGCCTCAGCTTTCTGCTGCGCCGGGGCCGGGTGGGATCCCCGCCCGCCTGTTGTTGTCGCTGTCGCTGACCTTCGGTAGCGCCGCGCCCGCACCGTCACGTCCTGACGGCCGCTGTCCCGCCGGACCCGCCTCCCGTGCCCACGCGCCGGTGCGGGCCGTCCCACCTCCCCACCGGTTCGTACTCCCGAGGAGCCTCGTGACCACCACCGCCGCCATATCCGCCGTTCCCGTCCTCCGCGATCCCCACATCCCCGCCGACGGCCTGTACGAGGGGCACCGGGAGCTGCGCCGCGTTCCCGAGGGCTGGGAGGACCGGCCGTACGGACTCTTCGAGCTCGTCCCGCGGTCCGCGACGATCGGCGCCGAGATCCGGGGCCTGGATCTGTCGGCTCCGCCGTCGCCCGCCCTGCGGGACGAGCTCAATCGCGCCCTACTGGAGTGGAAGGTCCTCTTCTTCCGGGGCCAGCGCCTGTCCTCCGACGCACAGCGCGCGTTCGCCCTCGCCTGGGGCGAGTTGGAGACCAATCCGCTGCTGACGGCGGCCGGGGACACCAAGGACGTGGTGCGCTTCGACCGTACGGCCGTCCCGACCTTCGAGAACGTGTGGCACACGGACGTCACGTTCCGGGAGCGGCCCGCGATGGGCGCCGTGCTGCAACTGCGTGAGGTGCCGCCCGCCGGGGGCGACACCATATGGGCCGACATGGCGGTGGCGTACGACAATCTCCCGCGTGAGGTGAAGGACCGTATCGACGGCGCCCGAGCCGTTCACGACTTCGTGCCGGGCTTCGCGCGGTACTCCCCCGCCGAACGCCTGGCCCGGTTCCAGGACGTCTTCCCGCCCGTGGAGCACCCGGTGGTGCGTACGCATCCGGAGACGGGCCGGCGGATGCTGTTCGTCAACACGTCGTTCACCACCCGGATCGTGGGGCTCCCGCAGGAGGAGAGCGACCGCCTGCTCCGGCTGCTCTTCCAGCAGGCGCATGTGCCCGAGTACCAGGTCCGCTTCCGCTGGCAGGCGGGCGACATCGCCTTCTGGGACAACCGCGCCACCCAGCACTACGCGGTCGCCGACTACGGCACGCACCGGCGGGTCGCCGAACGGGTCGCCATCACGGGCGACCGCCCGTACTGATCCGCCCGAGCCGCCGGCCGTCGGGTCCGCCGTCCGCCCGCCAGAGGTGTTCCGCCGGCGTCGGCTACTGCTTCTCGGTGAGCCCGGCGATGCGCTCACGGTAGGCGGCGATCTCCCGTCCGGTGAGGGCGAGGCGGCCGGGCCCGGCTTCGTCGGCGGCCAGGAAGGGCGCCTGCTCCATCGCCCGGTACAGCGGTCCCGGCAGATTGAGCAGGAGCTGGCCCTGCTCGGCCGTCTCGATCACCATCCACGAGTTCCGGTCGGCGGCGCCCTCCCCGACGACGTTCGGCTCGATGGTGCTGGCGGCGGTGACGGTCAGGACTGGGGGGATCGGGGTCTCTTCACTCATGCCCCCTCCCTATCAGGGCGGCTCCGGCGCTGCCCAGCGATCGCGGCGAGTTCCCGCCGACGCAGCCCGTCCGGCCGTCCGCACAGCCGCGTGCGTCCACCCGGGCGGGTTTGCGATGCTGGTAGAAGACTGCCGGTGAGGAGGCGGTTGCCATGCCGGCTGAGAGCGCGACCCCGGACCCGGGTGAGGAGCTGCTCGAAAGGTTTCTCGCCGAAACACACGCCGCGGCCCCGATGGAGCTGCCGGAGCTGGTGGACCGCTGTGCCACGGCGCTCGGACTGAAACGGATCGTGGTCTATCTGGTCGACATCCAGCAGCGGCAGCTCGTCCCGCTCACCGACGGGATGCCCGGCCTCGCCGTGGACTCCACGACGGGCGGGCGGGCGTACCGCTCCCTCGACCTGCGGATCGAGGAGTCGGAGGGCGGCGGTCTCACGGCCTGGCTGCCACTGATCAACGGGGCGGAGCGCCTCGGCGTGCTCGGTATCAGCGCGCCCGCCATCGACCCGGTACGCCTGCGCCGCTGCCGGATGCTCGCCTCCGTGCTCGCCATGGCGATCACCTCGAAGCGGGCGTACAGCGACAGCCTGGCGCGGTACGCCCGCACCGAGCGGATGGAGCTGCCCGCCGAGATGCTGCGCGCCTTCCTTCCCCCGCGGACCATCGGCAGCGCCGACGCGCTGTCGACGGCGGTGCTGGAGCCCGCGTACGAGATCGGCGGCGACGCCTACGACCACTCGCTGACCCGATCGAGCCTGCACGTCGACATCTTCGACTCGATGGGCCACGACCTGGCGGCGGGTCTGACCACGGCCGTCGTGCTGGCGGGCTGCCGCGCCGCCCGGAGGAACGGCGGGGATCTGCTCGAACTGGTGGACACCGTCGATCAGGCGCTCGCGCGCTGGCTGCCCGACCAGTACTGCACCGGGATCGTCACCCAGCTGGATCTCGCCCGCGGCCTGTTCCGGTGGTGCAACTGCGGGCATCCGCCACCGCTGCTGATCCGGGGACACCGCGTACTCAGTGGTGAGCTGGAGAGTTCCCCCCAGCCGCCGATGGGACTGGGCGTCAGGTTCTGTGAAACCCCCCGTACGGTCCACGAGACGCAACTGGAGCCCGGGGACCGGGTGCTGCTCTACACGGACGGCGTCGTCGAGTCGCGGCTGGGCGACCGTACGGAATTCGGCCTCGACCGTTTCACGGACTCCATCATCCGGGCGACGGCGGCCGGCGAACTGGCTCCCGAGTCGCTGCGCCGGCTCATCCACTCGATTCTCGACGCCCACGACAACCGGCTGCGCGACGACGCGACGCTGCTGCTGGTCGAATGGCGTCCGCGGCACGCCTGAGAACGCGGCACGGCGCGGGTCCACCCGGGAGACCGGTGGGCCCACGCCGACATGCGGTTCTTCGGGTGCCGCGCCCAGGGCGCGTCGCTCAGTGGCTCGGGCCCCGACCGCCGCCGCGGCCCCGGTCGTCCTGCCCGGAGTCGAACTCGACCTGCTCCTTGCGGACGTCGGCCGATACTTCCTTCTGCTCGGTGACCTTCTCGGTCTCCATGCGTACGCGCTCCACCGGCACGGCCTCCTTACGGACGACCGCCTCCTCGGCGTGCAGGATCACCTCGGCCTCGGCGTCGCCCATGGGCGAGCGGCCGATGTTCCGGTCGCCCGGGTTGATGGGCTCGCGCACGATCCGGACCTCTTCGTGGGTGACCGGCACGGTGGTGGTGACGTTCTCGGTCACCACGACCTTGCGGAGCCGCGCCCGGCCGGACTCGTGCTCCTCGGTGCCGACCCGCAGACGCTCCTCCGAACGCACCATTTCGTCGCCGCCGCCACCTGTCGATCCGGCCATGGCGGCCTTGGAGGTGTCCGTACGACCAGTCCCGGCCTGGGCCGAGGCGTCGGTCCGGTCGTTCATGTCCGCCCGGCCCCTGGCGTCGGTCCGGTCCTGGCCGCCGTCGCTCCTGCTCTCGCCGCTCATGGTGTCCTCCCCGCTCCTGCCTTCCGTGGCTGCCGTTCCGGGTGCCGGGGACATGCCCGGGGACCCGCTGCGCCCGCTGGGCCGGGCGAGGCCGTAGTGGTCGTACAGCTCCTGCTCCTGGGCGACGTCGAGATGTTCGTCGGCGTCCATCCGGGGGGCTTCCTTGACCAGTTCCTTGGCGTGCGGGATCTGGAGACCGTTTTCGTCACGGGTTGCGCCGGCGAGCGGCACGAAGGACTCCTTCATGCCGAACATGCCGGTCTTGACTGTCACCCACTCGGCGCGCCCTGTCTGGTTGTCGAGGTATGCCTGCTCAACACTGCCTATCTTCTCCCCGGCGGCGTCGTAGACCGTCAGACCCGTGAGTTCACCCACGTGGTGGAAGACATCGTCGGCTGCCATCAGTGATCACTCCTTGGCGGCGAGCCGGCGGGGTCCGGTATCCCCGCGCGTCGGCTGACTCGCGTATTTCCATGCGGCACCTGCTGACCGCGGGCGGCAACCAGGGAGAACGCCCCTCTGACCCGTCCGGGGGACAAAGGGGCGTTGGACGCGCCCTGCTGGGCTCCGAGCACATCGGCGGGCGGATTCAGCCATTCGGGTGACACCCGAGGGGAGCGCCCGTCGGTGCTCACACGTTGTACAGGGACGGCGACGGAAAGGAGTCGGATGATACCGACGGATTGATCAGCCGCCCGTCGCCGCTGTCCACACGGCGGTGTCCGGGGCGATCAGATCCCCTTCCAGGCTGTCGCTGGCGAGCAGCACCTCGCCGTCCGGCAGCGGGAGAGAGCGTTCGGAGAGGTTGATACGGCATTCGAACCGGCCCTTGCGGAAGGCCAGTTCGCCTTCGCGCGCGGGCATCCAGCTGAACGACTCGTCACCCCGGAAGCGGGTGCGTATGGACAGCGCCGTGCGGTACAGCTCAAGGAAGGAGTCGGGCCGCCCGGTCTGGACGTCCACCGCGTTCTCGCCCCAGCCCTCCGGCTGCGGGAGCCAGCTGCCACCCGGCCCGAAGCCGTGGCTGCTGCCCGTGCGGGTCCACGGGATGGGGATGCGGCAGCCGTCGCGGCCCTTGGTCGTGCGCCCGGTCCGCTCCCACATGGGGTCGCGCAGCGCGTCGAGGGGCAGGTCGGAGACCTCGGGGAGACCGAGTTCCTCACCCTGGTAGAGGTAGGCGCTGCCGGGCAGGGCGAGGGTCAGGAGCGCGGCGGCCCTGGCCCTGCGGTGGCCGAGCGCGTCGTCCGGCGCGGGGTCGGTGCCGCCGCCGGACAGCCAGGCGCGGTAGTCGATGCCCTGGGGAAGGGAGTAGCGGGTGCGGTGGCGTACGACGTCGTGGTTGGAGAGCACCCAGGTGGGCAGGGTGCCGACCGCGCGGGCGCCGGTGAGGGAGGTGTCGATGACCTTCCTGAACTCCTCGGCGTCCCAGGGACAGCGCAGATGGAAGAAGTTGAACGCCTGGTGGAGTTCGTCGGGGCGGGTGTAGAGGGGCAGCCGGGACGCGCTGACTCCCGCTTCGGCGACGGTGATCCGGGGAGGCGCGTAGGAGTCGATGATCTTGCGCCAGGTCCGGTATATGTCGTGGACCTCGTCCCGGTCCCAGAAGGGGTGGTCCTCACCTTCGGGCGGCGAGTTCAGGGAGGCGGAGTCACGTCCGCCGGTGTCCCGCAGGGGCTCCACGAGGTCCTTGCGCAGACCGTGGGCCACGTCGATACGGAAGCCGTCGGCCCCGAGGTCGAGCCAGAAGCGCAGGATGCCCTCGAAGTCGGCGAGGACGTCGGAGTTCTCCCAGTTCAGGTCGGGCTGCTCGGCGGAGAAGATGTGCATGTACCACTGGCCGTCCGGGACGCGTGTCCAGGCGCCGCCGCCGAATTTCGACTTCCAGTCGGCGGGCGGCAGACTCCCGTCCGGGCCCCGCCCCTCGCGGAAGATGAAGCGGTCCCTCGCCGGTGAGCCGGGCGGTGACGCGAGTGCTTCCACGAACCAGGGGTGCTGGTCGGAGCAGTGGTTGGGTACGACGTCGACGATGACCTTGAGACCGAGCCCGTGGGCACGCCGCACGAGGCCGCGGAAGTCGTCGAGGGTGCCGTGGCGCGGGTCGACGCCCCGGTAGTCGGAGACGTCGTAGCCGGCGTCGGTCCAGGGCGAGGGGTAGAACGGGGTGAGCCACAGGGCGTCGACGCCGAGACCGGCGAGGTGGTCGAGCCGGTCCGTGATCCCGCGGAGATCGCCGATCCCGTCGCCGTCCGCGTCGGCGAAGCTCGGGACGTACACCTGGTAGACGACTGCTTCGCGCCACCAGTCGGGGGCGGGCCGTGACAGATGGCCGCCGGGGGTGTCGAGGGTGTTCGGGATCACGGGTGCCTCTCGTGCTTGTCTTCGGGCCGGTGGTGCGGGTGGGGCCTGGTGCGTAAGTGATTCGTGCGACGGGTGGTGCTCGTACGAGGGACAGCCTGTCACCGCCGGGCGTCAGGCTGAAGGTCGGACCTTCGATGGTTATGGAAGGGATGTCCGAAGGATGCGGGGGTGCGGGCGGTGAAAGCCGATCGGGCGGGTAGCGGATGACAGACCTGGTCGTCCCGCCTCACTCACAGGAGGAGAATCCATGCCGTCCTCACTGATCGAAGCCGTCGACATCAAGGCTCCCGTCGCCGTGAGCTGGTCGCTGTGGAAGGACGTCGAGCGCTGGCCCGCCTTCCTCAGCCATGTCGGCCACGTGGAGCGCATCGACGATTCCCTGTTCGCCTGGCAGGTCTCCCTGCCGGGCGCCGACAAGAGCTTTGTGGCGGAGCTCACGGAGGTCGTCCCCGAGGACCGCATCGCCTGGCGGACCACCGAGGGCGTGCACCACGCGGGAGTCGTCACCTTCCACCGGCTCACCGACACGGAGAGCCGGGTGACGCTCCAGATCGAGTACGACCCGCGGGGGTTCGTGGAGCATCTGGGCGCGCTCACCAATCTGGACTCGACGCTGGCCAACTACGACCTCGGGGAGTTCCGGAGGATGGCCGAGCGTACGGCGGCGCTGCCCTGACTCCGCCGTACGGAGCGAGCGTACACACCGAAGCGTCCCGCCCCGATTCCTCGGGCGGGACGCTTCGGTGCGGGGCCCCCGCGGGTCTCGCGTGGTGCGGTCCGGCGGGGGCCGGTCCCTCGTGCGCTTCGGCACGTGGCGACGGGGTCAGGACTTCCGGGCCCTGCGGCGGGCCCGCGCGACGGCGAGGGCGACAACCGCCACTCCCCCGGCGAGCAGCAGCGGACGGGGGTGGGCGCGTCCGGTCCCGGCGGCCTTCGTGGCCACCTCCTTGCCGGTCACCGCGGCCTTCACGCCCGCGTCGCGCACCCGTTCCGGCGTGTGCTCCTTGACCTGGTCCCTGACCTGCTGGCCGGCCTCGACGACCTGGTCGCGCACCTCGGCGGCCTTCTCCTGCGTACGGCCCTTCACATCGGCCTTGGCGGCGAGCTCTCCCACCGAGTCACCGAGCCGTTCACGCGCTTTCTCGACCCGGAGCCTGGCTCCGGCGACCGTACCGTCGTCGGACCCCTCGGGCCCGTGCGAGTTCTTGCTCATCGGTGCGCCCTCTCCTTGATCTCCTCGATGTCGGCCTTGACGCTCGCCGTCGCCCGCTCCGGCGTCAGCGGCGTGGCCTCGCGGGTCTCCCGGCGGCCCTGCCCCGCCAGCACCGCGGCGGTCATGGCGAGCACGGCGGTGACGATCAGCGCGGACACCCAGACCGGGAGCACCAGGGCGAGCGCGGCGATGACCGTCGCCACCAGCGCCTGGAGGGCGAGGACGCCGACGAGCGCGGCGCCTCCGTAGAGCCCGCCGCCACGGCCGGCCCTTCTGCCCTTCTCCTTCATCTCGGCGGTCGCGAGCCGGAGTTCTTCCCTGACGAGTTCGGAAAGCTGCTCCGAGGTCTGCCGCACCAGCTCAGCCGCCGACTTCTCGGTCTGATGGGTCACGGTGGTTCGCCTCCAACGAAATCGGCGGGCTGTCCACCGGGCGGGGGCGAATGCCCCGGAGCCGGTGGGCCAGCCGGCGTGGGCGTCAGTGCCTGAAGCTGTCCTTGGCCTTCTCCTTGGCCATACGCGCGTCACTCTTGGCCTGGTCGACGCGGCCTTCGGCCTCCAGCCGCTCGTCGCCCACCGCGCGCCCGGTCGTCTCCTTGACCTTGCCCTTGGCGTGTTCGATCTTGGCCTCGGTCTTCGAATTCTTCTTCTTGGTCATGTCACTCACGTCCTCTGGTGCCGATGAATCGGATGGACGTCTATGCGTGTGACCCTTGAGGCGGCGGCCAAACACACCACGGGCGCCGCGCCTCCCGACCGGTGCGGGCCGTCAGGCGTCCGGGCTCCGGCGGGTGCGCTGGCGTTCCAGGCTGCGGCGCAGGTGTTCCGTCATCGCCTCCGCCGCCCGGTCCGGGTTGCGGCGCAGGATCGCGCGCAGGACGCGGTCGTGCTCCGCGAGGGTCAGCGGGCCGGCGCCCGGGATACCGCTGAGCCGGAAGATGTGCAGATGCGAGTGGAGCCGCTCCACCGCGTCGGCCAGCAGTGAACGGCCCGCCGCGCGCGCGATCGTGTCGTGGAAGCGCTGGTCGGCCGCGGCGAACTCGCGGTAGACGACGTACCGTTCGCCGGATCCCGGCCGGCCCCGCATCTCCTCCACCAGATTCTCGATGGCGTCCAGCTGCTCCTCGTCCGCGTTGACCGCGGCAAGGGCGGTCGCTGTCGGCTCCAGCAGCAGGCGCATCTCGAACAGTTCCTCAAGGCCCTGCGGGGTGAGGAGTTCGGTGGCGCGATAGCCGGCGAGCGAGCGCTTCGTGACGAGCCCGTCGGACTCCAGTCGCGCCAGCGCCTCGCGTACGGGCGTGGGTGACACCTCAAGCGTCCGGGACAGGGATTCGATGCCGACGCGGGCGCCCGGCTCGATCTCGTGGTCCATGACCATCGCCTTGATGGCCTCGTACACGCTGTCGGCCAGGACCTGGCGGGGCGGGTGCGGGGCACCGGTGTCCTCCGTGCCCCCTGTCCGGCCGGAAGTCGTGTCCGACAAGGTCAGATCTCCTCATGCCGCGCGCGAGCCGTCCTCCATATTCTATAGGGCTCGCCACCGGGCCCGAGGCGCTACTCCATGAGGAAGACCCGCTCCATGGGGGTCCACCAGTCGTCGGGCCCCGCCTCGGGGACCGGCTCCTGGCAGGGGTCGGTCAGCTTCCACCACTCCCGCGTCGCCTCGTCTGCGGCCATCGCCGCGAGATCGGCCGCCAGGTCGTCACCGTGGTACTCGAAGTAGCTGAAGAGCCGGTCGCCCAGCAGGTGGATCGAGTAGTTGGCGATATGGCAGGCGCGCAGCCGGGCGAGTACGGGCTCCGGTACCGCCCGGTGAAGTTCCCGGTACTCCTCCAGCTTCTCCGGCCGCACCTTGATCACCTGTGCGATGCGCTGCATCAGTCCTCCACCACCGTCCACTGCGGGAACCCCTACCAGCGGGAACCTATAGGAACAGCCTCGGACAGAGAAGCCCAGGAGCGGGAAAATTCCCGCCGCATAACGGTTGACGTGCGGCCGTGGCACATGGCTAACCTCCAGAGGCTTCAGATTTCCTATAGGAAAATTCGGCTGCCTCTGGAGGCATTATGGCCGCTCCCCCACCGCTCCCCCGGTTCGTCAAAGCCGTCGCCGTCCTGGGCGGCATGGCCGGACTGCTGTACGGATACGACTCCGGTGCCATCGCCACCGCCCTGCCCTTCGCCACGGAACGGTTCGGTCTCTCCTCGACCGAACAGGGTCTGGTGACCAGCCTGATCCTGCTCGGCGCGCTGCCCGCGATCGTCGCGGGATCCCTGGCCGCCAAACGCTTCGACCGCCGCCATCTGCTGCTCGCGGCAGGTGTCGTCTTCATCCTCGGATCGCTCGGCTGCGCGTTCTCCACCGACGTCGTGACGCTGCTGATATCCCGCTTCGTCCTGGGTCTCGCCGTCGGCCTGGCCAACATGTTCGGCCTGATCTATCTGACCGAACTGGCGCCGAAGCGCACCCGTGGCCTGATCAGCGCGCTCTACCAACTCAGCGTCAACGTGGGCATCCTGATCGCGTACGGCACCGGGGACGCGCTGCGCGGCTCCGGCTCCTGGGAGTGGATGCTCGGTCTGGGCGCGCTGCCCGCGGTCTTCTTCCTGATCGGCATGGCCCTCAGCCCGGCGAGCCCGCGCTGGCTCATCCTGCGCGGCCGCGACGACGAGGCCCGCGCCGTCCTGCTGCGCCTGCGCACCTCCGAGACGGAGGCCGACGCCGAGGCCGGCGAGATCAGGCAGAGCCTCGGACACCAGGAGGCCGGCCTGCGCGAGCTGCTGCACCGCTACCGCCCGGCCCTGAGCATCGGACTCGTACTGACCTTCTTCCAGGTCTTCACCGGCATCAACGCCGTCGTGTACTACGCCCCGACCGTCTTCGCCGAGGCCACCGGACACTCCGCCGACACCGGCGTCATCGCCAACTACAGCGTCGGCGGCGCACTGGTCATATCGACGGCCCTGTCCCTCCCGCTGATCGACCGGCTGGGCCGGGTGAAGCTGCTGGCGCTCAGTCTCGGCGGCCAGGTCCCGCCGCTGATCCTGCTCGCGCTGTTCCCGCACGCGGCGGCGCTCGACATCGTCTGCGTGTTCGTCTTCACCTTCGCGTTCGGGTTCGGACTCGGCCCCGTCTTCTGGCTCTACATCCCGGAGATCCTGCCGCTGCGGGCCCGCGCGCTGGGGATGGGGGTCGTCACCTTCACGCAATACCTCTTCAACTTCCTCTTCTCGCTGACGTTCCCGGACATCCTGGCGGCGATCGGCTTCTGGGTCTTCGGCATCTACGCGGCCATCTCGGCGGTGGGGCTCGCCTTCGTACTGACGCGCGTACCGGAGACGGCGAACCGCTCCCTGGAGGAGATCGAGGAGGACTGGCGGCGCAAGGACCGGGCCGCCCCCTCGCCCGTCGCGACCGCTTCCTGAGGACCCGCGAGACGCCCGGCCACGCGCCACACGCATCGACCGATGACGAAAGAAGCACCCATATGAGCAGGATCAAGAGCGTCGACTGCGCGCTCGTCTTCATCGAGCCCGAGACGCTGCGTACGGACGCCAGCCAGACGTTCGTACGTCAGGAGACCATCCTCGTCACGATCGAGACGGACGACGGGCTGCGCGGCACCGGCTACTCCTACACGATCGGCACGGGCGGCAGCTCCGTCCTCGCCCTGCTGCGCGACCACCTCGCCGGCACGCTGCCGGGCACCGACGCCCGTAACGTCGAGGCTGTCTGGGCGCGCATGCTCGCCTCGACCCGCGCGACCGCGTTCGGCGCGCTGACGTCACTCGCGCTGGCAGCGGTCGACACGGCCCTGTGGGACCTGCGGTGTCTGCGCGCGGGTGAACCGCTGTGGCGTCTGGCGGGCGGCGCGCACGAACGGCTGCCGGTGTACGACACCGAGGGCGGCTGGCTCCATCTGCCGTCCGGGGAACTGGTCGAGAACGCCAAGGCCGCCCAGGCCGCCGGGCTGCGCGGCGCGAAGCTCAAGGTCGGCAGTAGGAGCGCCGTCGAGGACACCGAGCGGCTCGCGGCCGTACGGGAGGCGACAGGGCCCGCCTTCGAGATCATGGTCGACGCCAACCAGTCGCTGACGGGAGCCGAGGCGATCCGCCGGGCGCGTACCTTCGAGCAGCTCGACATCGCCTGGTTCGAGGAGCCGCTGCCCGCCGAGGACGTCGCCGGCCACGTCCGGCTCGCCCGCTCGACCACGGTCCCCGTCGCCGTGGGCGAATCGATCTACAGCGTGGGGCACTTCGCCGAGTATCTGTCGGCGGGTGCGGCGGGCATCGTGCAGGTCGATGTCGCCAGGGTCGGCGGCATCACGCCCTGGCTGAAGGTCGCGCACGCCGCGGAGGCCTTCAACGTGATGGTCGCGCCGCACTTCCTGATGGAGCTTCACGCGAGCCTGGCGTGTGCCGTCCCCGCCGGTATGTATGTGGAGTACATACCGCAGCTCGGCGCCATCACCCGTAGCGCGATGGTGATCGAGGACGGTTGTGTCGTACCGCCCGAGACGCCCGGTCTCGGGATCGAGTGGGACGAGGACGCGATCGCGGACCTGCGCGTCGCCTGATCAGTCCGTCGCCGGGACCGGGGCCGGGGTATCGTCCCGTCCCGCGTGGGAGTAGAAGACGGACTGCTGCTGCTTGGTGCGGTGGGCCTCGGACTTGGCGACGAGCTTTTCCAGGGCGTTCCGTACGACGGTGATGTTGGAGTTGCGCGCCGGGTGGGCCGCGGCCAGCTCGGCCGCGAGCTCCGCGGCCGAACGCGGCTCACCGTGCGCGGCCAGCAGTGTGCCCACCAGCTGGGCGAGGCTGGGGCGCTTCTCGGCCGCTCCGGCGCTTCCGGAAGCCTTCGCACCGGCTTTGGCGGGCGCCCCGGCCGGGACCTCGGCCCGCTTCCCCGCCTTGCCGGAGCCGGCCGATGCCTTCGCGGGGCGCTTCGCCGTCCGCGGCCCCGGCACCTTCGCGCTCCGCGCGGCGCCGGGCCTTGCGCCGTCGGCGAACACCCTCTGCACGCCGAGCAGCAGAGCGTGGTCACGCTCCAGTGTCTCCAACTGGCCCTGAAGCGACTCGATCTCACTGCGGAGACGTTTCCGCTCCGCCACGTTGCGCTCCAGGTCGGCCGCGACCTGGACCTCGTACTGCGACTGGACGCTCGTGAACTCGGTGACGGCGGTGCCGGACATGAATGGCTCGCTTCCTCTGGATGACATCTGCGTGGCGCCCCCCGGTTGTCCGTGATGGTACGTCCGCCCGCGTGTCCATTCCGAAGCCGACCGTCAGGTAACACCTTGCTGAACCATGCGTGGTTGCTGGGTGGGCACGAGGGGCAAGTGCACTTTGAGCGGTGATCCCGCCGCGACAGTCGAAACGAGAGTGAGGGCCGGGATGGGTGACATGTGGGTATTCGCTGTCGAGTCGGGCCATGTGCCGGGTATGGACCTCACCGGTTACAGCGTCCATGCGACCGACGGAACGGTGGGCAGCGTGGACAGACAGTCCGAGGGCTCACCGTTCGAACACCTGGTGGTGGACACCGGGATGTGGGTCTTCGGAAAGAGTCTCGTCATTCCCGCGGGGCTGGTGACCTCGATCGATCCGGCCGCGCGGGTGATTCGCGTCGGCTGTACGAAGTCGACGGTGAAGGGCGCTCCGGTGTTCGAGCGCGATCACGACACCAGGGACCCGGTGTACCTCGGTGGTCTGAGCACCTATTACACCTCTTTGGTCACCACTTCCTGATACCTCGTCACGCACCGGTGCCCCGGCAGGACGCTGCCGGGGCACCGGCGGACACGGAGTCGTGTCCCTGGGCGAGGTGTCCTAGGCGGGGACGATGTTCTCCGCCTGGGGGCCCTTCTGACCCTGCGTGACCTCGAAGGTCACCTTCTGGCCCTCCTGGAGCTCACGGAAGCCCTGGGTGGCGATGTTGGAGTAGTGGGCGAAGACGTCGGGGCCTCCACCGTCCTGCTCAATGAATCCGAAGCCTTTTTCCGAGTTGAACCACTTGACGGTACCGCTGGCCATGTGTCCTCCAAAGGACTCATAACGGTCCCCGCACCGTGCGGGAACCGGAGGTGATCGCCCTGGTCCTCAGAGACGTTGAACAGCCGAATCGCCCGCGACTGTGATCACGGGCGACAAAGTACTTCGGAACCACGACAGCTAAAACTGACGCTACACGTCTCCTCGCTTCCAGACCACAGAAACGATCAAGCGTGACGCCCGACAACACCCGCACAGGGCAGTGACCGCGCGCCGCGAGCCGCATTATGTCCTCCGGGAGAGGGAAGCGTCCGTGAATGTCCCCTCCCCGCCTCGCGTGTCGAATCTGTCGGTAGGGTGAGAGGTGATGTTCACCCCACAGGGCCCGACCCTTCGCGAACTGACCGTGCAGGCGCTCTCGTCGACGGAGCGCGGCTACGACCTGCTCGCGCCGAAGTTCGACCTGACCCCGTTCCGTACTCCGGACAGCGTGCTGGACGCCGTGGCCGACGCTCTCGGGCACCTCGGCCCCTTCCGCGCCGGGCTGGACATCTGCTGCGGCACCGGAGCCGGTGTGGACGTCCTGCGAGAGGTCTGCGTCGAACGGGTCACCGGTGTCGACTTCAGCGCCGGCATGCTCGCCACCGCCAGGTCCGCCGTGCTGCCCAAGAACGGCTCGGGCGGGGGCGGTTCGAACGAGGGCGGTTCCGACGGGCCCGCCGTCGACTTCGTACGGGCCGACGCCCGTGCCCTCCCCTTCCGCGCCGCCTTCGACGTGGCGGTGAGCTTCGGCGCCTTCGGCCACTTCCTGCCCTCCGAGCGCCCCGCGCTCTTCACCCGGGTCCGTGAAGTCCTGCGGCCCGGAGGCGCCTTCGTCTTTCCGGTGCCCGCGCCGCCGCGCGTCGGTTCGCGGCTGTACTGGACGCTCTGGGGCTTCGACGCGGCGATGCGGGCGCGCAACGCGATGTGGCACCCGCCCTTCGTCATGTACTACCGCACCTTCCGGCTCGCCGACGTGGTGGACGAGTTGACGCGTACGGGCTTCGAGGTGGATCTCGTCGCGCTCGACGGCCTGGGGCGGCTGCCGGACGGAAGCCCGCGCTGTCGCATGGTGGTCGCGCATCGGCCGTGAGCCCCGGGGCATCAGGCCGCCGAGCCGGGCGCTCCCTTACGCCGCCAGGCCCAGCCGAGCATGACGAGTGAGGCGAGCGCGGCGAAGGCGCACCAGGTCGAGACGAACTCCATCCGCCAGATCACCGCGCAGATCACCGCTCCGACGGCGATCAGGACGCCGAGCAGACGCACCGTCCGGTCGGCGGCCAGCAGCAGTGCGCCGATGGTCGCGAGGAGGTAGCCGGCCACGGCGATCGCCGGCCGCGGCAGGTGGACGGCGTACCCGATCGTGTGGCCGCGGATGTCGGCCGTCACCTCGCGGGTGGCCAGGTAGTACGAGAGCGCGGCCGAGGTGGCGAGACCGGAGGCGACGGACACGGCCAGCCGTCTCCGGGCCCCCGGCGGCGAGGCCGCCAGTACGGCCAGGGGGACCCAGAGCGCCAGCAGTGGTATGGCGATGACGGCCCAGGCGGTGGTGGCGGGTCCGGCGCCTCCGCCCGAGTTCCACACGACGGCCTCGACGATCTGGTGGGCGCCCAGGAGCAGGGGCAGCGCGGCGAGCGGCAGATCGCGTGCCCGGCGTACGCGCGCGACACAGACCGCTCCGATCGCGCTGATACAGACACCCGCGGTGAGGTCGGCGGTAGCGCTCCAGCACATCGTGTCATCCAGGGACCGAAAGGGGCGATGAGGGTGTGATCACCGCATAACGGGTCCGATCATATGGTTTCGAGAGCGCCTGAGCGGGTGACGCGGCTGTGGCCGGGGCCCTGGGTCGCAGCCGGACGGACGCACGCGCGGACAGACGCACGGAGGACCGACGGCAGTCCGTCGGTCCTCCGTGGTGAAGCTGTCCGGTCTGTCAGCGGTCTGTCAGATCCGGCCTCCGGTCAGTTTGGAGAGCGGACCCCGCGGCTTGGCGGTCTGCCGCCCCAGGGCGAAGGCCCCGCCTGCCAGGCCGGCGACACCGGCGGCGGCTCCTGCCGCGATCGCCTTGCGGTGCTTGACGACCGTCCACGCGGTGGTGGCCGTGGAGGCCGCCTTGCCCGCCGTCGACACGACGGCCTGCCGGCTGCTTTCCCAGCCTGCGGTGGCCGCGCGTTTCGTCGCCTCGCCCGCCGACCGCACACCCGCTTCGGCGGACTTCTCGGCGGCCCGCACGGATGACTTGGCCTTCGAGGCTGCGAGCGCCGAGTCCGTCTTGGCACGGCTCGCGGCGTCGCTGGTGGTCCGCCGCGCCTTGGAGGCGGCGGCCTTGCTCGCGCCGAGCTTCGCCGCCGTACCGTTCGCGTTCCTTTTCGCTTCGCTGTCCTCAGTCATGAGGTTCGTGTTGCCGCTCGACGCGGACTGAAACACCGGGCGCGACCGAGTCTGCGATGGCTCGCGTCACAGGCGTTGCCAGAGGGCGGGGACGTTCGGGGGTCGCCGGCCGGGCTGCGCCTGGTGGGGCTGGAGGCACCGGTAGCCAGGACCGCCGTAGGTGACCTGGGCGCCCGCCGCGCAGACGGTGCCGGCCGTCGAGCGAGGAGCGGAGCGGCGGCGGACTCTGCGGTCGTGGCGTGTCTGTGGAGCATGGGGAGTCTCCTCGGCCTCGGTGAGGGGGACGAGCGGGCGGGGAATGAGCGAAACCGTAGAAGTGGTCAACTGCCGTTCACAAGATGCCAGTTCTCCCTCCGCGTGGCGCTATGGAAGACGCTCCGGGGTCCCCTGCCGTGTTGACGTGGAGGCTGCCGGGCGGCAGGGAGGCGAGTGGGCCGTGCCCGCCGTCGAGCCAGTCGGCGTAGCTCTCACTGCGTGCCGCCGCTTCGGCGTGGGCGGCTCGTGCCTGCTCGAAGACGGCGGGCGCGCCGTCGGCGGCCCGCGAGGCCGGGTGCCAGCCGAGCAGGTGCCGCCAGCTTACCGGGGTGCCGGCCAGGGGCCTGGTCACCAGTCCGGCGGTGTTGGGGAAGGTGGCGCGGCAGAGCCCGACGGCGCGGCCGACCTGGACGAGATGGACGCAGGAGGCGGTGTCCGTCCCGTACAGGCTCGTGGGGGTGAAGCCGGCGCGGGCGCAGGCGGCGGTGAAGCAGTCGGCGAAACAGCCTTCGTCCGGTACGTCGGTCCATGCCTCGTCGGCGAGTTCGGCGAGGCCGATCTCCTGGCGGCCGGCCAGAGGGTGGCCGGCCGCGAGCATGACGAAGACGGGGTCGCCGGCGATCTCGCGCCACTCCAGCCGCTCGCCCGCGGGTGGTTGGCTCGCTCCGCAGCAGCCGATCAGGGCATAGTCGATCCGCCCTTCGGAGACCGACGCCACGATCTCCCGTTCGGACCAGGAGGTGTACGTGGTGACGGGAATGCCGGGGTGGGCGGTGACGAGCCGGTCCACGAGCCCGCCGAGGAGGGGACCGTGGGTGCCGCCGAGGCGGAAGCGGCGGGTCTCCTCCAGGGTGCGTGCGAACCGGACGGCGTCCTGCTGGAGTTCCGTCACGGCCGGCAACACGATCCGGGCGCGGGCCAGGACGAGTTCGCCGAGGGGTGTCGTACGTACGCCGTGCCGTCCACGCTCGAACAGCCGCCCGCCCAGGGCGCTTTCGATCCGCTTCAGCTGCGCGCTGAGGGCCGGCTGGGCGAGGCCCAGCACGGACGCGGCCTTGGTGAGGCTGCCCGCGTCGGCTATGGCACGGATCGTCTTGAGATGCCGCAACTCCAGCTCCATGAGGCGAGCTTGGACTTCGGCCGGTTCGAGGGCAATAGTCAGGTCCAGACCAACAACGGCTCTGCGGCGTACGCCGGGCGCACGTACCGAGGCACCGGACGGCGGTGCGCGCCCCCAGGGGCCCAGGGGCCGCCCCCAAGGCCCCTCCGGACCGGTCCGCCCCCGTCGGCGACGCCATGACAGTCGCGTATGCCCGGCGACGGGCGGACACTGGAAGAGAGGAGGCGCGTCATGCGCAAAGTAGCCGACTGCAGGGATTTCCCGAGTGACAGCAAGTGCACGCTCACGATCTCCGGTGAGGAAGAGGAAGTGGTCCGCGCCGCCGGTGATCACGCGGTGAGCGTGCACGGACACGCGGACGGGCCTGAACTGCGGGAGCAGATCCGGTCCACGCTGAAGGACGAGGTCCCTCAGCACGCCTGAACCGAAGGGCGGATTCATGGAAGCGGACAAGGGAGACCGGCTCGTGGTTCACGGGCGGGTCGTTGGCGAGCAGGACCGGGTGATGGAGGTCGTCGAGGTACTGGGACCGCCTCATTCACCGCCTTTCCGGGTGCGTGACGAGCGCGGTCATGAATTGATCATGGTGCCGGGCCCGGATTCGCAGGTGGAGCATCCAGGAAACGGGTAGCCGGGGGCGAACGGGTAGCCGGGGGCCTTGGCGCCCCCGGCGCGGTGTTCTCACCACTGTCGGTGCACGGTCGCCTTGGCGCCCGTCACCAGGCTGGCGGGCGGAACGTCGTCGGCCACGACGGCGCCGGCGGCGACCACCGCGTCACGGCCGATGCTGACGCCGGGCAGGATCGTGGCGCCGGCGCCGATCCACACGTTCTCCGCCACGTCGATGGGAGCGCCGGTGAGGTAGAGCCGCCGCTCCCCGGGATCGACCGGGTGGCCGCTGGTGATGAACGTGACCTTCGGGCCCACCATCACGCGCTCGCCGAGCCGGATGCCGGCGTAATCGAGGAACGTGCAGTTCTGGTTGATGAACACGCGCTCGGAGAGGTCGAGGTTGAGGCCGTGCTCCGTGAAGAAGGGCGGATAGATCGTGACTCTCGGCGGCAGTGGTTTGCCGAGGATCTGTTCGAACAGTTCCGCCTTGCCCGCCTCGTCGTCGAAGGGCAGGACGTTCAGGCGGGAGGTGAGTTCCGTGACCCGCAGGACCCTCTCGGCCATGGCGTTGAACTCGGCGCTCCGGATGAGCATGAGACGGTCGCTGGACATGCCACGATCCTTTTCTGGTGTACGGGTAACCGGTCAGCCCTCAGGCCGTTGCCCAGGACGGGAGCCAGACCGGCTCAGGGAGCCTGGGCAGACTTCCGAGGTGGGTGATGATGCGACGGAGCCCCGGATGTGGATTCGTACGGGGGAGGATGAGCGAGAGCGGGTACGCGAGGGTCGGGTTCACGACAGGGATGCGGCGCAGATCGTGGTTGGCCGGCCAGATGTACCGGTCACGCGCGCCGACGAGGGTGGCCACGTCCGCGGAGTCCGCGAGGGTGTCCAGCAGCACCTCGTCGCCGAAGTGCGGGCCCGCCGCGTCGATCCGTAGGTCGAAGTCGGTCGCCAGTTGGTCGTAGAACTCCGCCCATTCGCTTCCGGGTTCGATACCCGGCACCCAGATCCGGTGCTTCCGCAGCTGCGTCGGTGTCAGTCGTCGCGCGGAGGCGAGCGGATGCCCGGGACCGACGAGAAGCTCCAGCGGGGAGCCGAACGCGGGGATCATCCGGACGTCGGGCGGCAGGACGGCCGGGTCGGTGACGGTACGGAACGAGGCGTCGACATCGCCCGCTTCGACGGCGGCGACCGCCACGCGCGGGTCGCTGACCCTGAGGGTCACCACGTCGAGATCGGTCTCGGGATGCGAGCGCCAATAGTCGTGCAGAACAACGGCCTGCGCGCTCCGCAGACCGAGCACGTCGATCCGAAGGGCCCGGGAGCCCGGCCCGACCGCGGCGACGGCGCGCTCGACACCGGCGACGATGCTCCGCGCGTGCGGGAGAAACGCCTGACCGTCGAGCGTCAGCTCGACCCCTCGGGCGGTACGGGTGAACAGCCGCACCTCCAACGCGCGTTCCAGGGCGGCGATCCGCTTGGAGACTCCCTGCTGTGTCATGCCCAGTTCGTCGGCCGCGTGCCGCAACCGCCCGAGCTCGGCAGCCCGGACGAACGATCGCAATGCCTCGGTGTCCACCGGCTCATCGTAGGAGTGCCCAACCAATCGTTGTGACCCGCCCAGGACTGGTTGTCCGGCCGCGCCGCGGTGGCTGCGCCGGGACAATCCGCCCTTGACAGGTTCGGTTAATCAGATTAGCTTTTAGCTAACAACGTTAGCCATGGAGATGACATGACCGAGTACCTCGCCGTCGACGGCGGCACGATCGCTTACGAGGTGGCGGGATCCGGCCCGCTGATCGTTCTCGCGCACGGCATGGGCGACAGCCGCGCCTCGTACCGGGCCGTGATCCCGCAGCTCGTGGCGGCGGGCTATCGGGTCGCCGCGGTCGATCTGCGCGGC
The DNA here is from genome assembly GCF_044455465.1 of Streptomyces sp. NPDC051217. Lineage (NCBI taxonomy): Bacteria > Bacillati > Actinomycetota > Actinomycetes > Kitasatosporales > Streptomycetaceae > Streptomyces > Streptomyces sp. NPDC051217. The sequence continues at coordinate 213,535 of NZ_JBITEV010000002.1, forward strand.
TGCGGCGAGTCCAGCGTCGGCTGGCCCGCCTGGAGCCGCACCGCCATCGCCGGTGACCTGCTCGCACTGGTCCGCCATCTGGGTGGCCCGGCCGTACTCGTCGGCCACTCGATCTCCGGGGGCGCCGCGACCGTCGCCGCCGCGCAGGAGCCCTCGCTGATCACCGCGGTTGTCGAGCTGACGCCGTTCACCCGCAAGCAGTCGGTGCGCCTCGGTGACCTGCGGGTCAAGCGTTTCCGGCAGGGCATGCTGCGGCTGCTCGGCGCGGGCGCGTTCGGCAGCGTGCCGCTCTGGCGCTCGTACCTCGACGTGGCCTACCCCGGTACGAAGCCGGCCGACTGGGCCGAGCGGCTCGCCCGCATCGAGTCCCTGCTGCGCGAGCCGGGCAGGATGAAGGCCCTCCAGGGCATGGGCCGCAGCGCCCCGGCCGACGCCGGCGCGCAGCTCGGCAATGTCCGCTGCCCGGTCCTGGTCGTAATGGGCACGCTCGACCCCGACTGGGCCGACCCGCACGCCGAGGGTTCGGCGATCGTCGACGCCCTGCCCTCCGGCCTCGGTCGCCTCGAAATGATCGAGGGCGCCGGGCACTACCCGCACGACCACTTCCCCGACCAGGTCGTCTCGCTCACGCTCGCCTTCCTCCGGTCGGACGCCGCCCGTGCCTAGGGCCGGTCTGGACCCGGCGGCCGTGGTCGCGGCCGGTGCCGCCCTCGCCGACGAGGTGGGCCTCGCCCACCTGACGATGGGTCTGCTGGCCCAGCGGCTGGGCGTGCGTACCCCGTCCCTGTACAAACACGTGGGCGGCCAGGAAGACCTCAACCGGCGTATCGCGACTCTGGCGTTGGGCGAAGCCGCCGACGCCGTCGGCGGCGCGGTCCAGGGGTACGCGGGCCGCGACGCCCTGGCGGCCGCGGCACGTGCCTTCCGCGCCTTCGTCCTGGAACATCCAGGCCGGTACGGCGCGACGATCGGGGTGGAACCGCACGGCCCGGACGATCCGCTGGCCATCGCGGGTCAGCGTTCGCTCGACGCGTTCAGGGCGGTCCTGCGGGGCTACGAGACGGACGAGTCCGACGTGGACCACGCTCTTCGTATGCTCCGCAGCCTCTGCCACGGCTTCGCCACGTTGCAGGCGGCCAACGGCTTCCAGTGGAGCGCCGACATCGACGAGAGCTTCGAGTGGCTCATCTCCTTCGCCGACCGGGGCCTGCGCGCCATGTGAGAATCCCGCCGGCGCCCACCGCGCCCGGCCGACGCCGCCGCCGCCGTCAGGACGACACGCGCATCAGATGGATCGCCGTGCTGGCCCAGTCACCCGCCGGAAGTTCCAGCGGCAGTCCATGTTCCCTCAGCACCGTCGCGTGGTGCCGCATCCCGGTCGCCACGTCCCGGTAGACCGCTCCCGGTTCGAGTCCGGCGAGACGGACGGGCAGCTCCGGGCGCCCCCGGCGCGGCGCCCGCTGCCAGGCGAGCACCAGGGCCTCCGCCCGGTCGGGCGAGGTGTACTGCACGACCGTGGGTCCGTCGTCCACCGGTCCCCGCAGCCGGTGCTGGACACCGTGCTGGACCAGATGACGGACCTGCTTGTACGCGCCCACGAACCCGGCGGCCTCCGCGATCTCCTCCTCCGGCCAGCGGGTCAGATCACCGCCGACGGCCAGCACCCCGGCCATCGCGACATGGAAACGGAAGGCCAACGGCACGGTCCGCGCGGTGAGTTCGTTGGGTACGTCGGTGACCCAGGCGGCCATGGTCGACGCCGGGTAGAGCTGGCTGTAGCCGTGCTGGATGCCGATGCGGTCGGCCGCGTCGGTGTTGTCGGACGGCCATGCCTGGTCGGTACGGGACAGGATGCCGAGGTCCACACGCCCGCCGCCACCGCTGCACGCCTCGATGCGCAGCGCGGGATGGTCGGCACGCAGCCGGTCGATGACGCGGTAGAGGTTGTGCACGTACGCGCTCCACAGCCGGTCGTCACCGTCCGGGCCCGCGCCGCCGGGGCCCGCCTCGCTGAACGGGCGGTTCATGTCCCACTTGAGGAAGTCGATGCCGTTGTCCGCGACGAGTGCGGTGAGCCACTCGTACGCCCAGTCGGCGACGTCGTCCCTGGCGAAGTTGAGCACGAGCTGGTTGCGCAGTTCGGTGCGCGTACGGTGCGGGAAGTGCAGGATCCAGTCGGGGTGCGCGCGGTAGAGGTCGCTGTCGGCGTTGACCATCTCCGGCTCCACCCAGAGGCCGAAGAGCATGCCGAGGCGGTGCACCTCGTCGGCGAGTGGAATGAGGCCCTTGGGGAACCGGTCCGGTGACGGCGTCCAGTCGCCGAGCCCGGCCCGGTCGCTGCGCCGGGCGCCGAACCAGCCGTCGTCCATGACGTACAGCTCCGCCCCCAGTTCGGCGGCGCGCGCCGCGAGGGCCATCTGACGCTTCTCGTCGATGTCGAAGCCGGTGGCTTCCCAGGAGTTGTAGAGCACGGGGCGCAGCTCGCCGGGGTGCGGCAGGACGTGCGCGCGGATGTACGCGTGCCAGGCCCGGCTCGCGGCGCCGAAGCCGCCCTCGGTGTGGAGCCCGGCGAAGCGCGGTGTGGTGTGCGTCCGTCCGGGGCCCAGACGCACCGTGGTGGAGTCGTGTCCGGCGCCGCCGGTGAAGCCGGCCCGGCCGTCGGAGGTGCGCTGGGCGGTGATGCGCCAACTGCCGCTCCAGGCGAGCGCGGCGCTCCAGACCTGACCGTGGTCCTCGGTCGCGCCGCCGTCGTCCAGCATGACCCACGGGTTGAGGTGGTGACTGGGGATACCGCGCCGGCTGGTCAGGACGGTCTCGCCGAACGCCAGTGTCTCGCGCCGCAGTTGGGTCTCGGCGGCCCACTGGCCGGTGACATGGCTTAGCCGGTAGCCGGGGCGCGGGGGCAGGGTCCAGGCCGCCGAGTCGGCGCGCAGCACGACGATGTCGTCGGTGCCGGTGTTGCGCAGGGTCGTCCAGCGCTCGATCACGTCGCTGTCGTGGTGCACGCGGTAGTGCAGGCCGATGTCGAGCGGGTAGTGCCGGTCGCGGAAGAGCAGGTCCAACTCGGCCGCCCCGCCGGGGGTTTCGCGGATGTCGTGGCCGACGGCCGCCCATTCGAGGGCGCGGGTGCCGTCGGCGAACCGGACCTGGAGCGAGGGCACGCCGTAGCGCGCGCCGCCGTCGACGGGCAGTTCCTCGCCGACCGGCGGGCGGCCCTCGAAGCTGTTGGCCTCACGGTCCACGGGGTGGGGGCGCCCCGCGATCTCCCGCGCCTCGTCCAGGGTCAGCCTGCCGCCCCAGGCCACATGACACGGCGCGCCGCTGCTGTCGGTCCGCACCGCGTACGACGTGTGCGGAGTACTGAGCAACCACAGGGCGGCATCCGGGGCGTAGGAGATCTGGGGCATGGAGATCCTCACGTTCGGGGGCAGCACTGTGACGGCAGGTAGCCAATCCCGCCCTTTGATCCGCTGTCAAGTGCCCTGCTCCAACAAACTTTTTCCAGGAGAAGGGGTGATCAACTTCTACTTCACAGGGTTCCTGCTTTTTTTATTGACAGAGGAAATTAACTCACCTACGTTTCCGGCCATGTCAACGACCGACCAGGTGGAGGCGTTTCCGGCGGCCACCCCCGCCGCCTCCTTGGTCTTCACCACCGTGCTCTCCCAGGGCCCGCTCTCACGGGTGGAGCTCTCCCGGCGCACCGGCCTCTCGTCGGCCGCGGTGACCAAGGCCGTACGCCCGCTCATGGCGGCCGGCTACTTCGTCGAGGCCGCGGACGAGAGTGCGCCGCCCGCCGTCGGCCGGCCGGCCAACCCGGTGCGGGTGGACGGCGGCAGGGCCCTGTTCATCGGCGTGAAAGTGACGGCCGACGAGGTGATCGCGGTCCTGGCGGACCTGTGCTGCCGGATCCGGCTGGCGCGGCACGTACCGCTCACCGACCGTGAGCCCGGCGCCGTGATCGCCGTGATCGCGGAGCTGACGGCCGAGTTGAGGACGGAGGCCGAGGGGTTCGGCGTCCCGGTACAGGGGCTCGCGGTCGCCGTGTCCGGAGATGTGGACCGGGCGGCCGGGGTCGTGCGCTACTCCCCCTTCCTCGACTGGCGTGACATCGCCCTCGCCGAGCTCACGACGGCGGTGACCGGGCTGCCGGCGACGGTGGACAACGACGTACGGGCGCTGACGGTCGCCGAGCAGTGGTTCGGCGCCGGAGTGGGACTCTCCAACTTCGCGCTGGTCACCGTCGGCGCGGGTATCGGCTGCGGTCTTGTGGTCAACGGGCGGGTGGTCTCCGGGGCACACGGCGTGGCCGGTGAGATCGGCCATCTGTCGATCGACCCGCGAGGACCGCTCTGCCACTGCGGCAACCACGGGTGCGTCGAGGCGATCGCCTCGGACTCGGCCATCGTGCGCCGTATCCAGCGCGACACGGGCGAGCCGCTGGCCGGCCCCGCGCAGGCACTCGAACTGGCCCACGGCGGCAGCCCGGTGGCCCGCGAGGCGTACGCGGACGCGGGCGCCGCGATCGGCCGGGCGATCGGCTCCGTGGTGAATCTGCTCGGCCCCGAGCGCGTGATCATCTCGGGCGAAGGGCTCGCGGCGTACGACCTGTTCGCCGCCCAGATCAAGGAAGCGTTCTCCGCGACCGCTTTCAGTACCGCCGACCAGTGCGACGTGATCACACGTCCGCTGGCATTCGAGGAGTGGGCGCGCGGGGCCGCGGCCACCGCGATACAGACCTTCATCGGGTCCGACACCTTCTAGGAGAAGCGATGACGCAGCAGAGCCGCATACCCGGAGCCGGTGGTCCGAGACGACGCAGCGTCGTCAACGGACTGATGGGGGTCGGAGCGGCCGCACTCGCCGGGCCCGCCCTGGCGGCGTGCGGCGGCGGCCCTCCGGCCGGCGACCCGAAGACCGTGACCTTCGGTTCCAACGGCGCCGACGCCACCCCCAAGAAGGCGTACGCGGCGGTGACCGAGGCCTTCACCAAGGACACCGAGCTGAAGGTCAAGACCAACACGGTCGACCACGACACCTTCCAGAAGAGCATCTCCAGCTATCTCCAGGGCACCCCGGACGACACCTTCACCTGGTTCGCCGGCTACCGCATGCAGTACTTCGCGGAGAAGAAGCTGGCCAGCCCGGTCGACGAGGTGTGGGAGACCATCGGCTCCGGATTCAGCGAGGCCGCCAAGCAGCTCTCCAAGGGCACCGACGGCAAGTACTACTTCGTCCCGCTGTACAACTACCCGTGGGCCGTCTTCTACCGCAAGAGCGTCTTCAAGGAGCGCGGCTACACGGCGCCGACGACCTGGTCGCAATTCGTCGCGCTCGCCAAGAAGATGAAGAAGGACGGTCTCTCACCGATCGCCTCCGGCTACGGCGGCGGCGACAGCTGGTCCGTCCTCGGCGCCTTCGACTATCTGAACCTCCGTGCCAACGGCTACGACTTCCACATGGACCTGATGCACGGCGACGTCGCGTGGAACGACCGGCGCATGAGCACCGTCCTCGACCTGTGGCGCGAACTCGCCCCGTACTACCAGACGGGCGCCGGCGGGCGTTCGTGGCAGGACGCGGCGCAGTCGCTGCTCGACAAGAAGTCCGGCATGGCCGTCATCGGGCTCTTCCTCGGCCAGCAGATCACCGACACGGCGCTGCGCGAGGACATCGACTTCTTCCCGTTCCCGGAGATCGACCCGGCGCACGGCATGGACAGCGTCGAGGCACCGACCGACGGATTCATGCTCAGCCGCAAGCCCAAGAACGCCGAGGGCGCGAGGAAGTTCCTCGAATTCCTGGGCAGCCCCGAGGCGGAGAGCATCTACATGGGCGTCGACCCGAGCAATGTCGCCGTCCACAGCAAGGCCGACACCAGCAAGTACAACGCACTGCAGAAGAAGTCGGCCGATCTCATCGGCGCCGCCAAGCACATCACCCAGTTCGGCGACCGGGACAGCGATCCCGGGTTCATCTCCACCGTCGTACTGCCCGGTCTGACGCAGTGGCTCGGCCACCCCGACGACGGCGCGGCCACGCTGAAGAAGATCGAGTCCCAGCGCTCGCGCTTCTTCTCCGGCTGATCCGGCCCCGACGCCCGAGACACCCGAGCCGCCACCCCGCCGATCCGCCTGAGGGACGCCCACCCCTATGACTTCCACACTCAAAGCACCGGAGGAACCGGTCGCGCCGGCCGCGCGCGAGGTGCCCGCGCGCCGGCGCAGGCCGCGCCGGCTCGGTCTGCGCGACCGGCTGTTCCTCGGCGTCATCGTCGGCATACCGCTGCTGGCCCTGCTGATCTTCGTCTGGCTGCCCGCGCTCGCCTCGTTCGCCCTCTCCTTCACCAGTTGGGACGGCCTCTCGCTGTCCGGCATCGACTGGATCGGCTGGGACAACTACCGCGAGATCTTCACGAATTACCCGCCCTTCTGGCCGGCCGTCCAGCACAACGTCATCTGGCTGCTGTTCACCGCGCTGCTGCCGACGCCGTTCGGCATCTTCCTCGCGTACCAGCTCGACCGGAAGATCCGCTTCACCCGGATCTACCAGACCGCGATCTTCCTGCCCATGGTGCTGTCCCTCGCGGTGGTCGGGCTGATCTGGGAGATCATCTACAACCCGGACAACGGCCTGCTGAACGGCATCATCGGTTCGGTCTCGCCCGGCACCCACATCGACTGGCTCGGCGATCCCGACCTCAATCTGTGGGCCGTGCTCGTCGCGTCGGCGTGGCGGCACACCGGCTACATCATGATTCTCTATCTGGCCGGGCTCAAAGGCTTCGACCCCGCCCTCAAGGAGGCGGCCGCGCTCGACGGCGCCAACGGGCGGCAGACATTCCTGCGCGTGGTCTTCCCCGCGCTGAAGCCGGTCAACATCGTCATCCTCGTCGTCACGGCGATGGAGTCGCTGCGCGCCTTCGACATCGTGTACGTCCTCGGCGGCGGCATCGGCAGCAAGCCCGGTATGGAGCTGCTCTCCCTGCTGATCACCGACAACATCGTCGGCGAGACCAGCCACATCGGCTACGGCTCGGCGATCGCGGTGATCATGCTGCTGGTCTCGCTGACCGCGATCTGCACCTTCCTCGTACAGAACTTCCGCAAGGACAAGGAGGAGGCGTGACCGCGACAGCCACACCTCCGGCAGCCCCGCCACGGGCACCGCAGGCCACACCTCCCTCGAAGCCCTCGCGCCCGAGGCGCCAGACCGGCCGGCATCTCTTCCTCGCCGGTATCTCCCTGCTCTGGCTGGTCCCGCTGCTGTGGGCGATGTACACCTCGCTGCGCCCGTACGAGGACACCGCGAAGAACGGCTATCTCTCCTGGCCCAGCGGTCTGAGCCTGGAGAACTTCACCGACGCGTGGGCGCAGTCGGGGCTGGCGCACTTCTTCTGGAACTCGGTGCTCGTCACCGTGCCCGCCGTGCTCGGCACCCTGTTCTTCTCCGCCGCGGTCGCCTTCTACGTATCGCGCTTCGACTTCCGCTGGAACATCGCGCTGCTGATGCTGTTCACCGCGGGCAATCTGCTGCCCGCCCAGGTGCTCATCACCCCGCTGTACCGGCTGTATCTCCAGTGGAACCTGCCCGGCTGGATGAGCGACTCGTATCTGCTCTACAACTCCTACTGGGGCATCATCGTCATCCATATCGCCTACCAGTGCGGCTTCTGCACCTTCGTGCTGAGCAACTACATGAAGACGATCCCGAAGGAGATCACCGAGGCCGCGCTCGTGGACGGCGCGCCCGTGTGGCGTCAGTTCTTCCAGATCGTGCTGCCGCTGTGCCGGCCGGCCTTCGCCGCGCTCGCGACGCTGGAGTCGATCTGGATCTACAACGACTTCTTCTGGCCGCTCGTGCTGATCGAGACCGGCGACAAGCGTCCCGTCACCTCCGCGCTCGCCAGCCTGGAGGGGCAGTACTTCACCAATCCCAACCTCATCGCGGCCGGCGCGCTGATGACCGCGATTCCTACGCTGATCGTGTACTTCGCGCTCCAGCGCCAGTTCATCAGCGGTCTGACCATCGGCGCGGGCAAGTAGGCCCTCCCGCGCGCCCCCGCACGTCCCTCCCACCCCCGCTCCTCCCCATCACGAGAAAGCAGGAGGCTCCCTCCCATGCGCCCACCCGCTCGCACCGTCGCGAGAACCACGCGCGCCGCACTCGTCCTCGCCGTCACGGCCGGCCTGGCGGTCGCCGTTCCGACCACGGCCCAGGCCCAACTCCCCGACCGGGCACCGGCCCAGGCGCCGCAGGCATCCCAGGCCCAGAACAGCGCCGCCGCCACCGGCGAGAACGCCGTCGCCGAGAAGCCCTACATGGGCTGGAGCAGCTGGAGCCTCCAGACCACCTCGTACCCGGGGGTGAACACCAACGGCAACTACAGCTATCTCACCGAAGCCAATGTGAACAAGCAGACGGACGCGCTGGCCTCGAAGCTCAAGAAGTACGGCTACGAGTACATCAACATCGACGCCGGCTGGTGGCGTGGCTGGGACTGGACTCCGGAGTTCGACGAGTACGGACGCCAGAAGACCAACACCGAGCGCTTCCCGAGCGGAATGAAGGCGGTCGCGGACCGTATCCACAGCAAGGGTCTCAAGGCCGGCATCTACCTTCCCGTGGGTCTGGAGAAGGAGGGGTACGGCGAGGGCAAGCTGAAGATCTGGAACACCGACGACTGCACCACCGGGGACATCGTCTACAGCGACCTGCGGACGACCAACGGCTGGGACAGCTCCTACAAGATCGACTTCACGAAGCCGTGCGCGCAGAAGTACATCGACTCGCAGGCGCAGCTGATCGCCGACTGGGGCTACGACTTCCTGAAGCTCGACGGTGTGGGCCCGGGGTCCTTCAAGAGCGGTGACAACTACGACAACCGCACGGACGTCGCCGCCTGGCAGAAGGCCATCAAGTCCACCGGGCGGCCCATCCACCTGGAGATCTCCTGGTCGCTCGACATCAACTACGCCAAGGACTGGAAGGCCACGTCCAACGGCTGGCGCGTCGACACGGACGTCGAGTGCTACTGCAACACGCTGGTGTCGTGGGAGAACTCGGTCGAGGACCGCTGGCGTGACACGCCCGGCTGGACCCGGTACGCCGGGCCCGGCGGCTGGAACGACCTGGACGCGATCAACGTCGGCAACGCCGGCATGAGCGGTCTGACCAAGGCCGAGCGGCAGAGCTACATGACGCTGTGGGCGGTCGCCAAGTCGCCGCTGTACAGCGGCGACGACCTGACCAAGCTCGACGACTACGGCCTGTCGCTGATGACCAACCGCGACGTGCTGGAGATCAACCAGCAGCCGGGGAAGCCCGCCAAGCCCATCACCTCGGTCGGTGACGAGCAGGTCTGGGCCTCCGAGAACCCCGACGGCAGCTACACCGTCGCCCTGTTCAACCAGGGTGACTCCCCCTCGCCGGTGACCGCCGACTGGCAGGCGCTCGGCTTCACCGGCCAGGCGTCCGTACGTGACGTGTGGAACCGCGAGAGCCTCGGCCGGCACAAGGACGGCATCACCCAGGCCGTACCGGCGCACGGCTCGCGGCTGTTCACCGTCACCCCGGAGGGCCCCGGGCTGAAGACCGACGCGTACGAGGCGGAGTCCCCGGACAACGTGCTGACCGGCTCGGCCTCCGTCGCGGACTGCGACGAGTGCTCGGGCACGAAGAAGGTCGGCAACCTTTACGTCGGTGGCAAGGTCCAGTTCACGGACGTCGTCGTCAAGAAGGCCGGCCGCTACCTGGTCAAGGTCGCGTACACCTCGGGCGACCCGCGGTCGATCGGGGTCTCGGCGAACGGCAAGGCCCCGGTCGCGACGGCCTTCCCGGCCACCGGCGGCTGGTCGGCGGTCGACTCGATCAGCGTGCCGGTCACGCTGAAGGCGGGCAGCAACACCGTCACCTTCGACAGCGGCGAGGGCTACTCGCCGGACATCGACAAGATCGACGTGCCGCGCCTCTGATCCCGGCTCCGCACAAGGACCACGGGGGCGCGTCTTCACGGGCGCGCCCCCGGCATGTGTCCCACGTACTTCCCCTTCCGCAGGAATGGAGTAGTCCCGTGAACGACCAGCATCCGCACGCCCCGGCGCGGTCCGGCACCGTCCCCACCTCCACCTCCGCCCCCGCCTCCGGCACCGGCACCGGCCCGACCCGGCGTCGCGCGCTCACGCTCGCCGCCGGCGCCGCCACGCTCACCGCGCTCGGCGGACTGCCCGCCTTCGCCGCCTCCGCGCCCCCGAAGCGCCCGACGGCCTCCCCGATGCTCGCCGAGGGCGAGGGCTCGACGACCCGGATGTGGTATCGCGCCCCGGCCGGGAGGGAGACGATGCTCGAACGGGCCCTGCCGGTCGGCAACGGCCGACTCGGCGCGCTCGTCGGCAACGACCCCGGGCATGAACTGCTCTTCGTCTCCGACGCCACCATGTGGACCGGCGGGATCAACGACGTACTGGAACCGGACGGCCAATTCCCCTACGGGCGGGCCGACTTCGGCAGCTTCACCCAGCTGGCCCATGTGACGATCGACATCCCGGACCACGATCTGGGCACGGTCAACGACTTCCGCCGCGAACTCGACATCGACCAGGGCCTGGTCACCTCGGGCTACGTCCGCTCGGGCGTCACCTACGAGCGCCGCGTCTTCGCCAGCCACCCGGACGACGCGATCGTCGTCCACTTCTCGCAGCGCGGCGGCGGCCACTACACCGGCACGATCTCGCTCGACGGCACCCACGACGAGACGACCTCGGCGGACGGCGAGAGGGACAGCCTCTTCCTCGGCGCGGAGTTCGCCAACGGCCTGCGCTACGGCGCCGCCGTCACCGCGCGCAGCGGGAGCGGTTCGGTCACCACGAGCGGCTCGCGGATCGTCTTCACCCGGTGCGCCGACCTGACCGTCGTCATCAGCGGTGGATCGAACTACGCACCCGACTCCACCACCGGCTACCGCGACCCGGACCTCGATCCGGCCGCGCTCGCCAGGACCAAGGTCCGGGACGCCGTACGTCACTCGGCCACCACGCTGCTGCACACCCATGTCGCCGACTACCGCGACCAGTTCGAGGGGATGAGCATCTCGCTCGGCCCCTCCACGGGCGAACAGCGGGCGCTCGACACCTGGGAGCGGCTCAAGCACCGCACGCAGCAGGATGTGCCCGACCCCGAACTTGAGGCGCTGTACCTCCAGTTCGGCCGGTATCTGATGATCAGCAGCTCGCGGGACGGTCTGCCGGTCGCCCTCCAGGGTCCCTGGCTGGACGGCAACGACCCGGACTGGATGGGCGATTACCACACCGACATCAACATCCAGATGAACTACTGGATGGCCGACCGCACCGCGCTCTCGCGCAACTTCGACGCGTTCACCGACTACTGCCTCGCGCAGCTGCCGGTCTGGTCCGAGCTGACCCGGGCCCACTTCAACGACCCGCGCAACCGGTTCCGCAACTCCTCCGGCAAGGTCGCCGGGTGGACCGTGGCGTACTCGACGAACATCTACGGCGGACTCGGCTGGTGGTGGCACCCGCCGGGCAACGCGTGGCTGTGCAACACGCTGTGGGAGCACTACCAGTACACGCAGGACCTCGGGCATGTGAAGAAGATCTACGCGATGCTCAAGGGTGCCTGCGAGTTCTGGGAGACCCGGCTGGTGACCATGACGGTCAAGGACCCGGAGACCGGCGAGGACCGCGACGTCCTCGTCGCGGACAACGACTGGTCACCGGAGCACGGCCCGCAGGACGCGAAGGGCATCACCTACGCGCAGGAGGTGGTCCGCGACCTGTTCATCAACTACCGCGAGGCCTGCGAACTCCTCGGCAGGGACGCCGAGTTCGCCAAGACCGTGGCCGGGCTCCAGGAACGGCTGTACATGCCGGAGGTCAGCCCGAAGACGGGCTGGCTCCAGGAGTGGATGTCCCCGGACAACCTGGGCGAGACGACTCACCGTCATCTCTCGCCGCTGATCAGCCTGTTCCCCGGTGACCGCATCCGCCCCGACGCCTCGCCCGCGGCGCTGGTGAAGGGCGCCACCGAACTCCTCACCGCCCGTGGGATGGAGAGCTTCGGCTGGGCCAACGCCTGGCGCGCCCTGTGCTGGGCGCGGCTGAAGCACGCGGACAACGCGTACGAGCTGATCGTCAACAATCTGCGGCCGTCCGTCGACGGCACCAACGGCACCGCGATGAACCTCTTCGACATCTACGAGGTCGAGAAGGGCCGCGGGATCTTCCAGATCGAGTCCAACTTCGGCACTCCCGCCGCGATGATCGAGATGCTGCTCTACTCACGGCCCGGCCATATCGAACTGCTTCCGGCGCTGCCCGACGCCTGGGCGCGGTCCGGTTCGGTCACCGGCATCGGCGCGCGCGGCGGTTTCGTCGTGGATCTGAGCTGGCGGGACGGGAAGGTCCGGGAGGCGAAGATCCGCAGTGTCGGCGGACGCGGGACGAAGGTCACGGCCGGCGGCGTCTCGCACGACGTGGACCTGCGTTCCGGCAGAAGCGTCACGTTGCGGCACTTCGGATGAGCGGGGCCGTACGCACTGGCGTACGCCGTACCGGACGCCGCCGTCTGCTCGGTGTCCTCGCCCTCGCCGCGATCCTTCTCGTGCCCGCACAGATCCCGTCCGCCACGGCGGCCACCGGCGCCGGCACGGCGGCCGTTCCTCCCCCGCCCGCGAAGTCCGTCGTCACCTGGGCGGCGAGCGCGGACCGGATGGGTGAGGCGGCCGGCGACCGGAGTTACCGGCTGATCGTAAGGACGAGCGTGGGCGGCACGGGACTTCGTGTCCGGGTCTCCAACGCGTTCGGGGACCGGCCCCTGGTCATCGGCAGCGCGTACGCCGGGCTCCGCGAGAGCGGCGCCCGGCTGCGCCCCGGCAGCAACAAGAAGCTCCGCTTCGACGGCTCCGCGTCCGTGACCCTGGCGCCGGGCGAGATCCGCTACAGCGACCCGCTGCCCGGCAGGGTGGCGGCGATGAGCGATCTGGCGTTGAGTCTGTACGTGCGCGACGCGGGCGGGCCCGCCACCGGGCACGGGATGGCGCTCGCGACGTCGTACGCCACGAGCGGGGACCACGCGGCGCGGGAGCGGGACGAGGCGTACACGGAACGGCTGGGGTCGTGGTTCTACCTCGACGCGGTCACCGTCGACCCGGACGGCGGGGCGGGCGCCGTCGTGACGCTCGGGGACTCCATCACGGACGGCTGGCAGTCCACCACCGACAAGAACCTGCGCTGGCCCGACTTCCTGGCCCGTCGGCTGCACGCTTCCGCCGGCAGCACCGTGAAGGGGGTGGCGAACGCGGGGATCTCGGGCAACCAGGTCCTGGCGGACGGGGCGGCGCAGAGCGCGCTCAAACGGCTCGACCGTGACGTGCTGTCGCTGCCCGGTGTGCGGACGGTGTTCCTGTTCGAGGGGGTCAACGACATCAAGGCCCACACCGGCGTCACCGCCGCGTCCCTGACGGCGGGGTACCGCGAGATCATCGACCGGTCGCACGCGGCGGGCCTGTGTGTCGTCGGCGCCACCGTCATGCCCTTCAAGGGCTGGTCGGAGTGGGATCCCCCGGGTGAGGCGGTACGTGCCGAGGTGAACGAGTGGATCCGCACGAGTGGTGAGGTCGACGCGGTCGTGGACTTCGACAAGGTGGTGCGCAGCCCGTACGACGCGGAGCGGATCATGCCCACGTTCGACAACGGGGACCATCTGCATCCCAACGACAAGGGCATGCAGGCGATGGCCGACTCGGTCGCTCTGAAGTCCCTGGAGTGCGACCGCGACGCATCGCTCAGCCGGTGACGTCGGTGACGTCCGCAGGATCGGCGTCGGCGTCGCAGTCGTCGGACGGGTCGGCGTGGTCAAGATCCGTGGCGAGGAGGTCCATCAGAAGCCCGTCGTGCCAGGTCCCGTCGGGACCGCGTTCGTAGTCCCGCATGGTCCCGACGGGCCGGAAGCCGACCTTGCTGTAGCACCTGATCGCCGCGGCGTTGTCGGCGGCCGGGTCGATCACGATGCGGTGGTGGCCGAGGTCCCTGATCAGGTGCCTGGCCAGGGTCCGTACGGCGTCGGTGCCCACCCGCGGCCGTGCGCGGCGGGATCGAGGTAGATGTCGATGTTCGCGTGCCGGTAGTCGGCGTCCTCCTCGGAGTCGAACTGGACGGCGCCCACGGTGGCGCCGTCCAGTTCGATGACCAGTGAGGTGATCTCGGGCTCGTCGAGATCCTCGGTCACCGCGGCGAGCAGGTCGTCACCGCCGCGCCACGTCGCGTAGACCTCCGGCGTGGCGCGGATGGTGGCGAGTGCGGGGATGTCGTCGGGGACGGCGGGGCGCAGGACGACAAGAGCACCCTTCAGTGTCTTCTCCATGAGGGCACGCTAATAGATCAGTGATTCGAATTTCCGTGCTTTCCACGCCACTCGCATCCCTGCCGTCCCCACGGTCGGGGCAGGCTCGTGCTCAGAACGCGCCGAGGTCCGACGACACCCACCGCTGGGGCCGCATCCGGAAGACGACCTCTTCGCCGTGGTCGCCGCTCGCCACGTCGACATAGCCGTCGACCTTGTCGGCGGGCAGATAGCGGGACGCCAACTCCACGAGGTGGTCACGGGTGCCGGGGATCCGCTCCGTCACCGGGCCCTCGACGGAGACGTACCGCACCGTCGGCGCCGTCCGCTCGACCAGCAGCGAGAAGCGGCCCGACGCCACGATCAGCTTGTCCTTGCGTGAGTCCGCGCCCGTCAGGATCCAGATGTCGCCTCCCGGCGCGTACTGGTACCAGACGGGCACGACGAGCGGCGCACGGTCCGGCGCGCCGGAGTCGACGGCGAGGGCCGCGACATGCGGCTCGACGAGGAACTGCTCGCGCTCTTCCCTGTTCAGGGCCACGGGATGTCTCCTTCGTACGAAGTACGGGGGTCTGTCCCGCCATCCTTACCAGCGGTGGTGGATCTCCGCACGGATTCGGCGGTCGTACAGATCGCGCACCGCGTCCAGCGTCGCGCCCGACAGCGGCGGAAGAGAGGCCGCTGCGGCATTCGACCGTGCCTGCTCGACGGAGCGGGCGCCGGGGATGACGCTGCTGACGCCGGGCTGCTGGATGATCCAGCGCAGCGCGGTCTGGGCCGGGGTGGCGCCCTCGGGGGCCAGGCCGGAGAACTCGGCGGCGGTCGCGAGGCCCGTCGCGTACTCGATGCCGGAGAAGGTCTCGCCCTGGTCGAACGCCTCGCCGTGCCGGTTGAAGCTGCGGTGGTCGTCGGCGGCGAAGACCGTGTCCTTCGTGTACTTGCCGGACAGCAGACCGGAGGCGAGCGGGACGCGCGCGATGATGCCGACGCCCGCCTCACGGGCGGCGGGCAGCACCTCTTCGAGCGGCTTGAGCCGGAAGGGGTTCAGGATTATCTGTACGGAGGCGACGCCCGGCCTGGCGATGGCCGCCAGCGCCTCGGCACAGGTCTCGACGCTCACCGCGTAGGCCGCTGTCCGCTTCTCGGCGACCAGGGTGTCGAGCGCGTCGAAGACGGCGTCGGTGGAGTACACGGCCGTGGGCGGGCAGTGCAGCTGGACCAGGTCCAGGGTGTCCACGCCGAGGTTGGCGCGTGAACGGTCGTTCCAGGTACGGAAGTTGTCCAGGCTGTAGTTCTCGGGACGCTGCTCGGCCCGGCGGCCCATCTTCGTCGCGACGAACACGTCGGCGTCCGGGCGGTTCTTCAGGAACCGGCCGATGAGCTGTTCGCTGCGGCCGTCGCCGTACACGTCCGCCGTGTCGAAGAAGGTGACGCCCGATTCGAGCGCCGCGTCGAGGACGCCGAAGGCGTCGGCCTCGGCGACATCACCCCAGTCGGCCCCCAGCTGCCATGTGCCCAGTCCGACGACGGAGGCCTCACGGCCCGTCCTGCCCAGTTCGCGCTTCTCCATACGGACGATGCTACGTCGGCGCCCGATCGGCTCCGCGGGGAGGGGCGGGGGCGGGCCGGACGGGCGGCCGGGGGCCGGCGGGCCGTCTCAGATCTGCTGTGTGAGATTGACGGTGTTGCCGTCCGGGTCCTTGATGTGGGCGACCCGCTGCCCCCACGGCATGTCGTTGGCGGGCCCGAGCACCTGCCCGGCGAGCTCCTCGACGCGTGGCAGCAGTTCGTCCACGTCGGAGACGGCGACGCTCAGGAGCATCCGCTGCGGCGCGCCGAGGTCGACGTCCGCGTCCGACACGAGCCCGAGGTCGGAGTCGCCGACCCGCAGATTGATGAAGAACGGCGGTCCCTCGTCGGGGGTGCGCGACGTCTCCACGGCGCCGAGCAGTCCTTGGTAGAAGGCCAGCAACCGGTCGATCGCGGGCGAGATGACCATCGGCTGAATCGTGCCGGGCATATGTTTCCTCCTACTGGTGGCCGCTCGGCTCCCCCGAGGGGGCCTCCGGCACACGAATGATTTCCTGTTGCTGACCGGCGGCGGGCCCGCGACTCATCGGTCGTCCGCGGAATGTGACCACCATGATCCCTACGGTGCCTTGCCCACCGAGAACACCGCGCCCGCCGGATCGGTGACGGTCGCCATGCGGGCGTACGGGGTGTCCTCGGGCTCGGTGGAGGAGCCGCCGGACGCGGTGGCGCGCTCCGCCACGGCATCGGCGTCGGACACGGCGAACAGCGTGCCCCAGGCGGAGGTGGGGACGTCGGAGCTGCCGATGATCCCGCCGATCTCGTGCCCGTCGGGGCGGCGCAGGAAGGTGAAGTCGAGCTCCGGCACTTCGTCGTTGCCGTCCAGCGTGAAGCCGAACAGCGCGGTGTAGAAGGCGCGGGCGGGCTCGGGGTCGGGGGTGATCAGGTCGTTGCGGACCAGCGAGTCGGGCTCGTTCACGATCTCGCTGCCGAGCCGGGAGCGGCCCTGCCACAACCCGAACCGGGCGCCGACCGCGTCCACCGCGACCGCCGTACGGGCATGATCGGCCAGGTCCGCGGGTGCCTCGATAAGCCGCCCGCCCGTCTCGGTGACGCGCCGGGCGGTGTCGTCGCAGTCGTCGGTGGCGAAGTACATGGTCCACACCGCGCTGGTCCGGTCCACGTCCGGGACGATCCCGGCGACGGGGCGGCCGCGCAGCAGACAGACGGTGCCGCCGGCGTCGCCGGTCGGGTACGGCTCGTACTCCCAGCCGAAGAGCGCCCGGTAGAAGGCGAGCGCTTCCTCGCGGTCGGGGGTCCTGAGTTCGATCCAGGTGGGCGTGCCTTCGGGCTGATTGGTACGGAGAACGCTCATGGTGTGCTCCTTCGTCGGACGGCGGGCGATGTCTCCAACGTAGGCACCGTCCAGGACAGAAGATGTCCTGGAAACACCCCCGGATGAGCGCCGCGTACACGATCGGGCGCTCCATCATTCGGTCATGACACGCTCATCGAGGCGAGGGCCCCTCGGTCGGACGGTTCTCGCCGTCGCCGTCGGGGCCGCGTGCACCCTCACCGGCTGCGTATCCGCACCGAACGACACGGAGTCCGACGACGGGCGGACCGCTCGGACCGTGCGGCCCGCCCAGACCGCCGTCCTGCTGGGCGACACCGTGCTCGTGAACCATCCCGACGGTCAGGACGAGGCGATGCTGATCCTGGCGGTGACGGCCGTCGTCGACGAGGCGTCCCGGATCGCGGACGCCGGCGCCGCGGGCTCGAAGAACGGCGGGGGCGCGGCGAGGCGAGCGCGCGCCACGGACGGCAGGAAGTGGGTGGCCGTCCTCGCCGAGGTGAGCAACGCGGGGGCGCGGCCGTACGGACACGACGTCGCGCACAGCTTCACGGCCGTGGACACGCTCGGCCACCGGCATGTGCCGCTGCGCGCCTCGGCCGATCTGACGGTGGGCCCGGTGATGACCTGGACCGTGCCGCTCGCCGCCGGCCGGACGGCGCGTGGGTGGCTCGTCTTCGACCTGCCGGCCGACGCGGTCCTGACCACCCTGGAGTTCGGCCGTAACCGGACGTCGGCGGCCTCGGCGGACTGGGCCCTGTGACCGGGGCGCCCCTGCGTCCCTCCCCCTCCCGCGGACCGAACGGGACGACCGGAACATTGCGGGAACATTCGATGACCGGTCGCCGTTGAGATCAGTGTGGGTGTGGACGGAGCAGTGTCCCCGGGCCCCATCAAGAAATGCCCACAGGGAAGATCGTTCGGCTGAAGCCCTGTGGAGCCTATCGCCGCGAGGCGACCGCCGTCCGCACCCCGCCCGAACGGCCCCGACCGGTCTCCCCCGTCCGGTCGGGGCCTCCTTTACTGTTCAGCCATGACGGCTGGGGCGGATGGGGCGGACGCGGAACGGCCGGGCGGTTTCGTCGCGGCGACCGGCGACGGCCCGCCGTCGGCCGGGGCCCCCGAGGTCCGCGCGGCAGAGGTCCGGGTCGCCTTCGGCGGCCTGTCGCAGATCCGCCGCCTGACCAACACCACGGTTCCCGATCCCGCCGCCGTTCCGGCCGCCTGGGAGCGGAATCAACCCGTCCGCGCCATCGCCCTGACCCTGGAAGCAGCGGGGATCCCACCCTCCGCGGTCGACGGCGAAGGGCGGCGTACGGTCACGGGATTCCGGGTCGCCGAGGGCGAACGGCCGGGGACGGTACGGGTGGAGTGGCTCGGCCCCCACGGGAGCGGCGCGGCCCGGGACGAGGAGCGCCAGCTGACCGCGTGCGCGTCCGTGCTGAGCCCGCTGGGCTGGGAGGCGCTGCTCTACCGCGGCCCCCGCCGCCGGCGCTTCCTGGAAGTGGAACCGGCGCTCTGAGTCGGACCACCGGGCCGTGTTCATCGCCTTGCGCATCGAGGGTTCACACGGTTACAGGCAGTTCCCGGAAGCACAATCCGGGGTACTTCCCATGCCATACGTAATCCGGCGGCAAATTGTTCAACGGTGGGCCCTGTCTTATTTGAAACCGCAGGTCAGACACCGATCCGGAAATCGAATACTGTCATCTGGAAGACGCTCTTAACAGTTGCCTCCCGGCTCCTTACCGTGGTCCGCACATTGACTCACAAGGCGACACGGGAGCCGGAATGCCAAGTAATGCTCTTTCCCGTCGTGCAATTCTGCAACGCAGTGCGGTGGCGGGCGGTGCTCTCTCCCTGGGGCCACTGCTCGGCGGCGCGACCGAGGCTCTGGCGCAGTCCACCGGGGGGACGGCGGCAGCGGCCGGCAAGGCCGAGAAGGACGTCTACGGACGGATCGGCGTACGGCCGCTGATCAACGCGCGCGGCACATACACGATCATCAGCGGTTCGCTGATGCTGCCCGAGGTGCGGGACGCGATAGACGCGGCGGCGAGACAGTACGTACATCTCGACGAACTCGCCGACGCGGTGGGCAAGCGACTGGCGGAGATCACCCGGGCGGAGCACGGCCTGGTGGCGTCCGGTTGTCATGCTGCGCTCACGCACGCCACCACGGCGTGTGTCGCCGGCGGAAACCCCGATCTGCATGTGCGGCTGCCCGATCTGACGGGCTTCCGGAAGACCGAAGTGATCATCCCGGCGCACTCGCGCAACGTGTACGAGAACGCGGTCAGCGCGGTCGGGGTGAAGGTCGTCGAGGTGTCGACACCCGACGAGCTGAAGCAGGCCATCGGCCCGCGGACCGCCCTGGTCTACATCATGGCGGGGCCGAGGGTCGACGAGAGCGAACTCCCCACGGACGTCATCGCCGGCATCGCCGGGCCCGAGGGCGTGCCGGTGCTGGTCGACGCCGCCGCCGAGATCCTGACCATCCCCAACGCGCATCTGGAGCGCGGCGCGGACCTCGTCGCCTACAGCGGCGGCAAGGCCATCCGCGGCCCGCAGTCCGCCGGTCTGCTCCTCGGCCGGGAGGATCTCGTACGCGCCGCGTGGGTCAGCAGCGCGCCCCACCACGGCATCGGCCGCGGCTACAAGGTCGGCAAGGAAGAGGCCATGGGGATGCTGGCCGCCGTCGAGATGTGGGTGCGGCGCGACCACGACGCCGAGTTCGAGCGGTGGGAGTCCTGGCTGGAGTCCATCTCGCGCCGGGTCTCCGCGATCGGCAGTGTGAAGACCGAGGTCACACAGCCGGACAGCCTGTCGAACCGCACGCCGTCGCTCACGATCACCTGGAACGAGAAGAAGCTCGGTGTGTCCGGCCAGACCGTGATGGCCACGCTGTACGAGGCCGAGCCCCGGATCGCGCTCAACGCGTCCGGCGGCGAGGACCCCTCGCGGACGGGTGTGTCGATCACGCCGTACATGCTCCAGCCCGGCGAGGAGAAGATCATCGCCGGCGCGCTGGTCCGGATACTCACCGACCCGCCCGCGCCGCCCCCCGCGCCGCGTCCGCCGTCGATCGACGCGACCGGCACATGGACGCTCGAAATCGAGTACCTGGCGGGCAGTTCGAGCGCCCACCGGCTGGAACTCACGCAGGACGGCGCCGAGATCACCGGCACCCACACCGGTGAGTACGTGTCCAGGAAGGCGACCGGATCGGTCAGCGGCAAGACGGTGACCGTGCGCAGCACGCTCAGCGAATCGTCGGGTGACGCGCTCGACTTCACGTTCACGGGGACGCTCAAGGGCGACTCGATGAGCGGTGATCTCAACATGGGCGAGTACCTGAAGGCCACCTGGAAGGCCGAGCGCGGCGGCTGAGCCCCGCGCTCCCGGCCCGGCCCCCGGCCGGGATCTCTCCCCTCGATCAACTCCCCCCAGCAGCAATTCCATTGACGTTCCGTGCCCGCGCCCGTGCGCGCGGGCTCGGACGAAGGAGGACGCGTGACGAACCGCAGGGACTTCATCCGCAAGGCCCCGGTGGTGGCCGCCGTGGCCGCGACCCCGGCACTGGCCGTCAAGGCCACCGAGGACCGCAAACGGCACAAGCCCGAGAAGGAGATCCACTACCCGGGCGGCGGCGAGCCGCCGGAGAACCCGCTGTTCAGCCCCGTCGTCAGCTATGGCGACCTGGTCTTCATCTCGGGCATCGGCGCGCACTTCGAGGGCGACATCACCGCCCACACCGAGCATGTGCTCAACGAGGTGGAGAAGTACCTCGAAGCCGCCGGGTCGTCCATGGACCGGGTGCTCAAGGTCAACGTCTATCTCAACTCCCTCGACGACTACGACGGGATGAACGCGGTCTTCCTCGGCCGCTTCGGCCCCGAGCCCGGCGTCCGCACCACGATCGCCGCGCAGGCCGGTATCCCCGGGGACTCCCTCGTCGAGATCGACTGCATCGCCGTGCGATGAGCCTCACCACGGCTCGTACCACCACCGCTCGTACTTCGCGTCACCGGACGAAATTGGGGTTGGCATGACTTTGAGATCACGGGCCCCCTGGGCCGTACTCCCCGCGGTTCTCACCCTCGTGGCAGGCGCGTCGGCCGCCGGCAGCGCCACCGGCCGGTCCTCGGACGACCCGGCACCGGGCTCGGACGCCTCGGCGGCCGCGGTCACCTACGACCTTCTGCTGCGAAGGGGTCATGTCGTCGACCCCAAGAACAACCGCGACAAGGTCATGGACATCGCCGTCAAGGACGGCAGGATAGCCGCCGTCGGATCGAAGATCGACCCGTCCCGCGCCGAGCAGACGATCGACATCAAGGGCAAGTACCTGGCCCCCGGCTTCATCGACATGCACACCCATCTGTTCCGGGGTGAGCAGGACGCCTACGCCGACGGTGTGCTCGGTCTGCCGCCGGACGGATTCACCTTCCGGGCCGGGGTGACCACCGCGCTCGACACCGGTTCGTCCGGCGCCGAGAACTTCGAACTGTTCAAGAAGAACATCGTCGACACGTCCAAGACCCGGGTGCTGGCGATGCTGAACATCGTCGGCAAGGGCATGGCCGGCGGTGACAAGGAGCAGGACCTCAACAACATGAGTGCCGAGGAGGCCGCCAAGGTCGCCAAGAAGTACCCCGAGATCATCAGGGGTATCAAGACGGCCCACTACAACGGTCCGTCCTGGGAGCCGGTCGAGCGTTCGGTGAAGGCCGGCGAGATGGCCGGTGTGCCGGCGATGATCGACTTCGGGTCGGACAGCCCGGAGCGGAGCATCGAGGAACTGCTCACCAAGAGGCTCCGCGCGGGCGACATCTACTCCCACGTCTACTCCGGGCTGCGCCACGAGCTCGGTGACGACGGCAAGCTCAACCCGGCGCTTCAGGCGGGCCGCGACCGCGGCGTCCTCTTCGACGTCGGCCACGGCGGAGGAAGCTTCGACTGGAACGTCGCCATGGCGGGCAAGAAGGAGGGCTTCTGGCCCGACAGCATCTCCACGGACCTGCACACGGACAGCATGAACGCGGGCATGAAGGACATGTCCAACGTCATGTCCAAGTTCCTCACGATGGGTCAGCCCCTGAAGGACGTCATCGAGGAGTCCACCTGGAAGCCCGCACAGGCGCTGGGCCGCAAGGACCTCGGCAACCTGTCCGTCGGCTCGCCGGCCGACATCGCGGTCTTCGACCTGGAGAAGGGCACGTTCGGGTACGCGGACAGCTTCGGCCTGCGGGTCGACGGCAAGGAGAAGCTGGTCACCGAGCTGACGGTGCGCGCGGGTGAGGTCGTGTGGGACCTCAACGGCCGGACGGCGAAGCCGTGGACGCCGGGCGCCGTGGGTGACAAGAGCAACGAGGAGCACGCGGCCCCGTAGCCGGACCGCCTGACGGAACGACAGAGCCGCTCCCGGCCGTGCGGGCCGGGAGCGGCTCTGTTCTGTCGCGGGCCTCCGGGCTCGGCGCGGAGGGGGACGCGACGCACCGTCAGTGCGTGTGGTCTTCGCCGTGATGATGGCCGTGGCCCCTGCGCCGCCAGCTGACGGCGTCATCGTCGCGCGGGGTGCGGTCGACGACCAGCACCTCGGAGACGAGCAGGAGACCGGCGACGGACGCCGCGTTGAGCAGGGCCGTACGGACGACCCGTACCGGATCCAGCACTCCCTCGTCCGCCAGCGGTCCGTACCGCCCGGTGAGCGCGTTCCAGCCCTCGCCCTCGGGGAGTGCGGCGACCGTGGCCGCCACGACCCGGCCCTCGGCGCCCGCGTTCGACGCGATCCGGCGCAGCGGCTCGGCCAGCGCGAGCCGTACGGCCCGGACGCCGGCGCGCTCGTCGCCGTCGAGGCCCAGGTCACTCTCCAGCGCCCGCGCGCGATGGAGGAGCCCCGAACCGCCGCCCGTCACCAGCCCTTCGGCGAGTGCGGCGCGGGTGGCGGCCACCGCACCGGTGATCCGGCGCGTCCGTTCGGCCAGTTGGGTCTCGGTGGGCGCGCCGACGCGGATGACGCAGACACCGCCGGTCAGCCGGGCCAGCCGCTCGTCCAGGGCCTCGCGGTCCCAGTCGGCGCGGGCGGCGTCCCGTTCGTGGCGCAGTCGCGCGACGCGTTGGCCGACGGCGTCCGCCGTACCGCCGCCGCCGATGACCGTCGTCGTGTCGCGGGTCACGACGGTCCGGGTGGCGCGGCCCAGTGTGCCGAGGCCGATGTGCTCCAGGGCGAGGCCCGCCTCGGGCGTGACGACCTGACCGCCGGTGAGCACGGCCAGGTCTTCGAGGCGGGCCCGCCGTCGCTCCCCGAGTGCTGGTGCGCGGACGGCGGCGGAGACGAGGGTGCCCCGCAGCTTGTTCATCACGAGGGCGGAAAGCGCTTCGCCGCCCACCTCCTCGGCGACGACGAGCAGGGGGCTCCCGGTCCTGGCGACCTGCTCCAGCACGGGCAGCAGCGGTGCGAGCGTCATGATCCTGCCGGGATGCAGCAGGACGTACGCGTCCTCCAGCACGGCCTCCATACGCTCCGGGTGGGTCACCATGAAGGGACTGAGGTAGCCCTTGTCGAAGCGCAGGCCCTCCGCGAACTCCAGCTCGGTCGTGGGCGCGTGGGTCTGTTCGACGGAGATCGACCCGTCCGGGCCGACCTTGGCGAACGCGGCGGCGACCAGCCGGCCGAGGACCGGGTCCTGGGCCGCGGCGGACGCCACGGCCACGGTGCGCCGCTCGTCGCCCATGGGAGTGGCGGCGGCCAGCAGACTGTCCGACACGGCGCGGGCCGCGGCGTCGATGCCGTGTCTCACGGCCACCGGCGAGGCGCCCGCGGCCACCGCGCGCAGACCGCCGTGGACGATCGCCTGGGCCAGCACCATGGCCGTGCTCGCGCCGTCGCCGGTGTCGCGCCGGGTCCTGGCGGCCACCTCCCGGACGAGCCGGGCGCCGAGATTCTCGTACGGGTCGCCCGGCTCGGCCGCGCCCGCGACAACGGCGCCGTCGTCCGTCGCCTCCGGCGGCCCGGAGGCGCGCGGGACGACGACGGTGCGCCCGCACGGTCCCAGGGTGAGGCCGACGGTGTCCCCGACGACGTCGACGCCGCGCCCGAGGGCGCGGCGTGCGGACGCTCCGAACAGCAGCTCAGTCATCGTGCGGGCCGAACCTGCCGCGTTCCATCAGCAGGGCCGCCTGCATCATCGCCCTGGCGTACCCGGTGTCGTACAGCTCTCCGCCATGGCCGCCGCCACCGACGTCCTTGTACTGGTTGCTCTCGGTCGAGCCGTTCTCGCGGTCGAAGTCGAGGGCCCTGGGATGTTCGGCCAGGACGCCCCGGTGGTAGCCGTGGCGGATCAGTTCACGCATGAAGCCGAACATGTCGACCTCGCCGGTGTCCGGGAAGACCTCGGCGTACTTCACGCGCGGCTCGTCGACGCGGACGTTGCGGTAGTGGATGTGGTTGATGCGGTCCTTGCGGCCCATCCAGTGCAGGAATTCGACGGAGTCGAAGCCCGTCTCGGCGGTGACACCGCTGTGCACGGTCATCCCGTTCGACGGGCTGTCGACGGTGTCGACCATCCGCTTCCAGTCGGCGACCGAGCCCATGATCTGCGGGTTGCCGCGGCTGATCCGCGCCGGCGGGTCGTTGGGGTGCACGGCCATCCGTACCCCGGCCTCCTCCGCGACCGGGACGACCTCGCGCAGGAAGTGCTCGTAGTTCTCCCAGAGTTCCTCGCGGGTGAAGGCGGGGACGCCCTCGGGGCGGGGCAGGTCCCTGACCTTGACACCGTCGACCTCACGGTCGGCGTCGAAGGCGGTGTAGCCCGCGCCCATCCGGTCGCCGGTGTCGAGCTCCTCGTAGTAGCCCTCCATCAGACGGTGGACGTACCAGTTGTATTCGACGACGGGGATGCCCGCCTCGCCGGCCGCGCGCAGCGAGGTCTTGATGTCCTCGATGGCCTGGTCGCGCCCGTCCTGGCCGCGGACCACGCTGTCGGGCGCGCTGATCAGGTAGGCGGTGACATGCAGGCCCTGGGCTTCGAGCCGTTCACGGTCCGCGGTGAGTTCCGCCGTCTGCCAGGGTGCCTCGGGGACGTCGGTGATCAGGGCGCCGTTGACACCGGCCTGGCGCCAGCGCCGTACGGTCTCCTCGCCGGGGTTGCGGGAGAACCACTGGCACAGTCTGGGGGTCTCGGCGCTCTCCGTGACCTCCTGCGGCCAGCGGAGCGAGGGCAGGGGCGCGGCGTGGCCGCGCCCCTCGCGGGTGTGGCCTCCGGGCCCCGCGGCGCCGGCGACGCCGGCTCCGGAGGCCAGGGCGGCCGCCGAGAGCGCGGCGGCCGACGACGAGTGTTTGAGGAAGGTACGTCGCGAACTTGAGTGTTCCTGTCCGTCCTGCACGTTCACGGCCTCTCTGTCGGAGGGTGCTGAGCGAATACGGTGTGCGCGAAGGTGTGGTGGACCGGGCCGGGCTTCGGTGCGAGGAGCGTCAGGCCCGGAGATGACCGGCGTGGCGGTGTACGGCCTCCCGGTCCGGGATGGGTCCCACCGCGCCGTGGCCGGTCGTGGTGAGCGCCGCCGCGACCACCGCGTAGCGTGCCGCCTCCAGCGGGGAGTCCCCGTCGAGCAGCCGCGCGGCGAAGGCGCCGTCGAAGGTGTCGCCGGCGCCGGTCGCGTCCGTGGGCACGACCCGGTGGGCCCGCACATGGGTGGTGCGGCCTTCCTCGCCGAGCAGCACGCCGTCGGCGCCCATCTTCAGGGCGACGATCGCCGGGCCGCGCGCGGCGAACTCGGCGAGCACGTCCGCCGGTTCGTGCGCGCCCGTGAGCAGCCGGCCCTCGTCCAGGTTGGGCAGGACGATGTCGGCCAGCTCGGCGCTGCGCATCACGATCGCGCGGGCGCGGGCCACCGGCCACAGGGCGGGCCGGTGGTTGGGGTCGTACGAGACGAGTGCGGAGTGCGCGCGGGCGGTCTCCATGGCGTGGAAGGCCGCGTCGCAGGCGGAGGGGCTGATCGCCTGGGTGATGCCGCTGATGTGCAGCAGCCGGGCGGCGGCGACCGCCTGCTCCGGAACGTCCGCGGGAGTCAGACGGCTCGCCGGTGACCCGGCGCGGCGGTAGGTGAAGGAGTGCTTCCCGTCGCCGTGCCGGGTGATGAAGTAGATGCCGGTCGCGCCGCCGGGCTCGGCGACGACGTGGGTGGTGTCGACGCCCTCCCGGCGCCACAGCTCGGCCAGCGCCTGGCCGAAGGCGTCGTCGCCGACGCGGGTGACGTAGCCGGTGCTCGCGCCCGAACGGCGGGCGGCGATCGCCATGTTGGAGGTGTCGCCGCCGAAGCCGACACGGAAGGCGGTGGAGCTCTCCAGCGCTCCCTCGGCGGCGGCGTTGAATTCGACCAGGGGCTCCCCCATGGAGAGCACGGAGGGGGCGGTGTCCCGCATCGCGTCAGATCCGGTTGTACTTGGCGAGGCCGTCGCGCAGCGACCCCGACGACAGGATCAGCGCGGTCTGTTCCTTCTCGCGGTTCTCGATGTCCTGGGCGGTGGCGAGGACTTCGCCGACCAGGTCCCTCGGTACGCGGACGACACCGTCGCGGTCGGCGACGATGAGGTCCCCGGGGCGTACGGTCACTCCGCCGAGTACGACGGGTTCGTTCAGCGAGACGGTGCGGTAGCGCCCGAGGGTGGTGGCGGGCACGGCGTGGCGGGCGTACACCGGGAAGTGGGGGAAGTCCCTGCGGATCTCGGTGACATCGCGCACCCCGCCGTCGAGGACGCAGCCCGCCAGCTTCCTGGCGACGGCGCCCGCCGTCATCAGCCCGCCCCACACGGCGACATCGGCGGCGCCCGCGTCGATGCAGACGACGCTGCCGGCCGGGGACTCGTCGATGGCGGCCAGCGCGTGCACCGGCGGTTCCAGTTCGGGGTCGGGCACCTCCCGGACCGTCACCGCCGGTCCCGCCAGCGTTCCCGCGCCCGGTACGACCTGGTGGACAGCTCCTTCGAGATAGCCGCGGACGCCGTGCTGTTCGACGGCGTCAGCGACCGACGCGGTGGCAAGGGACCTGTAGGCCTCAAGGGTCGCCTCGGAGTAGCTGGTCATATGGGTTCTCCAGTCTTCTTCCCGGGTTCCGGGACGCGGAATTCCGGGGGAACGGGTGCGGGGGGCAGTGCGTACGCCACCGGCGCGGGCGGGGCGGTCGGGCGGTCCGGCGGGTCAGGCCGGGCTCTTCGGCGCGGTGGGCGCGCCCTTGACCGTCTTCTCCGGCTCGGTGCCCAGCGGCACCACGTACTTCATGACGACGCCGTAGACGAGGGCGCCAAGGAGTGACATGCCGGCTGCGACGGCGAGCGGAACGAAGTACGAGCCGCCGAAGGCGTCGAGCAGGACGCCCACCACCACCGGGCTGAGCGCGCCTGCGGCGTTGGAGGCGAAACCTTGGATACCGGCGAGCGAGCCGACGTTGGCCGGGGTCGGCGCGACGTCCACGGGCAGCGCCCACAGGCTGGACGCGGCGAAGCAGAGCGACGCCTGGGAGACGGCCAGCAGCGCGAGCGCGAGGTAGGCGCTGTCGACGACTCCGGCGAGAACGATCACCGAAGAGAGGCTCATCCCGATGACGATGGGGAACTTACGGGCGTAGGTGACGCTGCGGCCCTGGTTGATCAGCCGGGTCTGGACCCAGCCGCCGGCCCACTGCGCGGGCATCGACACCAGTGCCGGGATCATGCCGAAGAATCCGAGCTTGAGCAGGTCGAAGTCCCGCTCGTCCACCAGGTACGACGGGAACCAGGTGATGAAGAAGTACAGCACGAAGGAGAGGCAGAAGAATCCCAGGACCATGCCCCACACGGTGCGGTAGCGGAACAGCTCCTTCCACGGCATGGCCTTGACCGTGGGGTCCCATTCGTTGGCGCCGCCCGCCCGTATGTAGGCGCGCTCCTCGGCACTGAGCTTCGGGTGCTCGTCGGGGTCCCGGTAGAACTTCAGCCAGAAGGCGGTGAAGCAGAGGCCGACGACTCCGGCGGCGACGAACGAGCCGCGCCAGCCGAGCCAGGCGATCACCACGGTGGTGACGGGCAGCGCGAAGGCGGTGCCCGCCCGGCCGCCGCTGTCGAAGATCGAGGCGGCCATGCCGCGTTCGCGCACCGGGAACCAGCGCGCCACGATCTGTGAACTGGACGGGTAGGCGGGCGACTCGACGGCTCCGAGCACCAGGCGTACGAGAAGAAGGACCAGGAATCCGGTGACCGCGCCGACCAGCATGGTCGCGATCGACCAGGCGGCGACGGCGAAGGCCATCATCCGGCGCGGGCCGTAGCGGTCGACCAGCCAGCCGGCGCCGGGGAGGAACGCCGCGTACGTCCAGAAGAACGCGCCGAGCAGCAGCCCGGTCGCGGTCTTGGATATGTCCAGGTCCTTGGTGATGTAGGGCAGTGCCACACCGAGATTGGCGCGGTCCATGTAGTTGATCGTGACGGCCCCGAAGGCCAGCCAGATCATGGTCCATCTGACGCGTCCCGCCGGTGTGGCCGGGACTGGTGGGGATACGGTCATGAATGCTCCTCGAACGTGCGTCGTCCGTGCACGTGAGCGGTGGCAGGAGTCATCGGTCGCCGGGCGGGAGGTGGGGGCTCCTCGTTGATCCGGTAGTGGCGTGAGCGTATGAGCCCGTTGTCCCCGGCGTGAAGGGCGAGTTGCACATACGGGTATTCGGAAAACGGATCGCGTCTCATTCGCTTCGGTCGACGGACCTTGTTGCCCGCTGTGGGCTCGCGTACAGCAAGGGGCATGCTGCGACCAGAAGTTCGTCTCGAATGGTTTGTCTCATTCCTCGGAGTCATCGACACGGGGAGTTTCAGTGCCGCTGCCGAGGCCGTTCACCGCTCCCAGCCGCGGGTGAGCATGCATGTGGCAGCGCTGGAGCGGGAGGCCGGTGTGCCGCTCTTCGACCGGAGCAAGCGGCCGGTGCGGCTGACGGAGGCGGGTGAGGTGCTCGCCGGTCACGCCCGCGCGATTCTGTACCGGCTGGGGACGGCGGAGGAGGCGATGGCCACCCGTCGCGATTCGGCCAGGGGCGTCGTGACGCTGGGGAGCTATCCGAGTGCCAGCGCCGCGTTCGTGCCCAGGCTGCTGGAGCATCTCGCGGTGAGCCGGCCGTCCATCAAGGTGGTGCTCGTCGAGCGGTCGACGCTGGAGCTGGACTCGGCGCTCTCGCACGGGGAAATAGACATCTACCTGCGGCCCATGGCTCCGCCGGTCGGTGACACGGTGCGGCTGCGGGCGCTGTGGCAGGAGTCCCTCGCGGTCGTCCTGCCGCTCGGGCACCCGCTGGACGAGCTCCCGGACCCCCTTCCGGTCTCGGCCGTCGCGGCGTATCCGCTGATCACCATCGGGCGGCTCGGCTCACCTGACGTGCCCGGTTTCGAGACGTACAAGGTGTTCCGCGAGCAGGGTTACGAACCGGAGGCCGTACAGGCGACGAACCAGCCGCAGACGCTCGTCTCGCTCGTCCGCAGCCGGCTCGGGGTGGGGGTCACCAACCATCTCGCGGTGTCGACGGCGGACACCAGGGACGTGACGATCCGGCGTCTCGACGCCCCGTGCGGGCGCCGGGTGGCGGTGCACTGGGATGCCAATCGGCCGCTGATTCCGGCGGCGCGTACGCTGTTGGGAGAAATTCTCGAAGCGCCCATTCCGCCCGGAACTCAGCGCCTGACGTAATCCGCGCGGGCCTCGCCGATCTTATTCGGATATCGAAGGCACGGCATTCGGAAAACGAATGACCGGAAGGGGGCCGGCCGGGATTTCACCGGCCCGCTCTCGCAGTCCGTTCACAGCCGGCTTCCTCGCCCCAGGGCCACTGCGGCATCGGCAGTTTCCCGATGACCTCGCGCACGGCCTCGACGGCGGGTGAGACGACCGGTCCGGCGCGCCACCAGGCGGCGACGGCGCGCTCACAGTGCGGGTCGGAGATGGGGACCAGTGCCACGCCCTCGGTGTTCGCCGTCGTCATGGCGAGGCTGTTGGTGATGCCGACGCCAAGTCCGTGCCGTACGAGGGAGATGAGGGTCTGGGGCTGGTTCGTCCGGGCCGCGATGACCGGGTTGAGTCCGGCGTTGGCGAAGGCCAGGTTGGTCTCGTACTGGCGGGCCTGCCCCTCCCCGCTCTCGCCGATGCTGATGACCGGGAGCATCGCGGTCTGCGCGAGTCGTACGGAGCCGGTGCGCGCGAGCGGATGGTCGGCGCGGAAGACGGCGACGAGAGGCTCGCGCCAGAGCACCCGGCTGGCGACCAGGTCGGAGTTGATGAGCGGATGGAGGGGGCGTATCGCGAGGTCGAGGTCGCCGCTGACGAGATCGGTGCCGAGCGCGACGCTGGGTCCCTCGCGCAGCACGAGCCGCACCTGGGGGTGGGTGATCCGCAGGGCGCGTACGGCCAGCGGGTAGAGGTACGAGGCGGCGCTCGGGTACGCACCGAGTCTGACCTGTCCGGAAATCGTTCCTCCGGTGAGATCGGCCAGGACGTTGAGCCGGCGCAGGATCTCCTCCGCGTGCGGAAGCAGCCCGCGGCCCTCGGGAGTGAGGACCGCGGGCTGCACGGAGCGGTCGAGCAGGCGGGTGCCGAGGAGCCGTTCCAGCTCCGCGACATGGCTGCTGACCCTGGGTTGTGAGCGGTAGAGGGCCTTCGCCGCGGCGGAGAATCCGCCGTGGTGGGCCACGGCCACAAAGCTGGCGATCCAGTCGATCCGGTAGTGGTAGACGCTCCCGATGTCCATTGAGTCCCCGTCTCCTGTCCCTAGGTCTTCACCTAGGCCAGGGAGCCTACCTCGCAGGTCACGGGGGGTATGGAGGGTTTCTTCAGCGAATGAACCGATTCACGTAGTCGGCGCCGAGGCCATTTTCCGTGTAGTGGGCACGACACATGTCGATCTTTGTGAAGGTGTCCTCGTAGCCGGTCTGGACCCCGTCGTCGTCCACGTAGGCCATCGCTCCGGTGATGTTGAAGAACGTGATCATCTCGTCGCAGTCCTCCGGCACGGCCAGGGTGTGGATCTCGCCCGGGGGCTCGTAGACGAAGTGTCCGGCCTCGGCGACCCAGTCGTGCTCGTGGTAGTGCCACTTGCCCTTGATGACGTAGCCGAAGACGACTCCGGGGTGGCGGTGGCGTGAAACGATCCCCGCCGCCGTGACCTTGAGCAGATTGCACCACTGGCCGGTGACGGTGTTGAACATCAGAGGCCGGAACCAGACGTTGGGGGCCTGTGGCACCCAGATCCGGTCGTCGTCGGGCAGGGCGGCGACTGCGATCTCCTCCGGGACCATGGTGGACACGGGGATGACGGGGCCTTGCGGGTCGGTCATGCTTCTCTCCTCCTGAGGGTGGAAAGTCCCGGGGGGACCTGGGAGTTCAGGCGGCGAGGTATCCGCCGTCCACGGGGAGTACGGCTCCGGTGACGAAACGCGCGTCCGCGCCGCACAGGAAGGTCACGGCGCCGGCCACGTCGGCCGGTTCGCCCCAACGCCCCAGCGGGGTGCGCTCGATGATGCGCCGGGCCACCTCGTCGTCGGCCCGCAGGTCCGCCGTCAGGGCCGTACGGATCCACCCCGGCGCCACGGCGTTGACACGGATACCGTCCCCGGCCCAGGCGACGGCGAGGGCCTTGGTGAGCTGCGTGATGCCGCCCTTGCTGGCCGTGTAGGCGGGCACCCGGGGGCCGCCGAAGAAGCTCAGCATGGACGCGACGTTGACGATGCAGCCGCCCGAGCGGCGCAGCAGGTCGTGCGAGGCGACGCAGGCGCGCATGGTGCCGGTGAGGTTGACGTCGACGACATGGGCGAAGACCTCGGGCTCGTACTCGCGGCCCCGGGAGATCACACCCGCCGCGTTGACGAGGACGTCGAGCCGCTCGACTCCTCCGAGCAGGTCTTCGAGTTCACGGTCTTGGGTCAGGTCCATCTCGACGCGGCGGACCGAGTCGGGCAGCCTCCCGGCCGCGCCGTCGGCGTCGAGCCCGGCGGCGATGACGTGCGCGCCGGCGGCGGCGAAGCGTTCGGCGACGGCCGCGCCGATGCCGCTGGTGCCGCCGGTGACGACGACCGTGCGCCGGTCCCCGGCCGGCGCGGGCCCGGCCGCCGCGCGCGACGCGTCGTGTTTCCCGTCGCGCTGTCCGTCATCATCGACGGGTTCCGCAAGGTGCTCCTCGCTCACTGCCATTCCCTCCGCACAGAAACACGACGCTACGGATCCGATTCCAACAGCCGTTGCGGTGCGGGGCCTTCGATCATGCGGGAGGAGGATGACCCCCATTCGATTACGGCGTGCCCCGTGCCGCTCCGGGGACGCGAACCGCCCCGGACACCGTGGCTGACCGGTGTCCGGGGCGGGTGACGGGTACGGGGTGTCAGCGGCCGGGTCAGCCCCGGTACTGCGCCAGTACGCGGGTGAAGTCCCACGCCGCCTGGCCCACGCCGGAGCAGGTGTCGGCGCCGCCACCGGTGCACGGCCGGTCGCGGTTGACGGACCAGAAGGTCAGCCGGGCGAGGTGACGCTGCTGCGCGTAGGCGAGGATCGTGCGGAAGTCGGCGACGGTGATGGTCTCGCCGACGTCCGTGACGCCGTTCATCGACGAGATACCGGTCTTGCGGTAGGCCTCGTCGTCGCCGTAGCCGTAGGCGTTCTTGACAGCGGTCTTCAGGCCCTCGGCCGCGCGGACGGACAGCGTGCCCATGTTCTGGCCGTTGCCGCCGAAGTTGAACGGCATGATCGTCCAGCTGTCGACCGTGAGGCCGGAGGAGGCCGCGCGGTTGATCAGGCTGGTGTCGGGACCGTTCTGGCCGGTGCCGAACGTGATGTAGATCTTGATGCCGGGGTTGTTGGCCCGGATCGTCTTGAGCGCGTCGACGGTGCGCTGCTGGACGGTGGGGCTGTCGTACGCGGCGGCCTCGATGTCGATGTCGATCGCCTTCAGGCCGTACGCGTTGATGACCTTCTGGTACGCGGCGGCCAGCTCACCCGCGCTGCCGCAGGAGCTCTCCAGCTTGTTGCCGCTCCAGCCGCCGAAGGACGGGATGACGTCGCCGCCGCCCG
Source organism: Streptomyces sp. NPDC051217 (assembly GCF_044455465.1). Lineage (NCBI taxonomy): Bacteria > Bacillati > Actinomycetota > Actinomycetes > Kitasatosporales > Streptomycetaceae > Streptomyces > Streptomyces sp. NPDC051217. Next base: position 246,856 of record NZ_JBITEV010000002.1, read on the forward strand.
CGCGCACGGTGTTGATGGTCTGCTGGTCCACTCCCCCGGCCAGCGGCCGGCCGCCGTCCCACTGCGGGTTGCAGTACCCGTTGCTGAGGACGAAGGCGAGTGTGAACCACTTGACGCCGGTGGCGCTCTGGACGGTGGCGGGGTTGGGAGGGCTGCCCCAGCCGTTGTAGATGTACGGCGCGACGGCCATGGGCGCGCCGCCCGGGTCGGGGTTCCCGCCGCCGGAGGGCGCGGTCCACTTCTGGTTGGCGGCTCCGGTGCAGGTCCACAGCTGGAGCCTGGTGCCGTTGGCCGAGCTGTTGCCGGTGGCGTCCAGGCACTTGTTCGCCTGCGTGTTGACGATGTCGCGGGCCGCCGAGACGGTCCACTTCTGGTTGGCGGCTCCGGTGCACGACCAGAGCTGGAGGACGGAACCGTTCGCCGTGCCGCTGTCCTTGACGTCCAGGCACTTGCCCAGCGCGCGGATCGTGCCGTCGGAGGCGACGTCCCACTGCTGGGCGCCGCTGCCGTTGCAGTCGTAGAGCTGGACGGCGGCGCCGTCGGCGGCGCTCGCGCCCGCCACGTCCACGCACTTGCCGCCGAGGCCGGTGATGGTGCCGACCGCCGCGGGTGCCGCGGTGGCCGGTGTCACGGTCATGGTCGAGGCGACGGCCACCAGGGGCATGGCCAGCAGAGCCAGGGGTCTGAGGTGCTTCCAGGGCTTGAACGAGGCAGTCATGCGAGGTCACCGTCCACTTCGGAGGGGGGCCACCGGGTGCGCCCGGCGGGCCGGTTCGCCGTCGGGGGGGGGGGGGGGGGGGGCGGGGGGGGCCCCCCCCCCCCCCCGGGGGGGGGGCGCCCCGGGCGGGGGGGGGGGGCCGGGCGCCGTGGTGGGGGCCGCCGGGGGGGCGGGGGGGGGGGCGG
>NZ_JBITEV010000002.1:247768-747579 GCF_044455465.1 Streptomyces sp. NPDC051217
GCCCTGGGTTTCACCGGGGCGGCCCGGGGGGGACCCCGCCCCTTGGGGGGGGGGCCCCCGGGGGGGGCGGGGGGGGGGGGGCGGCGGGGGGCCCCCCCGGGGGGGGGGCGGGGCGGCCCCCCCACGACAGACGGGGGGTACTAGTCGCTGACGCGTACGTAGTCGACGACCAGTTGCTGCGGGAAGACTGTGCTGCCGTCGGGGTCGCCGGGCCAGTAGCCGCCGACCGCGAGGTTCAGGATCAGGAAGAACGGCTTGTTGAACACCCACTGGCGGCCGCCGAGATCGGCGGGTGTACGGGTCTGGTAGACCTGCCCGTCCACCGACCACTTGATGGAGTCGGGCGCCCAGTCGATCGCGAAGGTGTGGAAGTTGTCCGCGAACGCCTCGCCGTTCGGCAGGCTGTAGCCGGCGCCGATGCCGCCCTCGCCGGAGTAGCCGGGGCCGTGGAGCGTGCCATGGACGGTGTTGGGCTCGAAACCGACGTTCTCCATGATGTCGATCTCGCCGCTGTTGGGCCAGCCGCCGTCGCCCATGTCGCTGCCGAGCATCCAGAACGCCGGCCAGATGCCCTGGCCGCGCGGGATCTTGATGCGGGCCTCGACGCGTCCGTACGCGGAGTCGAACCTGCCCGCGGTGTTGAGCCGGGCGGAGGTGTACTCACATGTGCCGTACCAGCACTGGTAGTTGCCCGGGTTCTCCTTGCGGGCGGTGATGACGAGATTGCCCTGGCCGTCGAGCTGGGCGTTGTTGTTGCCGGACGTGTAGTACTGCCGCTCGTGGTTGTTGACGTTGTCGCCGGTCTCGATCTGCCACTTGCTTCCGTCGACACCGGACCCGGCGGGGCCGTCGAACTCGTCGGCGAACTTGATGGCTGCGGGTGCCGCGGCGGCGTGGGGGCCGTCCGTGGCGGAGGCTCCGGCGGGCACGGCGGCCACGGCTCCGGAGGTGCACAGAAGTGCGAGGGTGTACAGCGCCGTACGGCGCCGCCAGGACAAATGCACGGTCATCACATCGCTTTGCGTGGGGGGCATGCGCATGACAGGTGTTGCTGATGGAGGAAGCGCTCGCGCGCTTATTTCAATGCTTGATTCAAGGCAGCCGCGGGGCGCTCGTCAAGAAGTTGGTATGGACCAAAATTATCAGCAGTGTGTTTCCGGCCCATCCATGTGAACACGCGGTATGGCTCACCCACCCACTCAACTCCCGGCGCGTGCGCGCTTCTTGACCTGCACATGATGGTCGCGGAGCATTCACCCCAGCGTCACAGCCGCTGTGGAAAGCTCCTGCGGAAACGTCACATCGCCATGGTCACCGTGCGCACCGCCTCCACCCTCGGCAGTGCGCGCGGTGATCTCTTTTGGAGAGGACACCCCCATATGTCCCGTCGTCACCATCCCGCCGTGCGGCCGGTGCTGGCACTGTGCGCCGCCGCCGCGGTGCTCGCCGGCAGCGCGGCCGCCGCCCCGGCCGCCACACCCCCGGCGGCCACATCGGGAACCGCCGCCGCCCCGGCCACCACCGGGACCGCGGCACTGGACGACACGTACTACCAGGGCGCGCTCGGCAAGACCGGGCCCGCCCTCAAGAGCGCGCTCCACACCATCATCAGGAACCAGACGAAGCTCTCGTACAGCGGCGTCTGGGAAGCGCTCAAGGTCACCGACCAGGACCCGCGCAACTCCGCGAACGTGATCCTCCTCTACAGCGGCGCCTCGCGGGCGAAGTCCAAGAACGGCGGCGCCGTCGGCGACTGGAACCGCGAGCACGTCTGGGCGCAGTCCCACGGCGACTTCGGTACGTCGCAGGGCCCCGGCACCGACGTCCACCACCTGCGTCCCGAGGATGTCCAGGTCAACGGCATCCGTGGGAACAAGGACTTCGACAACGGCGGGAGCCCGGTCAGCGGCGCCCCCGGGAACCTCACCGACGGCGACTCCTACGAGCCGCGTGACGCGGTCAAGGGCGATGTCGCCCGCATGATCCTCTACATGGCGGTGCGTTACGAGGGCAACGACTCGTTCGCCGACCTCGAACCGAACGACCGCGTCAACAACGGTTCGGCCCCCGCGATGGGACGGCTGTCCGTGCTGAAGCAGTGGAACGACGAGGACCCGCCGGACGCCTTCGAGAAGCGCCGCAACGACCTCATATACAGCCAGTTCCAGCACAACCGGAACCCGTTCATCGACCACCCCGAATGGGCCGAGTCCATCTGGTGACACCGCCGGACGGCACGGCGCGGCTTCCCGGGGCCTGATCACCCCGGCTGCCAGAGTGGGCGGCGCCGACTCCAAGCGCCCCCATCGGGGAATGCCGGCCGGAGCCCCCGGGCGCGGATGTTCTCGTCCGCGCCCGGGGGCTCCGGTTTGCCCCGGCGCACTCCGCAGACAGCCCATGGAGGTCGTCCGTGACACCCGTCTCGGCCACCGATGTGATCACCGACGCGCTGGTGGAGCTCCAGCGGCGGGTCGCCACCCTGGACGAGGGTGAAATCGCCTCGTACATCCCGCAGTTGGCCACCGCCGACCCGCACACCTTCGGAATCGCGCTGACCAGCATGGGCGGCAACCACTACTGGTCGGGCGGCGTGGATACGCCCTTCACCCTCCAGTCGGTGTCGAAGCCGTTCGTCTACGCGCTGGTCCTGGCGGAGCTGGGCCTGGACGAGGTGACCCGCTGGGTCGGCGCCGAGCCAAGCGGCGAGGCGTACAACGCGATCAGTCTGGAGCCGACCACGGGGCGGCCGGCGAACGCGATGATCAACGCGGGGGCGATCGTCACGACCGCGCTGGTACCCGGAACCGACGAGGAGGAGCGGTTCGAGCGGATCCTCGACTGTCTCGGCCGGTTCGCCGGACGGCGGCTGGACGTGGACGAGAGGGTCCGCGCGTCGGAGTCCGAGACCGGCGACCGCAACCGGGCCCTGGCGTATCTGATGCGCGGCGCGGGATCGCTCCCCGGCAGCCCGAGCGGCGTGGAGACGTACTTTCGTCAGTGTTCGGTGCGCGTGACGACGGTCGATCTGGCGGTGATGGCCGCGACGCTGGCCAACGGCGGCGTCAACCCCTCCACCGGCGAGACGGTCGTGCCCGAACCGGTGGCGGTGCAGGTGCTCGCGGTGATGGCCTCCTGCGGGATGTACAACGCGTCGGGCGACTGGCTGCTGCGCGTCGGGCTGCCGGCCAAGAGCGGCGTGTCGGGCGGGCTGATCGCCGCCAGCCCGGCGCGGTTCGGTCTCGCGGTGCACAGCCCGCCGCTGGACGCCACGGGCACCCCGGTACGCGGCATGGCCGTGCTGCGCGAGATGTCGGCACGCTTCGGGCTGCATCTGATGCGCCGGTCCTCGCGTACGGCGCCGACGGTGAAGCTGGCGGAGACCGCGCGGACCGCGCCCTCCGGGCGCCCGCGCGGCGAGGCCGAGCGTGAGGTGATCGAGCGCGCGGGTGACCGCGTGGCGATCGTCGCCGCCCAGGGCATCCTCGACTTCACGGAGGCCGAGCGGCTGCTGCACGAACTGGGCAACGTCGTCCCGGGGGAGCCCGGCTGGGTGGTGCTCGATCTGGAGGACGTCTCGGAGATCAGGCCGTTCGCCGAGATCATGCTGCGCGAGGCGCTGGCCGGGCTGGCGGCGCAGGGGCATCAGGTGACAGTGGTCGGCGATCTGGCGCCGCACGCCGACGAGGGCACCCGAGCGGGCGGCGAGGGCGCGTGGCGGCAGTTGCCGTCCCGCGAGGAGGCGGTGGCCCGGTGCGAGGACGCGCTGCTCTCGGCGGGCATCAACCGGCGGCAGGCACCCGACCGTTCCGGCGAGGCGGGCGACAGCAACGGCGGCAGCGACAGCGACTCCGACAGCGACAGGACTTGAGGGAACCGTACCGGGGCCGGTGAGCCGCCTTCTGGACAGGTGTCTATAGTTCACGGACACCTGTCCAGAAACACGAACCCCCTGAGGATGTCTCCGTGAGTACCGCCGCCCAGATCCTGGTCGCCCTCGTGGCCGCCTTCCACGTCTACGTCATGGTGCTGGAGATGTTCCTCTGGGAGCGCGGCCCCGGCAGGAGCCTGTCCGGCTTCGACGCGGAGATGGCCCGTGCCACCGCGCCCCTGGCCGCCAACCAGGGTCTCTACAACGGATTCCTCGCGGCCGGCCTCGTCTGGGGTCTGATCGCGGCGGACCCGACGGGGCGCCACGCGCAGATATTCTTCCTGAGCTGTGTGGTCGTCGCCGGGGTGTACGGCGCGGCCACGGCGAACCGCCGCATCCTCTTCGTCCAGGCGCTGCCGGGCGCGATCACGTTGGCCGTCGTACTGGCGGCGGGATGACGGGCTCGGCCTCCGGCGGGACGGCCGGTGGGTCTGCCGCCCCCTCACCCCCGGGCGATCCGCGGGCGGCCCGGACCCGGGCCGCCCTGCGGCAGGCACTCCTCGACGAGTGCGCGGAGCGTCCGCTCGAACAGGTGGGCGTGGCCGCGCTGGTGCGCAGGGCGGGAGTCGGCCGGGCCACGTTCTATCTGCACTACCCGGACCTCCGGGCCCTCGCCGTCGACGCGTGCGCCACGGTCGTCCGGGACGCGGTGGACGCGCTGCACGCCTGGCGTGGTCTGCCGGACCCCGCGTCGCCGCCACCCGACCTGACGGCGTTCTTCACCGGTCTCGTACCGCACGCCGGCCTGTACCGCACGCTGCTGCGCCCCGGCGGCGGCGGCCCGCTCGGCGAGCTGCTCCACCGGGAGCTGCGGGAGCGCAGCCGTACCGAGCGCGCCCTGGCGGGGGCGCCGGAGCCGGAGTTGATCGCATCGGCGGTCGCGGCGTCGTTCGCCGGTGTGCTGGCGGACTGGCTGCACGGTCTGATCGACGCGCCGCCGGAGGCGGTCGCCGGTCAGGTGTGGCGACTACTCGTCGTGCTCCACCGCGCCCCCACCGGGTGAGCGTCCGCTCCCGGCCGGGGGGCCGCACCCACCCGCCGCGCCAACTCCGCGTAACGGTGGGTCACTTGCCCCGCCTGTGGCATATGCCGGAAGCACCACCGAATCGAGTGTTGCCGAATCCCTTACGAGTCGTAGCGGCCTGTGCAACAGTCGTAACGGCCCACCCTTCAGACCTGGCAGTGCCACGCCTGTATCGGAGTTCGAGATGCCGTCCCATCTGTTCGCGGACCGTCCCGCCCCGCAGCCACCGGAGCGGGGCGTGGTGGAGTCCCTCATCACGCGCACCCGCAGGCTGCGCGGTGACGTGGACGCCGTGCGCAGGGACACCGTGGCCGACGAGCACAACACGCAGTGGCGCTGGCAGCGCGCGCTCTGCGACCTGGCGGTTCATCAACTGGATGATCTCGGCGCCCACCTGGGACAGCTCAAGAACGGACTTCCCGGCGACGAAACCGAATCGCCGTCCACGGAGGCGGGCGCGGTGCCGACCGACGACGGGAGCGGTTCGCTGCTGAGCCGGGTCGGCAGCGCCGAGTGGAATCTCCTCACCGACGAGGTCACCTGGTCCCCGGAGCTGTACGAGATCTTCGGCCGGAGGCCCGAGAAGGGCCCCATGACCCTGGACGAACTGCCGTCCGTGATGGTCGCCGAGGACCAGAGCCTGCTCCAGACGCTGGTGACCGAGTGTCTTGTCGACGGCAGGCCCATCGACAGCGAGTTCCGCATCGTCAGGACCGACCGGCGCGTGCGCACGCTGCACATGATGGGCGAGCCCGTGCTCGACTCCGACGGCTGTACCGCCTCCATGTGGGCGGTGCTGCGCGATGTCAGCGAGTTACGCCGGAGCCGGCGTGCGCTCCACGAGTCGGGTGACTCGCTCCGGCGCCAGGAGCGGAGCGCCAGGACCGAACAGCGGCTCGTGGTCGAGTTGCAGGAGGCCGTGCTGCCGTCGTGGCGCGGGTCCCTCCAGTCCCCGCAGAGCGAGCCGGGAACGCTGGATCTGGCGGGCCACTATCTGCCGCCGGCCGGCGGCGGGCTCGTCGGGGGCGACTGGTTCGACGCGCTGAAACTCCCCGACGGGAACACCCTGTTGACGGTCGGCGATCTCACCGGCCACGGCGTGACGGCCGCCTCCACGATGGCGATGCTCCTCGGCGCCCTGCGCGGTATGGCGGTGGCCGGAGTCGAGCCGGGCGCGTTGATGGGCCATCTCAACCAGCTGCTCGACACGGCCGACCAGCCGGCGCTCGGAAGCGCGGTCTGCTGCCGCTACCGCGCCGAGACCCGCACCCTGGTCTGGGCGCAGGCGGGACACCCCGCCCCGCTGCTGTTCCGCGACGGGACGGGGCGCGCGCTGACTCCGCTGGACGGTGTCCTGCTCGGTGCGACATCGGGTGCCGCGTACGAACAGGCCGAGATCCAGTTGCTGCCCGGTGATCTGCTGGTGCTGCACACCGGCAGGCTGACGGACCGGGCCGGGGTGGACCGGCTTCTGGCGCTCGGGCCCCGCCTGACCGGGGCACGTGACGCGCAGGACTGTGTCAGGACGGTCGCCGAGGAGTTCGGCGAGACCGGACGCGAGGACGACGCCTGTGTACTGGTCGCGAGGATCGGCCCGGAGTCGTAGCCGCCGGGGGCCTGCCCCCGCGAGCCCGGCAAGATCCAAACGACGGACCCTGAGGGCTGTCCCGTAATCCCCGGTGGATCAGCGCGCGGCGTCAGATGCGGTACATCCAAGGCGGAGGGTCGTCCTCGTACCGGGCGTGTTCGGGCGATCCGACAACACGGCGAGGTGCCGTAGCTGTCGTCGTGCGCCCGCCGGGGATTACGGGACAGCCCTTAGATCTCCGAACTCCTCGATTTCCTCCCGGTACGCGGCAGGACCGCGTCGATCTCCTCGCGCAGCTCCTGGATGGAGGCGTGCGCCGCGTACTGACCCGTGAGCCGGTACATCTCCCGCAGCCGGTCCCAGGTGCGGTGCGACGAGGTCTCCCCCATCGACACCAGCGCCAACCGCGCGTAACGGTCGGCCTGTTCGGGATCGTCCGCGATGAAACAGGCCGAGGCCAGCGAGAGGTAGTCGAAGATCATCGACCGCTGACGGCCGTTCTGGCGCAGCTCGATCGCCCTCTTGGCGTGCCGTTGAGCTATGGCCGCCGCCGCGGGCTCGTGATCGGCGAGCGTACGGTAGGCCAGCGCCTCCATGCCGTACAGATCCGCCTCGTCGAACATCTGCATCCAACTCGGCGGCGGCACATCGCGCTTGTCCGAGACGAACAGGTTCTCCGCCTCGCCCAAAGTCCTGCGCATGGCCTGGCCGCGCCCCATCGACGCCTGTGCCCACGCCTCGATCGTGCAGAGCATCGCCCGCGTACGGGGAAGTACCTCGTCCCCCGAGCCGGACTTGGCGAGCTTCATCAGATCGAGCGCCTCGTCCGGCCGCCCCAGATGGACCATCTGACGGGCCGCCCTGGAGAGCGCCTCGCCCGCGCGCGGACGGTCGCCGCCCTCGCGCGCCGCGTGGGTGGCGATGACGAAGTACTTCTGGGCGGTGGGTTCGAGGCCGACGTCGTGCGACATCCAGCCGGCGAGGACCGCCAGGTTGGCAGCGACGCCCCACAGGCGCCGCTGGAGATGGGGAGGATGGCGGTACGAGAGCATGCCGCCCACCTCGTTGAGCTGGCCCACCACCGCCTTGCGCTGGAGACCGCCCCCTCGGGCGGCGTCCCAGGCCCGGAAGACGTCGACGGAGTTCTCCAGTGCGTCGATCTCCTGGGACCCGATGGGGGCGGCCTCGTAGCGGTCGTACCCGGCGGGGTCGGCGTTCAGGGGATCGGCGCTCCGGGGAGCGTCGTCGGTCAGAGCGGGGTCGGAGTGCAGCCAGTCGTACATGGAACTGCTGAGTGCGGTGCCTGCGGTGAGCACGGCGCCCGCGCCCACCAAGCCGCGTCGGTTGAGCATGAGGTCCATTCCCGTGAATTCGGTGAGGACCGCAGCCGTCCGGTCGGGCGCCCAAGGCAGGCCGTCGGGGTTCGATGCGTTCCCGGCGTCCCGTCGTCTCCCCGCGCGTCCGTGTCGTACGAACCCGAGGTCCTCGATGGTCACGACACGGCCGAGCCGCTCGGTGAACAGAGATGCCATCACCCTCGGTACCGGATCGCGTGGGATCTCCCCCATGTCGATCCAGCGTCTGACCCGCGAGGTGTCGGTGGCCAGCTGCGGGTGGCCGAGGGCCGCCGCCTGTCTGTTCACCAGCCGCGCGAGTTCGCCCTTGGACCAGCCGGCGAGGCCGAACAGGTCCGACAGGCGGGCGTTGGGTTCTCCGGTCACGTCAAGCCCCCAGGTTCTCGGCTGAGTTGACAGTAACCCTCTGTCAGATGCCTGGCGACTATTCGCCAGGCTTCGCCAGGGTGCGCTACGTGGTGTGCCACCCGCGGCCGGGTGTCGTGTAGGAACGCGCCACCCGGCCCCGGGGGTCCGACACATTCCCCAGGATGCGGAAGGACCGCCGGGACGGGTGGCGCGGGAATTAGTCGGTACACGAAGGGATCCGTTCGCCCATGTACACAGCGTCGTCGTACACAGCATCGTCCTCCGTGGCCGTCCCGCCCCGTCAGCAGCGGGCACCCGCGGCCGGCGGCGGACCGTATCTCGACCCCACCCACGCCGGCCGGACCCGGCGCTGGCCGGCCACGGCGGGCGGGCCGCTCGGCGGCCGACTGGATCTGTCGGGCCCCCAGGGCGCGCAGTTGAGGATGGCCGTCGCCTCGGTGCACCGGATCTGTCCGGAGTTCAACCCCGTGCAGGTGCTGCGGCGCAGCGGCCGCTCGGTGCTGCTGGTCGGGACGACCGGGCGGACGACCGCGGTGGCCAAGTGTCTGCTGGACCAGTCACCCGCGTGGGCCGAGAGTTTCCGGCACGAGATAGCCACTTACCGCTCGTTCGTGCGGCACCGCCCGCCGGTACGGGCCCCCCGCCTGATCGCCGCCGATCCCGACAACTGCACGCTGGTGGTCGAGCGGATGCCGGGCCGCGCCGCGGCCCTGTCGCGCCACCCCGCCGAGGCTCCCCCGCGCGCTGACGTTCGGGCCGTGCTGGGCGCCGTGACGCGGCTCAACACCTGGCGTCCGCCGGGCGACATGTTCGTGGCCGGTCTCGACTACGCGTCGCGGGTCACCCGCTATCACGAGCTCGGTCTCTTCACCGACCGGGACCTGGGGGATCTCCAGACGCTGATGCGTGGTCTGGGGCGGCCGGGCATGCGGCAGTTCTGCCACGGTGACGCGCTGCTCTCCAACATGCTGCTGTCACCGGCGGGGGCGGTGCTGGTCGACTGGGAGCACGCGGGCTGGTATCTGCCCGGGTACGACCTGGCGACGCTCTGGATGGTGCTCGGGAACAACCCGCTGGCACGGCAGCAGATCAGCAAGCTCGCGCAGATCAGGAGTACGGCGGACCGGGACGCCTTCCTGGTCAATCTGATGCTGGTGCTGACGGCGGAGATCCGTAAGTACGAGATGCAGGTGCAGCGCACCATGCGCGAGGCGCCGACGGTCGGCGGGGCGAACCAGCCCCAGCAGGGTGCGGCGCCGACGGGCGAGGAGCAGCGGCTGCTGCTGCGGCGGCTGCACGACGACTGCGCGATGGCCCGCCGGGCCGTGCGCGCCGCGGTCGGTACACGCTGATCCGCGCGTCGGGGGACCGCGTGGAGCGGCGCGTCGCGCGCCCGGTGCCGACACACCGGGCGCGCGACGTGCGTGGTGCTCTTCGCTCTACGGTCCGCCGAACTCGACCGTGTCGACGTCGAACGAGTTGTTCTGTGGTGACGTGAAGACGAGATACAGCTTGTGAGTGCCCGGGTGGGCCTTCACCGGTACCGCGTCGGTCGCCTGGTAGACGTCCCAGTCCCCGGTGTTGGGGATCGGGGTGGTGGCGAGCAGTTCGCCGTCCGGGGCGCCTGCCCGTAGTTCGATCGCGCCGACTCCGTAGGGCGAGGAGATCTGGTAGCCGACCGAGGCGATGCCCTCCACGCTCATCGGTTCGAAGGCCACCCAGTCGCCGTCGCTGATGTCACCGACGCGTTTGCCGTTCGCGGCGCCCGCCTGGTCGACGATGCGGGTGCCCGACTGGTCGTCGTGGTACTCGGCCTGCTTGAGCTTCGGTTGGAGGACGGCCCGCCCGTACCCGGTCAGCGCCGGTACCCCGTCGCCGCCGCCGTCGGTGTACTTGGCGTTGAGTACGTAGGTGAGGTCGGCGCCCTCGGGGTGGCCACCGAGGTCACCGGTGTCCACGGTGCCCTCGCACCCGGGGATGTCGTTGGTGGGGTGCTCGTGGTCGTCGTGCCCGAGAGCCGGGTTGATGGTGACCTTGGAGCAGTCGACGGTCCCGTCCTCCGGGTCGGTGACGGTGATCTTGTACGGGACCTGGTCGCCGAACTCGATGAGCTTGCCGTCGACCGGGATGTCGATGGTCACCTTCGGGGTGGTGTTGCCCGCGGTGATGGGCACGTTGGCGAAGCCGGACTTCCCGGTGGAGTCGGTGACCTTCAACTGGGCGCTGAACTCGCCGCCTTGGGTGTAGGTGTGGGTGGCGTTCTCGTCGGTGGAGTCGTAGGTGCCGTTACCGTCGAAGTCCCACTCGTAGGTCAGCGCGTCGCCGTCCGGGTCGGCGCTGCCCGCGCTGGAGAAGTCCACTTCGAGCGGGAGCGGTCCGTCGGTGACGGAGGCGGCGGCCTTGGCGACGGGGCTGCGGCGTCCCTGGGCGTAGTCGATGCGGTAGAGGCCGGAGTCGTTGTTGCCGCCGCCGAATTCGCTGCCCCACTCCAGGACGTAGAGCGAGCCGTCGGGCCCGAAGGTCATGTCCATGGGGCTCTTGAAGGCCACCGAGTCCATGAAGTCGTTGACCTTGAGGAGTTTCTCGTCCTTGTCGAAGCGGACTTCCTTGATGTAGTTGCGTGACCACTCGTAGAGGAAGCTCGCGCCGTCGAAGTACTCGGGGAACTTCGTCTCGGAGGGGTTGTCGGGGTCGTAGCGGTAGACCGGTCCGCCCATCGGGGCCGAGCCGCCCTCGCCCATCTCCGGGAACTGCTCGGACACGCCGTAGCCGTACCAGAGTTCGGGCTGCTGGATCTGCGGCAGTTCGGTCAGGCCCGTGTTGTTGGGCGAGGGGTTCGTCGGGTTGGCGCAGTCGAACTTCTCGCCGATCTCCCCGGTGTCCGGGTTGTACGGCGCGTACGCCTGGTCGTTCCCGTGGCAGAACGGCCAGCCGAAGTTCGCCGGCTTCTTGATGACGTTGTACTCGACCAGGCCCTCGGGGCCCCGGTCGGTGGTGGGCAGTCCGCGGTCGGGGCCGTAGTCGGCGAGGTGGACGTAGCCGGTCTCCTGGTCGACGGTGAAGCGGAACGGGTTGCGGAAGCCCATCGCGTAGATCTCGGGCCGGGTCTTGTCGGTTCCTTCCGCGAAGAGGTTGCCCTTCGGGATGGTGTATCCGCCCTTTTTGGTGGGCTTGATGCGCAGGAGTTTGCCGCGCAGGTCGTTGGTGTTGCCCGCGGTGCGCGCGGCGTCGAGCATCTCCTTGCCCTCGCGCCAGTCGATCGGCGCGTAGCCCTGCCAGTCGGGGTCGAGGTTGGGCGGTACGTCGTCGCCGACGCCGAGGTACAGGGTGCCGTCGGGGCCGAACTCGACGGCGCCGCCGGTGTGTCCGGGTTCGGTGAAGGTGCGGGAGCGGTAGGCCGGGACGTCGAGGAGTTTCTTCTCGCTGGCGAGGTCGAGGGTGTTGCCGTGGAGGGTGAAGCGGGACAGCCGGTTGATGTCCTCGGGTTCGCCGGCCGGCGCGTAGTAGAGGTAGATCCAGTGGTTGGTGGCGAAGTCCGGGTCGAGTTCCATACCGACCAGGCCGTCCTCGCCGCCGGTGTAGACGTCCAGCTTGCCGGCGGTGACGGTGGAGTGGGACGCCGGGTCGAAGATCTTCAGTTCGCCGCCGCGCTGCGCGTAGATCGCACGGCCGTCGTCGGCGACGTCGAGTTCCATCGGGTCGGCGGTGTTGTCGTCGAGGGTGACCTTCTCGTAGGCGCCCCAGTCGGTGCCGCCGCAGTCGCCCGGTTTCTCACCGGCCGCCCACTGGAGGCCGCCGACGACATGGTCGCGGAAGGCCTCTTCGTCGTACGCGGGGGTGTCATGGCCCATGGCGGTGGCCCAGACCTTGCCGCCCTCGGTGTTGCGGCACCAGGAGATGGGGTGGTCGGCGCCCATGGCGTCGGGGCCGGGGTTGTACGTCGTCTCGTCGGCGGTGACCAGGACGTGGACGTCACCGCGGGGGTTCTCATCGAAGTTGTACCACTCCTCCGGGCGTTCCCAGCGCTCGGGCAGTCCCTTGGTGGAGGGGTGGACCTGGTCGGCGACCTTGGCCGTGCCCTGGAGCACGCCGGGCGAGTGGGTGGGCATGTGGGCGCCGCCGTTGATGGTCTCGTCCCACCAGGGGAACGCCTCCTCCACGCCCATGTCGAGGGTGTTGTGGATGGCGACGACACCCTTGCCGCTCTGTACATACGTCTTCATGGCCTGGCGCTGGGCCTCGGTGTCCCAGACCATGCCGGAGTTCTGGAGCATGACGATCGCGTCGTACTGCGCGAGGTTGTCGTCGCTGAAGACGGTGGGGTCGTCGCTCTGGACGATCTCGAAGCCGTTCTCGGCGGCCTCCTCCTCGAACATCGTGATGCCGTTCGGGATGGATCCGTGGACGTAGCCGACGGCGCGAGTGAAGAGCAGGGCCTTGAAGGCGGGTTCCTTCTCGGCGGCTCCGGCGCCGGTGGGCAGGGCGGTCAGGGCGAGCAACAGGGCGCCGGCCCCGGCGACGAACGCTCTTCGGAGCGCTCTCCCAGGCCGCTTACTGTCATGCACATGCCATTTCATCTGCCGATCCTCTCTGGGGGGATGGGAGCGGTCGGTCGGATCTCGGCCGTCGGGTGGGCCCGCCGGCCGGCACTCAGCCGCCGGTGAGAACCCGGCGCAGGAAGGCCAGCCCGTCGGTGGCGAGCGCGTCCTGGCTGGGTGCGAGCGGGCGCCAGACGGAGGCGGCGACCGCGATCGCGTCGTTGTGCGCGGTGAAGGACTCGATGCAGAGCGGCCCCCGGTAGCCGCCGCCCGCGAGCGCGGTCAGGAAGCCGGGCCAGTCGAGGTGGTCCGCGCCGGGCGCGCCGCGGTCGTTGGCGCACACCTGGACATGGACGATGCGATCCCCCGCCTCCCGTACGGCGCCGGGCAGACCGCGCTCCTCGATGTTCTGGTGGTAGACGTCGAGCGCGATGCCGATGCCCGCCGCGTCCAGGCCGTCCATCGCTTCGAGGCACTGGGCGACCGTGTTGAGCAGACTCGTCTCGTACCGGTTCAGCGGCTCGACGGCGATCATCACCTCCGCCTCCCGTGCGTGGGCGACGACGGGCGCGATGTGCTCACGCCACTCGGCCCACGCCGCCGCCCGCTCACCGTCCGTCATCCGCCAGGAGCGCCCGACGGCCGTGTAGACCGGGCCGGCCACGACGGGCGCCCCGATCGCGTGGGCCGCGTCGACGCAGCGCCGCAGATAGTCCTGCGTGGTGCGCACGGTCGCCCGATCGGTGGCCACGAGATCGCGGCCCGGCGGCATGACTGCGATGACGGCGGCCGGGGCGAGCCCCGTCGCGTCCAGCACCTTCGACGCGGCGGGGGGCTCCCAGTCGTCGGCCTGTTCCAGCGGGAGTTCGACGCAGTCGAAGCCCCAGGCGGCCAGCCGCGGCAGCGTCTCGGCCAGGGCTTCGCCGTCGACCGGGGAGTGCCAGATCCACGGGTTGGCGCCGAGCGCGAACGGCGGGAGTGAGGGCGACGTCTCGGTCGGCGCCGTCACTTGCCGCCCCAGTCCTTCGGGAAGCCGGGCATCGACTCGCAGCCGCACATCGCGTAATGCAGCGGCGGCATGCCGGGCTTGAGGTAGTCGGCGAGATTCTCCTGAGTGATGGTGGGCTGCGGGAGCTTCCACTCCTTGGGCACTTCCCGGCCCTTGAGGATGTCCAGCGCGGCGATCACGGGCGTACGCCACTGGAAGGTCGGGTACGCGGGGGCGATCGCCGTGAGGTCCTTGTCCTGCCAGGCCTGGAGGAAGTCCTGCTGGTCCTCGCCGGTGATGGGCGGTACGTCCTTCCCCGCGTCCTCGAAGGCCTCGACAGCGGCGACGGCCGTGGCGCCCGAATCCATCCACACACCGTCGATGTCGCCGTGCCGGGTGAGCGCGTCGGTCACGATCGACTTGGCCTTCGCCGGGTCGCCGTCGGTGAACTTCACGTCCACGACGTCGAGTTCACTCTTGTCGAAGGCGACCTTCGCGGCCGACCAGCGGGTCTCCAGGACGTCCACGCCGGGCGAGATGCGCAGCGCGAGGATCTTGCCCTTCGGCTTGACCTTCTCGACGAGGAAGTCGGCCGCCACCGCGCCGTACGCGTAGCCGCCGATCGGGTTGACGAACGTGACGGCGCAGTCGGTCTCCACACCCCGGTCGAAGACGACGACCGGCAGCTTGCCGCAGGCCTGCTTCACGGCGGGGGTGAGAGTGGCCGTCGTGTTCGGCGAGACGATCAGCGCGTCGCAGCCGCGGGCGGACAGTTCCTGGATGTCGGAGATCTGCTTGTCGTCCTTGCCCTGGGCGTCCAGGACGGTGAACTTGGTGATCTCCTTGTGGAGTTTCACCTCGGCGCGCATGTTCTTCAGCCCCACCTGCCGCCAGGGGTTGAAGACGCCCGCGTTGGAGAAGCACAGCTCGATGCCGCTCGGGTCGGCCATCTTGTACTGGGCGGTGTCGGTCATCCGCGGGTTGAGCATCTGCTCCCACGGCTTGTCGGCCGGGCCCTCGGGCGTCTCGCCCGCAAGGGCCAACTGGCGCTCGTACTCCGCCTGTTCGAAGAACGTGGACTGTTTCCCGGTGCCCGCGTCCGCCGTGCTCCCGCTGCCCGACGCGGCCGGCGACTCGGCCGGCGCGTCGCTCGTGCAGGAGGTGACGAGTACGGCGCCGAGCAGCGCCGCGCCCGCGGCGAGCGCACGTCCGCGGACGGTACGGATGAGGGTCATGAGGGTGTTCCTCCCGAGGGGTGCGTACCGGTGGGGTGCGTAGTGCCCGGTGGCTTACGGCCCGGTGGACCGGCGCCGAGTGGCGTACGACGGTGGCGCAGCCGGGACCAGTCGGCGGCTCCGAGGCCGACCGCGGCGATGACGATGACACCTTGGACAGTGGACTCCAGGGCTCCGGAGACGCCTTGGAGGTTGAGCAGGGTGAACAGTGCCTGGAGCGAGAAGGCACCGGCCATGGCGGCGACCACCGAGCCCCGGCCCCGCCCAGGACCACTCCGCCGAGGACGACGGCGGTGATGGCCTCGAACTCGTAGCCCCTGCCCGCCTGTGCGGAGACTCCGGAGAATCCTCCGACGAGGACGGCGGCGAGCGCGGCGGCGGCGCCGGAGAGGACGAAGGCGACGGTCCGCACCCGGATCACCCGCACTCCGGCGAGGGTGGCGGCGCGGTCGCTGTCGCCGGTGGCGACGAGCGTGCGTCCGAAGTCGGAGCGCATCACCAGGACGGCGACGGTTCCGGCGACCAGACAGGCGACGACCGCCCAGGGCAGCCAGCCGAAGGCGGTGCCCCGGCCCAACTGGCGGAAGGCGGTGGGCAGTACGCCCTGGGGGGAGCCGCCGGTCCAGAAGAAGACGGCGCCTTCGAGGATGAGCATCATGCCGAGGGTGGTGATGAACGACGGCACCCGCAGGACGGTGGTGACCAGTCCGCTGATCAGCCCCGCCAGGCCCCCGGCGACGAGCAGGACGGCCGTCACCACCAGCCAGTGGGCGTCGGGGAAGGAGCCGTACAGTTCGGCGGCGACGACCACGCCCGCGGTGACGATCGCACCGACGGAGAGGTCGAACTCCCCGCAGACGATGACCAGATACTGCCCGGCGGCCAGGATCACCAGCGGCGCGGCGCGCTTGACGAAGGAGAGGAAGCTGTCGGGTTCGTAGAAGCCCGGGTCGGTGATCAGCAGCGCGAGGAGCAGCACGGCGAGAAGCGCATAGACGGGGATTCCTGTGCCGAGCGCGCGGACGATCCGTGTGCCGGCGGCGGCCGGGGCTTTCCCTGTCACGGGCTTGGCCGTGTCCGGGGTCTCGGTCGGGGCGCTCATACGCTTCCCCCTGCCTTCAGGGCCTTCGGTGCCTTCGGGGTCCGCCTGGGCCGGGCGTAGATGGCGACGGCGGCGATGATGACGACGCCGCGTACGACGTTCTTGAAGAACGGGTCCACGGAGAGCTGGTTGAACACGCTGTCGAGCACGGCGAGGACGAACACGCCGCCGAGGGTGCCCGCCACTCCCCCTCGGCCGCCCGCGAGCGCCGTGCCGCCGAGGACCACGGCGGCGATCGACTCCAGGTCGTAGCGCGCCTCGGTGCCCGCCCACGGGGCGCCCGCGCCCAGCCGTGCCGCGAGGAAGAGCGCGGCGGCGCCGACGCAGAGCGAGCACAGGACGTGGGCGATCACGACGGTGCGTCCGGTCCGTACGCCCGAGAGCCGGGCGGCGTGTTCGTCCCCGCCGGTGGCGTACATGTGGTGGCCGAGGCGGGTACGGCGGGTGATGAGCCACATCACGGCGGCCACGGCGATGAGCAGGAACACCGAGACGGGTACGGGTCCGATGCGGTCGTAGCCGAGGCGCTGGAAGGAGACGGGCACCTCCCCGGCGGGTCCGGTGTAGTTGTCCTCGATCCAGCCGCGCAGGATGAACGCCATGCCGAGGGTCGCGATGAACGCGTTGACCTTGAGGCCGGTGACGATCAGCCCGTTGGCGAGGCCGACGGCGACGGACAGCGCGAGGACGGCGATCACGGCGGTGACGACTCCGCCGCTCGCCATGGTCTCGGCGGCGACGAGTGTGCCGAGGCTGATGAGGTAGGCGACGGAGAGGTCGAGGCTGCCGGTGAGGATGACGGCGGACTGGCCGACGGCGACCAGGCCGAGCGCCACGCAGTTCTGGAGGATCGCGACGGCGTTGGTGGTGGTGAGGAAGTTCCCGCCCTGGGCGGCGACGACGATCCAGCCGAGAACGGTCACGGCGAGTGCGGCGAGCCAGACGCCGACGACGGGGTCGACGGACCGGCGCACGGAGCGGAGGGCCTTGATCCTGGATGACGATGTCTGCTTCGGCGGGGGTCCTGACGGGGCGGGAGCCGATTCGACGGTGGTCATGCGGCGCCCTCCCGCGGGGCACTCGGGGCAACGGCGGGGCGGTCCGATCCGGCCGTCGCGAGGCGCATGATGCTCTCCTCCCCGGCCCCGGCGGGCAGTTCGCCGACGAGGCGGCCTTCGGACATCACATGGATCCGGTCACTCATCCCTATGAGCTCGGGCAGTTCGGAGGAGATGATCAGTACGGCGAGGCCCTCGCGGGCGAGTTCGCGTACGAGGGTGTGGATGGCGGCCTTGGCCCCGACGTCGACGCCCCGGGTGGGCTCGTCGAAGAGCAGCACCTGGGGGCCCGCCGCCAGCCACTTGGCGATGACGACCTTCTGCTGGTTGCCGCCGGAGAGGAACTGGACCTGCTGGTCCTCGCCGCGTGACTGGAGCCGTACGCGTTCCAGGAGGGCGGTGACCTCCCGTCCGGCCGGGGGTCTGCCCCGTACCGCGACGGCGCGGGTGACCAGCAGCGCGTTGTCCCGTACCGACTGGCGCAGGGCCAGTCCCTCGCTCTTGCGGTCCTCGGTGACCAGGGCGATGCCCGCGCGGATGGCCTGGCGCGGCCTGGAGGGCCGCAGGGGCTTGCCGCCGACGGTCATGGCGCCGGTGGTGAAGGGCGCGGCGCCGAACAGGGCGCGGGCCAGTGACGTACGCCCGGCCCCTTGCAGGCCCGCGATGCCCACGACCTCGCCGGCGCGCAGGGTGAGGTCGATGTCCCTGAGGCGGGCGTTGCCGCCGCCGGTGACGGTGAGCCGTACGTCGCCGATCTCGTCGGGGCGGGCGCGCGGCGGGTAGTACGCGGTCAGGTCGCGGCCCACCATCGCGCGGACGATGTCGTCCGGCGTGGTGTCGGCGGTGCGGACGGTGGTGACATGGCGGCCGTCCTTGAGGACGGTGACGCGTGTCGAGAGGTCGAAGACCTCCTTGAGGCGGTGCGAGATGTACAGGATGCCGAGTCCGCGCGCGGTCAGCCTCCGTACCAGGGCCGACAGGAGTGCCACCTCGTGCTCGGCGAGGGGTGCGGTTGGCTCGTCCATGACAAGCACACGCACGTCGGACGCGAGCGCCTTGACGATCTCGACCGTCTGCTGCCGGGCGACGGACAGGTCCCGGACGAGCGTGCGCGGGGTGATGCCCGTCTCGTCGATCTCGGCGAGGAGTTCGGCGGTACGCCGTTCCATGGCGGCGCGGTCGACGAGGCCGCGGCGGGTCGGCTCCCGTCCGAGGAAGACGTTCTCGGCGACCGTGCGATGGGCGAGGAGCGCGAACTCCTGGTGGATGATGCCGATCCCGGCGGCCTGCGCCTGGCCGGGGTGGCCGAAGGTGTGCGCCGTTCCGTCGAGCGTGATCGTGCCGGTGTCAGGGGTGTGTTCGCCGGCCAGGACCTTCATCAGAGTGGATTTCCCGGCGCCGTTCTCGCCCACCAGGGCGTGGACCTCGCCGGGTTGAAGGTCGAGTCCCACGTCATGGAGCACACGCACCCCGAGAAAGCTCTTGGACACGCCCTGCATCGTCAGCATCCCCTGGCTCCTCGATGGCTCCTCGGTCGCGGTCTGCTGTGCAATGTCGTGACTGGACTTTGACCTGTCAAGAGTCCAAGCGCCGTTCATTTCAACGGAGTTGACAGAGACTTTGGTCGGGCGGCGAATCAATGGCGTCTTGTGAGCAGCCAAAGTCCTCCATAAGGTGAGGCCATGTCTGCGCTGCCGGATAACAGCAGTTACGCCGTCTCCCACACACCGGGCGAGGTGCTCACGCTGATCAGTTCCGGAGCCGCGGCGACGCGCGCGGATCTCTCCCGGATGACGGGGCTCGCGCGCTCCACGGTCTCCCAGCGCGTGGACGCGCTCATCGCGCACGGCTTCGTCGACGAGTGGGGGCCGGAGGCCGGCGGCTCGACGGGCGGCAGGCCGCCGCGCAGGCTCCGGCTCCGTACCCGCGAGCACGTGGTGGCGGGCGTGGACCTCGGTGCCTCGCACTGCCGGGTGGCGCTGATGGACATCGGCGGTACGACCCTGGCCACGCAGGAGGATCCGCTGTCGATCGGGGACGGCCCCGACTCCGTCCTGCGCCATGTGGAACGCACGCTGCACACCCTGCTGGAGAAGGCCGGGCGCGAGGCCCGCACGCTGCGGTCCATCGGGGTGGGGGTGCCGGGGCCGGTCGAGTTCTCGACGGGGCGTCCGGTCGATCCGCCGATCATGCCGGGCTGGCACCAGTATCCGATTCCCGAATTCTTCGCCTCCCGCTTCGGCGCGCGGGCACTCGTCGACAACGACGTGAATGTGATGGCCCTGGCCGAGCAGCGGCGGGCGTTCCCCGACACCCGCTTCCTGCTCTACATCAAGGTGGGTACGGGCATCGGCTGCGGCATCGTCGCCGACGGCAGGCTGCACCGGGGCGCGCAGGGCAGCGCCGGCGACATCGGGCACATCAAGGTCGGCGAGCAGGAGGACGCCTGCCGGTGCGGGAACTTCGGCTGTCTGGAGGCGGTGGCCGGCGGCGCCGCGATCGCGGCCAGGCTGGCGGGTCTGGGGCTCGACGCGGCGTCGGGCAGTGATGTCGTACGGCTGGTGAAGTCCGGCAACAGGGACGCGCTGCGTATGGTCCGCGAGGCGGGCCGCGCGGTCGGCGAGGTGCTGGCCGGGCTGGTGAACTTCTTCAACCCCGACACGGTGGTGCTGGGCGGCGCGCTGGCGGCGGTGCACGACCAGCTGCTCGCGGGTGTACGGGAGGCGGTGTACCGGCGGTCGCATCCGCTGGCCACGCATGTACTGCGGATCGAGCCGAGCCGTACGGGCGAGAACGCTGCCGCGTTCGGCGCGGGGATCCTGGCGATCGAGCACGCCCTGTCGCCGTCGCAGGTGGACCGGCAGCTGGCACGCGACATCACCTCGTGAGCGCCGACGCGTCTGGGGTCGGGCGTGCCTGACGGCGCGTCATGTTCAAGAAACGTCAAGGTCGGACCAACATCCTTCCAGGTCGGTCGGGTCCGCTCATTGGTTCACACCACTGACGCGCCGCAGGCCCATGGCCCGCCACCCGCGAAAGTCCCCGACACGCACGCTGACGTGCGAAATCCTTGCCGCCACGCCTGATTGACGGATCGCCTTCAAGCCGATACCCCTGTAGCCCTGCCCTGTACCCCCGCACGACCTGCCACGTGCCGGGTACAGCCCCGCGGGCGCTACGCGCACCACGTCACTGGAGGCCGCATTGCAAGGTTCCGCCCCCACATCCGTCAGATCCGTCCGCGGACGCGCGACGCGGACGGCGGGCGCCGTCGCCTCGGCCGCCCTGCTGCTGCCACTGGTTTCCGCCGCTCCCTCCGCCACCGCCGAACAGCCCACCGCCGGCTCGCTCCAGCGTGACTTCGCCGCGGCGGCCGACCGGTACGACGTACCGCGGAGCGTGCTGCTCGGTGTCTCCTACCTCCAGTCGCGGTGGGACACGCACAGCGGCGCGCCGAGCGTGACCGGCGGCTACGGCCCCATGCATCTCACCGACGCCAGGACCGCGATCGCCGAGGCACCCCACCACTCGCACGGCACGGAGGACGCCCGCGGCGACACGTCCCGCGCGGTGAGGACCGGCGCGCCGGACGAGGTCCGCGAGGCCGTCGTCCCGGAGAACTCCGAACTCCCGGCGCGGCTGCGCACCGTCGACCGCGCGGTGAAGCTCACCGGGCAGTCCGCCGAGCGGCTCAGGCAGGACGCCGCCGCCAACATCCGCGGCGGCGCGGCCCTGCTGGCCGACGCCCAGCGTGAGCTCGGCAGGCCGCTGAGCGCCGACCCGGCCGACTGGTACGGCGCCGTCGCCCGCTTCTCCGGAGCCGACGACTCCGCCACCGCCGCGACGTACGCGAACGACGTCTACGCGGTGATCAGGGGCGGCCAGACGCGTACGACCGACAGCGGACAGCGGGTGGCGCTGCCGGCCACGCCCGGTGTCGCCCCCGACACCTCGCAGGTGTCGAAGCTCGGGCTGCGCAAGGCCGACGCCGGTCGGACCGAGTGCCCGCGCACCGTGGCCTGCGAGTGGATCCCCGCCCCGTACGAGGAGTTCGGCGAGGGCGACTACGGCAACCACGACAAGGCCGACCGGCCCGAGGCCGGGTCGCCGTCCATCGACTCGATCGTCATCCATGACACCGAGGCGACCTGGGACACCACGCTCCAACTGGTCCAGGACCCCACGTATGTCTCCTGGCACTATTCGCTGCGCTCGTCCGACGGGCACATCGCGCAGCACGTCCCGCTCAAGGACGTCGGCTGGCACGCGGGCAACTGGTATGTCAACGCCACGTCGGTGGGCCTGGAGCACGAGGGTTTCCTCGTCTCCCCCGACGCCTGGTACACCGAGGCGATGTACCGGACGTCGTCGCGGCTGGTGCGCTATCTCGCGGACCGGTACGACATCCCGCTCGACCGGCAGCACATCATCGGCCACGACAACGTGCCCGGTACGACCGCGTCGACCATCGCCGGGATGCACACCGACCCGGGTCCGTACTGGGACTGGGCGCACTACTTCGAACTGCTGGGCAAGCCCTTCAAGGCGGAGGGCGGGCAGAACGCGAACGCGGTGACGATCCGTCCCGACTACACGTCGAACCAGCCCGTCTACACCGGCTGTGTGACGGCCGGTCAGGCGTGCGCCCCGCACGGCTCGGGCGCGGTACGGCTGCACACCGCGCCGGACGCCTCCTCCCCTCTGGTCAAGGACATCGGTCTGCGGCCGAACGGCGGGGACTCCACGACCGGCGTCAACGACCTGGGCGCACGCGCCTCGACGGGCCAGCAGTACGCCGTCGCCGGGCGCGAGGGCGACTGGACGGCGATCTGGTACCTCGGCCAGAAGGCCTGGTTCCACAATCCGCGTACGGCGCCCACGGCCGTGAGCGCCGAGGAGCGGGTGCTGACACCGAAGGCCGGTCTCGCGGAGGTCCCGGTGTACGGCAGGGCCTACCCGGAGGCGTCGGCGTACCCGGCCGACATCCCGGTGCAGGCGATCTCGCCGTTCCCGTACAAGCTGCTCGCGGGCCAGAAGTACGTGGTCGGTGACCAGGTGCCGGGCGCGTACTACTTCGCGCCGGTCTTCGACACGACGGGTCACCGCGTGGTGAGCGGCAAGGAGCGGTACTACGAGATCCAGTTCGGGCACCGGGTCGCCTATGTGAAGGCGTCCGATGTCCGGGTACTGCCCCCGGGCCGCTGAGACGCGGCTCTCGTAGGGCGACGGGCGCCACCGGCCTGTGGGGGACCGGTGGCGCCCGGCTCGTTCTCCCCCCGGGCACCGGGGGGCGGGGCCGTCAGTAGCGCAGCATCGCCGCGATCCGGTCGTGCCCCGCGAGCATGTCGTCGTCGAGGAACATGACCTGCGCGCCGCCGTCCAGGGCCGACTCGACAAGTTCGTCGACGACATCGTCCTGCACCTCACGGCCGAGGGCCGCGCCGTCGTCGCCGTCGACCGGGATCAGATGTCCGTCGCTGATCCTGGCGGAGCGCTGGAAGTGCTCCTCCACCGCCACGAGGCCCACCCGCCGCTCGCGTACCGCCTCCCACACCTCGTCCAGACCCGCGGCGAAGATACGCCTGCCCTTGGCGTCGTCGAGCCGGGCCAGGACTTCCGTCTCCTCGTTGCGCGCGTACTGGTCCACGACGGGCCGGATCGCCTTCCACAGCACATGGGCGGGGCCGTCGGTGAGGCCGCCCTTGGCAAGGCGGCCCGCCGCCGACCTGGCGGTGGTGCCCGCGTCCTCCAGCAGGGCGAGCGCGGGGGCGACACCGACCAGATGGAACGGGAGCGGACGGGCGGCGAGTACGGCCGTGAGGGCGTCGTCCACGGACCGCAGGAACTTGCGGGTCTCCTCGTCGGTGAAAGTGCTCGGCGTGTCGCCGATGCGCTCCTCGCGCTCGACGTCCCACGTCTCCTCGGGCGGCGTCATCGGGAAGCCGTCGGCGCGGTGCTCGTGCAGGGACTCGCCGTCGCCGCTCCACAGTCTCGCGCGGTCGGCGGCCACGGTCAGGACCCAGTAGCGGGGCTTCTGGGCGGTGGCGGCCACCAGGTTCCGGGTGAGATAGGTGTCGCTGATGACGACCGACTCGGGCGTCTCGCGAGGCAGGTACCAGACCTGGTGCTCGTCGGCGTCGGCGAAGATCACCAACCCGTCGAGCTTGTGGCCCAGGTCGACCTCGGCCACCGCCCGGTCGAGCTGCGTCTTCACGGCGCGGCAGGCCGCCTTCGAGATGTCCGGGTCGGCCTCCATGCGGTGCACGGCATCGGCGAGGACGTTGCGCAGCCGAACGGAGTCCTCGTCGTTCAGCGGCTCGCGATGGGTGGGCATCGTCAGGGACACCGCCGGGTAGGACCGCGGCTTCCTCAGCCTGCGCAGGACCTCGGGCGTCAGATCGTTACTGTCCATGCTGCCCCTTAGCTCGGCGGAGGTCCGACACCGGCGAGCGGCCGGTATGGAGTACCCCGGACCTCTCTCCATGGTGCGGGATTCGGCCCGTATCCGCAGGGGCGCTGGGCGCTCGAATCGCGGCGGGGCTTCGCCCGGCTGCCGCCGCTGCCGGACGAAGCCCCTCGTACCGCGTCCGTCAGTGCCGGCCGCGGCCCGCTGTGAATTCGTACACCTGTCCGGCGGTGGCTCGGAACGTCTCCTCGCCGCCGGGCAGCAGGGTGCTGCGCAGGGTCAGATCGCCGGTACGGCTCGCCGTCAGGACGATCCGGCTCGCCCTGCCGCCGGCCCACGTGATGTCCAGCGTGGCGCCGCCGCGTGCCCGCAGCCCGGTGACCGAACCGTCGGGCCAGGACGCGGGCAGGGCGGGCAGGACCTCGATCGGGCCGTGCTGGCTCTGGAGCAGCATCTCGGCGACACCGGAGGAGGCGCCGAAGTTGCCGTCGATCTGGAACGGCGGATGGGTGTCCCAGAGGTTCGGCAGTGTCGAGCTCTTCAGTTGCTCGGTGAGCATCTTGTGCGCGTGGTCGCCGTCGCGCAGCCGCGCCCAGAAGTTGATCTTCCAGGCCTTGCTCCAGCCCGTGCCGCCGTCACCACGCGCGGTGAGGGAGACCTTGGCGGCGTCGGCCCACTCGGTGCCGACCTCGATCTGCCGGCCCGGGTGCAGGCCGAAGAGGTGCGAGACATGCCGGTGGTCGTTGTTGGGGTCGTCCAGGTCCTCCTTCCACTCCTGGAGCTGTCCCCACGACCCGACGCGCAGTCCGGGGTCGAGATCGCGCAACGCCAGCCGGAGCCGCCTGCGGAACCGGGGGTCGTCGCCCAGGGTCTCCGACGCCTCCAGGGTGTTGGTGAACAGGTCGTACACGATCTGCTGCGACATCGCCGCGCCGGCCGTGAAGTCGCCGTTCTCGGGCGAGTAGCTGGGGGTGACGACGAGCTTGCCGTCGCGCGGGTCGGTCCGCAGGAAGCCGAGCCAGAACTCGGCGGTCTCCTTCATCACCGGGAACGCGGTGGAGCGCAGATAGTCCGTCGAGGCGTTGAACCGGTAGTGGTCGTACATCTGCTGGGTGAGCCAGGCGCCGGCCTCCGGGAACCAGAACGACTGCGGGTACTGGTGCAGGCCGGTGAAGCCGTACGGATTGGTCTCGTTGTTCACCACCCAGCCCGCGGTCTCGAAGATCTCCCGCGCGGTGATACGGCCCGGTGCGCGCATCGAGTCGACGTACTTGTCGTACGGAGCGGTGGTCTCGGCGAGGTTGGTGACCTCGGCGAGCCAGTAGTTCATCTGGAGGTTGATGTTGACGTGATAGTCCGCGTCCCAGGGCGGGTTGGTGACGTTGTTCCAGACGCCCTGGAGGTTCGCGGGCAGCGACCCGGACCGTGAGGAGGCGATGAGCAGATAGCGGCCGTACTGGAAGTACAGCGCTTCGAGCGCCTTGTCGGCGCCGCTGGTGCCGCCGGTGTACTGGGCGAGCAGCTGGTCGGTCGGCAGGTTCGACAGCTGCTGGCCGATGTCGAGCGACACCCGGTCGAACAGCCCCTGGTAGTCCTCGACATGCTCGGTGCGCAGGTCTTCGTAACCGCGGCCGGCCGCCCGGTCGACGGCGTCGGTGACCGCGCCGTGGGGGTCGTCGGTGCGGTAGTCGGGGTAGGTGTCGGCGTAGTCGGTACCGGCCGCGAGCACGAACCACGCGCTGTCGGCGCCGCTGACGGTGAGGGTGCCGTTCCCGGCGGTGACGGTGCCTCCTTCCGTACGTACGCGGATCTGGCCCTCGAAGAGCAGCCCGTTGTTCTGGAGCTTGCCCCGGACCGTGAGCCGGTCGCCGCTCGCCGTGGCCGTGAAGTCCTTGCGGGGGGAGGTGTAGCGGAGGGTGAAGCCGATCTTGCCCGGCTGGTCGGCGGCGAACCGGCCCGCGATGACCTTGCCCGGGTGGGAGGCGAAGAACTCCCGTGTGTACGTGGCGCCTTGGTGGGCGTACGAGACCGAGGCGAGGGCCGTACCGATGTCCAGGGAGCGCCGGTAGGAGGGGTCGGGGCCGCCGGGCGCGCCGGGGACGTCGAGCAGCAGGTCGCCGAAGACGTTGTAGGAGCCGAAGTTGTGCTTGGGCTGGCCCAGTTCGGCCGCGACGGCCTCGGGGGTCATGGACCCTTCGGCGTCGATACGGTCCTGAACCGCGCGCAGCACTCCAGGTCTCGGGCTGGTCCAGTTGCCGTGGTCGTAGTCCGGCGCGCCGGGGCCGCCGGTCCACAGCGTCTTCTCGTTGAGGACCAGTCGCTCGGAGGCGAGCGTTCCGTAGATACCGGCGCCGAGCGCGCCGCTGCCGATGGGCAGGCTCTCGCGCTCCCAGTCCCCGGCGGGCTTCGCATACCAGAGCGTCAATTCATCGGAGGGGTCGGCGGCTGCCGCTCTACCTGCCAGAGCAGGTACACCCAGCGCGAGAGCACTGGTTACGCCGAGTGCGGACTTCATCGTGGTTCTGCGGGTGATGCCCTGAGTCATGCGGCAGACGTTAAAAGTCCGATGACTGAATTGGCAAGGCACATGACAAAACCTCACGGCAGGCATTTTCCGGGCCGCGAGGCGATGGGGTCACGCGCGCCGGGGAGCCCCGCCGGTCGCGCCAGGGGCGGCTTTCGGCCCGGCCCTGCTCAGCCCTGCTGGAAGAGCTCCGCCGGCAGCGGCTTCAGCAGCGCGTAGAGGTCGTCGGTGATAGGCCGGTCCCAGCTCGCGATGGTGACGAGCACGTTGTCGCTGCGGTCGAACTGCACGCAGGCGATACGGCTTTCGGAGAGCTTCAGCCGGCGCACGATCAGCAGGTTGTCGCCCTGCATCACCGGCACGTCCTCCGTGCTGACGACGTCGACCTGCTCCTCGTTCTCCAGGGCGATCAGCAGCTGCGCGACCTCGAAGGGGATCTGACCGTCCTCCAGCTCACGGGCCGGCGACCCCTCGGGCAGATTGCCGATGATCATCGCCGGGCCGCGTCCGCCGAACAGGTCGTAGCGCAGGAAGACACCCTGACAGCTGCCGTCGGGGGCGGGCAGCAGACCGGCGCCCAGATTTCCGGGCCAGTCACCCGGGTCCATGGCGAGGACGTCGAAGTCCGGGCCCGCGGGTGTGGCGGAGCTGCGGCGGCGGAGGAAGGACATGGAGCAATGGTACGTCTCCTCGGGGCCCCGGCGACGCGGGACCCTGGGGCTCGCCGGGGCGGGAGACGGAACGCGGTCAGGTGAGGTCGAACTCTCCTTCGCGGGCGTTGAGTACGAAGGCCCGCCACTCCGCGGGGCTGAAGATCAGCGAGGGATTCCCGGGTTTGCCGCCGTTGCGCATGGCGATGAAGCCTTCCACGAAGGCGATCTGGACGTCCCCGGTGCCCTGGCTGCTCGAACGCCAGTCGGCGTTGCTCAGGTCCAGCTCCGGCTTGTCCCAGCCTGCCAACGGCTGCTGGGTGGTGATGCTCTCAGCCACGTCCCGCTCCTCCCGGTTCGTCGTCCGGGGCCAGCCTATCGATCGTTCCCGGTCCCCGACAGGCCACCGCACCGGCAGTCCCCAACCCCCTTGCGGAGGGCCTCAGTTGGCAGCCGTACGGCTCCGGACCCACGGTGTCCGGCCGCGTCCGGGGTACGGCAGGAGCCTTGACGCGCGTCCGGGGGGCTGGATTACTGAGCGGGAAGAGGATCAACCGAATGATCGGTCGACCGGAACGTTCGACGTTCGACGTTCGAGGCGGGCACGGAAGAGTCGGAGAGTCAGCCATGACGGTATCGCTGGACGCCGGGGAGCAGCTCGGCCGGGACGAGCTCGAAGCGTTGCAGCTCACCCGGTTGCGGGCGACGCTGCGGCACGCGTACGAGAACGTGGCCTTCTACCGGGAGTCGTTCGACTCCGCCGGGCTGCGGCCGGACGACTGCCGCTCGCTCGCCGACCTCGCCCGCTTTCCCCTCACCGCCAAGTCCGATCTGCGGGACAACTATCCCTTCGGGATGTTCGCCGTCGACCAGGCGGACGTCCGGCGCGTCCACGCGTCCAGCGGCACCACGGGCCGCCCGACCGTCGTCGGCTACACACAGGGCGATCTGGACACCTGGGCGGACGTGGTGGCCCGCTCGATCCGGGCGGCCGGCGGCCGGCCCGGTCACAAGGTCCATGTGGCGTACGGATACGGCCTGTTCACCGGCGGTCTGGGCGCGCACTACGGCGCCGAGCGGCTCGGCTGCACCGTCATCCCGGCGTCCGGGGGCATGACGGCGCGGCAGGTCCGGCTGATCACCGATTTCCGGCCCGAGATCATCATGGTGACGCCCTCGTACATGCTGACGCTGCTGGACGAGTTCGAGCGCCAGGGCGTCGATCCCCGGGCGACCTCGCTGAAGGTCGGCATCTTCGGCGCCGAGCCGTGGACCGAGGAGATGCGGCGGGAGATCGAGGAGCGGTTCGCGATCGACGCGGTGGACATATACGGCCTCTCCGAGGTCATGGGCCCGGGTGTGGCGCAGGAGTGCGTCGAGACGAAGGACGGGCTGCACATCTGGGAGGACCACTTCTTTCCGGAGGTCGTCGACCCGTTCACCGGTGAGGTGCTGCCCGACGGCGAGGAGGGCGAGCTGGTCTTCACCTCCCTCACCAAGGAGGCGATGCCGGTGATCCGCTACCGCACACGCGACCTGACGCGGCTGCTGCCGGGCACGGCGCGGGTGTTCCGTCGGATGGAGAAGGTCACCGGGCGCACCGACGACATGGTGATCCTGCGCGGGGTGAATCTGTTCCCGACCCAGATCGAGGAGATCGTGCTGCGTACGGCGGGGGTCGCCCCGCACTTCCAGCTCCGGCTCACCCGCGAGGGCCGGATGGACGCCCTGACAGTGCGGGCCGAGGCGCGGACGGAGGCGACGCCGGAACAGCGCACGGCCGCCGAGCGGGCGATCGTGGCGGCGGTGAAGGACGGGATCGGGGTCTCGGTGGCGGTCGAGGTGGTGGATCCGGAGACGCTGGAGCGTTCGGTGGGCAAGATCAAGCGGATCGTGGACCTCAGGACGCCGTGAGCGGCCCGGCCCGGTTCGGGCGGTGGCCTCGGACGTGACAGGACGGGTGCGCGGCCCGTGGGCCGCGCACCCGTCCTGAATTGCCTGGTGCCGGACGGGCTTTTCCGAGCCCGTCCGGCGACCGGGGTCACCGCGTGTCAGACGCGCGCCATCGGCTTGTTCCCGTCCGTGTCGGAGTCCGGCCCCCGGCCCGAGCCCCGCGCGTTGCGCTCCAGCGTCTTGCGGAGCTGGTCGCCCTCCACGTCGACGTTCGGCAGCAGCCGGTCGAGCCAGCGCGGCAGCCACCACGCCTTGTCGCCGAGCAGCGCGAGCACCGCGGGCACGATGGCCATCCGGACCACGAAGGCGTCGAAGAAGACCGCGACGGCCAGCGAGAAGCCGATCAGTTTGATCATGGACTCGCCCGAGCCGGCGAAGCCCGCGAAGACCGCCATCATGATCACCGCGGCAGCGGTGACCACCCGGGCACCGTGCCGGAAGCCGGTCTCGACGGCCTCTCGCGGCTGCTCCCCGTGGACGTACGCCTCACGCATCCGCGTGACCAGGAAGACCTCGTAGTCCATGGCGAGACCGAAGACCGTGCCCACCATGAAGATCGGCACCATCGACATGACCGGACCGGTCTGCTCGATGCCGAAGAAGTCCGAGAGCCAGCCCCACTGGAAGACCGCGACCACCGCGCCGAGCGCGGCGACGACCGACAGCAGGAAGCCGAAGGCGGCCTTCAGCGGTACGAGGATCGACCGGAAGATGAGCATCAGCAGCAGGAAGGCCAGACCGACGACGACCGCCAGGTAGGGCACCAGCGCGTCGTTCATCTTCTGCGAGAAGTCGGTGTTCAGCGCGGTGGCACCGGTGACCAGCACCTTCACCCCGGCGTCCGAGGCGACCTCACCACCCGCGTCGCGGACCGCGTGGACCAGGTTCTCGGTGTCCACGGACGAGGGACGGTCCTTCGGGACCGCCGTGATCATCGCCGTGTCGCCGGCCTCGTTGTAGGTGGCGGGGGTGACGGCGACGACGTCCTTCACGCCCTTCACCGCGTCGGAGACCTGGCCGACCGTCCGCTCGGCGTCGCCGTCGCCCTTGAGGTCCACGACGACGACCAGCGGGCCGTTGAAGCCGGGCCCGAAGGAGTCGGAGAGAATGTCGTACGCCTTGCGCTGCGTGGTGCTGGTCGGCTGCGAGCCGTTGTCGGGCAGGCCCATCTCCAGCGAGGCCGCCGGGACGGCGGCGACGCCGAGGCCGACGACTCCCACCAGGACCACGACGGCGGGACGGCGCAGGACGAAGCGGGCCCAGCGGGTGCCCATGTTGGGCTTGCCGTGGGTGGACGCGGCCCGCTCGCGCTCCTGGTTCCTGCGTGCCTTCTTGCCGAGCACACGCTTGCCCGCGAAGCCCAGCACGGCCGGGACGAGGGTGAGCGCGACGAGGACGGCGATGACGACCGTTCCGGCCGCCGCGAGGCCCATCTTGGTGAGCATCGGGATGTTGACGACCGCGAGCCCGACAAGGGCGATGACGACGGTGAGCCCCGCGAAGAACACGGCGGATCCCGCCGTACCGGCCGCGCGTCCCGCGGCCTCCTCGGGTTCGTGCCCGTCCGCCAGCTCCGACCGGTAGCGGGAGACGATGAACAGCGCGTAGTCGATACCGACGGCGAGGCCGATCATCATCGCGAGAACGCTGGTGGTGGAGTCGAAGTCCATCGCGCCCGCCAGCGAGGCGATGACCGAGACACTGATGCCGACGCCGATGAGAGCGGTGACCAGCGGCAGTCCCGCCGCGATCAGCGAACCGAAGGTGATGACGAGCACGACGGCGGCGATGGCGACGCCGATGACCTCGGTGGCTCCGGCGGCCGGGATGGCCTGGAGCGCGTCACCGCCGATCTCGACCGTCAGTCCGCCCTTCCTCGCGTCCGCCCCGATGTCCTCGAGCGATGTGCGGGTGTCGTCGGTCAGCTCCAGCGTGGTGACCTTGTACGACACCGCCACATAGGCCGTCGAACCGTCCTGGGAGATGGCGTTGGCCTTGTACGGGTCGGTGACCTGCCCGATCTGGTCCGAACCGGCCGGCAGCGCCTTGACGACCTCCTCGACCGTCGCCTTGTTCTCGGGCGAGGTCATCCTCTGGCCGTCGGGCGCCTTGAAGACGACCCGGGCGACCGCCCCGTCGACGCTGCTGCCGGGGAAGCGCTCATCGATCAGGTCGAAGGCCTTCTGGGCCTCCGTCCCCGGAATGGAGAAGCTGGATCCCGCGGTGGCGGCGGAGGCGGCGCCGACACCGGAGAGGGCCAGCATCGCCACCCATACGAGGGCGACGTAGATCCGGCGCCGGAACGCCAACCGTCCGAGTTTGTAGAGAAACGTGGCCACGAGGCGTACTCCCGGTCTGGGGGGGATCAGGACATGGGGAAAGGGCTCGGCGCGTTCTGCGCCATGCCGTGGGGTGAGATCGGCCGCGGGTCGGACGGGCGGGAGCACCAGCGCCGTGCGTCGCCCTTCCGGTCGGACACTCTCTGTGCCACGACACGAGAAGTTACGCAGAATCAGGCGGCGGCACATTGGGCGTACGACCCAGGTCCGGGGTGTTGCTGAGTACACCCCTACTGCGCCCCCGGATTAGGGGTGACCGACCGGCGGCCCCGGCAACTGTCGTGGATAGTACGCAAGTTGACCGCTGACCGCAGGTCTACGGGCTCACCGCGAGGAACACGAACGCCGCGAACACCGCCATGTGGACGCCGCCTTGCAGCAGCGTCGCCCGCCCCGGGACGACGGTGAGCGCGCCGACGACCACGGTGAGGGCGAGCAGCACCATATGGGTGGCGTTCAGGCCGAGGACCAGCGGTCCCTCCAGCCAGATGGTGGCGAGCGCGATGGCCGGGATCGTCAGGCCGATGCTGGCCATGGCCGAGCCGAGCGCCAGATTGAAGCTGGTCTGCACCCGCTCGCGGCGCGCGGCCCGGACGGCGGCCAGGGTCTCCGGCGCCAGGACGAGCAGGGC
Source organism: Streptomyces sp. NPDC051217 (assembly GCF_044455465.1). Taxonomy (NCBI): domain Bacteria; kingdom Bacillati; phylum Actinomycetota; class Actinomycetes; order Kitasatosporales; family Streptomycetaceae; genus Streptomyces; species Streptomyces sp. NPDC051217. The sequence continues at coordinate 279,457 of NZ_JBITEV010000002.1, forward strand.
GATGATCACACCCACCACGGCGTGCGGCATCCCGGCCGCCTCCACGCCCGACTCGATGGTCGGCGACACCGCCTTCGCGTCGCCGACGACGGCGACCAGGGCCACGAGGAGCAGCACCACGCTCAGTGTCGTCGCGCGCCGGGTGGGCAGCGGCGCGTGATCGTCCACCTCCTTGATCTCGCCCTCCTGGGTGACGGGCAGGAAGTAGTCGCGGTGACGGACCGTCTGCATGGCGACGAAGAGGAAGTAGAGCGCGAGGGAGGCGAGGGCGGCGAACGTGAGCTGCGCCGTGGAGAACTCGGGCCCCGGTTTGCTCGTCGTGAAGGTCGGAAACACCAGGCTGAGTGTGGCGAGTGTGGCGACCGTGGCCAGCGCGCCGCCCGTGCCCTCCGCGTTGAAGACGGCGACCCGGCTGCGGAGGGCACCGACGATGAGGGAGAGGCCCACGACGCCGTTGCAGGTGATCATGACAGCGGCGAAGACGGTGTCCCTGGCGAGGGTCGCGCCCTCGTCGCCGCCGTCGACCATCAGGGTGACGATGAGGGCCACTTCGATGACGGTGACGGCGACGGCGAGCACGAGCGAGCCGAACGGCTCGCCGACCCGGTGCGCGACGACCTCGGCGTGGTGCACGGCGGCGAGTACGGCACCCCCGAGGAGAAGGGCCACGAGGCCGACCGCGTAGCCGGGCAGGTCGCGTCCCCAGCTGAGCACCAGCGCTACCAGGGCGAGCAGCGGTACGACCACGGTCCAGCGGGACCACAGCGTACGGAGCCCGTCACGCGTCGTCATACGCCTCACGCTGCCAGAGGTCCCCGGCACCCGCGCGGTGAGCCGCACCGTCGTCCCCCGTACGGCACGCGGACAGTAACCTCGGGCGGCGGGCAGTTTCGGACGGAGCGTCAGAGGGGTGCCGGATGAGCGCGGACGCGGCGGCGGGTGACGGGATCAGCCGACGGATGCTGGGCGGGGGCATGTCGGTGCTGGGAGGAGCGCCGGCGCCCGTACCGTTCGCCGACGCGGCGACCGCCATAGGCGCGGGCGCGGGATCGTCGGGCCCCGCGGGCGCGGGCTCCGGGCGGCCGTCCCTGACACTGCGGCGGGGCTCCCCCGCGCGCGCCGGGCTGCTGCCGGGGCCGCTGGAGCGGCTGGTCACGGATGCCGAGCGGTTCCTGGCGCCTTCGCCGGCGCACCCCTGGTACGCGGGCGCCGTCCTGCTCGCCGGACGTGGTGGCACCGTCGCCCTGCACCGGCCGATCGGCAAGGCGGTGCGCTACTCGGCGTACGACGAGGCGACCGACACCGGCGTCGAGTTGCCGGCCGGCCGGCAGATCGCGATGGCCGAGGACACCGTCTTCGACCTGGCGTCCGTCTCCAAGCTCTTCACCTCGATCCTCGCCGTGCAGCAGATCGAGCGCGGGGCGCTGGCCCTGGAGGAGCGCGTCGCGTCGTACCTTCCCGACTTCGGCGGCGCGGGCAAGCAGGACATCACCGTCCGCCAACTGCTCACGCACACCTCGGGCTTCGTCTCCTGGATCCCGCTCTACGAGGAGCCGACACTGGAGGGGAAGCTCCAGCGGCTGTGGGACGAGGCGCCCACGAGCCCGCCGGGCAGTGTCTACCGGTACTCGGACCTCAACCTGATCTCCCTTCAGCTCGTCCTGGAGAAGATCACCGGGCGCGCGCTGGAGGTGCTGCTGCGCGAGGAGATCACCGCTCCCCTGGGCATGCACCGCACCCGCTTCAACCCTCCCCCGTCCTGGCGGCCGAAGATCGCGGCCACGGAGGACATGCGGCAGCCGTGGTCGGGGCTCGACCGCGGTCTCGTGTGGGGAGAGGTGCATGACGAGAACGCGTTCGGCTTCGGCGGGGTCGCCGGTCACGCCGGCGTCTTCTCGTGCGCCTGGGACCTGGCGGTCCTGGGCCGTACGCTGCTGAACGGCGGCGCGTACGGCGGGGCGAGGATTCTGCGTCCGGCGTCGGTGGAGCTGATGTTCACCGATTTCAACACCGGCTTCCCCGGTGACGCGCACGGTCTGGGCTTCGAGCTCTACCAGCACTGGTACATGGGGGCCATGGCCACACCGCGTACGGCGGGGCACACCGGCTTCACCGGGACCAGTCTGGTGCTCGATCCGACGACCGACTCGTTCCTCGTCGTGCTCGGCAACTCCGTTCATCCGGTGCGCGGTTGGCGGTCGGGCAACGCTCCGCGGGTCGCCGCCGCCGACAACCTGGCGCGCGCCGTGCCCGTCTCGCCCGAGAGGGGCCGGACGGCGTGGTTCTCGGGCATGGCCGCAGGCGCCACCGCCACGCTCACGCTGCCCGCGCTGAGCGTCGCCACCGGGCGGGGGCGGGTGCGCTGCTCGCTGTGGTGGGACACGGAGCCCGGCACCGGTGTCCTGGTCCTGGAGGCGGCCGACGGCTCCGCGGGAGCCGAGTGGGTGCCTGTCCCCTTCACGACGACGCGCTCCGGTGAGGAGGCGGGCACCGCGCATCCCACGGGCTCGGTCTCGGGCTGGTCGGGGCGCGTGTGGCACCGGCTCCGGGCCGACCTCACAGCCTGGCGCGGGCGTCAGGCGCGACTGCGGTGGCGGTACGCGACCGGGGGCGCGTACGTCGGCCGTGGGGCGTATGTGGACGGGCTGCGGGTCGAGGACGGCGACCGTACGGTGTTCGACGACTCGCGGCACGGGGACGCGGCGCGCGTCGAGTTGGACGGCTGGAGCGTGTCGGCGCACTGAGTGGCGGCGCGCCGGGGGGGGAGCGTCACTTGCGGACCGACAGCGGGGTGGCGATGTCCTCCAGGGACCTGCCTTCGGCGGCGACGGCGAAGAACACGGCGACCACACCGGCGGCGACCATCAGCGACGCGCCGACGCAGAACGCGACGACGGCGTCGCCGACGACCCCGCTCTCGGTGAGGCTCGCGAACAGCAGCGGTCCGGAGATTCCGCCCGCCGCCGTACCGATGGCGTAGAAGAACGCGATCGCCAGGGCGCGTGTCTCCATGGGGAAGATCTCGCTGACGGTCAGATAGGCGGAGCTGGCTCCGGCGGACGCGAAGAAGAGCACCACGGCCCAACAGACGGTCATGGTGGTCGCGTCGAGCCAGCCCTCGCTGAAGAACCAGGCGGTGAGATAGAGCAGCAGCCCCGAGATGATGTACGTCCCCGCGATCATCGGCCTGCGCCCCACCGTGTCGAACAGCCGCCCGAGCGCCAGGGGTCCGAGGAAGTTGCCCAGCGCGATGGCGGCGAAGTAGTAGCCGGTCGAGCCACTGGACACGTCGAAGAAGTTCACCAGGATGGTGCCGAAGCCGAAGGTGATGGCGTTGTACAGGAACGCCTGGCCGATGAAGAGGGAGAAGCCGAGCGTCGCGCGCTTGGGGTAGACGCGGAACAGCGTCCTCGCGATCTCGACGAAGCCGATGCTCCTGCGCTGTTCGATGGTGATGGACCCGGCGGGCTCCGGCAGTTTCTCCCCGGTCTCCCGTTCGATCTGTCGCTCCGCGCCGGAGACGATCTCCTCGGCTCCTTCGTCGTGTCCGTGGATGAACATCCACCGCGGGCTCTCCGGGACATGCCGGCGGACCAGCAGGATGACCAGTCCGAGGACGACACCGAGCGCGAAGGTCAGCCGCCAGCCGACGTCCTTGGGGAAGATGCTCGTGTTGAGCGCGAGGACGGAGAGCAGGGCCCCGGCCATGGCGCCGAGCCAGAAGCTGCCGTTGATGATGAGGTCGACGCGGCCCCGGTACTTGCTGGGGATGAGTTCGTCGATGGCGGAGTTGATCGCCGCGTACTCGCCACCGATGCCGAAGCCGGTGAAGAAGCGGAAGACGCAGAACCACCACACGGTGTACGAGAGGGCGGTCAGCGCGGTCGCGATCAGATACACCGCGAGGGTGACGAGAAAGAGCTTCTTTCGGCCGAACCGGTCGGTGAGCCAGCCGAAGAAGAGCGCCCCCGAGCAGGCGCCGGCCACATAGATGGCCGCGGCCGCGCCGGTGACCTCGGCGGCGCTGATCGGCAGGCCGCTGCCGTCCTCGGAGAGGCGGCTCGCGATGTTGCCGACGACGGTGACTTCGAGTCCGTCCAGAATCCATACGGTGCCCAGGCCGATCACGATCATCCAGTGCCACCGTGACCACGGCAGCCGGTCGAGTCGCGCCGGGACTTTCGTGGTGACAGTCCCGACCGCCGGGGCTCCGCTCTGGCTCATGCTCCGCCTCCTCGCTGGCGGCGACGCCCTCGGCGCCGCTGACGCGCCGACTCAGTGTACCCGGGGCCCAAAGAAGACAAACGGGGCGTCAGCCGTACGGCTCAAGGGCCGTACGGACCGACGGGCGACACCCGGGTACGCGGCGTGGCGGGCTCAGCGGGCCGGGCTCAGGCCGTCGAGGCCCGGACCGCCTCCAGCACGGCCATCGCCGCGTTGTGGCCGGGCACGCCGCTGACACCGCCGCCACGCACGGCGCCCGCCCCGCACAGCAGCACGTTCGCGTGGGCGGTCTCCACGCCCCACCGGCCCGTGTCGGCCGTGGCGTACGGGAACGCGAGATCGCGGTGGAAGATGTGGCCGCCCGGCAGCCGCAGTTCACGTTCGAGGTCGACGGGCGTCTTCGCCTCGATGCAGGGCCGCCCTTCGGCGTCCACGGCGAGACAGTCGGCGATCGGCTCGGCCAGATGGGCGTCGAGCTGCTCCAGGGTCGCCCCGAGCAGCTCGTCGCGGACGGTGTCGTTGGCCTCGGCGAACAGCCGGGCGGGGGTGTGCAGTCCGAAGAGCGTGAGGGTCTGGTAACCCTGCTCGGCCAGCTCGGGGGCCAGGATCGACGGGTCGGTCAGCGAGTGGCAGTAGATCTCGGAGGGCGGCGCGGACGGCAGCATGCCGCCGGCCGCCTCCTCGTACGCCGTCGCCAACTGCCGGTAGCCCTCCGCGATGTGGAACGTCCCGGCGAACGCGTCGCGCGGGTCGACACTCCGGTCACGCAGCCGCGGCAGCCGGCGCAGCAGCATGTTGACCTTGAGCTGGGCGCCCTCGGCGGGTGAGGCGGGCGGCTCGTCGCCGAGGAGGGTGGCGAGCGCCTGCGGGGACGCGTTCACGAGGACGTGGCGGGCCGCGACGCTCCCGGTGTCGCCCGCCTCCGTACGGAAGGCGACCTCGGCATGGCCGCCGTCCGTCTCGACGCGGATCGCCTCGTGGCCGGTGACGATCTCCGCGCCGGCCGCGCGTGCCGCGCCGGCGAGAGCGTCGGTGAGCGCGCCCATGCCGCCGACCGGCACGTCCCAGTCACCGGTGCCACCGCCCACGACGTGGTAGAGGAAGCAGCGGTTCTGAAGGAGGGACGGGTCGTGGGCGTCGGCGAAGGTGCCGATCAGCGCGTCGGTGAGGACGACGCCGCGTACGAGGTCGTCGGCGAACCGGTCCTCGATCGCGACACCGATCGGTTCCTCGAAAAGCATCCGCCAGGCGGCCTCGTCGTCGATCCGGGCGCGCAACTCGGCGCGCTCGGGCAGCGGTTCGGTGAGGGTCGGGAAAACGCGCTCGGCGACGCGGAGGGTCGAGCCGTAGAAGGACTGCCAGGCCGCGTACTCGGCGTCGCTTCCGGTCAGTTGGGCGAAGGACTCCCTCGTACGGTCGGCGCCACCGCCCACGAGCAGCCCGGTCGGCCCGCCGCGCTCGGCGGGTGTGTACGAGGACACGGTCCGCTTCCGTACGGCGAACCGCAGCCCGAGCTCGTCCACGATCTTCCGCGGCAGCAGCGACACGAGATACGAGTAGCGGGAGAGACGCGCGTCGACACCGGCGAAGGGCCGGGTGGAGACGGCGGCCCCGCCGGTGTGTCCGAGACGCTCAAGGACGAGGACGGAGCGCCCGGCCGCGGCGAGATACGCGGCGGCGACGAGTCCGTTGTGACCGCCGCCGACGATCACGGCGTCGTAGGAGGCGCGGGCGGGAGAGGCGAGTGCGGGCATGGCTCTTGGTAACACGTCCACGGCCACGACGGGACCCCGCCCCGTCCGACCGGCCCACGAGGGTGATCCGGGCCGGACATCGGAGCTTCAGTGCCGCCCCGCCTCGCGCTGCTGCCGCAGGGCCGCCACCCGGCGGTAGAGTTCCACCGCCTCACCGCCCCTGCCCAGTTGTTCGAGGCAGTGCGCCTCGTCGTTGCGGCTGGCCAGGGTGTCCGGGTGGTCCGGGCCCAGGACGCGTTCGCGGGACTCCGCGACGCTGCGGTAGATCGCCAGCGCGTCGGACCAGCGGCCCAGCCAGCCCAGGCCGACGGCGACCTCGCGGCGGCTCACGAGGGTGTCCGGATGGTCGGGGCCCAGCACCCGTTCGCGGATCGCGCAGACGTCGCGGGACTCCGCGAGGGCTTCCTCCCAGCGGGCGAGCCGGCCGAGGTTCACCCCCAGGCCGTGGCGGGCGCGCAGCGTCTCGGGGTCGGTGGGACCGTGGACACGGGTGCGGTCGTCGACGAGGCCCCGGTAGAGATCCAGGGCCTCGGCGCTGCGGCCGAGGCGGCCGAGGCTGATGCCGACCTCGTAGCGCGCCGCGAGGCTGTCGGGGTGGTCGCCGCCGAGCGCGTGGGTGCGGCCGGCCGCGACGTCGCGGTACGTCTGGAGCGCTTCCGTCCAGCGGCCGAGCATGCCGAGCGCGTACGCGACCTCGTACCGCGTGACCAGCGTGTCGGGGTGGTTGGCGCCCAGCACCCTGCCGCGCGCCTCCGCCACCTCCAGCGCCATCCGGTACGAATCCTCGATCCGGCCGAGCCGGCTGAGGTTGAAGGCGAGGTTGTGGCGGCAGCGCAGGGTGTCGGGGTGGTCGGGCCCCATGGTGCGTTCGCGGGAGGCGAGCACCGCCGCGTACACCTCGTGCGCCTCGAAGTGCCGGCCGAGCTGGCCCAGGACGTACGCCGTCTCCTGGCGCGCGGCCAGGGTCTCCGGGTGGTCGGGGCCAAGGGCCCGTTCGCGGCCTTCCGTGACGCGGACGAACTCCCGCAGGGCGTCCGACGTACGTCCGGTCCTGCTGAGCGTGAAGCCGACCTCGTAACGGCTGCCGAGGGTGTCGGGATGGTCGGGGCCGAGCATGTGTTCCCGCTCGGCCGCGACCGAGCGGTGCACCTCGCCCGCCTCGTCCCAGCGCCCGAGCCTGCCCAGGCTGAGGCCCGCGCTGTGCCGGCTGTTGAGCACGGCGATCTGCTCGGGCGAGGGCGTGGGGCGCTCGGGGCGCGTGTACCCGCCCGCCGAGGTCCCCGCCGGTCCCGACGGCGTGGTCCATTCGCCGGTGAGTCCCGCCGTGTGGTCGGGCGGCGTGGTGCGCAGGGTGGAGGAGCCGGTCGCCTTGTGGCCGACGGTCATGCCGTACGTCCAGGAGGGCAGCCGGGAGGCCCGCGGGTCCTGACCTCCGGCGGCGTGCCCGTGGGAGGTGGAACCGGCGGCCGACGGCGGGTGCGCGAGCATGGGCGACAGAGCGGACGGACGGCCCTCCCGCCCGTAACGGCCGTAGCGTCCGGGCGGTTCGGGGTGCTCGGAGATGGACCGGGCCGCGATGATCCGGTGCCTCAGGGCGGTGGCGTCCGAGGGACGCTCGTCGGGCGTCTTGGCCAGCAGGTCGAGGACGATCCGGTCGAGGAACTCCGGCAGTTCGGACCGGTGGCTCCGCAACGGCTGGGGCGCGGTGTCCCGGTGACCGACCAGGACGGCCCACGCGTCGTCCAGGTCGAAGGGCGGGGCGCCGGTGGCGATCTCGTAGAGCACACAGCCGAGCGAGTACAGATCGCTGCGATGGTCTATGTGTCCGCCGCCGATCTGCTCGGGCGACATGTAGTGCGGTGTGCCCATCGCGATGCCGGTACCGGTGAGCTTGGACGTGAAGCCGATGTCATGGCCGAGCCTGGCGATGCCGAAGTCGCAGATCTTCACCGCGCCGTCGGTCAGCCGCACGATGTTGGCGGGCTTCAAGTCCCGGTGGACGATGCCCTGTTCGTGCGTGTACGCGAGCGCGTCCGCGACCTGCTCGGCGATGTCGACAATGTCCGGCACCTCCAGCGGACCCTGTCTGTTGTCCTCCAGGAGCTGGCTGAGGTTACGCCCTTCGAGCAGCTCCATCACGAGATACAGCACACCGTCGTGCTCGCCGAAGTCGTGGACGACGGTGACGCCCCGGTGCTGGAGGGCCGCCGCGACCCGCGCCTCGCGGCGGAACCGTTCGCGCAGCACCCGGGTGAACGACTGATCCTGCTGCGGACCGAGCGGCTTGAGGCATTTGACCGCGACGTGCCGGCCCAGCGACTCGTCCTGGGCCCGCCACACCTCGCCCATGCCACCGCGCCCGATCAGATCGAGCAGCCGGTACCGGCCCTGGATCAGACTGGTTTCCGCCATCGCCTGCTGTCGCCCCCGTCACCTCGCTGCGCCCTCCCCGGCCCGTCCAGTATGGCCGCCTGTCTGCGGAGTTTGGCAGCCTGTCGCCCGAGTTTGCGTGGGCCGGGCCGGGTCTCGCGCCCGAGCCTGGCCATCGCGCCTCTGATGTGGCCCGGTGGGATGCGCCGGCGCAGCCATCCCGGGACGGCCCGCAGGACCGCCCCGGTGACGAGGAGTCGGCGGGTCACGCGCCGTGGGCCGGGGGCCTCCCGGCCGTACAACTCGTGGGCGTAGCCCGGCAGTGAGTCGTACGCGAGGGCCGCCACGTGCCGCCACAGCACCGCGCGGGCGGGGACGAGCAGCGGGTGGACGGGGGGACGGCGCAGGAAGTCGTCCACCTCGCGCGCCTCCGGGCCGCCGGCCAGCTCCGGCCGTACCCGTTCGAAGTACGCGGCGAGTTCGGCCCTGTTGGCGGGCACGAGCGCCGGGTCGAGGCCCACGAGGCGGGCGCCTTCGCGGTGTTCGTCGATGTAGAGGTCCGCCTGGGCGTCGGTGATCGGGAGGCCGGAGCGGCGCAGGAGGTGCAGGTAGGAGTCGACCTCGGCGCAGTGCACCCAGAGCAGCAGATCGGGTTCGTCGACGCCGTAGCGCTCACCGGTCACGGGGTCGGTGACCTTGATGTGGGTGTGGATGCGGCGGACGCGGGCGCCGGCCTTCTCGGCGGCCTCGGTGGTGCCGTAGCTGATGGTGCCGACGAAGTTGGCCGTACGCCTCAGCCGCCCCCAGGCGTCCTTCCTGAAGTCGCTGTTCTGTATGACGCCGCGTACGGCGCGCGGGTGCAGGGCCTGGAGGTAGAGCGCGCGGACACCGGCGATCCACATCATCGGGTCACCGTGCAGCTGCCAGGTGACCGAGTCCGGGCCGAAGAGGCCGGGGTCGGCCTCGGGAAGGGCTCGCCGGCGGGCGTCGGCGTGGGGAAGAGGCTGCGTGTGGTGGGCGTCGGTGTCCCCGTGGCTCACGCTCACTCACCCCCTCCGCTGCTTCTCCGCCGGACCGCCCAGGTTAGCCCTCCCGCGCCCGCCGCCCGGCACGGGGCCGGGCGTGCTTCAGCGGGCTTCGGAGGAGCGCGCGGGCGCGAGGCGTTGCAGGATGGCCGCATGCTGCTGGCCACGCTCGCTCATGTCTCACGGGAGGTCGCCGCCACGTCGGCGCGGTCCCGGAAGATCGCCCTGCTGGCCGAACTCTTCCGCGCGGCCGGGCCCGCCGACGTGCCCGTCGTCATCCCGTGGCTGGCGGGCCGGCTACCGCAGGGGCGGATCGGGGTCGGGTGGCACGCGCTGAAGGACCCCGTACCGGCGGCGGACACGGCCACGCTGACCATCCACGAGGCGGACGAGGCGGTCACCGCTCTCGCCGCCGTAGCCGGTCCCGGCTCGCAGGCCGAGCGCAGACGGCTGGTCCAGGCCCTGCTGGGGGCGGCGACCGGGGAGGAACAGCGCTTCCTGATCGCGCTGCTCTCCGGTGAGGTGCGCCAGGGCGCGCTGGACGCCGTCGCCGGGGAGGCACTCGCGCGGGCGACGGAGGCACCGCCCGCCGCCGTCCGGCGGGCGGTGATGCTGGCCGGGTCGCTCCAGAGCGTCGCCGGGCGGCTGCTGGCGGACGGTCCCGGGGCGCTGGAGGAGTTCCGGCTGACCGTGGGCCGCCCGGTGCTGCCGATGCTCGCGCAGACGGCGGGGAGCGTGGCCGAGGCCGTGGAGCGGCTCGGGCCGTGCGCCGTGGAGGAGAAGCTGGACGGGATCCGCGTACAGGTCCACCGGGAGGGGGACGCGGTACGGGTCTACACCCGCACCCTCGACGACATCACCGGCCGGCTCCCGGAGGTGACGGCCGCCGCGCTGGCCCTGGACGGTGACCGCTTCATCCTGGACGGGGAGGTCGTCGCCCTGGACGCGGACGGCAGGCCCCGCCCGTTCCAGGAGGTCGCGGGTCGGGTCGGCTCGCGCACCGACGTAAGGGCGGCGGCCGTCGCGCTGCCGCTGTCGCCGGTCTTCTTCGACGTGCTCGCCGCCGGCGGTGAGGAACTGCTGGACCTGTCGTACGCCGAGCGCCGTACGACGCTGGACCGGCTGGTCCCGGCGCCGATGCGGGTCCGGCGGGTCGTGGTGCCGGGGCGGGACCAGAACGCGGCTGAGGATGCGGCGCCGGACACCGCCGAGGCGGTGGAGTTCCTGCGGGTCACCCTGGAACGGGGGCACGAGGGCGTCGTCGTCAAGGCGCTCGACACCCCGTACAGCGCGGGCCGGCGCGGGGCCGGATGGGTGAAGGTCAAACCGGTCCATACGCTGGATCTCGTGGTGCTGGCCGCCGAGTGGGGTCACGGCAGGCGCACCGGCCGCCTGTCGAATCTGCATCTGGGTGCCCGGCGGCCGGACGGCTCGTTCGTGATGCTGGGCAAGACGTTCAAGGGCCTGACGGACGCGATGCTGGAGTGGCAGACGGCGCGTCTGCGGGAGTTGGCCGTGGAGGACGACGGCTTCACCGTGCGGGTGCGTCCGGAGCTGGTGGTGGAGATCGCCTACGACGGGCTCCAGCGCTCGTCCCGCTATCCGGCCGGAGTGACGCTGCGGTTCGCGCGGGTGCTGCGCCACCGTGAGGACAAACCGGCGTCGGAGGCGGACACGCTGGAGACGGTGCTCGGGGCCCACGGCCCGCCGGACACGTGAGGGCCGTGAGGCGCGTGAGGGCCGTGAGGTCGCAGCGCCCGGCGGCACCGTCCGGCGCGTGAGGGGCACAGCAGTCGCTGCCTGTGCCGGGTCACGGCGCGAGGTCCCTCGCGACCATCGCGGCCTGTACGCGGTTCGAGACGCCCAACTCCGTGAGGATCCGGCTCACATGTGCCTTCACCGTCGACTCGCGCAGCTGGAGCAGATCACCGATGTCCGCGTTGGTCATGCCGTCGGCGAGCGCCGCGAGTACCTGACGCTCCCTTGGCGTGAGCCGTACCGCCGCCGCCCTCGCGGCCCGCGTGCGCGCCGCGTCGGGACGGTGGAAGCGGCTGATGACCGTACGGGTGACGGTCGGCGAGAGCATGGCGCCGCCCTCGGCCACGATCCGCACGGCGCGCAGGATCTCGTCCGGCGGGGTGTCCTTGAGCAGGAAGCCCGCGGCGCCCGCCTCCAGCGCGCCGTAGACGTACTCGTCCAGGTCGAAGGTGGTGAGCACGGCCACGGCCGGCGGGTGCGGGAGCGCGCGCAGCGCGCTCGTCGCGGCGATGCCGTCCATCACCGGCATGCGGATGTCGACCAGCGCGACATCCGTACGGAGGCGGGCCGCCATCTCCACGGCCGCACGTCCGTCGCCCGCCTCACCGACCAGTTCCAGGCCGTCGTCCGTGACGACCAGGTCGGCGAGGCCCGCTCTGACGAAGGGGTCGTCGTCGACGACGAGTACCTTGACCGGCCGCTGCCCGCGCTCGCCGCTCACGGCGCCGCCCCCGCGCCCTGTCGCGCCTCCCCCACCGGGTGCCGGGACAGACCCTCCGAAGAAGGATGCGGCGGGATCGGGAGGCGGGCCCGCAGGACGAAACGGCCGTCGTCGGTCCGGCCGCTGGTCAGTTCGCCGTGCAGCGCGGCCACCCGCTCGCCGACGCCCACCAGACCGTAACCGCGCGGCGCCCCTGGCGAAGTGACCTGCGGCGGACAGGCGTTGGCGGCCCGGATCTCCACGCGGGAGCGGGAACGCTCCACCGTCACCGCGAGATCCACCGGTTCGCCCGGGGCGTGCTTCCGGGCGTTGGTCAGCGCCTCCTGGACGATGCGGTGCACGGCCAGCCGTACGGCGGCGGGCAGCGCCGCCAGTTCACCGGCCCCCTCGCCCCCGCCGCGTACCCGGGTGCCCGCGGCCTCCGACTCGGCGATCAGCGAGGGCAGATCGTCCGCGGTCGGGCCGAGCGGCGCGGGGCCCTCGTGGTCGCGCAGCGCGCCGAGCAGGTCGCGCAGGTCGTCCAGGGCGTGGGCGCTGGTGTCCCGCAGCAGGCCGAGCCGTTCCCGTACCGCCTCGGGCGCCTCCGCGCCCCGCCGCTGGAGGACACCGGTGTGCAGCACGAGCAGGCTCAGCCGGTGGGCGAGCACGTCGTGCATCTCCCGGGCGATACGGGCCCGTTCGGCGAGCCGTACGCGCTCGTCACGCAGCCGGTTCGCGGTCCGAAGATGGTCGAGCTGGCGGGCCAGCGACCGGGCGAGCCGCCGATGGCTCCGCGCCGCGAGGCCGAAGGCCAGCGGGAGCGCCACCACCGCGCAGGGCAGAAAGCTGACCTGCGGCATGTTCACCAGTTCGCGGAACGGCGCGTGGGCGGCCGGCCCGAAGGCCAGGGCGGTGAGGCCGACCGCGACCAGCGCCGGACGGAGCAGCGTCACGCAGTACAGCGCGAACAGCAGGGGCCACAGCTGACTCTCCAACAGGAACCCGCCGAGCGCCAGAGCGGCGACAGCCACCGGCAGCCGCCCGCAGAGCAGCAGCGCCGCGCACAGTCCGGCGCCGGCCGCCGCGCTCGCCGCCGCGCCGTCGACCAGTCCGGCGCCCGCCGTCAGGCCGTCGTACACCGCTTTGTACGACACGAACGCGAACGCGGCACTCCGCAGCAGCCGGCACTCCAGCAGCGTCGTCACGCGATCGCGCGGGCGTGCGTCCGTTGTCGTCATGCGCCCATCGTAGGGATCCGGACCGGTTCGCACATTCGACGAAAGTCGGTGCCGCCGGGGCTCCTTACGGCGGATGTGAGGGCGGCCGGGATGCCGAAGAGTCGACGGCGGCAGGGGACGAGAACAAGGACACATACACAGACGAGGAGGACTGGCCGTGAAGGGCAGAACAGGATCCGGGCCCATGAGCCGGCGCACCGTGCTGGGTGGCGCCGCGGCCGCGACCGCGGCGGGACTGACGTTCGCGGGACCGGGGGCGGGTGCGGCGGGGGCGGCGACCGCGGGCCCGGGAAAGGGCGGGGGCGGCAGGTACGAGGGCAGGACCGTCCTGATCACCGGCGCGACATCGGGAATCGGCCGGGCCTCGGCCCTCGCCTTCGCCGCCGAGGGGGCCAAGGTCGGTTTCTGCGGCCGCCGGGAGCACCTCGGTAAGGAGGTCGAACGCAGGATCAGGTCGGCGGGCGGTGAGGCGACGTTCATCAGGGCCGATGTGCGTCGCCCCGGTGAGGTGAAGTCCTTCGTCGACCGGGTGGTGGAACGGTACGACGGTCTCGACATCTGCCTCAACAACGCGGGGATCCAGAAGCCGTTCACCGACCTGCACGAGGTGACGGTCGAGGACTTCGACGACGTCATCCTCACCAACACCCGCGGCGTGTTCCTGGCGTTGAAGTACCAGATCCCTCATATGCGGGCGCGGGGCGGCGGGGTCGTCATCGTGACCGGTTCGTCGAACCAGTTCATGACCCGTACGGGGCTGGGCAGTTACACGTCCAGCAAGGGCGGCGTGACCGGTCTCGTCCAGGCGTCGGCCATCGAGAACGGCACGCACGGGATACGCGTCGTGGCGCTGGCTCCGGGGATGACCGACACCCCGATGCTCGACGTGCACCGTCCCGACGGGCTGACGGACGGGGAATGGGCCGCGGCGAAGGCCGAGTTCGGCAGACAGGGGGTCGACGCGCTGAAGCGCATGGCGACGCCGGAGGAGATGGCGAGCGCCGCACTGGGGCTGGCCTCCCCTGATTTCGCCTTCCAGACGGGCTCGGTGGTCCTGGTCGACGGGGGTCAGCTCGCGGGGATCTGACCGGGCGGGCGCGCCGGGGCGCACGGCCGGGGGCCGGGCGACCCGCACGCGCCGTGCGACCGGGGCGGCGGTTACTCTCCCGCGCCGCGCTCCACGACCGTGGCGAGGACGGAGGGCAGCGGGTACCAGTCCGCGGAGGCGATGCTCGCGTGCTCGCGCGCCAGAAGCGCGACGCGGTCCCGCGCCTGCCCCTCGGTCGGGTTCGTGCCGTCGATGGCGGGCGCCACCGCGTGGGCGTCCGTCATGACGACAAGGTAGTGCCGCTGGTCGTACCAGTCGGTGTCGAAGCCCTCGGCGGCGTAGATGGACGCGGAACCGTCGAAGACGACGAACCACGGCCGGAGCGAGGCGTCCGTGTACCGGGTACGGGGGTCGCCGGCGGCGGCGCCGAGGACGGCGGGGAAGGCCGCAGCGTCGCCGAGCCGGCCGGCGGCGGCGAGGTTTCGCAGGTGGGTCGCGTACTCGCGGTCGGTCCACAGGGTGTCGAGGGGGTTCTGCTGCTCGACGGTGCCGGGGATCAGCTCGAATATGAACTTGCCCGCGAGCGCGGAGCGCGCCGGCCAGCCGCGCTCCTGGACGGCGGTGTCGAGGTTCGCGCTGCCGCCCACGAGGTCGGCGGGGCGGAACAGGGCGTCGCCGAGGGTGGAGCCGAGGAGCGCGTCGAGCGCGGCGGGGCCGCGTCCGGCGTTGCCCTGGAAGCCGTCCTTCAGCTCGACCTTGACAAGGATGGGCCGGTGGCCGGGATTTGCGTCGTGCCAGGCTTTCATGTCCTTGAGGCAGCCGGGCAGGCCCTGGTCGCGTGCCTTGGTGCGCAGTTCACCGGCGTTGGCGGCGTTCACGCAATTGCTGTTGCTGCCGAGCGGGTTGCTGTGCGAGACGCGCCAGGAGGCGCCGAACACATTGGTCCACACGTCGAGTTCGAGCATCCCGGCACCGGAGTCCAGCGCGTCGGCGAAGTACGGGAAGGTCGTCTTCTCGTACGCGTTGTGGACCCCGACCCCGGTGGAAGAGGAGTACGGCAGCTGGTCGTCGGCGGCGGCGGTGCCCGCCTGGCTCAGGGCGCCCACCAGGGCCAGTGCCCCGGCCGCGCTCGCCGCAACTGTCGTACGCATGAGTCTTCCCATGTTCCCGGCCTTCCCGTCATACGAGTGAAGTGACGGGAACAGTAGGGCAGTCGCGTGACGTACGGGGGGACGGGGGCTTACGTGAACCGGCACTGTTCGCGGTACGGCGGGAACAGACGCGTCCGTGGCCGATATCCGCGCCGCGGCTCCAGGTCTGAGGGGTGTCTCCCTGATCCGGCCCGATCGACGAGACACGCCCTAAGGGCTGTCCCGTAATCCCCGGTGGATCAGCGCGCGGCGTCAGATGCGGTACATCGCAAGGCGGAGGGTCGTCCTCATACCGGGCGTATTCGGGCGATCCGACAACACGGCGAGGTGCCGTAGCTGTCGTCGTGCGCCCGCCGGGGATTACGGGACAGCCCTTAGGGAACGGAGGGCCGGGGCGGCGCCGACTGACGGCCCATCAGTTCGGCCAGACCCCGCCGGGTGGCGGCCAGCACGACACGGTCCTGCGCGCGCAGCACGTATCCCGGGTGCAGGTCCCAGACCAGGCCGGTGGTGCGGTCCTCGTCGTGGTCGCGCCGGGTGTCGGCGAGATCGGGCAGCCGGTCCCCCGGCGCCGCCGTGTCCAGCGCGATGATCCGCCAGGCGCCCGGCCTGAACACCTCGGCGACGGTGCGCCCTTCGAGTCTCGGGTGTCCGGCCACGTCGATGGCCGCGACCAGCAGCACCTTGCGCTCCACCGGGATGGCGCCGAGAATCTGACGACCCATCATGGCGATGGCGAAGGCCGGTGCCGCGAGTGTCGAGACGCTGCGGCTGCGGGTGAGGGCCCGGGGGTGGGCCGCGCGCAGCGTCCGGTAGACGGCGGTGGCGAACTCGTCGTCGTACAGCCGCAGGGCGACCCGCAGGTCCGGCTTGACGGACCGCGCGTACAGGGCCGCTTCGAGGTTGGTGACATCGACGCTGGTGAGCGCGAGAAGGGCGTGCGCCCGGTGCACCTTGGCCGCCTCCAGGACACCTTCCTGGGTCACGTCGCCGACCACCGTCGGCACCCGCAGGCTCCGTGCGAGGGCGATGCCCCGGGCCTCGGGGTCCTCCTCCACACACACCACGGGTATGTCGAGTTCACGCAGCCGTACCAGCACCCTGCTGCCGATCTTCCCGAGGCCGAGCAGCACGATGTGGCCGGAGATTCCGCGGGGCGGCCTGCGCAGGGCCGACGCGCTGCGGAACGTACCGAGCGCTTCGAGTACGGCGGCCAGCAGGACCGGAAGCAGCAGCAACCCGGCCACCCCGGAGAGGAGTTGGACCAGCTGACGGTCCAGATCCTCGCCGGTGGCGGGGTCCCCGATGCCGAACAGGTCGAGCAGGACGATGTACGTCGCGTGCAGCGGATGGTCGTCGGTGGTGATCCAGGAGGCGACGGCCAGGGCCAGTACGGCGGCGGCGATGCCCGCGAACGACCACCGCAGCCGGGGGGAGAGGAGCGAGCCCAGGGGGGCGCCGCGCCCCGTGGTCCGCCGCCGTGACAGCGGCTCGCCCTCGGGGGAGACGGCCTCCAGGACCACGGTCCCCCGGCCGGTCGCCGCCGCGGTGCTGGCGTCGTCGGGCAGCAGCCGGGGCCCGTCGTGGCCGCTGCTGTCCGAACCCTCCGCGCCCGCCGGGTCGTTGGTCGTGGACGACAGCAGGGCGAGGGTGCACAGACCGGGGTCGGCGACCTCGCCGGGGCCTGGCGGATTGCGCTCCACGGCCCGAAGCATCAGCCCGTCGGCACGGACGATCTTACTGGTGCCGGCGACGGCGGTGGCCGCCAGCGCGGGGGCTGCGGTGTCGGCGTCCGAGAGCACGGTGGTGGACGCGTCGAGCGCGGCGATGTCCAGGCCGGGGACGGCGACGGCCGCCGCCTGGTCGAGCAGCTGTTCGAGATGCTGGCCGAGCTTGCGGTTGTAGAGCCGGATGACCAGGCGCAGTTGGGGGTTGAGACGCCGTGCGGCGAGGGCGGTCCTGATGTTGACCTCGTCGTCGTCGTGGACGAGCGCGAGCGCCGCCGCCTCGATGACTCCCGCCTCGACGAGTACGTCGGTGTCGAGTTCCGCGGCCTCGATGAGTCGCGGCAGCGCGGCGTCGCCCGTCCGGCCGTCGGGAGCGCCGGTCGCGGGGCCGTACGTGCGGGCCATGACCGCCGACATCCGGCCGATGAGGGCGGACGCCCTGCCCCGGCCGGTGAGCGGCGCGGGGTCCCGGCGTTCCGCGCGTACCGGCGGGACGACGAGGGTCACCTGTTCTCCGTAGACCTCACGCAGTTCACCGGCCAGCCGGTGGCTGAGCGCGTCGTCGCCACACACGATCATATGGCCGGGCTGCGAGCCGTGTTGGACCTGGGGCGGGAGTTGCGGCAGTGACGTCACAGGCACAGTGTGCCCAACGGGACGTCCGGGAAGGCAAGTTACGGCCGGTCAGCGCCTCGGGACCGGAGTCCGCGACCCTCGGCGTTCAGCGCCGGACGGCCCGCAGGACCACGAACTTCGGATCGCTCGCCATCACGTCGCAGTTCCCGAACAGCCGCCGCAGCTTGGTGTGGTAGCCGAGATGCCGGTTGCCGACGACCCACAGCTCGCCGCCGGAGCGCAGCGCCTCGCGCGACCCGGTGAACATCCGCCAGGCGGTCGCGTCGGTGGTCGCCTGATGGGTATGGAAGGGCGGATTGCTGAGTACGAGATCGGCCGACCCGGGGGCCACCGTGGCCAGGGCGTCACCGACGACGAACTCCACCGGATTGCCGGTGTCGACGTTCTTGCGGAAGGTCGCCTCGGCGGACGCCACGGCCGAGAAGGACTCGTCGGTGAACGTCAGCCGGGCCTCCGGATTGGCCACGGCGACGGCCGTGCCGACGACGCCGTTCCCGCAGCCGAGGTCGACGACATGCTCCCGGCCGCGCCGCTCGGGCAGATTGCGCAGGAAGAACCTCGTACCGATGTCGAGGCGTTCGGCGCAGAAGATGCCGGCGTGGTTGGTGACGGTCAGCCCGGAGGCGGCGCCGACGCCCTCGGGCACGGTGTACGAGATCGGCCAGGGGCTCGCCGCCGCGCTGTCGGCGGACCGGCCGCCGTCACCGGACCGGTCCCGGGCGCGGTCGGCGGCCGGGGCGCAGAAGATCAGACGCGCCTTCTTCACGGCGAGCGAGGTCCGGGTGGGGCCGAGGATCTGCTCGAAGAGCCGCAGGGTGGAGGTGTGGATCTCGGTGACCTTGCCGGTGCCGACGACAACGGTCCGCGGACCCAGGGCGGGCGCCAGCCGGTGCAGCTGGTCCTCCAGAAGAGAGAGGCTCTTGGGCACCCGGATCAGCAGGACGTCGATCCGCTCGGGCGGTGTGTCCCGTGCCGAGAGGAACCGCACGGCGTCGGTGTCGATGCCGTTGCGCAGCAGGTTGGCGCGGGTCGCCCGCTGGGTGAGGTACGAGTCGGTGATCTGTACGGGGTGGTGCGGTGCGAGCGCCGTGGCGAGCGCGCCCCAGCGGTCGCCGACGACGACCACGGCGCCGGACAGATCGACGCCGCCACCGGCGGCGGCCTCCTCGGCTTCCGCCTCGGCCTCGGCCTCGGCGAGATGCCGCAGCAGATACTCGTCGGCCGCGTCCCAGGCCCGGAGCGTGTCACGGGGCTGCTCGGGAAAGCGGGCAAGGTCGAGATCGCCCCAGGGCGTCGTCAAACGGTTCATCGTCCGCTCAGGCTAACCGAGCGCTCGGGCGGCTCCCGCGTCGGCGTAACCCGCTGAACTGCCGTTCAGCCGTTCCCGTCCGTACGTTCCCGGTCCTGCGCCGCCTGTTCCCTGGCCATCTCACGGGCCCGCTGGAGCGCCACCCTGGCCTGCCGCACGGTGAGTACGGCCGCGAACTCGGACCGCGCGATGTCCAGGACGACGTCCGCGTCGGCGGGCGGTTGCGGATGGTTGCGCAGCGCGATGTCGGCGGCGGCCAGCGCGAGGATGTCGTCGTCCGGCGACGCGTCCGGCCGGGACATGCTCCGCATGACCTGGTGCCAGAGCCCGCTCATGACCTCACACTCCCTCGTCCGCCCGTACGGGGCCGTCTCCCGGCCCGGTGGGATGACCGATCGTGGCGAGCACGTGGCGGATCATCTCGTCCGCCACGACCTCACGCGGCACCGTTCCGCCGCTGCGGGCCCAGTGCGCCATCAGTTCGTTGATGGCGCCGATCAGGGCGACCATCGCCAGGGTGTAGTCACGCGGCACAGCCTCGCCGCGCCGGACGGCGCGGTCCGCCTCGCCGGTCAGGAAGTCCGTCCACAGACTGCGCCAGACCACCCGGTGGTCCTCCACGGCGCGGTTCACACCGATCACCTCGACGAAGGCGACCTTCGCGGACGCCAGATCGGCGGTCACCGCGCCGACGTACGCGCGGACCAGCGCGGTCACCCTCGTCCGGGTGTCGGCCGTGTCCATACCGGGATCGCCGAGGGCGGCGAGGGTCGCCTCCATGCCGGCCCGCGCGACCTCGTTGTGCAGCGCGACCAACAGCGCCTCGCGGCCTTCGAACTCCTGGTAGAACGCGCGGATCGACACATGCGCGGTGGCACAGATCCGTTCGATCGACGTGCCCACATAGCCCCGGGTCGTGAAGAGGTCGGTCGCCGTCGTCAGCAGCCGCTCACGGCGCTGCGCCTTGCGCGCGTGTCCGCCTGTCTCCGCCCCGCGGGATCCGTCCGTGCCGCGCACGGGGTCATCAGTCGATTCCATCCGCTCTCCCCGAATCACGCCATGCGCGAATCACGCCATGGCCCCATGGCGGAGTCGCCGGTAAGAGTGCTTACCGAGCATGGCACGCACCGCCCGCCCGCCGGTCGGATTCCGCGAAATCCCGGAGCCGTACGTCACGGAAATCGCGTCCCGCGCCCCCGACAGCTCATACGTTCGAACCTGCGGCGGTTCACTCCCGCACGTTTCGCAACAATCGCCACAGCTGTCACAGCCGCCTCACCGGCACAGATGCCTCGCCGACACAGCCGTCCCACCGCCGGCGCCATAACCCGAGTGCGCGCCCGACAACCCGACTGGCGGGCACCAGCGGGTCCCCGGAGTGCGCTGACAATTCATCACTTCTAGCGTCGGGATCGCTGTGTGGCGCGTTCGGAATTTCCCGCCGTGGCGCGCCTCCGACGTCCCGGGACCCTCACGAGTGGAGATCCGATGCGCAAGAAAGGCCCTGGGGCGTGTCCGCAAAGTCCCGCCTGGCCCGCGACGCCTGGCACGGCACCTCGCCGCGTTTCCGGAGTCGGCCAAGTACCTCCGGTCCATCCACAGCGCCGATCCTCCGCCTCGCGACGCACCGCACCAGCCGCCGCGGGCCCCGCCCTGCCGGCGGACGGCGCTACTTCGTGGACACGCCCCAGGGTCTCGGCCGCGGTCGCGGGCGCCGCTGCCCTCATTCTCGGGACGGGGTCGGCCGCGTTCGCCGGCGACGAGGCCGAGTTCGACTACAGCGTCTCCCCCGAGGCTGTCGCACCCGGCGGTGAGGTGACGATCCGGAGCAGCGGATGTCAGGCGCCCACGGTGACCGTGTCGTCGGGAGTGTTCGAGACCGTCACCCTCACCGAGGGCGAGGAGAAGTCGGCCACGGTCTTCGACGACGTGAAGCCGGAGGCCGAGTACGAGATCACCTTCGACTGCGCCGGTGTGATCCGCTCGGTGCCGCTGACGATCGAGCCCGGCACGACCGCCTCGACCGGCACGACCAACAAGCCTGACAAACCGGACAAGCCGGGGAAGCCCGTCAAGCCGCCGCACTCGTCGGCGCCGCTCGATCCCCTGGAGCCGCTCCGGCCGGAACCCCTGGAGCCCCGGCCCCACAAGCCGCACAAGCCTCAGGCGGACGGCGCGCGCGACGGGGCGCACAAGGGCGTGAAGGCCGGCATCGGTGGCAGCACCGACGGCGGGCCGAACACGGCCGGGCTGGCGGTCGGAGCCGCGGTCATCGCGCTCGCGGTCGGCGGCGCCGTCCGTCTCGTCCGCAGCCGGCCCGCGAACGGCGCCCGATGACGGAAACGGAAAGGCTCAGGGCCTCCCGGTGGTCGACGGTCGTCCTGCTCCTGCTCGTCGGCATCTTCGTGGTGCGGCTCAGCAGCGAGGGACGGCTCGTACTCCCGCCGGGGCCCGCCGGCGCGGGACCGGCCGTATCCGACGCCGACCGGGACGCAAGCGCGGGCGCGGACGCGGACGCCGTCCCGATGCCGCGCCCGGCCGGCACGGCCGCCAGAGCCGCGCCTCCCCTGCCGGGCTCCACCGCGACCCGGATCCGTATCCCCTCGGTGCGCGTCGACGCGCCCATGACGCGTGTGTCGCTGGACGCGGAGGGCTGGATCGACGCGCCGCCGCCCACCAGACCCGATCTGGCGGGCCACTTCCGGGGGTCGGTGACACCCGGCGAGCAGGGCACCTCGGTGATCGTGGGACATGTCGACACCGGTGAAGGTCCCGCCGTCTTCTACGACTTGGGCCGGCTCGCCAAGAACAGCCGCGTCGAGGTGGCGCGCGCCGACGGCACCACGGCCGTGTTCACCGTCTACGGCGTCAAGGGCTTCACCAAGCGGAACTTCCCGGCCAGGAGCGTCTACCGCCCGACCGGAGCGCCGGAGCTGCGCCTGATCACCTGCGGCGGCGCCTTCACCGAGAAGACCGGGTATCAGGGCAACGTCGTCGCCTTCGCCCGTCTCACCGAGACCCGCAAGGCGGCCTGACCGGCCGCGACGCGGCAAACCCGGTTGCGGCGCCGGCGGCGCTCCGCTGAGGTGGGCGGATGGACACCGAAGCCGTACGCGCGCTGTTCGACCGCCAGATGCGCAGGGAGGCCCCCGCCGACGGCCCCGGGGCCGTGATCGAACGGGTCGGCGCCGTGGTCCGCCAGACGGCGGCCATGGTCGGCGGACCCGGCGGACCAGGCGGACCAGGACCGGCCGGGGAAGAAATGGACGGCGGCTGGAACGGGGTCCTGTGGTCGGATCTGGACGAACACTCGGCGGATGCCGTGATCGCCGAGCAGATACGTCATTTCACCTCCCTCGGCCTGGAGTTCGAGTGGAAGCTCTACTCCCATGACGCGCCCCACGACCTCGCCCGCCGGCTGACCGCCGCCGGGTTCACGCCCGAGCCGCCGGAGACGCTGATGATCGCCGAGGCCGCCGGGCTGCCGGCCGATGTCGCGGTGCCCGACGGGGTACGGCTGGTCGCGGTGACCGACGCGGCGGGCGTGGAGCTGATGGCCGAGGTCCACGAGCGGGCGTTCGGTACGGACCGTTCGCACACCCGCGAGCGGCTGCTGGCCCAGCTCGCCGCCGCACCGGGGAGCGTCGCGGCGGCCGTCGCCATGGCCGGTGACGTGCCGGTGAGCGCCGCGCGGATGGAGCTGCCGACCGGCACGCAGTTCGCGGGCCTCTGGGGCGGTGGCACCGTCCCCGGCTGGCGGGGCCGGGGTCTCTACCGCGCCCTGGTCGCCTTCCGTACCCGCCTGGCCGCCGAGCGCGGCTACCGCTACCTCCAGGTCGACGCGTCGAGCCAGAGCCGCCCCATCCTGCGGCGGCTCGGTTTCGAGGAGCTGAGCACGACCACGCCGTACGTCCACACGCCCTGACCCGCCGCGCCGGGACATCATCAGACGTCGCGGCGCCGCAGCGCCCCGGCGGCCACCAGGAGCAGCGCCGCCGTACAGCCGGCCACCAGCCACAGCGACGGCCAGGGTCCCAGACTGCCGACCGTTTCGGCCGTCGCGTCCGAGGTCTGCGTCAGCTTCTCCAGGGCGGCGGTCGGCGACAGGCCGGCGATCCACCGCCGCGCGTCCCCGAACAGCGGGCCGAAGAGGGACGGCAGCAGCAGGAGGCCGATGACGGTGGTGACGGCGCCCGCCGAGTGCCGTACGAGCGTCCCGACGGCCAGGCCCAGCAGACCGGCCACGGCGAAGGAGCCCGCGATGCCGAGGAGGGCCGGCAGCGGCTCCCCGGTCGGGTACCGGGCGGGCAGGAGCGCGTCACCGGCCAGGACGGCGAGCGAGCAGGAGACCAGGGCGATCACATACATGAGGCCGGCGACGAGTGTCGCCTTGGCGGCGACGACCGTGCCCCGGCTCGGGTTGGCGGCGAGGGTCGTCCGGATGGTGCCGCTGCCGTACTCGCCGGTGATGGTCATCGCGCCGACGACGGCGGCGAGCATCTGCGCGACGACGGCCAGGGTGAGGCTGCCGCCGATGACCGTGTCGTCGTCCTGGAGGCTCCCGGTCGCGGCGACGAACACCGCTCCGGCGATCGGGACCACGGCGGTGGCGGCCGTCGTCCACACCGTGGAGCGCACGCTGCGGAATTTGATCCACTCGGCGGCGAGGGCCTGCCGGAATCCGGCCCGCGCGCCAAAGATGTCGTTCGTCATCGGACTGCCTCCGCCCCGGTCGTGGCCTCGCCGGCGCGGTATTCGGCCGAGTCGCCCGCCAGCGCCGTGTAGACCTCCTCCAACGTGGAGTGGGCCGGGGTGAGTTCATGGACCGCGAGACCGTGGTCGCGCGCCAGGTCGCCGATGGCCGTGGCGTCGGTCCCGTCGACCCGCCAGCCGCCGCCGGGGTCCAGCCGTACACCCCATCCCCTCGCCTCCAGCAGCGCCCGCAGCTTCTCGGGCTCCGGGGAGCGGACGAGCGTGTGGGAGCGGGAGTTGGCGCGGATGAAGTCGCGCATCGTGGTGTCGGCGATGAGCCTGCCGCGGCCGATCACGATGAGATGGTCCGCGGTCAGTTCCATCTCGCTCATCAGATGGCTGGAGAGGAAGACGGTACGGCCCTGCGCGGCGAGGGACTTCATCAGTCCGCGGATCCAGCGGATGCCTTCGGTGTCGAGTCCGTTGACCGGTTCGTCCAGGATGAGCACCTCGGGGTCACCGATCAGCGCGGCGGCGATCCCGAGCCGCTGGCCCATTCCGAGCGAGAAGCCGTTGGTCCGGGTGCGGGCCGTGTCGGCGGGCAGGCCGACGAGGTCGAGGACATCGTCGACGCGGCGTCCCGGGATGCCGTTGCTCGCCGCGAGGGCGGCGAGATGCTGGTGTGCGGAGCGGCCGCCGTGGACGCCTTTGGCGTCCAGGAGCGAGCCGACGGTACGCAGGGGCGCGACGAGGTCCGCGTAGCGCCTGCCCCCGACGGTGACGCGGCCGGCCGTCGGGGTGTCGAGCCCGAGGATCAGCCGCATGGTGGTCGACTTGCCCGCCCCGTTCGGGCCGAGAAAGCCGGTGACCCTGCCGGGCCGTACGGTGAACGAGAGCCTGTCGACGGCGTTCCTGCCGCCGTATCGCTTGGTGAGTTCCGTTGCTTCGATCATGTTCTCGACGCTACGGAGAGGCCCGCCGGCCGACATCCGTCACCCGGAGTCGGTGACTACTCCGGCGGGAGTAGCCGGGAGCGGCGAGAACGCCTCGTGACACGCGAGCGGGCGTCAGCGCTCCCCCGCCCGCACCAGGCCCGTCTCGTACGCGAGGACCACGAGCTGCGCCCTGTCCCGTACCCCGAGTTTGGTCATGGCCCGGCTGACATGTGTCTTGGCCGTCAGCGGGCTCATGATCAGCGCCGCGCCGATCTCGGTGTTGGAGAGGCCCGCCGCGACCAGCGCCACCACCTCGCGCTCCCGGTCGGTGAGCGGGGCCAGTCGCTCCGCGCCGAGCGCCTCGGGCGCCTTGAGTCTGGCGAACTCCTCGACGACGGAGCGGGTGACCGCCGCCGCCAGCAGGCTCTGTCCGGCGGCGACGGTGCGGATCGCCGCCCGCAGTTCGTCGGGCTCGATGTCCTTGAGCAGAAAGCCGGCCGCGCCGTGCCGCAGCGCCTCGAAGACATAGGAGTCGACCTGGTACGTGGTGAGCATGACGACCCGGATCGCGTCGAGGGCGCGGTCCGCGGCGATACGGCGGGTGGCCTCGATCCCGTCGATGCCGGGCATCCGGATGTCCATGAGCACGACGTCCGGCCGGGTGGTCCGTACCGCCTCCACCGCCCTGATGCCGTCGGCGGCCTCGGCGACCACCACGAGGTCGTCGGTCAGATCGAGCAGCGCGCGGAACCCCGCGCGCACGACGGTCTGGTCGTCGGCCAGCACCACCCGCACGGTCATGACGGCGTCTCCGACCGCTCGTGGCGCTGTCCGGCGGGCAGCCAGGCGCGTACGAGGAATCCGCCGCCCGGCACCGGCCCGTACTCGACGCCGCCCCCCGCCGCGACCGCGCGCTCCCGCATCCCGATCAGCCCGAACCCGTCACGCCCCTCCGGCCGTTCGCCCGCTCCCGCTCCCCCGGCCGCTCCGTCGTCCGCGATCTCCACGATCAGCCGGTCGTCGTGGCGGACGACGGAGACCGCGGCGCGGCGGGCGCCCGAGTGTCTGACGACGTTGGTCAGGGCCTCCTGCACGATGCGGTGGACCGCGAGTCCGGCCATCGGCGACAGCCCGCCGAGCTCCCCCTCCTGCCGCATCACCAGCTCGACCTCACCGCCCTCGAACCGCTCGACCAGCTCTCGGAGTCTGTCGATCCCGGGCACCGGGGCCGTCGGCTCGTCGTCCCGCTCGCGCAGCACCGTGACCGTCGCGCGCAGTTCGCGGACGGCTTCCTTGCCCGAGTCACGCACCTGGCGCATCGCCTTCCTGGAGATCTCCGGCCGCGCGTCGAGCGCGTCGAGGGCCACGCCCGCCTGCACGGTCATCGCCGTCACCGTGTGGGCGACGATGTCGTGCAGTTCGCGGGCGATCCGTACCCGCTCCTCGTGGACCCGACGCGCCGCCTCCCGCTCCCGGTCCTGCTCCGCGCGGGCCGCCCTGGCCTCGTACTCGTGCAGCAACTCCCGCCGCGTACGAACCGCTTCGCCGAGCAGCAGGGGTACGAGCGGCCAGACCAGCTCCAGTACCGGCAGCCCCTGCGGATTGGCCACGTCGTGCCCCACCCGCAGCGCCACGGCGCCCGAGACGACGGCGGCCACGGCCCCGGTCCACACCGTGCGCCGCCGGTCGCCCATGACGGCCACCGTGTAGAGCGCCACTATCACCGGCAGGTTCAGCAGCTCCCCGATGTGCCCGTACAGCGCCCAGCCGGCGCAGGCGGCCCCCGTGACCGTGACGACCAGCATGGGTCCCCGGCGCCTGGCGATCAGGGCGAGGACCGAGACGGCGACAAGCAGCCAGGTGAACCAGTCGGCCTGCCGGTACTCGGGATCGTTCACGGCGGCGTCGGACGCGGTGAACAGGCCCACGCCCGCCGCCACCAGCAGATCGGCGCCGAGCGGCGGCACCGCCCTGACACGGAGAAGCACGCGTTCGAAGGTCATCTCCCGGTTCACGCCGTTCACGCTAGGCGGCGCCGCGGTGCCCCGCATACGCCGCCGGGAGTAGCCGCGGGGTGAAGAACCGGAAAATATTCCCCGATCGTGGTTCCGGGAAAATTCTCCGGCGCCCCGTGCGATTTTCCGGTACGCGGCCCGGGATCGACAAGACGTCCCGTACTCGTCCGCATGCACCGTGCTACTGTAGTCATCAGTTGCAGTTGTGGTTCCCGAAGACTTCAAGTGCTCTCGCCGACTTTATGTGTCGGTGGGCGCGCTTTTGTATTTCCGGTTATTTTCCGGACGGGGCAATCATCTCAAGCGACGCGGGGTTCGCACAGTGCGAGCCCCCGGGCAGCATTGCCCTGAAGGAGATCAAAATGGCTAGTGGCACCGTCAAGTGGTTCAACGCGGAAAAGGGTTTCGGCTTCATCGAGCAGGACGGCGGCGGCGCTGACGTCTTCGCCCACTACTCGAACATCGCCGCCCAGGGCTTCCGTGAGCTGCAGGAGGGCCAGAAGGTGAACTTCGACGTCACGCAGGGCCAGAAGGGCCCGCAGGCGGAGAACATCGTTCCCGCCTGACGTTGAGGCGTTAGACGTAGCTGGGGCCCGCACCTTGCGATGCGGGCCCTGGCTACGTTGCTTTTTCTCCGGGGCCCGCCCGGTGCGCGTGACACATTGGAGTGTGGCGCGGGACCAGGTTTCTCCTCGCTGTCCTGACGGCCGGCCGACAAATCTCCACCGATGTCGGCCCCGCACCGGACTGCCGGGCCCCCACACGTGAGCGACCTGTTGCTCACAGGCTCACGCTCGGTCCGCTCCGAGCAATTCTCAGGTGCCGATTCACGGCGTTTCACGTCCCGGCACTGTTCTGTTTTTGTTTTCCCCCGGCTCGTTCTTGCGATTCTTTGCGCGGTCATTCTGCCCAAGAGTTCCTCGATACGTGCCGCATCGAGAGAGGTTCAGGATGAACCGCACGCCTCGCACGAATGACCGTTACTCACGTACCCGCTCCGGCGGCTCCGGCGGTGGCGGCAGCCGCTTCCGCCCCGGATCGTCGGGGTCCGGCGGTCGGTCCGGTTCTTCCGGCCGGTCGGGCGGCGGCTACGGCCGTCGTCCCGCCGCCGTACAGGGCGAATTCGCCCTGCCGGTCACCGTCACCCCCGCCCTGCCCGCGGTGTCGACCTTCGCCGAGCTGGACATGCCGTCGCCGGTGATGACGACGCTCACCGGCCTCGGTGTGAGTGAGCCGTTCCCGATCCAGGCGGCGACGCTGCCCAACTCGCTCGCCGGGCGCGACGTGCTCGGGCGCGGTCGCACCGGCTCCGGCAAGACCCTCGCCTTCGGCCTGGCGCTTCTCGTCCGCACCGCCGGACAGCGTGCCCAGCCGAGGCAGCCGCTGGCGCTCGTTCTCGTACCGACCCGGGAGCTGGCCCAGCAGGTCACCGACGCACTCACGCCGTACGCGCGTTCGCTGAAGCTGCGGCTCGCCACCGTCGTCGGCGGGATGTCGATCGGTCGCCAGGCCGGGGCGCTGCGTGTCGGCGCCGAGGTTGTCGTCGCGACGCCGGGGCGGCTCAAGGACCTCATCGAGCGCGGTGACTGCCGGCTGGACCGGGTCGCCATCACCGTCCTCGACGAGGCGGACCAGATGGCGGACATGGGCTTCATGCCGCAGGTGACCGAACTCCTCGACCAGGTGCGGCCCGAGGGCCAGCGGATGCTGTTCTCGGCGACGCTGGACCGCAATGTCGACCTGCTGGTCCGCCGCTATCTGAACGACCCGGTGGTGCACTCCGTCGACGCCGCCGTCGGCACGGTCACCACCATGGAGCACCACGTCCTGCATGTGCAGAACGCGGACAAGTACGCGACCACGACGGAGATCGCGGCGCGCGACGGCCGGGTGCTGATGTTCCTGGACACCAAGCACGCCGTCGACCGGCTGACCGAGCACCTGCTGAGCAGTGGCGTACGCGCCGCCGCGCTGCACGGCGGCAAGTCGCAGCCCCAGCGCACCCGGACGCTCGCCCGGTTCAAGACGGGTCATGTCACGGTGCTCGTGGCGACGAACGTCGCGGCGCGCGGCATTCACATCGACAATCTCGACCTCGTCGTGAACGTCGACCCGCCGAGCGACCACAAGGACTATCTGCACCGGGGCGGGCGTACCGCGCGCGCCGGGGAGTCCGGCAGCGTCGTCACGCTCGTCCTGCCCAACCAGCGTCGCGAGATGACCCGTCTGATGGCCGACGCGGGCATCGTCCCGCAGGTCGCGCAGGTGCACTCCGGCGAGGCCGAGCTGACCCGGATCACCGGGGCGCAGGCGCCCTCGGGTGTTCCCGTGGTCATCTCCGCGCCCGTGTCTGAGCGCGCCAAGAGCGGTTCGGGCAGCCGTGGCCGCAGCCGTCCGGCCCAGGGCCGCAGGTCGTCGGGGGCCGGCGGCTCGGGGGGCCGGTCGGGCGGCGGGCGCCAGTCGTCGTCGCGCAGCTGGTCCGCGTAAGTTCACCCGGGCCAGGGCCCGGACAGGGAGAGGGCCCCGTCACCGGTCGGTGACGGGGCCCTCTCCGTATGTCGTGCGCGCGGTCCGCTCAGTTCTGCGCGGGGCTGCCGAGCATCGCCGACGCCGTCTCCAGCGGGCTGGGCTCCTCCACCGGGGCGGGGACGGGGGCGCCGCTGCGGCAGGTGAAGCCGAGACGGGTGAGCGCGCGGGTCACCTCGGAGGAGGAGAAGTCACGCCGGTCCTGGCGGGTGATCACCTCGCCCACCTGCTTCACCGGGTACGTACGGCGGCCGATGACAACGGACTCGCCCGTGATCGGCTCGGGCTTGATGCCCTTCATCGCCAGCTGCACCTCGCTCTTGACCAGATCGAAGGGAAAGCGGGCGATGACGCAGCGCATAGTGCCTCGGCAGGGAGAAGGGGGGATACGGAGTCTTCAGCATCCCACACCGAACGCCCGCCCGGAAGCGAAACCTCCCCCGCCCGCCTGGGCAAATGTTCGGAGCATAAGTGCGCGCCGGAATCCGATTCCCGGAAAAGGGAAGCGGAAATCGCCATTCGCCGGGGGCCGGGCGGGGGGAGATCCGGGCGCTGATCCGGATCCGGTAGGTGATCGGAGCGGAAAACGGGGCAGGTCACATGGGTGGGGCGCAGCAGCCCACCCCGTACCGCGGGGGCCGTCAACGCCAGGAGTTCGCATGACCGCGTACGTCATTACCGTCCCCGGCACCTTCCTGCGCACGCTCGACGCCGACTCCCGCGCGGCGCTGCTGCGGGCGCTGCGGCCGGCGGACCCGCAGCACACGGCTCTGGGTGAGGCGGAGGAGCTGGACGTGCTGACGGTCAACGAGGGCGGCACGTTCAGCATCCGGCTGGAGATCGAGGCCGACAACAGGCGGGGTGCCGAAGCCGAGGCGAAGAAGGTGGCGGGCGAGGCGCTGGGCGAGGCCGGCTTCTCGGCGGACGAGGCACCGCTGGGACCGGCGTTCGTCACGGGCATCGACAGCGAGTACTGATACCGGCAGGGACAGCCCTCAGGGCCTGTCCTGTCGCGCCTCCCGCAGGGAGTCGTCGACGACGCCGTCGTCCAGTGACGCGCGTACCAGCGCGGCTGCGAGGGTGGCGGGGCCCTCGTCCCCGGCCAGCCGCGCGAGCCTGGTCGCGTCGTTCCCGAGTCCGAGACGTTCGGCGCCGTGCAGCGCCTTGGTGTCGAAGTAGGGCACCACCTCGGGCCAGACGGCCTGGACCTCGCGCAGGAAGATGTCCGCCCCGACGGGGCCGATGCCCGGCACGTCCTGGAGAAGATGGCGCAGGACCGGCACATCTCCGTCCGCCTCGGCGCGCATGCGGCGCAGGTCACCGTGCCACCGCCGGATCAACAGCTCGGCGCCGTCGCCGAGCCGGGTCGAGGTGCTCTCGTCGTAACGGCGGTAACCGCCCTTTCCGAGGGCATCGACCCGCTGCTGCCAGGTCGCGTCGAGCATCCGGCGCGGGTTCCGCAGGCCCGCGTCGCGCAGGGCGCGCAGCGTGGCGACGGCGGTGCCGGCCCGGATGGGGGCGCTCAACAGGAGGGCGAGGACGAGCAGTTGGTACAGGGGCTGGGGGGTGTCACGCAGTCTGATGCCGGCGTCCGCGGCGTAGGTGCCGCCGTGGGAGTGGAGCAGTGCGTCTACGACGGTGCGCTGTTTCATCGGAACCTCAGGGGAGTCGTCCTCGCCCCGCGCGGCGGGCCGGTGTTGGTACGGCCCACGGGACGCGGGGTTCCGTAGGCGCGGCGCCGGGCGGAGCGCCGTACGGCTTCCGCGCGGGCCTTGGCGAGGCGGATCTCCTCGGCACGGATCTCTCCGGCGTGGTTGTCTTCGGCGCGAAGGTCTGTGCCGAGCAGGTCGTGCTTCGTGTCCGACGCCGCGGGCGGTGAGTCCCGGGACTCCTCCGAGGGGGTCTGCGTCTCGCCGTCGGCCGGCAGTGGCGCCCGCAGATGCGGCAACAGGAATTCCTCCATGCGTCCGAGCCCCACCGTGATCAGCAGCATCAGAGCCGGAAACACCAGGGAGATCAGTACGGTCGGCAGCAGCCCCATAACCCAGTCCCTTTCTCTTCCCGGCCCTGAGCGCGACCGGATTGAGCGGTGCCGACGGGAGAACGCCGACCTGAGATGCGCGCGGAACACGCGGGCAGTCGCTTGCGGGCGGTGCTTCGCACGCGTACACCGGGCGGGTACCACGTCTGTTGGAGTTCACACTGACGTGCCTGATTCGCACTATTGAGAAGCCTATGGCGTCCGCACGGACCTCGCTCGTCGGCTCCCGTACGGCCCAGTCCAAGTTGACAGACGGGTTGGGGGCGCCGCCGGGCTCAGGAATCGATGATCGGCTGCTCTGTCCAGATGACCTTGCCCTGGGCGCTGTAGCGCGTGCCCCAGCGCTCCGCGAACTGGGCGACGAGGAAGAGTCCGCGGCCCCCCTCGTCGGTGCCCGCCGCCTGGCGCAGATGGGGGGAGGTGCTGCTGTGGTCGGACACCTCGCAGATCAGGCTGCGGTCGCGGATCAGCCGTACCCGGATGGGCCCGGACGCGTAGCGGATCGCGTTGGTGACCAGTTCGCTGAGGATCAGCTCGGTGGTGAAGGCCTCTTCGACCAGGCCCCATTCCGTCAGCCTGCGCGTGACGTCGGCCCGCAGTCTGCCCACGGCGACGGGGTCGGCGGGAATCTCCCAGTCGGCGACGTGTTCGCTGTCCAGGACGCGCGTACGGGCCACCAGCAGGGCGATGTCGTCGCGCGGGGTCTCGGGCAGCAGC
Organism: Streptomyces sp. NPDC051217; assembly: GCF_044455465.1. Taxonomy (NCBI): domain Bacteria; kingdom Bacillati; phylum Actinomycetota; class Actinomycetes; order Kitasatosporales; family Streptomycetaceae; genus Streptomyces; species Streptomyces sp. NPDC051217. The sequence goes on from NZ_JBITEV010000002.1 coordinate 311,323, forward strand.
GCGTCGAGGACCGCGTCGCAGGCCTGCTCGGGGGTCCGGTCGGCCTGCTCGGCGAGCGTACGGCGCAGCAGCGTCAGGCCCTCGTCGATGTCACGCTCCCGGTCCTCCACGAGTCCGTCGGTGTACATCACCAGCCGGCTGTTCTCCGGCAGGTGGACCTCCAGCGTCTCGAAGGGCAGTCCGCCGAGGCCGAGCGGCGGGCCGCCTGGCACCTCGGCGAACACCGCCGTGCCGTCCTGCTGGATGATGACGGGCTGGAGGTGGCCGGCCCGCGCCATGGAGCAGTTCCCTGAGACGGGATCGTAGATCGCGTACAGGCAGGTGACGCCGGTGACGCCGGCGTCGGCTCCGTCGACGGCCTCCTCCTGATCGATACGGGTGACCAACTCGTCCAGGTGCCACAGGAGTTCGTCGGGCGGCAGGTCCAGGGTGGAGAAGTTGTGGACGGCCGTGCGCAGCCGGCCCATGGTGGCGGCGGCGTGCAGACCGTGGCCGACGACGTCACCGACGACGAGCGCCACCCGGGCGCCGGGCAGCGGGATGATGTCGAACCAGTCGCCGCCGACGCCGCCGAGCCCGCCGAGCCCGGCCTTGGCGGGCAGATAGCGGTACGCGACGTCGATGGCGCTCAGGGTGGGGAGGCCGCGCGGCAGCAGGCTGCGCTGGAGCGTGACGGCCATGGTGTGCTCTCGGGTGTAGCGGCGGGCGTTGTCGACGCTGACGGCCGCCCTGGCCACCAGTTCCTCGGCGACCGACAGGTCCTCGCCCTCGAACGCCTCCGCGCGCGCGCCGCGCCAGAAGGTGGCGACACCGAGAATGACGCCCCGTGCCTGCATGGGAACGGTGATCATCGAGTGGATGCCCTCTTCGTCCACGAGCTTCCTGGCGCGTTCGGGGTGTTGTTTGTGCCAGCCGGAGAACGCGGCGAGATCCGCGACCAGGATGGGCTCGCCGTTCATGATGGCGTCGCTCATCGGGGCACCGGGGGCGAAGTGGATCAGCTCGTCGAGGGGGTAGAGCGAGGTGTCCTCGTGCGGGCCGCTCAAGGCGGTGCGGCGCATGTCCAGCACCACGGTGGTCGGCTCCTCGCCGCGCAGGACGGCCTCGGCCAGGTCGACGCTCGCGTAGTCGGCGAAGTTGGCGGCGGCGAATTCGGTCAGTTCCTCGCAGGTGCGGACCACGTCCAGGGTCGTGCCGATCTCCGTACTGGCGTCGTACAGCAGGCGCAGCCGTCCCCGGGCCACGTCCGCCTTTCCGGTGAGCGCCTGGAGCTCGGTGGTGTCACGCAGGGTGGTCACGCTGCCGGGCGGACCACCGTCCTGGTCCGTGGGCCGCTGGCTGATGGCGAGCAGGCGCTGGCCGACGGGATGGACCTCGTCGGTCGCCGTCCGGCCGGAGGCCAGCAGCCTCTCCGTGTCCGGGTCGAGACCCAGCTCGGTGATCAGGCGGCCTTCCACGTCCGTCGGCAGGTTGAGCAGTCTGCGGGCCTCGTCGTTGGCGAGCAGCAGCTTGCCGTCCCCGCCGACGATGATCACTCCTTCGCGTACGGCGTGCAGAACCGCGTCGTGGTGCTCGTACATACGGGTCATCTCGGAGGGTCCGAGCCCGTGTGTCTGGCGGCGCAGCCGTCTGCTCACCAGGGCCGTGCCGCCCATGGTCAGGAGGAGCACACCGCCCGCGGCGCCGAACAGCAGCGGGAACTCGTCCTCCACCACCGCGCTCACGCGTTTGATGGTGATGCCCGCCGAGACGAGCCCGACCACCTTGCCGCTCGCGTCGGTGACGGGGACGACCGCCTGCACCAGGGGGCCGATGGTGCCGGTGATCTCCTCGGTGATGACATGCCCTCGCAGGGCCGGCTCCAGATTGCCGACGAACTTCTTGCCGACCCGGTTGGGAATCGGGTGGGTGTAGCGGATTCCCTTGGTGTTGAGGACGACGATGAAGTCCACGCCCGAACGTTCTCTGGCCAGTTCGGCGGGTCTGCGCAGGACCTCGGCGGGATTGGGGTTCTTGAGCGCGGCCTGGATGCCCGGAGAGTTCGCGAAGGTCGCGGCCACGGCGACGGAGCGGTTGCGGGCCTCGCGCTCGCTGTCCGAACGGCCCTGGAGTACAAGCGCGGCGGAGGCGGCGGCGACGAGCAGAACGACGATCGCCACCTGAAGGAGAAAGACCTGGCCTGCGACTGTCCTCATCTTCAGAACGGAGCGCCGGCGGCCGTCGCGTCCGGCCATGAACCCTTTCTACACCTCCCTCAGATGGTGGGCGAGCCGCGCGGGCAGGCAGGCGGACTTGACCCCGCACCCCCTCGGATGAACCATTCTGCGGGTTCGCGAGTGATGCATGTGACACGAGTTCACCGGCCGATATGGCCGGTCCACAGATTATGGGGGTTCACAGGTGTCCCGTCGGCCCGTTCTCGCCATTTCGATCACCGCGGGCGCGCTGCTGCTGACCTGCCTGCCCAGCGCCGCCGCCGAGCGGCCCGGCGGCGGCGAGCGGCTCACCATCGGCACGCTGTCGACCAGGCCCTCCGTGGTCACCGGCGGTGACGTACTGGTGCGCGTCGGGGTCCCGCGGAGCCTCGATCCCGACGACGTACGGATCACCCGCGACGGCACGGACGTCACGGACGCGTTCACGGACGCGGGTTCCGCGCCCGGGACCGCGCCCGGGACCCTGACCGGTCTGGTGACGTCCCTGCGCGAGGGCTCCAGCCGGCTCGTCGCGACCGTTCCCGGCCGGCCCGGCGCGCGGGCCACACTCCAGGTGCGTGACCATCCCTCGACCGGCCCCGTCATCAGCGGTCCGCACGAAAGCCCCTTCATGTGCGGTACGCGGTCGTTCAAACTGGTCGACGGCTCCACCCTGGGAGCGCCGCTGGACGAGGACTGCTCGATCACCACCCGGGTGGACCACGCGTACCGCTCCACCGACGGGACCGTGAAACCGCTGGCCGATCCGGCGAGCCGCCCGGCGGACCTGGCGTCGACCACCACGACCGCCGGCGCGCGCGTGCCGTTCCTCATCCGCATCGAGACGGGCACGCTCAACCGGGGCATCTACCAGATATCCATGCTGGCCGATCCCGCCGCGCCGGAGCCGACGCGGGCGCGGCCCTCCGAGGGGTGGAACGGGCGGCTGATGTACACCTTCGGCGGCGGCTGCCGGGGCGGGTGGTACACGCAGGGCGCGGACACCGGTGGCGTTCTGGACACCGAGATGCTGGGCCGCGGCTACGCGGTGGCCTCCTCGTCCCTCAATGTCTTCGGCAACAACTGCAACGACCTGCTGGCCTCCGAGACCACGATGATGGTCAAGGAGCATTTCGTGGAGCGGTACGGCGTCCCCCGCTTCACCATCGGCTGGGGGTGCTCCGGCGGCTCGTACCAGAGCTATCAGACCGCCGACAACTACCCGGGTCTGCTCGACGGCATCATCGTCGGGTGCAGCTTCCCCGACGTGACGTCGGCGACCAACACGACGCTGCTGGACTCCCGGCTGCTCGACCACTACTTCACCGAGTCGGCGCCGAACGAGTTCAGTGCCGAGCAGCAGACCGCCATCGCCGGGTTCCGCGAGCGGGCGAGCATCCCGAATCTGAGCGACGGCGCGAAGCGCCTCGATCCGGACGCGGAGTTCCCCGCCGCGCTGCCGGAGGACCAGAGGTACGACGCGCGCACCAACCCCGGTGGGGCACGGGGCACGGTCTTCGATCACACCGTGAACGTCTACGGGACCGAGCCGGACACCGGCGCCGCGCTGCGCCCGCTGGACAACGTCGGTGTGCAGTACGGGCTCGACGCGCTGAACGAGGGCGTGATCGACAAGCGGCAGTTCATCGACCTCAACTCCCGCGTCGGGGGCATCGACCGGGACGCCGTGTTCACGGCGGGGAGGACGGCCGCCGACGGTACGGCGACGGAGGCGGCGTACGGCACCGGCCGCATCCTGTGGGGCGGCGCTGGTCTGGCCACCACACCGGTCATCGACCACCGCTCCTACACCGACGATCTGCCCGGGGGCGACATCCACATGGCCGTGCACGGGTTCTCCACCCGCGCGCGGCTGATCGCGGCCAACGGCGACGCGGACAACCAGGTGATGCTCGCCGAGGACAACCGCCACGGGTTCAGTCTGGGGAGCCCCGCGCTGCGCCACGCCCTCACCGGGATGGACAGCTGGCTGACGGCACTGACGGCGGACGGCTCCCGGACGGCGTGGACACCCCGGGACGTCGTGGCGCACAAGCCGGCGGGGCTGACCGACGCGTGCTGGACCAGGGACGCGGAACCCCGGAAGATCGAGCAGCGCCTCGGCTACGACAACGCGGGCGAGTGCGGCGCGCTCTACCCGGCGTTCCCGACGCCGCGGCTGGTCGCCGGGGCCCCGCTCGCGGACGATGTGATCGCGTGTCACCGCAAGGCGGTGGATCCGGCCGACTACGCGGTGACGTTCACCGGCGGCGAACTCCGGGAGCTGCGTGCGGTGTTCCCGGGCGGGGTCTGCGACTGGAGCAGAAGTGGCCGGGGGCAGCGTCCGCCCACGGACACCTGGCAGACACTTTCGGCGAAAGGCGGGGAGCGATGAGTCCGACGACGGCGCGCACGCGGACCGGGCGGCGGATCGAGGTCGCCGTACGGGAACAGGCCAAGCTGGGTGAGGGTCCCACGTGGGATCCGGCGACCGGCCGGCTGATCTGGGTGGACATCCTCTCCGCGCGGATTCACACCTTCGACCCGTCCGGCGGCCGCCGGACGGTCATGGCCACCGAGCAGCACGTCGGCGCGGCGCTCCCCCGGGCCGGGGGCGGGCTGGTGGTCAACCTCCGGGACGGCATAGGACTGTACGGCCCCGGCGGCGACTTCTCCTGGCTGGTGCACGACCCGGTGCCCGGCCGCCGGGGCAACGACGCGGCCGTCGCGCCCGACGGCGCGCTGTGGGCGGGCAGCATGTACTACGACGAGACGCCGGGCGGCGGGACGCTGATCCGGGTCGCGCCTCGCGTATCCGCGGGGGCCGTCACCGACACGCGGCCCGTCACCGTCGGCAACGGCACCGGGTGGAGTCCGGACGGGCGGACGATGTACTACATCGACACCCCCACCGGCCGTATCGACCGGTTCCGGGCCGACACGCACTCCCCCGGCGAACCGCTCGTCGACCAGGGCCCGTTGGCGACGATCGAGCCCGGCGCCGGGCACCCGGACGGACTGACCGTCGACGCGGACGGGTGCGTCTGGGTCGCGCTGTGGGACGGCGCGGCGATCCGCCGCTACACACCGGACGGCGAGTTGGACCGTACGGTCGAACTGCCCGTACTCCGCCCCACGTCCTGCGCCTTCGGCGGCCCCGGGCTGCGCGACCTCTACATCACCACCGCCCGCGTCGGAGTCGTCGGCCCGCATCCCCTCACCGGTTCGCTGCTCGTCCTCACCGACGCGGGGCAGGGCGTCCCGGACACTCCGTTCGCCGGCTGAGACGTCCGGTACGCCGCCGGGCGGGAGTTGGGCCCGCCGACGGGCACTTGGGCCGGCGCTCGGCCTGGGCACACCAGCCGGGCGACCGTAAACCCGCAGGTAAGAAGGGGGTTGCACGCCCGCGGGGAGCGGGATTTGCTTGGCCCATGCAGCGACCGGTCTCCACCACCCCGTCATCCGCGGCGCTCGACCACCGCTACCGGGGTGAACATCCCGTTCGGACCCTCGGCTATCTCTTCCGTCCCGACCGCCCTCGTCTCGCGCTCGCCGTCCTCGCGTTCATCGGGAAGCACAGCCCGATCTGGCTGCTTCCCCTCATCACCGCCAACATCATCGACACCGTCGTGCAGCACGGTCCGGTCTCCGGCATCTGGATCAACGCTGGCGTGCTGCTCGTGGTCCTGCTGCTCAACTTCCCCCTGCACCTGCTCTATGTGCGCTGTCTCGCCGGGAGCGTACGGCGGGTGGGCATGGCGCTGCGCGACGCGCTGTGCCGCCGTATGCAGCAGCTCTCGATCGGCTACCACTCGCGGGTGAGCGCCGGCGTCCTCCAGGCCAAGGTGGTCAGGGACGTGGAGACGGTGGAGCAAATGGTCCAGCAGTCCTCGGACATGGGGCTGGCCGCCGTCATCACGCTCGTCGGCGGTCTCGTCGTGATCGGTGTGCGCGTACCGTCGTTCCTCCCCGTCTTCCTGCTCGTCGTCCCGGCCGCCGGTTTCCTCATCGTGCGGCTGCGCGGACGCCTCCACAGCCACAACGCGGCCTTCCGTCACGAGGTGGAGCGCATGTCGTCGCGCGTCAGCGAGATGACGTCGCTGATCCCGATCACCCGCGCGCACGGCCTCGAAGGCGCGGCCATGGTCCGTATCGACGGCTCGCTGCGCCAGGTGCTCGCGGCCGGGGTGCGGCTCGATCTGCTCAACGGGCGCTTCGGCGCGCTCGCGTGGATCCTGCTCAACTCCCTGGGCGTCGCGTGTCTCGCGGGCTCGGCGCTCGTCGCGTACCACGGTCTGCTGCCCATCACGGCGGGCGACGTCGTCATGCTGAGCGCGTTCTTCACCACCCTGACCGGCTCGATGGTGACCCTGCTCGGGCTGGCGCCCGTCATCAGCAAGGGACTTGAGTCCGTGCGGTCGGCGGGAGAGGTCCTCCAGGCTCCCGACCTGGAGAGCAACGCGGGCAAGGAGCGGGTCGGGTCGGTGGCCGGACGGATCGACTTCGAGGATGTCGGTTTCCAGTACGACGGCTCGCCCGACACCGCCGTGGCGGGCTTCACCCTCTCCGCCCGGCCGGGTCAGACCGTCGCCCTGGTCGGCGCGTCCGGCGCGGGCAAGTCGACCGTACTCAACCTCCTCATCGGCTTCATCCGGCCCACCTCCGGCCGCATCCTGCTGGACGGCGCGGACATGGCCTCCCTCGATCTGCGCAGCTACCGCCGTTTCCTGTCGGTCGTACCTCAGGAGTCGATCCTGTTCGAGGGCACGATCCGCGAGAACGTCACCTACGGGCTCGACGGCATGGACGAGGCGACGGTGCGGCGGGCGCTCCGGGACGCGAACGCCCTCGAATTCGTCGACCGGCTGCCGGACGGTCTCGACACCGTCGTCGGACAGCGCGGCGCGCGCCTGTCCGGTGGACAGAAGCAGCGGCTCGCGATCGCCCGCGCGCTGATACGCGACCCCCGGGTGCTCGTCCTGGACGAGGCCACCTCGGCCCTCGACACCCGGTCGGAGGCGCTGGTGCAGGAGGCGCTGGCACGGCTGGTCGACGGCCGCACCGTCTTCGTCGTCGCCCACCGGCTGTCCACGATCCGGGGCGCGGACAGCATCGTGGTGATGGAGCACGGCCGGATCGCCGAGGTCGGCACGCACGAGTCCCTGATGACACGCGGCGGGGTGTACGCCGGCCTCCAGCCGGCGCACCGCGCTTCCTAAGGGCGTGCCGGAGGAAGGCGGTCGCGTGGTCGTCCTCGCGCCGTCAGATGGATGTCCGCCAGCTCCCGTAGCGCCTTCTCCTCCGGCGTTCCCGGACCGGCCGTGTAGACGAGCAGGCTCAGCTCCTCGTCCTGCGGGAAGTGCGTGATCTCGTAGGTGAGCTTCAGGAATCCGAGGTGCGGATGGTCGACGAGCTTGATGCCGTGCGCTTTCGTACGCACCGTGTGCCGCGCCCACTAGTGGCGGAACTCGGCGCTGTGCTCCTTGAGTTCGTCCACCAGCTCCCGTAACTCCTGGTCCTCGGGGTGGATCCCGGCCGCGATACGCAGACTGCCCACGGCCTCGCGGGCGACCATGTCGCGGTCGGGGTAGCGGGCACCGATCTCCTCGTCCAGGAGGTGCAGTCGGCACATGTTGCGTTCGCGCGGGGGTAACGCGCCGAAGTCCGTGATCAGTCCGCAGACGGGGCGGTTCCAGGCGAGGACGTCCAGGCGGCGTCCGACGACCAGCGCCGGCGCGGTGATCCTGTCGAGCAGCCGCTGCACCTCGGGCCGTACGGCCGTGCCGGGCGCCACGGGGACCGGGGCCGCCCCTCCCGCCCCCGGCTTCCGCGGGCGGGCCAGCCGGAAGAGATGGTCCCGCTCGTCCCTGTCCAGCCGCAGGGCGTCGGGACGGCGCCGAGCACCGCGTCGGAGAACTGTCGGGCGACCGGGACGAGAAGCTGCGGTTCGGCCTGTGGAGCTCGTTCGTCACCGGGCAGATCGCACTCCCGCGGACGGTGACGGTGCCGGGCGCGCTCCCGGCCACCGCCGCCGTTCGGCCGCTCGCACCACCGCAGGGCGGCCGGGCCGCTCGTCCGGCCGCCCCTAACGGGTGATCAGCCGTCCCTACAGGCGCATCCCGCACCCTTTCCCGGGGAGCCTCCACCCGGGGCCCGACACGGAGAGAGGCGAGGTCCGATGAGCAGCCTCCTGGACACACTGCCCGCCGACGAGCGGCGCAGGCTGGGCTCCGCCCGGTCCGGTGCCCTGCTGGCGTCCGCGCCGATGCTCGCCACGTTGACCGACCGCCGGACGTTCGGCGACGGCTGGGTCTTCGAGCGCAAACTGGACGGCGTCCGGGTGCTCGCGGTGCGCGACGCCTCCGGCGTACGGCTGCTGTCACGCACCGGACGCCGGCTCAACGCGACCTACCCGGAGATCGTCGACGCCCTCGCCGCACAGGAATGCGCCGACTTCACGGTGGACGGGGAGGTCGTCGCGTACTCCCACGGCCGTACCGACTTCGCCCGGCTCCAGCAGCGGATGGGCATCAGCGACGCCCGCCGGGCACGCGCCAGCGGGGTGGCCGTCACGTACTACCTGTTCGATCTGCTGCGGCTCGACGGCGCCGATCTCACCGCGATCTCGTTGCGCTCGCGCAAGTCGCTGCTGCGCAGGGCACTGACCTACCGAGCGCCGCTGCGCTTCACACCGCACCGCAACGCGGGTGGTCAGGAGCTGCTGAAGCAGGCGTGCGCCAACGGCTGGGAGGGGCTGATCGCGAAGCGGGCGGCGGGCCGGTACGAGCCCCGGCGCTCAACGGGCTGGCTGAAGCTCAAGTGCGAGCAGGAGCAGGAGTTCGTCATCGGCGGCTACACGGAGCCGTCCCGCTCCCGCGTCGGTTTCGGCGCGCTGCTCCTCGGCCACTACGAGGACGGGCGGCTCCGTTACGCGGGCAAGGTGGGGACGGGCTACGACCACGCGACGCTCCTGGACCTCCGCCGACGGCTCGACGAGGCCGCGACGCCCCGCTCGCCGTTCGCCGATGTGGTCAAGGAGCGGGCCCCGCACTGGTCGGAGCCCCGGCTCGTCGCCCAGATCGCGTTCACCGAGTGGACGCGGGACGGGATGCTGCGTCACCCGCGTTTCCTGGGGCTGCGGGATGACAAAAAGCCGACGGACGTGGTGCGGGAGAGACCCACGTGACGACCGTACGGGTCATCCGTACGGGTCATCCGTACAGTGCCCGTGACAGTGCCCGCGTACGAGAACAGCGACGCGGCCCGTGACTGTGACGAAGGGCGGCGACACCCCATGAAAACCCCACCGACCCCCGGCTCCCGCATACCGCGCTTCCATCTCGCCATGCCCGTCGACGACCTCGCCGCCGCGCGCCGCTTCTACGGCGACGTACTCGGTCTGGAGGAGGGCCGCAGCTCGGACACCTGGGTGGACTGGAATCTGCACGGCCACCAGTTCGTGACGCATCTGGCACCGCGGCGCGGCGAGGGCGTAAGCAACGTGGTCGACGGGCACGACGTGCCCGTGCCGCACTTCGGGCTGCTGCTGACTCAGCCTGAGTTCCACGAGTTGGCCGACCGGCTCCGTACGGCGGGGACGACGTTCGTCATCGAGCCCTACCTGCGTTTCGAGGGGCAGCCCGGCGAGCAGTGGACGATGTTCCTGCTCGATCCGGCGGGCAACGCGCTGGAGTTCAAGGCGTTCGCGGACGACGCGCAGGTCTTCGCCGTCTGAGTCCGGCCGTGGGGACAGCGAAGGGCCACGGCGGGACGGGCACCGCGGCTGTCCTCGATCGCCGGCCGGGCCGCCATCGGCCCCTCCGGCGATCGAGGACGAACGATCAGAGCGCCGGGCGCTGCTTACCGCTCACTGCGGACCGGCAGCTTCCAGCCCGGCCGGACGAAGTGGCACGTGTATCCGTCGGGGTAGCGGATCAGATAGTCCTGGTGCTCGGGCTCCGCCTCCCAGAAGGGGCCGGCCTCGACCACCTCGGTGACGACCTTCCCGGGCCAGAGGCCGGAGGCCTCGACGTCGGCGATGGTGTCCTCGGCGACGCGCTTCTGCTCGTCGCCGACGAAGTAGATGGCCGACCGGTAGCTGAGGCCGATGTCGTTGCCCTGACGGTTGAGCGTCGTGGGGTCGTGGATCTGGAAGAAGTACTCCAGGATCTGGCGGTAGCTGGTCTTCTCGGGGTCGAAGATGATCTCGATACCCTCGGCGTGCGTTCCGTGATCGCGGTACGTAGCGTTCGGGATGTCACCACCGGTGTAACCGACCCGGGTGGAGATCACCCCCGGCAGACCGCGAATCAGATCCTGCACGCCCCAGAAGCAGCCGCCCGCGAGGATTGCCTTCTCTGTAGCCGTATCCGTAGCCATTTTTTAGTCCCTCCTCTGCCACACACGGTACTGCTCCGACGTGGACGGAGGCGCCTCGCAGAGGGGCGGGAGCACCGCTCACGGAGACGGCGTGTCACGCGCTGTGCAGCCGCGAGTCCAGCTCGGCGGCGGAGAGCTCTACGGCGTAGGCGTCGGTGCCGGGCTGGTGCTTGCGGCCTCCGCCGCCGAGATGGCCGGCGTTCACCGGGTCGAAGCCGATGTCGCGGATCAGACCGGCCACGACGGCGACGGCCTCCTCGTCGTCGCCGGAGATCGGGATGGCCAGGCGTGCCGGGTCGCCCTTGGGGCGGCCGCGGTCGCGCAGGACCTCCCAGAAGATGGCGTTGAACGCCTTGACCAGATTCGAGTCCGTCGCGTTCCGCAGCTTCTCGCTGGAGGTGGTGGAGTCGTCGTCCAGGTCGGGCTCGTGCCCGTCACGTGGCGGGTAGTAGTTGCACGTGTCGATGACGACCTTGTCGCGCAGTTCGGCGGTGGGCAGATCGCCGATGTTCCCGTACGGGATCGAGACGACGACCACCTGGCCGAACCGCGCCGCTTCCACGGCCGTGACCGCCCGGACGGGGCCGTCGATGCTCGCGACCAGCTCCGCCAGCGTCTCGGGGCCGCGCGAGTTCGCGAGGGCCACCTCGTGGCCGATGGAGGCGAAGTGCCGGGCGAGCGTGGAGCCGATACGGCCCGCTCCGATGATTCCGATACGCATGGTGCCTCTCCTGCCTGCGGGGTCGTGGGCCCGTGGTCCCGCTCGTACGGTCGCCTCCATGGGTAGCCGAATGGCGCCGCCCCAAACTTGCCGGAACGCGGGCCCGGACTCACCCTGAGGCTGCGGGCCACATCCGACGCCGACGGAGACCACCCGTGTGCGGCCGCCGCGCGGGGGCCTGGCCGACACCCCCGTACGCGTCCCGCCCGCGGCTCCGGGGGCAGGCGCCGGGAGCAGTGACGTCCGGAGAGGATCACGCCATGCACCACGACGAGATGATCGGCAAGATTCAGGCGCTCGCCCAACTGCCGGACCGCGGATCCACCGAGCGGGCGACACAGGCGGTGCTGCGGACGCTGGGCGAACGGCTGCCGGCGGGGCTCGCCGACCACGTGGCGGCGCAGCTGCCGCCGGAGCTTGCGGCCGACCTGCGGCGGCCGGCGGAATTCGCCGTCGCGGAGGGACGGGACGCGGGCTCGGGCGAACGGTTCGACCTGGTCGCGTTCACGGGCCGGGTCGCGGACCGGGCGGGTACCACGGAGGACGCGGCCCTCCGTGAGGCGGCCGCCGTGCTGGAGGTGCTGGACGCCGCTCTCGCCCCCGAGCTGATGAACAAGATCGCCGCCGCGCTGCCGGTCGACATCGGCGCGCTGCTGCCGGTCGGGCGCACCACCGGCGACCCGGGCTGAGGCGCACTCCGGGAGAGGGACCTGAAAGGAAGGGCATGTCGTGGCCGATCGCGAGCGTGAACCCGTGCTGGTGGCGGACGCCGGGTCTTCCAGCGTGCACCTGACCGTCTTCGCGAACGACGGCTCGGCGCTCGCCTCGTACGACGACACGTCGGCGCCGGGCGACAACACGGCCGGGCAACTCCGCGACCTGCTCCGTTACGCGCCGGCGCCCACGGCGGTCGGGCACCGGATCGTGCACGGCGGCCCGGAGCTACGGCACCACACCCTGGTCGACGACGAGGTCAGGGACGCGCTCCAGCGCATGTCCGACCTGGCCCCCTCGCATGTCCCGCCGGCCCTGCGCGTACTCGACGCGGCCCGCGAGCTGCTGCCCAACGTGCCGCACATCGCGTGCTTCGACACCGTCTTCCACACCGGTCTGCCCGCGGCGGCCCGGGAGTTCGCCGTACCCGAGACATGGCGCGGTGAGTTCGGTGTACGGCGCTACGGCTTCCACGGCCTGTCCTACGCGTGGGCACTGGCCCGTACCGCCGAACTGCTCGGGCGGCGGCCGAAGCGCCTGCGGATCGTCATCGCCCACCTCGGCGGCGGCTGCTCGGCGTGCGCGGTGCGTGACGGCACGAGCGTCGACACCACCATGGGTTTCACTCCCCTGGACGGTCTGGTGATGAGCCATCGCAGCGGCGCCGTCGACCCGGGTGCCCTGACCTGGCTCCAGACCCGGCACGGCCTCTCCGCACGCGACATCGACGACGCCCTCGACCACCACTCGGGCCTGCTGGCGCTGTCCGGTACGTCGGGCGACACCCGCGACCTGGTCCGCGCCCGCGCGACGGGCGACGAACGGGCGGCTCTGGCGCTGGACGTCTTCACTCACCACTGCCGCAGCGGTATCGCCGCGATGGCCGCGTCCCTGGACCGCCTCGACGCGCTGGTGTTCACGGGCGAGATCGGCGAGGACCAGCCGGAGGTACGCGAGGAGATCTGCGCGGGGCTGGGCATCCTGGGGGTCGCGGGCGGCCTGCGGCTGCGACCGGAGGGCGACGACGCGCCTGCCTACCTGGTCAGCGCGGCGGAGGCGGAGATCCCGGTGATCGTGGTACCGACGGGCGAGGCCCGCCAGATCGACAAGGAAACGCGCACGCTGCTGAGCGCGCGCTGATACGTCACTCGGCTGGGCTCCTCGGCAGTTCGGGGCGTCCCCGTCACGCCTCCGCGCCCCACTTCGGAGGTCCCCTACTGCCGGACCGGGCTCTCGGGGCTCGGGGCCAACCCGCCGCGGACCGGGGCGCGTTCGTCGGGGGCCTGGGTGGGGGCCGCCGGCGCGCGGGGGTTGGGGGCGGTCCCGGGGGTGCGGGCGCCCGGGGTGGGGGTGTTCGGGGTGAGGGAGCTCTCCGGGGCGGTCCTTCCGCCGGGGCGGGGGGTGACCGGGGGTGGGGCCGGGTCCGGGGAGGAGCGGGTCGCCGGCGGCGGGGCGAGAGGCACCGTCGGGGATGCCGGGCCGTCGGACGTCGTCGCGAGATGGAGGGGCAGCGCGACGAGGGCGAGGGCGGCGCACGAGAGGCCCGCCCCGGCGGCGGCCCGTAGCAGCCGGCGGCGGGCGGCGCTGCGGCGGATCGCCTCGTACCGACGGGGCGGTGGGCCGAGGCGGTCGGACGTGGGCCGCAGGATGACGGCGAGGGGGTCGTCGGGTTCGAACTCCGGCCGGTCGTCAGCGCGTGTGGTCAAGGCTTCTCCTCAGGTGGGCGCGGAGCAGTTCGCGGGCCGCGTGGAGGTCGGCCTTGACGGTTCCTTCCTTGCGCCCGGTCAGCACGGACACCTCCCGGATCGGCATGTCGGCGTAGTAGTGCAACAGGATCGGGACACGCAGTCGTTCCGGCAGTGACTGTACGAGCAGACGTACCGAAGGGTCCGCCTGCTCGGTGTGCGGGCTGACCGCGGCTTCGGAGGTGACTCGGCGCATGGCCCTGCGTTCGCGCTCCAGTTTGCGCCAGTGGTCCCGTACGAGGTTGGCCGCGGTGACGTAGAGGAAGCCGCGCGGCTCCTGCACGGATGTCCACCGCGCCCAGAGCCGCGTGAACGCCTCGGAGGCGATCTCGTGCGCCGTCTCGTCGTCGTCGACCAGACGGCGGCACCAGCCGGCGAGGCGCGGGTAGAGGGCGGCGAACAGGTCGGACGCTGCCTTGTCGCGGGACCGTTTCAACGCTCTCCATGGTCGTGGCCGCAGTGGGGGGGTCGGCAGGGCTCACCGGCCCGGCCCACAGGGAAGGAGTCCGGACCGAGGGCGTACGTTCCCCCGGTCCGGTATCCGGTGGCGCGTCAGGGGCCGCTCGCGGACGTCATCGTGGCGAAGACGATCACGTTGCCGAGATAGCCGTCACCGGTACGGGGCCCACCGCAGGTGATGAGCCTCAGCTCCGGGCGGCCCACGTCCCCGTACACGTCGTCCGCCGGGAAGTCCGCCTTGGCGACCTTCCGTACGGAGCCGACCGCGAACTCCGCCGCCGCTCCGTTCTCCAGGCGCGCCGTGACCGTGTCGCCCCGGCGCAGACGGGCGAGGTCCCGGAAGACACCGTCGCCGTGGGAACCGACCGTGACATGGCCGATGATCACCGACGGGCCGACCTGACCGGGCGTCGGCGAGTGCCGGTACCAGCCCGCGCGGTCGTCCGCCGTGATCGGGGGCACCCGCATGGTGCCGTCCGGGGCCAGCCCCAGCCCCATGACCGGGGTGTCGACCCCGATGGCGGGGATCAGCAGCCGGGCCGGAACGGAGCGCCCGAGGGCCTTCGCTTCCCGCTCACCCTTCGCCTTCGCGGCGGGAGGTGGCGTACCGCTGGACCGATCCTCGTTCGTGGCCCGGTCGGCTCCGGGGCCGCCGCAGCCCACGAGCAGCGAGGCCAGCGCGGCGGCGGCGAAGGCGCGCCTGGAGGGCGGGGTCACGCCCCGGTCGCTCGCCGGCGGCGTACGACGAAGACCGCCGCACCGCCCGCGGCGAGGGCCGCGGCGCCGGTTCCGATCAGCATGCTGTCGGTACCGGACCCCGAGGCCGCGGGGGCCACTCCGGTGTCGGGCGCGCCCTCCGGGACGACGGCGACCTGGCCGGGGGTCCTGGCCGGGGCGGGGGCGGCACTCGGAGTCCGGGCGGTCGTCGCCTGCGACGGCTCGGCGGGGGCGGGGGCGGCCCCGGTCGGGCGGGTGCTGGGGACCGGGACCGGGGTCGGGGTCGCGTCGTCGGCGAACGCGGGCACCGCGGTCGCCAGCACGGCGGTGCTCGCGAGTGCCATGGCACTGAGGACAGTTCGGCGCATGAGCCGCTCTCTTTCGTCGTCCGCCTGCCCGGGGACCCGGCGGGCGGGGGCTACAGATCGGGAGGAGAGACGAGGCGGGGGCGCGGCGGGTTGTAAAGGAATGGCAAAGCCGCCGGGGCGGCCCGGCGCGGGGTCGTCTGCCACCGGGGCGTGGCGGCGCGCGGGTCCCTCGCCGTACCCCCTCCGCCCCGACACCACGAGCTCAACACCCCGGCAGGTATCTTCCCGCCATGCACACCGTCGCCGTCCTCGCTCTCGATCAGGTCGTCCCCTTCGACCTGTCCACCCCGATCGAGGTCTTCGCCCGCACCCGGCTCGCGGACGGCAGCGCCGCCTACCGGGTACGCGTGTGCGCCGAACAGCCGGACGTCGACGCGGGTGCGTTCACCCTGCGCGCCCCCTGGGGGCTGGACGGGCTCACGGGCGCGGACACGGTGATCGTGCCCGGCACCGCCGACCCCGCCTCGGCCCTCACCCCCGCCACACGCGACGCGCTGCGCGCGGCTGCCGCGCGCGGTACCCGTATCGCGTCCATCTGCTCCGGGGCCTTCCCCCTCGCCGCCACGGGTCTCCTCGACGGTCTGCGCGCCACCACCCACTGGGTCGCGGCCGGCCAACTGGCCGACGCCCACCCGGACATCGAGGTCGACCCGGACGTTCTGTACGTCGACAACGGGCAGATACTCACCTCGGCCGGCGCCGCCGCGGGCCTCGACATGTGTCTTCACATGATCCGCGGCGACCACGGCTCCGCCGTCGCCGCCGACGCGGCGCGACTCTCCGTGGTCCCGCTCGAACGCGAGGGCGGCCAGGCGCAGTTCATCGTCCACGAGCACCCGCCCACGCCGCGGGGCTCCGCGCTCGAACCCCTCCTCATCTGGCTCCAGGGCAATCTGGGCCGCGATCTGGCGCTCGCCGACATCGCAGCGCAGGCCGGGGTGAGCACCCGGACGCTGATCCGGCGCTTCCGCGAACAGACCGGGGACACCCCGCTCCAATGGCTCCACCGTGCACGGGTCCGCCAGGCTCAGCAGTTGCTGGAAAGCACCGGCCACTCGGTCGAACACATCGGCGCCCAGGTCGGCTTCGGCTCGCCCACCGCCTTTCGCGACCGTTTCAAGCGGACCACGGGCGTCAGTCCCCTCACATACCGCCGCTCCTTCAGCTGACCGCCGGCAATAATCCGGGCCTGGTTGTCACTTTCGCCTGTTCTGCACGCCAATTCCTTCTGGCAGATTGAGCGACAACTCCGGTGCGCAGACCGGTGTGTACGAGAAAGCGGAACGGAACCCATGCTCGTTGTCGCGCCCATACTCATCGGCGTTCTCTATGTATGCCTCATGTCTCTCATCCGTGAGCCGCACCGACGCCGGTTCAACGCGATCATGGTGGCCGGTGCGGGAGCCGCCTATCTCAGCGGAGGCGGATTCGGGGCCTGGGAATTCGCCTTCACCGTCGTCGTGACGTATTGCGCCTACCGTGGCCTTGATTCCTGGACATTCATCGGCATCGGATGGCTGCTGCACACAGGCTGGGACGTACTCCACCATCTCAAAGGGAATCCCATCATTCCTTTTGCCGAGCACTCTTCCTTCGGTTGCGCGATATGCGACCCCGTCATCGCGGTGTGGTGCCTGGCCGGTGGACGCTCCGTTTTCGACGTGCTTCGCGGTCGTCGGTCCGAGTCCCCTTCCGATGCCGCTCCCGTGGCGCGTCACCCGTGAACGACACGGCTCCGGCGCTCCCGAGCCGGTCCACCCGGGGCTCGCGCTCATGGTGGGCTCCTATGCCTGCCGCTCCTCCACCGTGGGGACGGTCTGGAGGCGTACCGCGTCCTGCCCCGGCGGGGCACCGAACATGCGCCGGTACTCCCGGCTGAACTGGGAAGCACTGTCGTAACCGACGGCGTGGCCGACCGCCGCCACGTCGTACGGCGCCGCCATCAGCCGGATACGGGCCTCCTGGAGCCGCAGCTGTTTCTGGTACTGGAGCGGACTCATGGCGGTCACCGCGCGGAAGTGCCGGTTGAGCGAGGCGACGCTCATGCCGACCTCGTCGGCGAGGTCGGCGATGCGGATCACCCGGTCGAAGTGGGTTCTGATCCACTCGACGGCCTTTGTGACGAGCGCGAGACGGCTTCCGGCCAGCCCGATCTGCCTGACCAGGGCACCCTGCGGCCCGCTCAGCAGGCGCCAGTGAATCTCGCGCCGTACACCGGCCGCCAGCATCGACGCCTCTCGCGGGTCGTCGCACAGACGCAGGAGCCGGACGACGGCGTCGAGAAGCTTGTCGTCGGCGTCGCTGGTCGCGATGCCCGGTCCGTCGTGGGGGCGGGCCGCGGTGGGCCCTTCTTCGAGCAACAGCTGTGCGATGAGCGCGGGCTGGAGCGGCAGCGCGAAGGCGAGAAACGGCTCGGCGGCCGTGGCACGGGTGATCTGTGAGGTCAGGGGGAGGTCGACCGCCACGACGAGGAACTGGCCCGCGCGGTAGTCGAAGATGTGCTCGCCGAGAGCCGATCGCTTCGCCCCCTGGACGACCAGGGCGAACACGGGTTCCGTGGTCGAGCCCAGCGGTTCGGTCACGCGGTCGGTGGCGAACACGCTCATTCCGTCGATCCACACTGGGCGTGGGCTCCCGGCGGCCAGCCGTGCGATCCGGCTGCGCAGTTCGTCCGATCGATCCATCGTTCCAGTCAACCACGGGTGGGAGCCCGAGCCGGACGCCCATGGCTGAAGGTTGAGCGGATCGTGCACTGATCCGCGCGCATCGGTCTAGGAGATCCCGACCCGGTGGCCTTGACTCGAAGGAGCAGCGGGACCGCCTCCGACGGGGTCCCGAACGCCGGAGAACCGAGGATTCGAACCATGTCGCTCACTTCCTACGTCACGCTGGGCCGCTCGGGCCTGCGCATCAGCCCGTTCACGCTGGGGACCATGACCTTCGGCGAGGACCACGGCTGGGGCAGCAGCCCTGAGGAGTCCAGGAACATCCTCTCGGCCTACCTCGACCGCGGCGGCAACGCGATCGACACGGCCAACATCTACACCAACGGCCACTCCGAGAAGATCATCGGTGACTACTTCGCCGGCCGCGGGGCGCTGCGCGACCGGGTCGTGATCGGTACGAAGTTCTTCGCCAATCTGTACGCGAACGACCCCAACGGCGGCGGTCCCGGCCGTAAGGCGATCGTGCAACAGCTGGAGAACTCGCTGCGACGCCTCAGGACCGATTACGTCGACATCTACTGGCTCCACAACTTCGACCCGACCACACCGGTCGAGGAGACCCTGCGCGCGCTGGACGATCTGGTCCGCGACGGCAAGGTGCGGTACGTGGGATTCTCCGACGTACCGGCGTGGGCGACGGCAGAGGCGGCGACCATCGCCCGCACGCGCGGGTGGGCTCCGATCATCGCGCTCCAGTTGGAGTACTCCCTGCTGGAAAGGACCTCGGAGGGCGAGCTGTTCCCCATGGCCCGAGCGATGGGGATGGGCGTGATGCCGTGGGGTCCGCTCAAGAGCGGGTTCCTGTCGGGCAAGTACTCCAGCTCGGCCACCGGCCCGGTCGACACCACCCGCGCGCAGCTGGTCGGCGCCCCGAGCGAGGCGGACTATGTCGTGATCGACGCGCTCAACGCCGTCGCGCGTGAGGCGGACGCCAGTCCGGCGGCGGTGGCCCTGGCCTGGGTGCAGGGCCGTCCGGGTGTCACGTCGACCCTGGTCGGCGCGCGCCGGATGGACCAGTTCGAGGCCAACCTGCGCGCCCTCGACCTCACGCTCACCGACACCCAGCGCGCCACGCTGGACGAGGTGTCGGCCCCGGCCCTGAACTTCCCCGCCCTCAACAACAGGACCCTCGCACCCATGCTCCAGTTCGCCGGAGCCACCGTGGACGGGCGCCCGTCGGTGGTGTCCCCGCTGCTTCGGGCGAACGACGCGCGCTACTGAGGCCCCTCGCGAGCCGTACCGGCTCGCGCTGCCCCCCGGCGGTGGCCATCCGGGCTCCCGTGGATCAGCGGAACAACAGGCCCGCGGGTCAACAGGCCCGCGGGTCAACAGGCCCGCGGGTCAGTGGGATCTGCGGGTCACGCTGGAGCGCAGGTGGCGACGGGCACTTCTCATCGGTCAACTCGCGGGGGTCCCGGCCAGTCGCGCCCCGAAGAAGCCGGTGAGCTTCGCGACGGCGGCACCGACGTACGGCTCCTTGTCGTAGAGGTCGATGTGACTGGCGCCGTCGATCCAGTGCAGTTCCTTCGGGCCGCGTGCGCCCTGGAACGCCTCGACGCCCATCCACGAGGTCTCCGCCTCACGTCCGACGACCATGAGCACCGGGCGCGGCGCGATCAGGTCGATGAAGCGGAAGGCGTCGAAGAGAGCCATGCGGTCGACGCTCGACCACGTCAGCGACTTCGTGGAGCGGGGGTGCTGGGCACGGTCGGTGCGGTAGTACTCCCAGCCCTCGAAGACGTGCCGGCCGAGGGCGCGGGCCTGCTCGGCGGTGTCGGGGAAGAGGTCGAAGCTCTGTACTCCCTCGCCGCGGGCCTCCGCGGTTCGCGCCGCCGCGGCGGCGTCGAGCATGCCCCGGAACACGGCGGGATCCTGGGTCCCGTCCGCGCCCAGGCGGAACTGGCGGGCGATGTCGACGCCGCTGACGGTGCCGACGGCCTTGACGCGGTGGTCGGCGACGGCGGCGGAGAGCGCGTACCCGCCGGAGGCACAGATGCCCAGCACACCGATACGGTCGGGGTCGACCTCGTCACGGGTGGTGAGACAGGAGACCGCGGCCTTGATGTCCTCCACCCGCTGCGCCGGGTCCTCCAGCCCGTGCGGGCTGCCCTCGCTCTCGCCCTGGTAGGCCGCGTCGAACGCGAGCGTGACGAACCCCTCACCGGCCAGCCGCTCGGCGTAGAGCCCGGCGGCCTGCTCCTTCACGCCGCTCCCGGGGTGGCCGACGACGATCGCGGGGCGCGGCCCGGCGACGTCGTTCTCCGGGGTTCGGAAGTGCCCGGCGAGCTTCAGCCCGGCGCTCGGAAAGGTGACGTCCGTCTTCACGATGGCGTCTGTCCGCATGATGGTTCTCTCCAGCCGTACGAGGTGGGGGCGGGGCGCGAGAAGGCGGGTCCCGGTGGCCGCCTGACTCCGCGGGCCACATCCCCCACTGTCACGCCGCCCTGCAGCGGGTGCCAGGGAGGGCTCTGCCTGTGCGGAGCAGTACCAGGCACGCGGCCGCGGCCCGGCGCACACTGGAGGCATGCGGCACCATGGCGACGCCTCCCACGGGAACGAGCTGGGCGAATTCCTGTACGCCTGCCGCGCCGCGATCGACCCGCACCGGGCGGGCTTCGAGCGGGACGGCCCCACCACGCACGAGCGGGACGGCCACGCCACCGGCCGGCGGGACGGCCCCACCACGAAATCCGACCGCCGTCCCCGCTGACGCCGCCGCTCGCGACCACCTCCCGACTGCGGGAAATGCCCTGGCTCTTGACAGAACCCGCACAGGATTACAGCCTATGGCAACGTTGTCAGACGGTCTGTGCAGGCCGTTTGCTCTTGAGGGCTCGCCTGAAATGGATCACGTCACTCATGCCGAACCAGTCATCCCACCCTTCCCGCAGGGCAGTTGTCGCAACCGGCTCGACCTTGCTCGCCGGCTTCGGCCTCGGGGTCGCGCTCCCCGGAACAGGCCACGCCGCCGGAACCGCGCTCACCGCTGACGCCGCCAGCGGCCGGGGCGAACTCGCCGCGTACCGCCCCGTCCAGGTGTCGTCGGTCGACTACGCGCCCAACCCGGCCGAGTTCGTCGTCGACAAGCTCAACTCCCCCGGCGTGAAGGGCAGCGGCTGGCGCGCCGCCGCCGGCGACCCGCAGTGGATCTCCGTCGATCTCCAGGCGGAGTGCACCGTCGACTCCGTCCGGCTCACCTTCGAAGCCACCGCGGACGACCCGGTCTTCACCCCGTCCCCCTCCGGCAGTCCCCGTGACAACACGACCGGGCAGGAGATCCTCTCCAGCTGCGCGGTGGCCTTCACCATCGAGACCTCCCGGGACCGCCGTACGTGGACCACCGTCCACCGCACCACGGACGGCACCGGCGGAGTCGCCGAGATCAAGCTGGACAAGGCCACCACCGCGCGCTGGGTGCGGATGACGGTGACGAAGCGCTCGAACGCCAACCCGCTGGGTCTCAACGGTTTCGAGGTGTACGGCACCGCCGAGGGCCACCGCCCGGCCGCCACCGGATGGACCGACTGGGGCACCCACGACCACCGCGCCCCCGCGCTGGAGGTCGCCGACGACGGCACCGTGCCGCTGGAGTCCGGCTGGACGCTGACCATGGACGACTGGGCGGGAGCCGAGGGCGCCGGACTGTCCCGGCCGGAGGTCGACACCAGCCGCTGGCTGCCCGCGACCGTCCCCGGCACCGTCCTCGGCTCGCTGGTGGAACAGGGCCATCTGCCCGACCCGGTCTCGGGGATGAACAACCTGCACATCCCGGAGGCGCTGTCGCGCCACTCCTGGTGGTACCGGCGCGGTTTCCGGCTGCCGCACGGTCTGCGCACCGGCTCCGGGCGCCATGTCTGGCTGGAGTTCGACGGTGTGAACCACCAGGCGGACATCTGGCTCAACGGCGAGCGGGTCGGCGGGGTGACGTACCCCTTCGCGCGGTCCTCGCACGACGTGACGCCGCTGCTGGCGGCCGACGGCGAGCAGACGCTGGCCGTACGGATCACGCCCATGCCCTTCCCCGGCAGCCCCGGTGACAAGAGCGAGGCCGGCCTGGCCTTCGTGGACGCCGGCGCCAACATGATGAACCGCAACTCGCCCACGTATCTCGCCGCTTCGGGCTGGGACTGGATGCCGGCCGTACGCGACCGGGTCTCCGGCATCTGGAACCACGTACGGCTGCGCTCGACCGGCCACGCCGTCATCGGCGACCCGCGCGTCGACACCACCCTGCCCGATCTGCCGGACACCGGCACCGCCGAGGTGACGATCGTCGTCCCGGTGCGCAACGCCGACACGGCCGAGCAGCGCGTGACGGTCACCGCGTCGTTCGGTGACGTGCGGGTCTCCCGCACCGTCACCGTGCCGGGCGGCGGGAGCACCGACGTCGTCTTCGCACCGGCCGACCACGAGCGGCTGCGGGTGCGCGATCCGCGTTTGTGGTGGCCCAACGGCTACGGCGAGCCCGCCCTGCACGACCTCACGATCGTCGCCGCCGTCGGCGGGAAGGAGAGCGACCGGCGCACCACCCGCTTCGGCATCCGCCAGTTCGGCTACGAGTACGCGATACCGCTGCCGTTCGGCGGCGGGACCGACGCGTACACGCAGTCGGTCGCCCTGGGGGCCAGGACAGCACGGTACGTACGCGTCCACTGTCTGACGCGCGCCACCGACTGGGGCTCCTCGCTGTGGGGTCTGTCGGTGATCGACAGCGCCGCGCCGGGAACGGACCTGGCGCTGCGCAAGGAGGCCACCGCCTCGTCCGTGGACGAGCCGGGTCATGAGGCCGGCAACGTCACCGACGGAGACGCGAAGACCCGCTGGGCCTCGAAGTTCGAGGACGACCACTGGGTCCAGGTGGACCTCGGCTCGTCGGTCTCCTTCGACCGGGTGGACCTGACGTGGGAGCAGGCGTACGCGAAGACGTACGTCGTCCAGATCTCCGACGACGGCGAGACGTGGACGGACGCGGAGTCGGTCGACAACTCGGCGGTTCCGCTGCCGTTCAAGAACGCCAACGCCAGTCTGCAGAGCGTCGACACCGGTGCCCACGAGGCGCGCTACGTCCGGATCAACGGCGGTGAGCGGGCGACCAGTTGGGGCAACTCGCTGTGGACCCTGTCGGTGATCGACAGTGCGAAGCCGGGCACCGACCTGGCCCTGCACAAGGATGCCGCCGCCTCCACGGAGGACGGCGACAGCAAGGCGGCCAACGCCACCGACGGCAAGGCCGACACCCGCTGGTCCTCCGCCTACGAGGACAACCAGTGGATCCAGGTGGACCTCGGCGAGTCCGTCTCCTTCGACCGGGTGGTCATCGTCTGGGAGCCCGCGTACCCCAAGACGTACGTCATCCAGATCTCCGACGACGGCGAGACGTGGACGGACGTGAAGTCCGTCGACAACACCCCGGAGCCGCTGAAGATCAGCGTGAACGGTGTACGGGTCTTCTGCCGTGGCGGCAACTGGGGCTGGGACGAACTCCTGCGCCGGATGCCCGCCGAGCGGATGGACACGGCGGTCCGGATGCACCGCGACATGAACTTCACCATGATCCGCAACTGGCTCGGCAGCAGCAACCGCGAGGAGTTCTTCGCCAGTTGCGACGAGTACGGGCTCCTCGTGTGGAACGACTTCCCGAACGCGTGGGCCATGGACCCGCCGGACCACGACGCGTTCAACTCGCTGGCGCGCGACACCGTACGCCGCTACCGCACGCACCCC
Organism: Streptomyces sp. NPDC051217; assembly: GCF_044455465.1. Classification (NCBI taxonomy): domain Bacteria; kingdom Bacillati; phylum Actinomycetota; class Actinomycetes; order Kitasatosporales; family Streptomycetaceae; genus Streptomyces; species Streptomyces sp. NPDC051217. The sequence continues at coordinate 335,071 of NZ_JBITEV010000002.1, forward strand.
AGCGTCGTCCTGTGGTGCGGCGCCAACGAGGGCAACCCGCCCGCCGCGATCGACAACGGCATGCGGGAGGCGGTCCTGTCGGAGGCGCCGGGAATCTTCTACCAGAACAACTCCGCCGGCGGCATCATCTCCGGCGGCGGTCCGTACGGCTGGGTGGAGCCGGAGCGCTACTTCTCCAAGTCCACCTACGGCGGGGGCCACTTCGGCTTCCACACGGAGATCGGCATGCCCGTGGTCTCCACGGCGGAGAGCGTGCGCAACCTGGTCGGCGACGAGCCCGAGTGGCCGATCGGCGAGGCGTGGTACTACCACGACTGGAGCACCCGGGGGAATCAGGCGCCGCAGAACTACCGCGCCGCGATCGAGGCGCGGCTGGGCACGGCCGGGGACCTGGACGACTTCACGCGCAAGGCTCAGTTCGTCAACTACGAGAACACCCGGGCCATGTTCGAGGCGTGGAACGCCAACCTCTGGAAGGACGCCAGCGGCCTGATGCTCTGGATGTCCCACCCGGCCTGGCACAGCACGGTGTGGCAGACGTACGACTACGACTTCGACGTCAACGGCACCTACTACGGCGCCCGCAAGGCGTGCGAAGCCGTGCATGTGCAGGCGGACCCGCAGAAGTGGGACGTGGTCGCGGTCAACCACACCGGGCGCGAGCTCAAGGGAGTCACGGTGACGGCCCGGCTGTACGACCTGTCGGGCCGGCGGCTCGGTTCGAGCCGAGTCGCGAAGGTGGACATCGCCCCGTCGAGCACCGCCCCGGCCTTCACGGCCGGCTTCGGTGCGGACCTGCCGGACCTGCATCTGCTGCGGCTCGTCCTGGAGGACAGCAGGGGCAGGTCACTGTCGGAGAACACGTACTGGCGCTACCGCGAACCGGCCGACATGCAGGCGCTGAACAAGGCCCGGCCGGTCAAGGTGACCGCGGACCTCGGCCATGTCTCCCGGTCGGGCGAGCGCCGCACGATGACCGTGACGGTGCGCAACCGGGGTGCGGCGGTGGCTTCGATGCTGCGGCTGTCGCTGCTGGACGCCAAGGACGGCCGACGGGTGCTGCCGACGCTGTACGGGGACAACTACCTGTGGCTGCTGCCCGGTGAGTCGCGGACGGTGACGCTGAGCTGGCCCGCGAAGGAGCTGCGGTCGGGGCGTCCGGCGCTGCGGATCGAGGGGTACAACAGCGCGGAGACGGTGGTGCGCGCGTAACGAGGAACCGGTTACGTCCGGTCCGACGGGCCCCGGTCGCGGCGCATGCCGCCGCCGGGGCCCGGCTTCCGAGGAGTCATGTGCCCTCTCCCCGGACGATCCCCGCGCCGGGCGGGACCTGGTGGCCCTGAGGGAGGTCGTGGGTCAGGGTCGGGACGGGGCGGGGGATCGTGCCGTAGTCGAGGTCCGGGTCCACGGGGAGACGGTTGATGACCGCTTCCAGCCGGGCCGGAAGAGTCGGGCGGCTCCCGGAGCGGCACTGGGTGAGCAGTTGGTGGCGGATGCTCTCCGGCAGCAGCGGACGGGCCGCCGGTGCGCGCGTGGCGCCGTCCGGGGCGGCACTCAGTCTCCGGGCCTCCGCGCGCCAGTGTCTGGCGTCACTGAATTCAGCGCGCCGCCCGTGAGCGAGGGAGAGACAGAAGGCGGCGGTCCGGTTGCCTCCGCCGGCGGCGAACTGCCACCAGAACTGGGCCGCGTCGTGATCCCGGGCGAGGTGAAGCAGCGCGGCGAAGACGACCGCGCCCTCGGGGTCCGGCCGGTCGTCGTCGGCCAGCCGCTCCAGGGCCGTGGCCGCCTGCGGGGTGTCGACGATGAGGGCGACCGCGAGATCGAGATCCCGGGCGGCCTGCTCGTGCGCGGCGACAGGGCGCCGGGCTTGGGGGCCGGCGCCGGGATCCGGGGAGCCGGCCTTGGTGTCGACGCGCTGCCGGGCCGCTTCGGTGTCGTAGTCGGTGTAGGTGTCGGCGAGGACTTCCGCCTGGTTCAGCAGGTCGCTGATGGAAGCGTGGTCGTTGGTGCGCACGTCTAGTCTTCCGTCTCGGTCGGGCCGGTGTTCATGTTGAGCTCGCGTGCCAGGCGCCGCCGGGCGTGCCGTACGTGGGAGCGTACGGTGGCGAGTTCGATGCCCAGGTACTCCGCGACGTGCTCCTCGTCCATGCCGAGGACGAAGCGCAGGACGATGACGTCGTACTGGCGCTCGGGTAAGCCGGCGATGGCCCCGTACAGGCCGAGTTCGCCCTCCAGGACGGCGAACTCGTCGCGCAGCTCGTGCGGGAGGAGTTTTCCGATGGCGGCGTGGAAGGCGGCCGTGCCCACCAGGAGCGGTTCGAGGCCGCGTTCGTCCAGCCAGCGGTGGATCTCTTCCTTCAGCAGCGACCACGCGTACTGGGGCACCGACTCCTGCGCCAGGACGTACTTCCAGTCGCTCTTCAGGCGCGCGCACGCGGCGTCCACGACGGTCTCGGCCGCGGGGCGGCTGCCGACCTGGGTGTGGGCGTAACGCATCCACAGTTTGCGGTGGTAGTCGTGGAAGGCGTCGAAGGTCAGGCCCAGCAACCCCCGCCGGGCGTCCCGGCGAGCACGCACGCCCTTGCCGCGCGTCCTGGGAGAAGGAGGCGCCATCACGTCCCGCTCCCGGATGCCGGATCCGGCTCGTCCCGTCTCGCGCGGGCGCCCGACGGCGCACCGGGGGCGTACCGCTGACGGTAGGGGTGGCGTGCCCCGGCGCGTACCGCGGCGGCCGGGACGCAGCGCGTACCGGTCCGTATGGCGCCGGGGAAGATCCGGGCGGCGGTTCCCCGGACCACCGGATCTTCCAGATCGAGTTCCACGAATGTCCTTGAGTGACTGGGCACCGCGCCGCTCCAGGGCGGAGGACGTCGGCGGAGACGTGGTGTCCTATGAGTCAGCCAACCGGAGGAAGGGCCTTCCTGTGCAGCCCCTCCCCAAAGATTGTCACGGACAGCAATAGTATGACTACTGAAATGTCCGGGTGGTGGTCTCGGCGGTGCGTTCCCCATTCGCCCGAACAAGGCGGCACGCGCCCTCGCGGAACGGCCTCCGCTCTCGCGGTTGTCGTGTGAGGGTGGTGGGAAGTGAACTGCGGTGGTGATGGGGGGCGTTCGTACGGCGCGCACCCGGCGCCCGATCAGACGACGAGGAACCCCTGGGGGCGTGGCATGGCGGACGACAGCACGGTGGACCTGAAGCTGGATCAAGCGCATTCAGCCCGTATGTACGACTACTACCTCGGCGGCACCACCAACTTCCCCGCCGACCGGGAAGCCGCCGGGAAAGCGCTGGCCGTCTTTCCCTCCATCCTGGCCACCGCCCGTATCAACCGGCGCTTCATGCGCCGCGCCACGCGGTTCCTCGCGCAGCAGGGCATGACCCAGTTCTTCGACATCGGCACCGGCATCCCGACCTCTCCCAACCTCCACGAGGTCGCGCAGGAGGTCACCCCCTCGGCCCGTGTCGTCTACACGGACAACGACCCGATCGTTCTCACCCACGCGCGGGCCCTGCTCCACAGCCATGCCGACGGCCACACCGCCTACGCGCACGCCGACGTCACCAACCCCGCCGGACTCCTGGCGACACCGGAGATAGCGGACACCCTCGACTTCTCGCGGCCCATAGCCCTGAGCCTCAACGCTCTGCTCCACTTCATCACCGACGACCGTGTCGAGGGCGGCGCCCACGGCGTCGTCGAACACCTCAAGGCGGCGCTTCCCAGGGGAAGCACCCTCACCATCACCCATGTCACCCCCGACTTCGACCCGGAAGGCATCGCCCGCCTCACGGGCGCGTACCGCGCCGCGGGCACCCCCGGACAGGCACGCCCCCTCGCCGACATCGCCCGCCTCTTCGACGGCTGGGACCTCCTCGACCCCGGCGTCGTCCCCGCCCAGCGCTGGCGGCCGGCCCCCGAAGACCAGGCCGAGAACGTCACGGACGCGGAAGCCTCCTGCTACGCGGGAATCGCCCGTAAGCCCTGACCGGCCGGGGGACCGGATCCGGATCGGACGCCGGAGAGCGTGCTATTCGTCGGCCCCGGGAGTGATGAAGCCCGATTCGTACGCCGTGATCACGGCTTGGACGCGGTCCCGCGCGCCGAGCTTCGCAAGCACCCCGCTCACGTGTGTCTTCACCGTCTCGGTGCCCAGATGGAGATGTGCGGCGATCTCCGCGTTCGTCAGGCCGCGGGCGACGAGACGCAGGACCTGGCCCTCTCGTCCGGTGAGCGCGGCCTTCTCCAGTGCGCGTCGTGAGGATTCGTCGCCGTGCGCGGCGGCGAGGGAGCGCAGTGCGGGGGGAAAGAGCAGCGACTCACCCTCCGCCACGATCCGCACCGCGTGCACGATCTCGGTGGGCCGGGCGCGCTTGAGCAGAAATCCGTCGGCGCCGGCGCGCAGCGCCTCGTAGACGTACTCGTCCTCCTCGAACGTGGTGATGACGAGGATCCTCGGAGGGTCGGCGACCGTCCGCAGCACCGCCCGGGTCGCCTCGATGCCGTCCATCAGCGGCATACGTACGTCCATGGCGACGACGTCCGGCCGCAGCTTCCGCAGCAAGCGGGATGACGGCCGCACCGTCCCTCGATGGCGGCCAGTGCCCGGTCGGTGAACTCCGGTGTCCCGGCCGCGCGCGCCGCTCCCGCCTGCACCACGGCGATGGTGAGCGCGTGCCCGATGGTGTCGTGCAACTCGCGGGCGAGCCGGGTGCGTTCCTGGGCCCCAACGGTGCGGGGAAGTCGACCACCATGCGCCTCGTCCTGGGTCTGGACCGCCCCACCACCGGCACGGCGACGATCGGTGGCCGCCCGTTCACCCGGCTCGATGAGCCGCTGCGGCGGGTGGGCGCCCTCCTGGACGCCCAGGCGCCGCACGGTTCCCGCACCGCCCGCGCCCACCTCCTCGCGCTCGCCGCGAGCAATCGCATCCCGGACCGGCGGGTGGACGAGGTCCTCGAACAGACGGGCATCGCGAGCGTGGCGACCCGCCGGGTGAAGACGTTCTCGCTCGGCATGCGGCAGCGTCTGGGCATCGCGGCGGCCCTGCTCGGCGACCCCCAGGTGCTGCTCCTCGACGAGCCGTCGAACGGCCTCGACCCCGAGGGCATCATCTGGATCCGCGAACTGATGCGCGGCCTCGCGGCGGAGAACCGCACCGTGCTGGTCTCCAGCCATCTGATGGGCGAGACGGCCTCCTTCGCCGACCACCTGATCGTCCTCGGCAAGGGCAGGCTGCTGGCGGACACACCGACGAAGGACTTCATCGCGTCCCGCGTCAAGCCGCGTGTCCGCGTCCGTACGACGGACCCCGCACGGCTGCGCGAGGTGCTGCTCCGGCACGGCCACACCCCCGCCGAGTCGGGCGAGGGACGCATGCTGATCGACAGCGTCGAGATCGACACCATCGGCCATCTGGCCGCCGGGGCAGGCGTCGTCCTTCTCGCACTCGCCTCCGAGGAAGCCACGTTGGAGCAGGCGTATCTCGATCTCACCTCCGGCGCCACTGAATTCTCCGCACCGACCCCGCGGGAGGCGTGACCATGTCCACCTCAGGGGAGCCATCCGCGCCTCACTGGCGGCGGTGCCGAACCGGAGCCTGTTCTACGCGGCGAAGCTCGCGAATGTGGCGGGTCTGGCGCTGGCACTGGGCCTGGTGACCACGCTTGTCTCGTCCTGGGGGCAAGCGCCTTCATGGGCCTCGCGGTGACGGCGCTGTGGGCGGGCGCGGCGACACTGGCGGGCTGGTGGTCCCTCCGGCGCAGGGACGCGTAGGCCAACCTTTCCCTTTGCTCCATACGAGTGACGTGGCGTATCCGTGGCCAACCGGTTGGGGGGAACGCGCCGACGAGACGAGGGCCGGCACCGTGTGGGAACTGAGGGAAGCACAGTCGTGGCCCCCGGAGGGGGCATCGTGACGCATCCGCCGCGGGGGCGCGGCCCCCGGCGCGGGCAGGCTCGGGCCGATACGGCGGTCGCTCCCCCGGGGAGTTGGCGGGCCGGTCCCGAGATGCCGTACGCGGGCTTCTGGGCACAGCCGGCCGACGCGGCGGCGTTGCTCGGTAACGGCGGCGTCCTGCTCGCGGGAGGCGAGGACGGGCGCCGCGTTCCGACCGGCACGAGCGCGGTGTTCGCCCCCGCGACCGGTCTCTGGACCACCGCGCGGCCCCTGAGTTCGGCCCGGCGCCTGCACACGGTGACGCGGCTGATGACCGGCCAGGTGCTGGTGGCCGGCGGTATCGGGGAAGGGCCCGGTGTGCCCGGGACCGGTCTGGCCTCGGCCGAGTTGTACGACCCCGGGAGCGGCGCCTGGACACCCGCCGGGGAGATGAACCGGCCCCGGTTCTCCCACTCGGCGACGGCGCTGGCCGACGGCCGGGTCCTCGTCGCGGGCGGCTGCACGGGCCGCGAAGCCGACACGCTGAGCACCCTGCGCTGCGCGGAGTTGTACGACCCCGACAGCAGGCGATGGACCCCGGTGCGCGCCCCGATGACCGATGCCCGGTTCGGGCACCCGGCGGTGCCGCTGTCGGACGGCCGCGTGCTGCTGGTGGGCGGCGGGGACGGCCGGCTCACCCCGCGGGACGACGCCGCGCTCTACGACCCGCGCGCCGGGACCTGGACCCAGGAACCGGGAATGGCGGTGGGACGCGTCGACTTCGCCGCGCTGGTCCTCGCCGACGGCTCCCCAGGCGCTGTGGTCGGCCCACGCCCGCCGCCGGCCCCGTTCGTCGCGGTCTCGCCGCTGACGGCCATCACCCCCACGCGATCATCGGCTCAGGTGTCGCACGGACCCGTCACGCGGTGCACGGCACACGGCACACGGCACACGGCACACACGGAACGATCCCGTAGGGAACGTAGTACACGGAGCATTTCCGCATCATGCGCGACATATGACCGACCCCGTCCGCCTGGTGCGCACCCCACCGATTGAGCGCCGAAGCGCCCCGCACGCTCCCCGGCCCGTCCCGACGGGCCGGGTATTCGAGCCCGCACGAGCGCGCACGTGCCCGGCCTCCGCATCTCACCCCCAAAACCCTCAACACACCTGCCGCGCAGGTACATTGAGACCGCCGATTCCTTGAGCGAGGGGGCTGGGATGCGCGGCACGACCCTTGACGGTCGGTACACGCTCACCGAGCGGATCGGCGCCGGTGGCATGGGTGAGGTGTGGCGCGCCACGGACGCGCGGCTCGACCGCCAGGTGGCCGTCAAGCTGCTGAGCCTGCCCCCGGGCACGGCAGGCGCCGAGCGGGACCGGCTGCTCGCCATGTTCGGCCGGGAGGCGCGGGCCGCCGCCGCCCTGGACAGCTCGTACATCGTGCCGGTCTTCGACCACGGGGCGGACGGCGAAGCCCCCTACCTCGTCATGGCGTTGCTCTCGGGCCGGACCGTACGTGAGCTGCTGGCCGAGGGGCCTCTGGCGCCGGAGCGGGTCGCGATGATCGCGGCGCAGGTGTGCCGGGCGCTGGCGACCGCCCACCGGGCCGGCATCGTCCACCGCGACATCAAACCGGCGAACGTAATGCTCACCGACGAGGGCACGGCGAAGGTGCTCGACTTCGGCATCGCCAAGTTCCTCGACGCGACGGTCGGCGGCCGGCTCACCACCACTGCCGACTCTCCCATCGGCACGCTGCCCTACATGGCACCGGAGCGCTTCACACGAGGTGCGGACGACGGCCGTACGGACGTGTACGCACTGGGCTGCATGGTGTACGAGATGCTCACCGGCGCGCCGCCCTTCGACTCGGTGTCGGCGCCCGCGCTGATGCACAGCCATGTGTACGAGACACCGCAGAGGCCGTCGGTACGGCGTGGGGGGCTGGCCCGCGAGTGGGACGAGCTGGTGGGGCGGATGCTGGCGAAGCCGGTCGACCGGAGACCGACGGCGCAGGAGGCGCGAGCGGTATTCGAGGAACTGGCCCTGCCCGCCCCGCGACTCCCCGCCGACACCCTTCCTGTCGAGCCGCCGGATCACACCGGCGATCCCGCGCACCTCTCCGCGTCCACCGCACCGGGGAGCACGCGCCGGGTAAGCCCCGAGCAGGGGGACGGCTCCCCGGCCTCACCTCTGCGGCGACTCGCCGTCGGCGCCATACGCCCCGATACCGGCATGCTCTCCCCCCTGCCTCCTCCGACTCCCACGAAGAAGCCGGCCACGGCTCCCCGGACAGTTCGGCGCCGGCGCGGCACATGGATCGGGGCCTCCGCGACCGCCGCCGTGCTCGCGGTCGCGCTCCTGACCTTCCAGGCCTTCGGCGGTGACGGCGACGGGAACGGCGCAAAGAGCGGCACAGGCGGACCCGGGTCCGGCGCGGTGGCCCCGGTGGCGAAGACCCAGACTCTGACGCTCGGCTCCGGCGCCGACTCCAGGGGCCCCGCCCCGGCGGTGCGGAACGCCCGAAAGGGCGGCACGGTCACCGTCCTCGAACCGGGCACCATCACCACCCTGGACCCGGGCAACATGTGGTCCGGATCCGAGAGGTTGATCTCCCGCCTCGTCCACCGCAGCCTGACCGCCTTCAAAACCCAGCCCGACGGCTCCGTCCGCCTCGTCGGGGATCTCGCCGAGGACACCGGCCGGCCGTCGCTGGACGGCCGCGACTGGACCTTCACCCTCAAGCCGGGCCTCACCTACAACGACGGATCACCCGTCCGCGCCCAGGACTTCGTGTACGCGATCCGGCGCGCCCTCGACCCCGCCGCCTTCCCGATGGGCGACCGCACCCTCCGGAGCTTCCTGTTCGGCCCCGAGGACGCGGAGGGTATCGGCGGCGAGCACGAGATGCCGCCGGGCGCCATCGAGACCCCGGACGACCGCACCATCGTCTTCCATCTCGACGGCGCCCACCCCGACTTCAACGTGGTCCTGGCCGGCCCCAACAGCGCACCCGTGCCGGAGCGGGTGTCCGAGATCTCCGCCACCTCCACACTCCTGCCGTCGACGGGCCCGTACCAGATCGACTCCTTCACCGACGCCAAGAACCTCACGCTCACCCGTAACCCGAAGTGGCGCGCGGACACGGACCCCGTCCGCACCGCGTACCCCGACCGTTACGAGATCACCGGCGCGCTCACCCTCGACGAGATCAAGTCCCGGATCCGCGCGGCCGGTTCGGCATCCGCCGTGATGACGTTCTCCGGATCGCAGGACAAGGACGGCCTGGGCACGACGGACGGCGCCGCCGGCAGCGGCACGCACCGGGTGACGTCGCCGGCCCCGTTCGTCCACGTGTACTCGATCGACACCGAACGCGTACCGGAACTGAAGGTCCGCCAGGCCATCGCCACCGCGTACCCGGCGGCCGACGTCCTGGCCGCGAGCGGGGAGGACGGTGTCGCCACGCACCACCTCATGCCGCCGGGCATCCGTGGTTCCCGTGACTTCGACGTACACGGTGCCGGGGAGCACGGTGACCCCGCCCGCGCCCGCGCGCTGCTCGCCGAGGCCGGCGAGACGGGCTATCCGCTCACACTCGCCTACGCGACGACAGCCGACGAAGCACGGGCGAAGGTGGTTCAGCGCGCCCTGGGCGAGGCCGGTTTCAAGGTGACACTCAAGAACGTCGACGTCTCCGACCTCTACGAGAACGTGGGCGAAGGCGAGTACGACCTGGTCCGCCTGCCCATGAACACCGGCGGCCTCCCGTTGGCGTCGGCGTATCTGCCGGACTCCTTCGACGGCCGCTACACCTACCCGACCACCTCCAACTTCTCCCGGCTCGACAGCCCCGCGGTCAACACCGCGATCGACGAGGCGAACGCGACGGCCGACCTGGCGGCGGCGGGAGAGAAGTGGTCCACCGTCGACCGTCGGGTGATGGAGCAGGCGGCGGCCATTCCCGTGTACGTGCCGGTACGCACCTTCCTCCACACCTCCAGGCTGAAGGGCGTCCAGGTGGATCTGGACGGGCTGTCACCGCTCAACGCGTATGTGACCGAATGACACGCGCCCGATGAGGCGGGACATGCCGGTCGTCAGGCGGGCGTGTCGGCGGTGGTGGTCAGCACCGCGCGTCCGAGGATGTGGCCGGCCATGGTGAAGCCGAGGACGGCCGGGGTGCCGTCGGCGGGGACACCGATGGAAGCGACGTCGAGGGCGTGCACCACGGTGACGTAGCGGTGCGGGCCGTGCCCGGCCGGCGGGGCGGCGCCGATGAAGCGGGCCGCGCGGGCGTCGTTGGGCAGTTGGAAGGCGCCTGCGGGCAGGCCCGATCCCGCGTCGTCGCCGGCACCCTCGGGCAGTTCGGTGACGGTCGCCGGGATGTCGGCGACCGCCCAGTGCCAGAACCCGGACCCGGTGGGGGCGTCGGGGTCGTAGACGGTGACGGCGTAGCTCTTGGTGCCTTCCGGGGCGCCGCTCCAGGACAGTTGCGGGGAGATGTCCTTCCCGCCGGGCAGGCCGGAGGCGTGCTGCTCGGGCGGCCATGGCGCGCCGTCGGTGACGGTGGTGCTGGTGACGGAGAAGGACGCCGCCTCGGGGAGGCGGGCGAAGGGGTCGTTGGCGCTCATCGCGTCGTTCCTCTCATAGCTGTGCGCTGGGGCGGTGGACTCACCACTTAATCGACAGTAACATGGATAATCGATTATTGAGAAGATCGTCTATGCTGAGGCCCATGACTGGTACGGCTCCCACTTCGGCACCCTCCGGGAAGCGGATGCTCTCCGAGCAGGTGTACACACACCTGCGGGACGCGATCATGCGCGGGGACTTCGCCCCCGGCGACCCGCTGAAACCGCACGATCTGGCCAAGGAACAGGGCGTGAGCCTGGCCGTCGTACGCGAGGCGCTCGTACGGGTGGTCGGCGAGGGCCTCGCCGACCGGCTGCCCAACCGCGGCTTCGCCGTCCCGGCCGTCTCCGACCGCCGCTGGCAGGAGATCGCGGAGGCCCGCCGGACCATCGAACCCGCTGTACTGCGCATGTCCGTCGAACGCGGCGACGTCGACTGGGAAGCACGCGTACGAGCCGCCCACCACCGCCTGACCCGTACCCCGGCGTACGCGCCGGACGAAGGCGAGCACTACAGCAGCACCTGGGCCGAGGCCCACCGGGTCTTCCACCGCACCCTGCTGGACGGCTGCGGCAACCCGGTCCTGCTGGAGACCTTCGACCGGATGTGGACCGCGAGCGAGCTGGCCCGACGCTGGTCGGCACACCGCGACCCCGACCGGGACGGCGCCCTGGAACACCGCCTGCTGGAAGAGGCCGCGCTCGCCCGCGACGCCGACACCGCCGCGGAGGTCCTGACCCAGCACCTCACCCAGACCGCGGACGTACTGACCGCCCCGCCACGGGGTGAGGCCGAACAGGCTGCCGCGACCTGAACAGGTCTTGGGACGTGCGGTCAGTTCACCGGGGCGTGATGGCGGGCTTCTTGGACGATACGGTCGGCGGTCTCCTCGGGGGTGAGGGCCGCGGTGTCGAACCACCAGCCGACATCGCCGAGTTCACGCCTCATGCCGGCGTCGAGATCCTCGTAACCGTCGAAGTCGAACCGCTCCCGCGGATCACGGATGGTGTTGCGGTACCGGCACACCTCGATGCCCGGTGCGAGAACGACGAACAAGACCCGTCGAGCCGGGAGGAGTTCGAGGAAGAAGTCCAGCTTCTCGCGGGAGGGGATCATCGCATCGATCAGCGGTGTGAAGCCGGCGTCGGCGAAGTTGTTCGCCAGCGCGCACAGATTGCGGTGCAACAGCTCCACCTGCCGCGCCGCCTCGTCGGCGGGCTCGCCCAGGGCCCAGACGAAACCGCTGACAATCATCCTGTTGAACTCATCCCCGCCGAGCCGGGCGGAACGCGGCAGCCGCTCGGCGACGAGCCTGGTCACCGTCGACTTCCCGGCCCCCGGCATCCCCGCCACGAGCAGGCAACTCGGTGCTCCGTCAGAGGTCATGACCGGAATCGTGGCAGCGGTCCCGGGGGTCGACAAGCGTATTCTCCAGGCACGGTTCTTGCGAACTGTCCGCTCCGTGTCCCGCCACGCGAGCTCCCGCCGACCGAATCCCAGTTCGATGACCCGCGTCACACCCGGCCCCTGTCAGCAATCGGGGCGCCGTCTCGTTCAAAGGCCACGCGAACGAGACAGGAGCAACGCCATGAAGCACCGCATCGTCGTACTCGGCGCCGGTTACGCCGGGGCCTTCGCCGCCGGAAACCTGACCCGCCGCCTCTCCCCCGCCGACACCGAGATCACTGTCGTCAACGCCGCGCCCGACTTCGTCGAGCGGATGCGGCTCCACCAGCTCGCGATCGGCCAGGATTTCGCGTCCCGCAAGCTCGCCGACGTATTCGCGGGCACCGGGGTACGGCTGCGCCTGGCGCGCGTCACCGGCGTCGACCCCGGGCGCGGGACCGTCGCCGTGACCGGCGAGGACGGCGACGGCGAACTCGCGTACGACACTCTTCTCTACGCGCTCGGCAGCTCCGTGGCCCACCACGGCGTCCCCGGCGTGGCCGAGTACGCCTTCGATGTGACCGGCCGGCCCTCGGCGCTGCGTCTGCGCGAGCGCCTGGCCGGCCTGGGCCGGGGCGGCACCGTGCTGGTCGTCGGTGAGGGGCTGACCGGCATCGAGACCGCCACCGAGTTCGCCGAGTCCCGGCCCGACCTCTCGGTCGCGCTCGCCGCCCGCGGCGAGCTGGGCGCCTGGCTCTCCCCGAAGGCCCGCCGGCACCTGCGCCAAACCTTCGACCGGCTCGGCATCGCCGTCCACGAGCACACCGGCATCGAAGCCGTCGAGCCGTCATGGGCGATCGCCGCCGGCGGTACGTCCATCCCGGCCGACGTGACCGTGTGGTCGGCCGGGTTCGCCGTGCACCCCATCGCGGCCGCCGGCGGCCTGAAGGTCGCCGGGACCGGCCAGATCGTCGTCGACCGCACCATGCGCTCGGTCTCGCACCCGGACGTCTACGCCGCCGGCGACTGCGCCTACGCGATCGGCGAGAACGGCCGGCCGCTGCCGATGTCCTGCGCCTCGGCCGGCTTCACCAACATGCAGGCGACCGCCGCGATCATCGCGCGCCTGACGGGCAGTCAGGTCCCGACCACCGGACTGAAGTACCACGGCAACCACATCAGCCTCGGGCGGCGGGACGCGATCATCCAGATGGTGGACGGAGACGTCCGGTCGAAGTCCTGGTACCTGGGCGGCCGGACCGCCGCGCGGATCAAGGCGGGCGTGCTCAGGGGGGCCGGATGGGGCATCGCCCACCCGACCTTCGGCATGCCGAAGCGCAAGCGCCGCCTGGCCACCGAGACCGACCGGGCCGGTGCGACGGTCGCCGCATAGGCTGCTGCGCATGGACAGTGAGGCCATCGACAGGTTCGAGGCCAGCCGGGCCCGGCTGGCCTCACTCGCGTACCGTCTGCTCGGCTCGGCCGCCGACGCCGAGGACGCCGTGCAGGACACCTTCCTGCGCTGGCAGGCCGCCGACCGCGAACGGGTCGAGGTGCCGGAGGCGTGGCTGACCAAGGTCGCCACCAATCTCTGCCTCGACCGGCTCCGCTCGGCGCGGGCGCGCCACGAGCGGGCGGCCGGTGCCTGGTTGCCCGAGCCGCTCCTCGACGGCGACCCGATGCTCGGCCCGGCCGACACCTTCGAGCAGCGCGAATCGGTGTCCCTGGCCGTACTGACCCTCCTGGAGCGCCTCTCGCCGGTCGAGCGGGCCGTCTACGTCCTGCGTGAGGCCTTCTCGTACAGCCACGCCGAGATCGCCGGGATCCTCGACATCACCCAGTCCGCGAGCCAGCAGCATGTCCACCGGGCCCGGATCCGGGTCACCGCCGAGCGCCGCCGCGGCGGCGAGACCGACCCCGCGTCCGCGCGCCGGGTGGTCGAGGAGTTCCTCGCCGCCGCCACGTCGGGGCGCACCGAACGGCTGGTGGCGTTGCTCACCGACGACGTGACGGCCATCTCGGACGGCGCCGGACTGGCCAAGCGGATGCTGCGTTTCACGACGCGCGAGCGGGTCGCCTCCTATGTGCGGGCCGGCTTCAAGCCCACACCGGCGAAGCGGCGGCTGGTCGGCGCCTCACCGGCGATCCATATCGCGCGGGTCAACGGCTCCCCGGCCGTCCTCGCCGTGGTCGACGACCGGGTCGTGGGCGCCGTGGCGTTCGACATCAGCGAAGGCAAGGTCGCGTCCCTGCGCGGCATCGCCGCCGCGGACCGGCTCGCGCGCCTCAACAAGATCTGGCGACTGCACGAACCCGACGCGCCCGTCATCAGCGCGTGGCTGTGACCGGCACGGTCGCGACGCTCCCGAAGGGGTGGAGCGTCGCTTCCTCAAGTGTCGCTTCCTCGACGTACCCGGGAGCCGTCGACGCCCTGTCCGGTCACCGGCCGGGCGCCCCCGCGCGCAGGCCGTCCATGACGATGTCGAGGAGCCGGGTGGCCCTCGGCTGCCAGTCCTCGCGCGGGTCGATCTGCCAGAGGCCCCCGATGATCAGGAAGAAGTCGTCCGCGGTCACTCCGGGGCGGATGGTGCCGGCCTCCTCGTTGGCGCGGAGCAGGGTTCCGGCGGCGTCCACCACCGGTGTGGGGCCCGGTCTTTCGGGGCCGCCCGGGGCGCTGGTGACCAGCCGGATCGCGTCCGCCAGCCCGGCCTTGGTCATGGCGAACCGGGCGAGGTGGTCCATCCACTCGCGCAGCGCCCGTTCCGGTTCGCGCGTCTCCAGCAACTCGGCCGCCGCTTCGGCGACCTGCTGCATCTCGTAGCGGTAGAGCTCCAGGACCAGGGCCTCGCGGTGGGGGAAGTTTCGGTAGAACGTGCCCTGGCCGACGCCGGCCCTCTTGGCGATCGTGCTGAGCGGAACGTCCGCACACCGCGTCAGTTCGACCATGGCCACCTGAAGGATGCGTTCGCGGTTGCGCTGCGCGTCCGAACGCAGAGGTGTGTCCTTCTTCGGCTGGGGCACACGTTCTCCTCCCGGGTTCGTGGCCGAATCCCGTTCTTGTTAACCGGACAACTGTCCGTTACGTTTGTGTGAGTGGACAGCAGTCCGGTTTGTCACCACCTTAGCGTCGGCCGCCGTCGAGCGGCCCGCTGCCCACAGCCCGATTCCCTGTCACCAGACGCAAAAGAAGGCTGATCATGGCCCCAGCGCCCTCGTCGACGTCCAGTGCGATCACCCTGAACATCAACGGCGAGAAGCATCACCTGTCCATCGACCACCGCACCACCCTGCTCGACGCCCTGCGCGAGCGCCTCGATCTCACCGGCACCAAGAAGGGCTGCGACCAGGGGCAGTGCGGAGCCTGCACCGTCCTGGTCGACAGCCGTCGCGTCGTCTCCTGCCTGAACCTCGCGGTCGCGGCCGAGGGGCGGGAGATCACCACCATCGAAGGTGTGGCCGAGGGTGACGAACTGCACCCCGTCCAGCAGGCGTTCCTCGACCTCGACGGTTACCAGTGCGGCTACTGCACACCCGGCCAGATCTGCTCGGCCGTCGCCGTCATCGAGGAACACGCCGCCGGCTGGCCGAGCGCCGTCACCGACGACGTGGGTCCCGAGGCGGGGCCGCCACCGCTGACGCCCGACGAGATACGCGAGCGGATGAGCGGAAATCTCTGTCGCTGCGGCGCCTACGTCTCGATCGTCCAGGCTGTCACCCGTGCCGCCGAGGCCTACGAAGGAACGCGCGACGAGCAGCGGACAGCAGCCGCGAAGGAGGCGACCGCATGAGGGAGTTCGGCTATCAGCGCGCCCATGACGTCGCCGGTGCGGTCGCCCTGCTCGCCGCCGACCCGGACGCCCGGTTCCTCGGCGGCGGCACCAACCTCGTCGACCTGATGAAGACCGGCGTCGAACGACCCGCCCGGCTCGTCGACGTCCGTGAACTTCCCCTGGACCGCGTCGAGCGCACCGCGGACGGCGGCTTGCGCATCGGAGCGACCGTCACCAACAGCGACCTCGCCGCCCATCCCGAAGTCCGCCGCCGCTACCCGGCGTTGACCCAGGCCGTACTCGCGGGCGCCTCCGGGCAGCTGCGCAACATGGCCACCGTCGGCGGCAACCTGCTCCAGCGCACGCGCTGCGGCTACTTCTCCGACGTGAGCAAACCGTGCAACAAGCGTGCCCCGGGCAGCGGTTGCCCCGCCATCGGCGGTGAGCACCACAACCACGCCGTCCTCGGTGCCTCCGGCCACTGCGTGGCGACGCATCCCTCCGACATGGGTGTCGCGCTCACCGCGTTCGACGCCGTGGTCTCCTACGAGACACCCGAGGGGCCGGGCGAGGTGCCGCTCACCGACTTCTACCTCCCCGTCGGCGACACCCCGCACCGGGAGACCGCCCTGCCGCCCGGTGCGCTGATCACCCATGTCAGCCTGCCGCCGGCCCGGGTCGCCGCGCGCTCCCGCTACCGCAAGGTGCGCGAACGCGCCTCGTACGCCTTCGCCATCGGCTCCGTCGCGGCCGCACTCGACATCGAGGACGGCGTCGTACGCGAAGCGCGTCTGGCCTTCGGGGCCGTCGCCTCCCGGCCCTGGCGTGCCCATGCGGCCGAAGCCGTCCTGACCGGCGCACCGGCCGACGGCGAGACCTTCGCCGCCGCCGCGGACGCCGAACTCGCGGCCGCCAGGCCGCTGCCCGACAACGGATACAAGGTGCCCCTCATGCGCGACCTCGTGGTCTCCGTCCTGACCGAACTCGCCGAAGGGGAGGCCCGATGACGATCACCTCACCGGGAGCCGCGGCGCTGCGGCGGGCCGTCGGTGTCGCGCACACGCGCGTCGAGGGCCGAGACAAGGTCACCGGCGCGGCCCGCTACGCGGGCGAGATCCCCTTCGCCGAACTGGCCCACGGCTGGCTGGCGCTGTCCACCGTCACACGCGGTCGGATCCGCTCGGTCGAGACCGCCGCGGTCCTCAGCATGCCGGGCGTGCTCACCGTGCTGCACCACGGCAACGCACCGCGCCTGAACACCGACTACATCGGCATGCTCGGCGTTCCGCCGGATCCGACCGCCGCCGTCTTCCAGAACGACAGGGTGCCGTACGCCGGCTGGCCGGTCGCCCTGGTCGTCGCCGAGACGCCCGAGGAGGCCAGGGAGGCAGCCGAAGCGCTGATCGTCACGTACGACGAGGAGCCGCACGACACCGTGCTCGTCGCCGACCACCCCGGCGCCTACCCGGGCGAGGGACACATGCCGGCGGAGACGGAGAAGGGTGACCTGGAGGGCCAACTCGCCTCGTCCGCCGTCGTCGTGGACGCGCGGTACACCACCCCCGAGCAACAGCACAGCATGATCGAGCCGCACGCCGCGACCGCCCTGTGGGACGGCGGCCGGCTGGAAGTCGTCGACTCCAACCAGGGCGCCACCTGGATCCAGGGCGAGCTGGCCAAGATGTTCTCGCTCGACGAGTCCTCGGTGCGGGTGCGCTCCGAGCACATAGGCGGCGGCT
Organism: Streptomyces sp. NPDC051217; assembly: GCF_044455465.1. Lineage (NCBI taxonomy): Bacteria > Bacillati > Actinomycetota > Actinomycetes > Kitasatosporales > Streptomycetaceae > Streptomyces > Streptomyces sp. NPDC051217. The sequence continues at coordinate 352,486 of NZ_JBITEV010000002.1, forward strand.
TCGGCAGCAAGGGCCTGCGGGCCCACCAGGTGTCCGCCGTGATGGCCGCCACCGCCCTGCAACGCCCCGTACGGGTGGTGTTGACCCGGCGTCAGATGTTCTCGCTGGCCGGTTACCGCAGCCCCACCACGCAGCGCGTCAGGCTCGGCGCCGACGCCGACGGCCGGCTGCGCGCCCTGGAGCACCACTCGCTGAACCAGACGTCGACCGTGTACCAGTTCGTCGAGCCCGGTGCCGGCGTCGCCCGCGTGATGTACGACGCCGACGCCCACCGCACGGCCAACCACGTCGTACGGCTCGACGTGCCGTCCCCGACCTGGATGCGCGCACCGGGCGAGGCCCCAGGGTCCTTCGCGATCGAGTCGGCACTCGACGAACTGGCGGAACGGTGCGGTGTCGACCCGATCGAACTGCGCCTGCGCAACGAGCCGGAGACCGGCCCCGTCTCCGGGCTCCCGTTCAGCAGCCGAAACCTGCCGGCCTGCTTCCGCGAGGGCGCCCGCAGGTTCGGCTGGGCGGACCGCGACCCGCGGCCCGGCGTGCGCCGCGACGGACGCTGGCTGCTGGGCACCGGCACGGCGGCGGCGTCCTTCGGCGCCGGAGCCGGACCCTCGACGGCCAAGGTGACGGCGGAGGCGGACGGTTCCTTCAGCGTACGGATCGCCGCCGCCGACATCGGCACCGGCGCCCGCACCGCGCTCACCCTGATCGCCGCAGACGCCTTGGAGACCACGCCCGAACGCGTCAGGGTACGGATCGGGGACAGCGACTTCGGCCCCGCGATGATCGCCGGCGGATCGATGGGCACCCGCTCGTGGGCCTGGGCGATCACGGCCGCCGCCGCCGAGCTGCTGGAGCGGCTCGCGGTGACCCCGGACATCCCCCCGGAGGGGATCACCGTCCGGTCCGACACCACCGAAGCCATCCGCGCCCTCGCGCAGAAGGAACGCCACTCCTTCGGGGCGCAGTTCGCCGAGGTCGCCGTGGACACCGCCACCGGAGAGATCCGGGTGCGCCGCATGCTGGGCATCTTCGCCGCCGGCCGGATCGTGAATCCGCTCACCGCCCGCAACCAACTCGTCGGCGGGATGACCTGGGGCATCTCCATGGCCCTGCACGAGGAGGCGGTCCGCGACCGCGACACCGGCCGCCACTACTCCCCCGACCTCGCCGGCTACCACATGGCCACACACGCGGACGTCCCGGACATCGAGGCGGACTGGGTGGACGACGAGGACCCGGACGACCCCGTCGGCATCAAGGGCGTCGGTGAGATAGGCATCGTGGGCGCCGCGGCGGCCGTCGCCAACGCGGTCTGGCACGCCACCGGCGTACGCCACCGGAACCTGCCGATCCGGCCCGACCGCGTACTGACGGCGTCGGTGCCGGACCCGGCCGAGGCGTCCCGGACCGGCGGAGGAGCGGCGGATGCTTGACATCGCCGGCCAGCTGCACCGCTGGATGGAGGAGGGCCGGGAGTTCGCCGTCGCCACCGTCGTCTCCGTCGGGGGCAGCGCGCCGCGCGGGCCCGGCGCCGCCCTCGCCGTCGACAGCGAGGGCACGGCGATCGGCTCGGTCTCCGGCGGCTGTGTGGAGGGCGCGGTCTACGAACTGTGCGAGCGGGCCCTCCAGGACGGCCGGACCGTGCGCGAACAGTTCGGCTACAGCGACGAGGACGCCTTCGCGGTCGGGCTGACCTGTGGTGGGGTCATCGACATGATGGTCACGCCGGTTCCCGCCGACTCGCCGCAGCGGGCGGTGCTGCGGGCCGCGCTGTCCGCGGCGGCCGGTGGCGAGTCCGCCGCCCTCGCCCGGGTGGTGCATGGTCCGGAGGAACTGCTCGGGCGGGCCCTGCTCGTCCGCGCCGACGGCACCCACGAGGGCGGACTCGGAGGCCACCCGGAGCTGGACCGCACCGCCGGGGCCGAGGCCCGCGCCCTGCTGGACGCGGGCCGCACCGGCACCGTCGGACTCTCCGAGGACGGGTCGCACTGCCCGGGTGGGCTCACCCTGCTCGTCGAGACCAGCGTGCCGCCGCCCCGCATGATCGTCTTCGGCGCGGTCGACTTCGCCGCCGCGCTGGTGCGGGCGGGGAAGTTCCTGGGCCATCACGTGACCGTGTGCGACGCCCGGCCCGTCTTCGCCACCGAGGCCCGCTTCCCCGAGGCCGACGAAGTCGTCGTCGACTGGCCGCACCGCTATCTGCGGCGTACCCCGACCGACGGACGTACGGTGGTGTGCGTCCTCACGCACGAAGCCAGATTCGACATTCCGCTGCTCACCCAAGCGCTGCGGATGCCCTTCGCGTTCGTCGGCGCGATGGGCTCACGCCGCACTCACGAGGACCGGCTTCGGCGCCTGCGCGAGGCCGGCTTGACTGAACACGAGCTGGACCGGCTGCGTTCGCCCATCGGCCTGGACCTCGGCGCCCGTACGCCGGAGGAGACCGCCCTGTCCATCGCGGCGGAGGTCGTCGCCGCCCGGCGAGGGGGCACGGGCCTGCCACTGACCGGCGGGGCGGAGCCCATCCACCGCGCGGCGATCGCCTCCTCCCGCGTGTAATCGCCGGTGTGGCCCGGCAGGTGGAGGAACCTCCAGGTCTTCATCCGGGCGAACGCGTGCTCGACGCGGGCGCGGACCTCGCGGTGCGAGGTGTTGTGTTCCTCTGTCCATTCCTCGGGTTCGCTCCGGCCGGGTTCCCGGCGGTGCGGGATGACCGGACCGGTGGCCCGGTAGCCGCTGTCCGCGAGGACCGTGGTCCTGCCGGCGGCGGCCTTCGCACCGGACGGCTCCCACGCCTTGCGGTCGTTGCGGTTGCGCGGCAAAGGGCGTCGGCCCACCACGCCGCGCGGGCGGACGCTAAGGTCGTGAACGTGTTGAGCCCACCGGTGAGTAGGGACCTGGTCGTCGTCGGCGCCGGCATTGTCGGCGCATCGGTGGCCTATCACGCCGCTCGGGCGGGCGCCACCGTGACATTGGTCGACGCCGGGCAGCCAGGCGCCGGCGTGACGGCGGACTCGTTCGCCTGGGTCGGAGCGTCCGGCGTGCGTAAAGGTCCTGCCGCAGGGCTGCGGGCCACCGCGACGGCGGAGTACCACCGACTCGGGGCCGAGTTGCCGGGACTCCCGGTGACCTGGTCCGGCTCGCTGAGCTGGACCGGGGAGGCCGGTGCGCCGGACGCCGGGCCCGGACAGACGATCGTGGACGCGGCCACCGTGGCAACGCTTGAGCCCGCCCTTCGACAGCCTCCGAAGTGGGCCCTCTGGGCGCCGGATGACGGCGCTGTTGACTCGGTGGGCGTGACCGAGCGGCTGGTCGCGGGCGCTCGCACCCATGGAGCCCGGGTACATCTGGACACGCCGGTCACCGCGGTCCGCCGGGATGCGGCGGGCCGGATCGCCGGGGTCGAGACGGCGGCAGGGCCCCTCTCCGGTGCGACGGTGGTGCTGGCGGCCGGGGTTGCCACGGCCGCGCTGGGCGCGCCGCTCGGCGTACGCGTCCCGGTCGAACCGTCGCCGTCGCCGCTGTTCCGGCTCCGCGCCCCGGCCGGTCTGGTCCGCACCGTGGTCAACACCGAGGACTTCGATCTCCGGCAGGTCGCCGCGGACCGGCTGATCGCCGCCGCGGACTCGCCCGAACGGACCCTTGCCGCCGTCCGGTCCACTTTCCAGGGCACCGGGAGCGTCGAACTGCTCAGCACCCGACTCGGAGTGCGCCCGATGCCGGCCGACGGGGAGCCGATCGTCGGCCCGGTCGCCGAGGTCCCCGGTCTCTACGTGGCAGTGATGCACTCGGCGGTCACGCTCGCCGCGGCCGTGGGCCGCCTGGTCGCACGGGAGTTGGTCGACGGAACCGTCGAGTCGGCTCTGTCAGGTTGCCGCCCGGACCGCTTCTGATGGGTGTGCGTCGTTAGTTGCTTTACGGTCTGGGGTCGGGATGGTGGGTGCACGGGACCGCAGGCGCGGGAACGAGCTCGGTGGCGGGAGCGGTTCCGGGCGCAGGGGCTGGCAGGGCTGGAGGACGAGCCGCGTCCGGGACGGCCGAAGACCATCGATGAGATCAACTTCCCTTCCCAGGAACGGACGTCAAAGGCTCAACACCGTTGGACGCGAGGGACGTTGATTTCGTTACGATCTCTCCTCCCGAGTGTCGGAGGTTGTAGTGAGCGAACGCGTTGAAGGACCTCCGCGTCACCCTCGGCCCGGACGTCGAGCGGGCCTTTCTCGACAGCAGCGGGCGGTACGCCGCCGCGAAGACCGCGGGCGGCATGCTGGAGCTGTGGTCGGCGGAGACCGCGCAACAGCCGACGAGAGTGGTCGGCCCGCTCGGGGGCCGCTTGGCTCGAACCGTACCTTCAGCGGAGACGGGTTCACCTTCAGCTTCACCGGCAACGCCGGCGAGTTCTACGTAGCCAACGGAAGCTCCGTGCGCTTTCAGCAGCTGTCGGACCCCACCCATTTCAAGACCTACGACGTTGCGACGGACCGGTCTTTCGTGGCGGCCACACGGAACGGCAAGACCCTGCTGCGGGCGCGGTCCGAAGAAAGCAGCCTCGGAAACGACGGCCGGGGACGCTTTGACCTGATCCGCCACGACCCCGAACTCTGGAAACGCCACCTGTGCGACGCCATCGGCCGTGACCTCTCGCAGTACGAACGCCGTGGCATGCCCGCGGGACTTCCGGACCGGATCTGCCCATCCTGAAACACTGGTCGGAACCCGCCCGCCTTCTCAGTTCGAATCGAGCGCACACCAACCCGAAAATTCAGGACACATCAGGTTGGCACCGAGGGCACCACACGGTGCCGCGTCCTCCGATACGGCCTCTGCGCAGCGGCTCACCGCAGCGCGGGCAGGGGGCACCGACTACGTCACGGTGTCCGGTGAGCCAGGTATTTCTCGGCGGTACGCGGCCGGCACGTACCGCGGAACGCAGCGTACGGCGCATTTCGGTGTACAGACGGTCTTGTTCCTCACGGGTGAGACCGCTTGCCTTCCGGGCCGGGTTCAGCCGGGAACGCCAAAAAATCTCGTCGGTGAGGAGATTGCCCAGACCGGCCAGCGCCGACTGATCGGTAAGGACCCGCTTGACGCTGCCGCGCCGCCCGGACAGCAGCGCTTCGAAGGCGACGCGTGTCACCTCTGTGGCGTCGGGTCCCTGACCGTCCAGCATCCGGGCGACGCCCGGCTCGTCCAGCAGCCAGAGGCCCTTGAGCTTGCGCTGATCTCGGTAGCGGAGCTGCCGGTCGCCGGTCACCGCGAACACCACACGATCGTGGTCATGGAGCCGATCGTCCGGTCCGCAGCAGACGAGTTGTCCGGTCATTCCAAAGTGCAGCAGGACCGTGGGGCCGTCGGTCCGGGCAAGCAGCCACTTTCCGTGCCGCTGAGGCTCGGCGAATGTCCGGCCCTCCAGATCACGTCGCAGCCCGCGTCCGCTCACCCCGTGAAGGACGCCGGTGTCGTACACCTCGACCCGTTCGATCCGCCTGCCCACAGCGCAGGAGACGAGAACCCTTCGGAAGGCTTCGACATCGGGCAGCTCAGGCATGTCGTTCACCACCGCTCTTCACGTACGAACCCATAGGACAATGAAGCACCAATCTTCACCGATGTGCTCGCGAAGATTCCCGTCGGGCGGTCGTCCGGTGGCGCTGCGCAGCCGGCCCACCGGTGAAAGGGGCCCGTACGACCCGGACGAAGAGGGGCTGTTCCACGTCGACGTCAAGCCCGGCAATAAATTGTCCATTTCGGTCGTTCCCATCTACGGAGATCCACAGTCGGCTGTTCCAACACTCGCTCAGGTGGGAATGACCGCATACGGGCCCCAGGGAGATATCGCGGATACCTCCTCGTGCACCGCGATAAACTCCCCTACCGGCATCGGCTCGAAGTGTTAGAAGGGCATAAAGGTGGCAGCGCTTTCGGAAATCAAAGCCCTGTTGGGTGAATCACGGTTCAACTGGTCGGATCCGGTGCCGTGGATCGAACTGGAGCGGGAACTCGGTATCGAACTCCCTGCGGACTTCCGTGAGCTATGGCGCGACGAGGACATGGTGGAGTTGGTGGAGTTCCTGCCCAGTCCGGTAGGGAGTGGCCCCGGGGAATTGATACCGGTGGCAACCGCCACGACGGGCGAGGCGGTTTTCCTTCGCGTTCCCGATGCCCCCTCGTCGCCCTGGCGCGTCGTGGTCCAGGAGTTCGACAGTCCGGCCTGGACTCTCTACAAGATGACGTTCAGCGAGTGGTTGCCGGCTTATCTCAAAGGGCTCGCTTCGTGACGGTCCGTCGGTTCTTCCGGCGGGCCGTATCGCTGTTGCGAGTTGGTCGTGGGAATGCTGGCGGCCCGGCTGTCGCGTCGGACGGGCGCCGGGTTCCACAGTTCCGGTGGGGTGGTGCTGCGGCTCGTAGGGGCGGGAAGCTGCCGGTCAGCCTGGGTTTGGCAGGGTGTGGAGTCGGTCGGCTGCTGCGTTGATCACGTCAGTCCAGGGCCAGTGCGCCGCGAGGCGAAGGTAGCGGCGGCGGCCGGTGGTCATGAGTTGTGCGGCGGCTGAGAACAGGCGGAGGCGAAGCTTCTTCGGTTCCCAGCGGCAGGTCTTGCCGGTCAGAGCGGGCATCGGCATCCAGGCCAGCAGGTCCATGGCGAGCTGCGTGGGCAGTCGCAGGGCAGCGTCCACGCAGGCGCGGAGCGTCTGTTGGCGCTGCTGGTGGATTCGGGCGGCGAGGATCGCGCGGTCGGTGTCGGTGAAGGCGGGTTCGCCGACATGGCGTTGCAGGACCAGCAGTTGGTGCCGTAGCGCAAGGATCTCGATGTCTTTGTCGCGGTCGCTCAGGGTCCAGCAGTTGAGCGCGTGTGAGGCGTCCGGGGCGACTACGCCGTGCAGCTCGTCCGTGAGGCGGTGGGCAGCGTGGGTCTGGCGCACCGACGGCGGGGCGATGTTCCAAATGCCCATCCGCCCAGGTGCCCAGAACACGGTCCAAGACTGCCTACCCTGCCGCAGGGCCCCGGCCCACCCTCTCCACTGCCCGCCGTGCCTCGGCCACCACTTCGGGATCAGTGACGAAGTGGGTGTCCTGCTCGGCCGACGTGCCCCCGGTGCCGAGGGGTACCCAGCGGCCTCCCCGCGGGGGCAGCGCCCTGGTCTTGGCGGACAGGTGGACGGCGGAGGCTCCGGCGGAGGTCAGGGCCGGGATGTCGGCGGGGCGAACCCCGCCGCCGGCCATCACCTGTACCCCGGCTGCGGCGGCGGCCATCGCGGCGATCGTCTCCAGCCCCTCGGCAGCGGTGGGGGCGCCACCCGAGGTGAGGACCCGGGTGAGGCCGAGCGAGGACAGCAGTGCGGCGGTGGCCACCGGGTCCGCGGACTGGTCGATGGCGCGGTGCAGTGTGATGTCCACCGGGCGGCCCGAGGCGCGGGCCGCTTCGGCGAGCCGGGCGACCGCCACGGTGTCCAGGGCGCCGTCGGGGGTCAGCGCGCCGATCACCACGCCACAGGCGCCGGAGGCGATGACGGACCGCACCTCGGCCGCCATCAGCACAATTTCCTCCGCGTCATGGACGAAGTCGCCGGGCCGGCACCTGACCAGCACCTGCACCGGCAGTCCCTCCCGGGCGACCGCCTCCACCAGGGCAGCCGACGGGGTCAGGCCGCCCAGCTCCAGGGCGGCGCAGAGCTCGACCCGGTCGGCGCCGTTCTCCCGGGCGGCGCGGGCGCCGGCAGGTGAGGTGACGGCGATCTCCAGGGCGGGTCGTGCGGTCATTCGTCGTCCCCGCTGAGGGGCTGGTCGGAGGCGGGGATGAGGCGTGCCGACAGGTCCGGGTCGGTCATCTCACGGTCGAAGGGGAACATCGGGCGGCGGATGCGGTGGTGGCCCAGGCGTACCAGGTCCTGGTCCACACCGCCGGGGGTGAGCGCCATTTTCCAGCCGACCGACATGTCGAAGAGCTCGGGCTCCAGGTAGCCGATCTTCACGATCACGATGTCGGCGCCGCGCGGGTCGAGGTCCAGGTCGGTGAAGTCGTGCTCGTGGTGGTAGGGCTTGCGGAGCTTGGTGAGGATCGCGTAGACGCTGCCGACACGGATGACGACCTCGGTCTCGGCGTCACGGTCGCCGTGCCTGACGGCGTGCACCACACCGGTCAGGGTGACCGGGCCCGCGTGCCGGTCGTCCACCTCGGCACCGGCGGTGACCGTGACGGTGGCGCCGGCACCGGCGGCGACGGCGGTCTCGACGGCGGCCGGTCCTGGCACCGAGGCGTAGATGACGGTCGGGCCGTCGTCCTTCCGGAACTCCGGGCGGGCCAGCAGCCGGGTCAGGCCCCAGGTCACGTCACCGGCGCCGCCGGCGGTCGGGTTGTCCCCGGTGTCGCTGATGAAGTACGGGCGCCTGTCACCGGCCAGGGCCTCGTCCAGAATGCCGTCGAAGGTGCCGGTGGGGGCGACGAAGTCGAAGTCGTCGCGGGCCTTCCAAAAGCCCTGGGCCAGGCGTTCGGCACCGGCCGACACGGCGGCCCGGTCGGTGCCGGTGACCACGACCACGGCGCGGTTGCGCGGTTCGTCGGCCCAGGCGTAGCCGACCCATATCGCGGCGTCGATCACGCCGTCGACGGCCTCGGTCTCGGCCACGGCCGCGTACACGCTCCTGGCCGGCTCGATCCGGGTGGAGGTCTGCTCGCCGGCCAGCAGCACCGGCACCGGCACCCATGCCTTGACCGGGCGGGGCGTGCCGGAGACCAGCAGGTCCACCAGGTTGCGGACGGCCCGCTCCTTGGTCTCCATGTGGTCCTCGTGCGGGGCCATCCGGTAGCAGGTGATCAGGTCGCTGCCGTGGACGAGTTCGCGGGAGACATTGCCGTGCAGGTCCATCGAGGTGGAAATGAGCACGTCGGGGCCCACGGTGGCGCGGATACGTTCCAGCAGCACCGCCTCGGCGTCGTCGATGCCCTCCACGGTCATGGCGCCGTGAATGTCGTACCAGAGGCCGTCCGGCCGGGGCAGCGCGGCGAGCCGCTCGATCAGTTCGTCGGTCAGCTCGGCCCAGGCGGCGGCGGTGACGGTGCCGCCCGGCAGCGACTTGCCGACCAGGGCGCCGTGCCAGTCGGCTGCCTCGCGCAGTTCCTCGCCGGGGGCCAGGAAGGGGTAGCGGTCCAGCACCTCGGCACCGCGCGAGGGGTGGAAGGCGGGGGCCCGGGTGCGAGCGGGAGAGAAGGTGGACGACTCGATGCCGAGTCCGGCGATGGCGATGACCGGGCGGGCCGCGGCGGTGCGGGATTGCGGCATGGCTCCTCGTAGCTCGTAGGGAGTGGGGCGTCAGGCGTGGCGGGGCGCGGGGGCGCGGAACCGGTCGGTGGCCGGTTCGGTGCCGCCGACCGCGCGCAGGGCGTGGGCCATGGCGCGTTGCATGGCGAACTGTCCGGCGCCGACCAGTCCGGCGTCCGCGCCCAGGCTGGCCCGCTCGATGGTGAGGTGTTCGGTGACCAGCGGGTGGCAGCTCTCGTAGAGCTGGCTGCGCACGGCGGCGACGAACGGTTCCAGGGTGGAGAGGATACCGCCGAGGTAGACGGCGTGCGGGTTGAAGAAGTTGACGTTGGCCGCGAGCACTTGGCCGAGGTATTCGCCGGCCCTGCGGACCGCGCGCGTGGCCTCCGGGTCGGCGTCGACGGCCAGCCGCACCACGTCCTCGGGGCGGCTGACGTCGGCCCCGCGCTCGCGCAGAATGCGGACCAGGGCAGCGCCGGACGCCACGGTTTCCAGGCAGCCGGTGTTGCCGCAGGAGCAGGGGATGTCAGCGCCGCCGCCGATCCGGATGTGGGTGATGTCACCGGCCGCGCCGGTGGCACCGCGGTAGAGATGCCCGTCGACCATGATGCCGGCGCCGATCGCGGAGCCGATCTTCACCATGATCGTCTTCCGGAACTCGGCGGGCCGTACGGTGTGCTCGCCGACCGCCATGCAGTTGGCGTCGTTGTCCACGGCGGCCGGGACGCCGAAGCGTTCCTCCAGCCAGGCGGTGACGGGGAATCGGTTCCAGCCCGGCATCCGGGACGGCATGACGGCGGAGCCCGACACGATGTCCACCGGTCCGGGCAGTGAGAGCCCGACCCCGCGCAGCTGGTCCCGTCCGCGCTGCTCGGCCAGCGCCTCCAGGGTCTCGGCGAGCCGCGACAGGGCCGCCTCGGGACCGTCGGCGATCAGGAAGGGGACGGTCGAGACATCGGTCAGACGGCCGCCGGGCAGCACAACACCGATCCGGGCGTGCCGGCCGCCGAGGTCGGCGGCGACGGCGAACTCGTCGTTGCTGCCCAGTCTCAGCACTTTACGAGGGCGCCCGCCGGTGGAGGACTGGGTGCCCTCCTCGGCGATCAGCCCGCGCTCCACCAGTTGGGCCACGCTGAGCGAGATGGTGGAGGCGGAGACGCCGAGCAGTCCGGCGAGTTCGGCGCGCGACGAGGCCTGGCCCGAGGCGACGAGTTCCAGGACCCGCGCGGCGAGGGCTGAGGTGCCTTTGGCGGCCTTGCCGCCCCAAGCACTTATTCCAGTCATGTAAGAAGTAACTTCCGCAACGGTGTGTGTGGCGACGACAGTATGCCCGCCCTTCGCGCAAGGGAAGAGTCCAGCGAAGAAAGCGAGCAATCCCTGAACTCCCTCAAATCAATCCAAATGCACCCACACAAGGGGGTCGATTGAGGCGCGGAGACTTTCTTCGAATTCGCAGTAACTTACTTGTTACTAATTCTTGCTTTGTTTCTCAGGTGGGTCCGGCGTTAGCTGTCGTGAACGCAGTGCCGGTCCTGCGGCACCCGCCCCGGTCTCTGGGACGCATGCGGGCCCTTTCACTCTGAGGAGAATCATGTTCCCTGGTCACACGGCGAACAGGCGCCGCTGGACCCTCGTCGCGGGCGCCGCTGCCACCGCGGGCGCTCTGCTGACAGGCTGTTCCGGCGGCGGTACCTCGTCGTCCGGCTCCGGCTCGTCGGACACCATCAACTACGCGCTGCCGGCGAACTTCACGCCGAACTGGATACTCCCGGTCGGCACCGCCGCGCACCTGAACACCAACAACTCCTCGATATCCCAGTCCCTTTGGGAGCCGCTGATCGCCTATGACGGCTCCACCGGCACCGTCGGCTGGAACAAGAAGAACTCGCTGGCCACCGCCGCCGAATTCGCCGAGGACAGCAAGAGCGTCACCATCACGCTCGGCGACCGGCACTGGAGCGACGGCAAGCAGATCACCTCCCGGGACATGGAGTTCTGGTTCAACCTCGTCAAGGCCAACAAGGCCGAATGGGCCAGCTACAGCCCGGGCAAGGCGCCGGACAACTGGACCTCGCTGAAGGTCGTCGACCCCACGCACTTCACCATCACGTTCGACCAGGCGTACAACCAGCAGTGGATGCTGGCCAACCAGCTCAGCATGATCCGCGTGATGCCTCAGCACGCCTGGGACAAGACCAGCGACTCGGGCACCGTCTCGGACCTCGACCGCACCCCCGCGGGCGCCAAGAAGGTCTGGACGTACCTGAACAACTCCGCCAAGAAGATCTCCGGCTACGCGACCGACCCGCTCTGGAAGACGGTCAGCGGCCCGTACACCATCAAGTCGTTCTCCACGGCCGGCAAGGTCGTGCTGACCGCCAACGCCAAGTACGACGGCGGCGGCAAGGCCAACATCAAGAACGTGAACCTGCTGCCTTTCACCACCACGGACGCCGAGGAGAACGCGCTCCGGGCGGGCACGGTCGACTACGGCTACATCAACGCCACCAACCTCAGCCAGAAGTCGTCCTTCGCCGCCAAGGGCTACACGGTGAAGCCGTGGTCCGGCTGGGCCATCACGTACATGCCCTACAACTTCAACAACCCCACCATGGGCCCGGTCTTCAAACAGCTCTACGCCCGCCAGGCGATCCAGATGTCGGTGGACCAGGCCACCCTCTCCAAGGTCGTCTTCAACGGCACCGCGGTCCCCACCTACGGCCCCATCCCGCAGGGCCAGAGCTCGTCCTTCGTCTCGCCGGAGCAGAAGAACAACCCGTACCCGTTCTCCACCACCAAGGCGAAACAGCTTCTGAGCGACCACGGCTGGACCGAGCAGAACGGCACCATGGTGTGCACCACGCCGGGCACCGGCGACAACCAGTGCGGCGCCGGCGTGGACAAGGGCACGAAGTTCCAGATGCAGGTGCTCTCGCAGTCCGGTTCGACCGTGACCGACAACATGATGAGTGCCCTGCAGTCGTCGTTCGCCAAGAGCGGCATCGGCTTCACCATCAAGACCGCCCCGGTCAACTCGGTCCTCGCGCAGTCCGGCCAGTGCGAGCCCGACGACGCCGGCTGCAAGTGGCAGTTGTCGTTCTTCGGCACCGCCGGCAGTTGGTACTTCCCCGCCTACCCGAGCGGTGACGCGCTGTTCGCCACCGGCGGCGGCTCCAACTTCGGCAACTACTCCAACCCCGCGGTGGACAAGCTGATCACCGAGACCACCACCTCCTCCTCCGACGAGGCGGTCCAGAAGTACAGCGCGGCCCTGTCCAAGGACCTCCCGGTCATCTGGCTGCCGGAGCCGGACTACCAGGTCTCCGTGGTCAAGAACGGCCTGGGCGGCTTCGCCCAGGACTCGCTCGCCAACTTCCACCCGGCCATGTGGAAGTGGACCACCAAGTGAGCCCGGCCTGTGACCACGCGTACCACTGAGCCGAAGCGACCGGAAAGCACATGACCACTTCCACGTACCTGTTTCGACGGGCCCTCCAGGCCGTCGCGGTGATCGTCATCGTGACGATCGTGGTCTTCTGTCTGCTGCACGCCCTGCCCGGGGGTCCCGCTCGCGGGATCCTCGGCCCGCAGGCCACAGCGCAGCAGATCGCGTCCTTCAACCACGAGCAAGGCCTCGACAAGCCACTGCCCGTGCAGTACCTCTACTACCTGGGCCAACTGCTGCACGGCGACCTGGGAACCTCGTACACCCTCAATGAGCCGGTCTCCCAGCTCATCACCGAGCGGCTGCCCAAGACCCTGGTGCTCACCGCCCTGTCGGCGGTCGTCGGCCTCCTGCTGGCCGTCCCGCTGGGCATGTGGCAGGCCGTCCGGCGCAACAGGCCGGTCGACTACGTCATCACCACGCTGAGCTTCATCGCCTACTCCACGCCCGTGTACTTCCTCGGGCTGATCCTGGTGCTGGTGTTCAGCCAGGTGCTGCCGTGGTTCCCGTCCCAGGCCCCGCAGGGGGACACGCTCGCCCAGGTGTTCGCCGATCCGCAGGCGCTGGTGCTGCCGGTCGTCGCCGGCGCCGCCTCCATGATCGCGGTCTTCAGCCGCTACATGCGGGCGGCCACCCTGGAGAACCTCTCCGAGGACTACGTCAGGACGGCGCGGGCCGGCGGCTCCCGCTCCCGCGCCATCCTGTGGCGGCATGTGTTCCGCAACTCGCTGACGCCGGTGATCGCCATGCTCGGCTACTACGTGCCGGTGCTGTTCGGCGGCGCCCTGGTGGTCGAACAGCTCTTCAACTACCCCGGCATGGGCCTGCTCTTCTGGACCGCCGCGCAGTCCTCCGACTACCCGGTGCTGCTGGGCTGTGTGCTGGTCATCGCCATCGCCACCGTGGTCGGCACGCTGCTCGCCGACATCGTCCAGCGGCTCATCGACCCCCGAGTGAAGGCAGGCCGGGCATGAGCGCCCTCATCCAGCCGGACCAGATGCCCGGCAAGGCCACCGCCGCCACCGCGGCATCCGGTTCCCGGCTCGCCGTCCGGCGCTTCCTGCGCAACCGGCTCGCCGTGGTCGGGCTCGGCGTCGTGGTCTTCTTCTTCCTGTTCTGCTTCGTCGGTCCGCTAGTGTACTCCACCGACCAGACCCACACGATGCTCGAACAGGTCAACCTCGCCCCCAGCGGATCGCACTGGCTCGGCACCGACGCGGTCGGCCACGACGAGCTGGGCCGGCTGATGTACGGCGGCAAGGTGTCGCTGATCGTCGGCCTCGCCGCGGGCATCCTGGCCACCGTGATCGGCACCCTGTGGGGCGCCGCCGCCGGCTACGCGGGCGGCTGGATCGACGCGGTCATGATGCGGATCGTGGACGCGGGGATCGCCATCCCGGCGCTCTTCATCCTGCTGGTGGTCTCCGCCATCACCACCCCGGGCCCGACCGGACTGATCGTCATCCTGGGCGTCGTCTCCTGGCTGATGCCGTCCCGGCTGATCAGGGCCGAGACGCTCACCCTGAAGAACCGCGACTACGTCCTGACCCTGCGGGCCATCGGCGGAACGCACACCCGGGCGATCACCCGGCACATCCTGCCGAACTCGGTCTCGACCATCATCGTCGCGGCCACCTTCCAGATCGCCGACGCCATCCTGCTCGTCGCGTACGTCTCCTACCTGGGCCTGGGCGTCCAGCCGCCGGCCACCGACTGGGGCGGCATGCTCTCGGCCGGTCTCACCGCCGCCTACTCCGGCTACTGGTGGCTCATCCTGCCGCCGGGCCTGGCCATCATCCTGGTGGTGTGGGCGTTCAACGCGATCGGGGACGGACTCCGCGACGCATTCGACGTGAGGGGACGCGGATGACCGCCGCCCAGGGCTCCGCCGCCCCGCAGGCCGGGCCGATACTCGAACTCGACGACCTCGGGGTCGTCTTCACCACCGAGACCGGCGACGTGCCGGCCGTACGGGGTATCTCCCTGCACGTCCGCCCCGGCGAGACGCTCGCCCTCGTCGGCGAGTCGGGTTCCGGCAAGTCCACCATCGCGCTGGCCGCGATGGGCCTGCTGGACGGCAACGCCCGTGCCACCGGCAGTGCCACCGTCGCCGGCCACCAGATGGTCGGTGCCCGTGAGGCCGACCTTGCCGCGCTGCGCGGCCGGACCGTCACCATGGTGTTCCAGGAGCCGGCCACCGCGCTGGATCCGCTGACCCGGATCGGCAGGCAGATCGCCGAGGTGATCCGCAACCACCGCGAGGTGTCCGCCAAGGACGCCGCCGCCGAGGCCGTCGGACTCCTCCGCAAGGTCGGCATCCCCGAACCGGAGAAGCGGGCAGGCGCCTACCCCTTCCAGCTCTCCGGCGGACAGCGCCAGCGCGTGGTCATCGCCATGGCCATCGCGAATGACCCCACCCTGCTGATCGCCGACGAGCCGACCACCGCGCTGGACGTCACGGTGCAGGCCGAGATCCTCGACCTGCTGCGCCGCCTCGCCGTCGAGACCGGCACCGGCGTCCTGCTGGTCACCCACAACATGGGCGTGGTCGCGGACTTCGCCGACCGGGTCGCCGTGATGTACGACGGCGAGATCGTGGAGACCGGTCCCGTCGAGGACGTACTGCTCCGCCCGTCCCACGACTACACCAAGCGGCTGCTGGCCGCGGTGCCCCGGCTGTCGGTCGCCGAGGCGGGCCCGCCGGCACCGTCGCCGGCCGCCACCCGCCCGGACACCGAGCCGGTCGTAGAACTCCGCGATGTCTCGGTGGTGTTCGGCCGTGGCAAGGGCGCCGTACGGGCTCTGGACGAGGTGTCGCTCACCGTCCACGCCGGGGAAACCCTGGGCCTGGTGGGCGAGTCGGGCTCCGGCAAATCCACCGCCTCCCGGGTCGCGCTCGGTCTGATCCGGCCGGACTCCGGCACCGCCTCGCTGTTCGGCACCGACCTGGCCCGCACCCGGGCCCGGGGCCGGCGGGCACTGCGGGCCGGTATCGGCGTGGTACTCCAGGACCCGGTGGCCTCGCTGGACGCCCGTATGACGGTGGGCGAGTGCGTCGCCGAGCCGCTCAGGGTGCACAGCCGCGGGCTCTCCGCCAAGGACCGCCAGGCCAAGGTCGCCGCCGTCCTCGAACGGGTCCGGCTGTCGCGTGATCTCGCCCGGCGTGCCCCCCGGGAGCTGTCCGGCGGTCAGCGCCAACGGGTCAGCCTGGCCCGCGCCCTGGTCCTGGAGCCCCGGCTGCTGGTCGCCGACGAGCCCACCAGCGCGCTCGACGTGAGCGTGCAGGAGGCGGTGCTCGAAGTGATCTCCGAACTCCAGGACGAGCTGGGCTTCGCCTGTCTCTTCGTCTCCCACGACCTCGCCGTCGTACAGCACTTCGCCCAGCGCGTCGTGGTGATGCGGGCCGGCAAGATCGAGGAACAGGGCGCCACCGGCGCGACCCTGCTGCACCCGGAGACCGACTACACCCGCCGGTTGCTGGCCGCCGTGCCGGTGCCCGACCCGGTGATCCAACGCGGCCGCAGAGCCGAACGCCTGGCCGCCCTCGCGGCCGGACGGACGGAGGTCCAGGCGTGAGTTCCCACGACCGTACGCTCTTCGCCGGCGTGGACATCGGCGGCACCACCACCCAAGTGGTGCTCTGCGCCGAGGACTTGACCGTGCTGGACCGCGCCGAGGTGGCGACCCCGGCGACCGACGGCGGCCAGGCCATGATCGACGCGGCCATGGGCGCGCTGGCCCCGCTGCTGAAGCGCACCCCCGGCCGCCTCGCCGGCAGCGGGGTCGGCGCGGCCGGCGTGGTGGACTCCGCCACCGGCCGCATCCTGGTGGCCAGCGACTCCTTCACCGGCTGGGCCGACTTCGCGGTGACGGACGCCGTCGAGGAGGCGCTGGGCGTCCCGGCCTTCCTGGACAACGACGTCAACGCCTTCCTCTACGGGGAGGTGTCCGGCGGCGCCGTACGCGGCGAGTCGGACGTCCTCGGGATGACCCTGGGCACCGGGGTCGGCGGCGCGCTGTGGACCGGCGGCGCCCTGTTCACCGGGCCGCACGGCGCGGCCGGCGAGATCGGGCACATCCCCGGCTTCGGCGATCTGCTCTGCTCGTGCGGCGGCCGGGGCCATCTGGAGACCCTGGCCTCCGGCCGTTCCATCGGCGCTCGTTACGTGGAGCGCACCGGCCGCCGGCTGACCGCCCGCGAGGTCGCCGAGGCCGCCGGCCACGGTGACCAGGACGCCCTCGCGGTGTACCGGGCCGCCGGTGCCGGGATCGCCCGGGCGATAGTCATGACGGCGGGCGTCGTGGACATCACCACGGTGGTGGTCGGCGGCGGTGTCAGCCGCGCCTGGCCCCTGCTGGAACCCCTCATCATGGCATCGCTGGCCGCCGACCCGCCGGTCAGCGGCCACCCGGTCCGGCTGGTCAGGGCGGCCCTGGCCACGGACGCGGTCCCGGTCGGCGCCGCGGCCCGCGCCCGGCGGGAGCTGACGGCGAACGTCGGGGTCTGAGGAAGCCCGGTCGCAGGCGCCACGAGCGCGCTCCGGTGCTACGAACCCACGTGTGTCGTAGAACCGGAGCAGGCCTTCGCCACCGCTCCTGGGGGGAGCATCCGGCGAACGGAGGGGTCGATGCCCGCTTCGACGAACTCCCTCAGCGGGTTGCGTGCCCAGCCAAGGGGCCTGTCCTGCATTGCGCCACCGTGGTGGCGCCGGACGGGCGTGGTCATTCCCATCGCCTCCTTGTCGTGATCTCGTCGCCCGCTGGGTGTCATGCGAGCCAAGCGGACTCCTTCGGACGGGTGCGCGGGGAGCTGTCGGTGCCGCCGGGCGCGGCCGTGTGGTCCAGGTAGCGGTGCACGAAGTGGATGCTCATCGCGCCTTCGCCGACCGCGGGGGCGACGCGTTTCACCGAGCCGCTGCGGACGTCGCCGGCGGCGAAGACGCCAGGCAGGCTGGTCTCCAACGTCAGGCAGTCGCGACCTTGGCTCTGCCACAGTTCGGGAACGGAGCAGGCCTGCGCCTCCGCTCCGGTGAGCACGTAGCCGCGCTCGTCCAGGGCGAGAGCGCCGGAGACCCACTCGGTGTGGGGGTCGGCGCCGGTGAAGACGAACAGGGCCCGCACCGCGAGGTTGCGGTGCTCGCCCGTACGGGAGTCGACCACGGTGACCGCCTCCAGTGCCTTGTCGCCGAGTGCCTCGGTCATCTCGGTGCGCAGCAGCACACGCACACGCGGGTGGCGCTCGATCTGATCGATCAGGTAGCGGGACATGTGCGCCTCAAGGGTCGGCCCACGGACGAGCAGGTACACCTGGGGTGAGTACCCGGCCAGGAAGAGCACGGCCTGGCCCGCGGAGTTGCCGCCGCCAACCACCGCCACCGGCTCGGTACGGCACTGCCGGGCCTCGTAGACGGTCGCCGAGTAGTGGACGCTCGCGTCCTCGAACGGCTCGATGCCGGGCACATGGAGGCGGCGGTAGCGGGCGCCGGTGGCCAGGACGACGCTACGGGCGGTGATCTCGCTGCCGTCGGCGAACCCAACGGCGTAGTGTCCGTCCCGTTGTTCGAGCCGGGTCGCCTCCGCGGGGACGCTGATCCGAGCGCCGAACTTGTCCGCCTGGAGCACAGCGCGCTCAGTGAGTTCGGCGCCGGAGATGCCGGAGGGGAAGCCGAAGCAGTTGTCGATGCGGGAGGACGTCCCAGCCTGGCCGCCAGTGGCCAGCGCCTCGACCACGGTCGTGCCGAGGCCCTCCGAGGCGGCGTTCACCGCGGCGGCGAGACCGGCCGGACCGGAGCCGACGACGAGGAGATCGCCGCGGCCGTTGCCCGACTCCAGGGGCGGCAGGCCGACGAACCGGGCCAGTTCGGCGTTGCTCGGATTGCGCAGCAGGATCGTGTCCCGCCAGATCACCAGCGGCGTCTGCTCCGGACCAACCGCGAAGCGGCGCAGCAGCGCCTCGGTCTCCTCGTCCGTCTCCAGATCGACCCAGCGGTGCGGCAACCGGTTGCGGGCGGCGAACTCGCGCAGCCGCCGGGTGTCGGGTGAGTAGCGCGAGCCGATGATGCGGAAACCGACACCCTGCCCGACGAGCAGAGCGCGGCGGCCCAGGCAGGCGCGCAGCACCAGATCACCAAGGGGGGAGTCCCGGGTCACCAGGTCTCGCAGCTGATCCATGGACACGGCAAGAATCTCGCCGGGGTCCCTGACCACGGCGGAGTAGAAGGCCATCTGTCCCTTCAGGAGGCCGAGTTCGCCGATGAAGCGGCCAGGGCCGTGCACACGCAGCAAGCGTTCGCCGGGCATGCCGTAGCCCTCCACGATGGCGACCGAACCACTGAGGACGACGTAGAACATCTCGCACCGCTCCCCCTCCCGGATCAGCACGTCACCGGCGTCAACCGCGCGCCGCCGGCCATGCTGCGCCAGGCGGGCCATCTGTTCGTCCGACAGGCGGGGATAGGCGCCGTAGATGTCGGGGGTTTCGAGGGTGACGCTCTCCTGGGCCTCGTCCGGCACAGGCGCTGCGCCCGGCCGCGTCTCGTCGCCGGGCATCACACGAACGCCTCATGGACGAAGCACCACCGCCAGTCCTCGCCAGGCTCCAGCGACACCACGATCGGATGGCCGTCGGCGGCGACGTGACGGTGGGAGTGCCGGTTCGGCGAGGAATCGCAGCAGTCGTCGTGTCCGCAGGTCGGGCAGAGCCTGAGGTGGACCCAGGGGGAATGCGTGGCCAGGCATTCCTCGCGCCCCAGGGCACGCGAAGTAGCGGGGCGCACAAGGTCGGGGTGGGGGTTGGTTCGTACGATCATGGCCGATCATCCTTTCCCTGGGCAGTGCGCGGCCCGCGATCGACTGCTCCAGCCGCCGCCCCGGGGCGGGGAACAGGCGCGGCACCCGACTGCAGGACGACGATGGTCTGTCCTTTGTCGATCCCTGATCGGAAAGGTGATCGCCGTCGCGTTCCGGTGGTAGCTCGTGTACGAGGCACAGTCCGGCGGGCCTGCTCGTTCATCAGCCAGTCCTTTCTGCCACGGCCACCGGCGCCCGGCGCCCGGCGATACCTGCCCAGCCCAGCCTGACAAGAGAGCAGCCCGCTCCGCCTGCACCCGGCAGGTCAGAAATCGACGCAGTCGGTCGGCCCACGAGGACAGGGCTCAAATCGAGACGAGTCGGATGGCCTTGCCTAAGGGCTCGCCCAGGCGCGGATCCCACGACTCGCTCGATCGCCTCCGATGGCTGGAGGAGAACCGAGTGACCTATGGCCTGCCATCGTCACGGAGGCTGTCCCCTCACGTCGCCGACCAGGAAGTGACCCCGCCACCGTTCAGAGGCGTCGTCGGTGAGTTTGCGCAGCACCTGTGCGCTGATCTCCTCGGACGCGTACAGCTTGTCGCGCACCTGGAGGGTGCCTCCCCTCCGTCGCGCTCGACGATGTCGTACGCCACCGCTTTCGCCTCGTCGGAGATCTTGTCCGAATGCCGGCCGACGAACCGCTTGGCCGAGTAGATGGTCCCCTTGGGGTTGAGAATCGCCTGGCGCCGGGCCATCCGGCCCACCAGGCGCTCGCCGGTTTCGGTGGCGGCGTCGGTGGCGGTGGCGGTGGCGGCCACCACGGACGGTGTCATGCGGTTGCCCTCGGTGTTGGGGGCACAGTGGACGGCTCGCCGCCCTCCCACACGGCGATCACCGAGCTGGTGGTGCCCCAGGTCGATGCCCACTGTCCTGGCAATGGGGAACTCCTCCCGGAGATGCCTGCGCCGTCTCCGATCACTTTCGTTCAGGCACGGACAGGAACCTCCGCCGGTGGTCTGCAGCGGGCCAGTCAGAGGTACTGCCTCGCCGCGACCACCTCGTACCGGCTCGGCTGCATCGAGCCGAGCGAGGCACAATCCCGCAACCGCACCAGCCCGGCGGGCAACCTCATGCTGAACAGCTCGCCGACCAGCGTTCCCAAGATCAGCTCGTAATGGCGAGGAGCAAGACGGAGACGACGCGGTGCTGCTCAGCCATGGCCCAGCCTTTCCTGCGGGTGCGCATGGAGGTTTCGAACGCACCCCAGCATGGCGAGCCGAGTGGCTCCACGCCTGCGCCTGGCCGGCCAGAATGCACGAGCCCGGTCACCCCATGAATATTAAGGTGAGAATACGAACATTTCGTATGGGGCCGCCCGCGAGCGGGTACCCGAAACACCACTCGCCTCGTCCCCTGAAGGCTCGGGAGTGATTCGATGGCCAGGAGCCGGGCGCACCACCTGTACCGCCGCTACTCCGACCGGGGGAGCAGTATTTCGCGGGACAGCGCCCGGCGGCCCGCCGCTGCCGCGCGGAGAGAGCTCCGCCCACCTGCTCGGCCCCCAGCCGGCCATGCCCTCCACGAACTGACGGCGCTATCTCGCACCCTGTTCGACACCCCGAACGAAAGCGAGATCCTGCGCCTGGCCATGGACCACATAGCCGCCGCCGGGCCGTACAGCGCCGAGGCCGGCTACCTCGAAGTGGACGGTGACCTGGTCCCCAGCCCGAGGAACCGGCTGATCCATGCCTCGGCCGTGGACCGAAGGGTGCGGGAGCTGGCCGGGCAGGACGGTCTTGTGACCGTACCCGGCAGGCCCTGGGGCCAGGCCCTGGGGCTGCGCGGACTGGATAGATTCCACGGCTATCTCGTAGTGACGTCCCACTCCCGGCCCAACGAAGCCGAGCGGTCCCTGCTCGCCACACACGTCCGGCACACCGCTGCTGCTCTGTCAGTCGCCTTCGCACACCGCTGCCGACGCGAGGAGGACCTGGAGCTGCACCGGCTCAGGGAGGAACGCGCAGCCCTCCAGCGGCAGTTGATCGCCGTCGTGGCTGAGCTGGCGTACCAGCAGGCCATTCACGCGCTCGTGGCCGACGTCGCTGCTTCGGGCGGCGGCGAGGAAGCCGTCACCCGCGCACTCCACGGGCTGACTGGACTACCCGCACTGGTCGAGGACCGCTTCGGTCGGCTGAGGTCCTGGACGGGCCCCAGCCGACCCGACCCTTATCCAGAACCGGACCCCGTGCGCCAGGACGAACTGCTGCACGCCGTCGCCCGGGAGGCCGGGCCGGTGCGGATCAAGGACCGGCTGATCACTCTGGTCCGCCCGCACGGCGAGATCCTGGGCATGCTGGCTCTGGTCGATTCCCAGGGCGAGGCAGACGAGTACACCGTGCTCGCGCTGGAACAGGCCGCCACGTCGCTCGCCCCGGAGCTGGCGCACCTGCGTAATCTGGCCGAAGTCGAGCTGAGGCTGCGACGCGACCTGGCCGACGAACTGCTGGCAGGAACGGACGAGACAAGCGCCTACGCCCGATCCGAGGCAGTCGGACACGACCTGCACCGCAGCCACTACATCGTCGTGGTGCGGTGGTCGGACCGGAGTGCGGACGATTCCTTCGCGCAGACCGTGGGCCGGGCGGCCTCTGCCGTGGGCATGCGCTCACTGCTGACCCGACGTTCCGACCACGTGGTCCTGGTCGCCGACGACAGGCCGCACGCCCGAGCGCTGTACGAGGCGCTCGCGCTGGAGACGGGGACATCGTCCGGGACGATCGGAGTGAGCGCCCCGTGCGACTCCCCGGATGACATCCCCCAGCACTACCAGGAGGCGCAGCGCGCCTTGGAAGTGCGCCGCCACTCCCGCAAGCGATACGGCATGACGTTCTTCGACGAACTCGGCCTTTACCGCATCCTGGGACCTGACAACGATTACCGGCAACTGGAGACGTTCGTCCACGAGTGGCTCGGGCAACTCATCAGCTACGACGCCCGAAACCACGCGGCCATGGTAGAGACCCTGTCCCGGTACTTCGACTGCGGCGGCAACTACGACGAGACCGCCGCGTCCCTCGCGATCCACCGCAGCACACTGCGCTATAGGCTCCAGCGCATCCGCGACATCAGCGGCAACGACCTCTCGAACGTCGAGGACCGGCTCAACCTCCAAGTGGCGACCCGAGTGTGGACGATCGTGCTGGGCGGATCCGGCTGATGCCCCGTACAACAGCTGTGCAAGCGGGGCCAGCACGGTTGGCCGGGCTGCCGAGCGCTGCTCTCCAGTACCTGTACCTGGCCCTGAAGTCGTTGAGGAGGTCCGCTTCTCTTCTGCCGTGATCTGATCGTCCCGGCGTCGGATGCGGGCTCGGCCGGGGTGGGAGATGTCGTCTGTGTCGTGGGGGCCCTTTGTTGGGCTTGAGTTGGCGAAGGCGCCCGTCGAGTTCGCGCTGACAGAAGTCAAGGAAGCCGTCGGGGTCTGGCCCGGCGTTCCGCATAACCAGCCTGTCGAATCCCGCGTCGACGTACCGGGCGGGTTCCGGGCCCCAGGCGTCCTCCGGCCACTGGCGGCGCAGCGGCGGCTCCTCAGGAAGGTCGATAACCCGGACGTCTTCCGGCCGCAGATGCTTCCGTGAGCAGTTCGTGCCGGGTACCGCTGGGCACCACGAAATTCTCCGGCCGCCTGCCATGTCCGCAGCAAAAGATCCTCTGAGCAGCGACGCACAGCACCTGACTGGCCATCAGAACGAGCGTCGTTTCGCGTCAAGATATCGCCGGTAACGCCCACAGTGCATATAACGCACACCACCCGAACCCGCAGTGAGGTGCCCTTCGCGGCCGGCTCAGGATCGCCACGCACTCCACGTGGTGGGTCATCGGAATCCGTTGAAGTCGACAGCGGCCGTCGTACGCTTCTCGACCAACCAACCGGCATCAACTTGCACCGGCCAGGACCGCCGCCCACAGACCACTCGATGCCCGCGCGCCAGGCTTCACGATCACGCCTGCCTCTTCGATACTGATTGCGCCGGGACGGGCAAAGACCAGACCCGAAACGGGCCTGATGACCCGTCAGGAAAGTCAGCATGAACTCAGCAACACCCCCGCCAGGGAGCGCCGTGGACCGTCACCGACCGCCAAGGTGCACGGCCCACCACACATCGACTGACCAGGCGAAACCCAGCTCAGAGGCCTGGCTGGTAACCGTTCGAGGAGGATCCGTTGAGAATGCTCATCAATGTCCCGGAGACCGTGGTCGCCGATGGTCTGCGGGGGATGGCCGCCGCGCATCCCGAGCTGTCCGTCGATGTGGACAACCGTGTGGTCGTACGCCGTGACGCGCCCGTCGAGGGAAAGGTGGGGCTCGTCTCGGGCGGTGGATCCGGGCATGAGCCGCTGCACGGCGGGTTCGTGGGGCCCGGGATGCTCTCCGCGGCCTGTCCGGGGGAGATCTTCACCAGTCCCGTGCCCGATCAGATGGTGCGGGCCGCCGCCGCTGTCGACAGTGGGGCGGGGGTGCTGTTCATCGTCAAGAACTACACCGGGGACGTCCTCAACTTCGACATGGCCGCCGAGCTGGCCGAGGACGAGGGCGTCCGTGTCGGCAAGGTACTGGTCAACGACGACGTCGCCGTGACGGACAGTCTGTTCACGGCGGGCCGGCGCGGTACGGGTGCCACCCTCTTCGTCGAGAAGATCGCCGGCGCCGCCGCCGAGGAGGGCGCGCCGCTGGAGCGGGTCGAGGCGATCGGGCGGCAGGTGAACGAGAGCGCGCGCAGCTTCGGTGTCGCCCTCAGTGCCGTGACCACGCCGTCCAAGGGCAGCCCGACGTTCGACCTGCCGGACGGCGAGCTGGAGCTGGGCATCGGTATCCATGGCGAGCCGGGGCGTGAGCGGCGCGCCATGATGACGTCGCGTGAGATCGCGGACTTCTCCGTCGACGCGGTCCTGGAGGATCTGCGTCCGTCCGGTCCGGTGATCGCGCTCGTCAACGGCATGGGTGCGACCCCGCTGCTGGAGCTGTACGGCTTCAACGCCGAGGTGCAGCGGGTGCTTGCCGAGCGGGGCGTCGCGGTGGCCCGTACTCTCGTCGGCAACTACGTGACCTCGCTCGACATGGCCGGGTGCTCGGTGACGCTCTGCCAGGTCGACGAGGATCTGCTGCGGCTGTGGGACGCGCCGGTGCAGACGCCCGCTCTGCGCTGGGGGCGCTGACCCCACGGGCGGGTACATCCGACACGTACGCCCGACGCTCTTCGAGGAGACCTTGTGTCCGACCAGGATTCCGAGCAGGTGCTCGACGTCGATTTCTTCCGCCGGTGGCTCACGACGGCGGCCGCTTCCGTGGAACGGGAGGCGGACCGTCTCACCCAGCTCGACTCGGCGATCGGCGACGCCGATCACGGCAGCAATCTCCAGCGCGGCTTCCGGGCCGTGACCGGGGCGCTGGAGAAGGAGCCGCCGGCCACGCCCGGGGCGGCGCTGACCCTCGCGGGGCGGCAGCTGATCTCCACGGTGGGCGGCGCTTCGGGGCCGCTGTACGGGACACTGCTGCGGCGTACGGGCAAGGCGCTCGGCGATTCCGCCGAGGTCACGCCCGCCCAGCTGGCCGAGGCCCTGGGTGCCGGGGTCGCCGCCGTGGCGCAGCTGGGCGGCGCGAAGGCCGGGGACAAGACGATGATCGACGCGCTGGAGCCCGCGGTGGCGGCGCTCGGCACCTCCTTCGCGGCCGCGGCGGCCGCGGCGGAGGAGGGCGCGCTGGCGACGGTGCCGCTTCAGGCCCGCAAGGGCCGGGCCAGTTATCTCGGCGAGCGCAGCATCGGGCATCAGGACCCGGGAGCCACGTCCTCCGCGCTTCTGATCGCGGCTCTCGCCGCGACGGCGGGCGAATGAGTACCGAGAAGCCGGTGGGCATCGTGCTCGTGTCGCACAGCCGGGCGGTCGCGGAGGCCGTCGCCGAGCTGGCGGTCGGGCTCGCCGGCGGTGGCACGACCGCCCCGGTGGCCGCCGCCGGCGGCACCCCGGACGGCGGTCTCGGGACGAGTTCCGAGCTGATCGCCGGGGCCGCCGCCCAGGTGGACCGGGGCGCGGGCGTGGCCCTTCTGGTCGATCTCGGCAGTGCCGTGCTGACCGTCAAGTCGCTGCTGGCCGAGGGCGACGAACTGCCGGAGGGCGCACGGCTGCTGGACGCGCCCTTTCTGGAGGGCGCGGTCGCGGCCGTGGTGACGGCGTCGGCGGGCGCGGACCTGAACGCGGTGGAGGCGGCGGCCGTGGAGGCGTACAGCTACCGCAAGGTCTGACGCCCCCGCCGGGCGGCGGGCTGCGGGCGGCGGGGCCTCGGAGACCGTACGCGGGGAGAGACGGGCCACACTTTGTGCAACTGATTGCATAAAGTGGGCCGACCGGGCTACTACTGGAGCGCAGCCGTCGCCCGAGGAGCCCCCGCATGGACCCGCGCCCCACCCCGTACCCCCGCCTGCTCAGCCCTCTCGACCTGGGGTTCGTCACCCTGCCGAACCGGGTGCTGATGGGTTCGATGCACGTCGGCCTGGAAGAGGCCGAGAACGGCTTCGCCCGCATGGCCGCCTTCTACGCCGCCCGCGCACGCGGCGGCGTCGGTCTGATGGTGACCGGCGGCATCGCGCCCAACGACCGGGGACGGCCGTACGAGGGCGGCGCCCGGCTCACGACCGAGGCGGAGGCCGAGCGGCACCGGCAGGTGACCTCGGCGGTGCACGCGGCGGGCGGCCGGATCGCGATGCAGATCCTGCACTTCGGGCGGTACGCCTACCACCCGGACCTGGTGGCGCCGAGCGCCCTCCAGGCGCCCATCAGCCCCCACGTCCCGCACGCCCTCACCGACGACGAGGTGGAGGAGACGGTCGAGGACTTCGTACGGGCGGCGGAACTGGCGCGGCTGGCCGGGTACGACGGCGTCGAGATCATGGGGTCCGAGGGCTATCTCATCAACGAGTTCATCGCCGCGCGGACCAATCTGCGCGAGGACCGGTGGGGCGGCACCTACGAGAACCGCATCCGCTTCCCGCTGGAGATCGTCCGCCGTATCCGGGAGCGCGTCGGACCCGACTTCATCCTCATCTACCGCCTGTCGATGCTCGACCTGGTGCCGGGAGGCTCCTCGCTCGCCGAAGTCGTGACGCTGGCCAAGGAGGTCGAGGCGGCGGGTGCCACGCTCATCAACACCGGGATCGGCTGGCACGAGGCACGCATCCCGACGATCGCCGCGTCCGTCCCACGCGGCGCCTACACCTGGGTGACCAAGGCGCTGATGGGTTCGGTCTCCGTACCGCTGATCACCGGCAACCGGGTCAACACCCCCGAGGGGGCAGAGCTGTTGCTCGCCGACGGGCGCGCCGACATGGTCTCCATGGCACGCCCCTTCCTCGCCGATCCCGACTTCGTCGCCAAGGCGCGCGACGGGCACGCCGATACGATCAACACCTGCATCGGCTGCAACCAGGCCTGCCTCGACCACACGTTCAGCGGGAAGATCACTTCCTGTCTGGTCAATCCGCGGGCCTGCCACGAGACCGAGCTGGTCCTCTCCCCCACCCGGCGTGCCAAGCGGGTCGCGGTCGTCGGGGCCGGTCCCGCCGGGCTCGCCTGCGCCGTGTCCGCCGCCGAACGCGGGCACTCGGTCACACTGTTCGACTCGGCGGACGAGATCGGCGGGCAGCTCAACGTCGCCAGACTGGTCCCCGGCAAGGAGGAGTTCAACGAGACGCTGCGCTACTTCCGTGGCCGGCTCGAACGGCTCGCGGTCGACGTACGGCTCAACACCCCGGCCACGGTCGGAGAGTTGGTGGACGGTGCGGCCGGATACGACGAGATCGTCGTGGCGACCGGTGTCACGCCGCGTACGCCACCGATCCCCGGCATCGACCACCCGCGCGTGGTCAGTTACCTCGACGTGCTGCGCGGCGGGGCCGCCGTCGGCGAGCGCGTCGCGATCATCGGCGCGGGAGGCATCGGCTTCGACGTGGCCGGATACCTCACCGACAGCGGCGAGCGGGCAAGCCTGGACGCGGCAGCCTACTTCCGGCAGTGGGGAGTCGACACCGGCTACCGCTCCCCCGGCGGACTCGGGGCACCCGTACGGACGAAGCCGCCGAGGACGGTCCACCTGATCCAGCGAAAGACGGGGAAGGTCGGCGCCGGGCTCGGCAGGACCACCGGGTGGATCCACCGCACCGAACTGCGCCACCGGGGAGTCACCATGATCGCGGGAGCCGTCTACGACCGGATCGACGACGAGGGGCTGCGTCTGACGGTCGACGGCACGGCCACCCTCCTGCCGGTGGACACGGTCGTCCTGTGCGCCGGGCAGGAGCCACGGCGTGAGCTGTACGACGCGCTCCGCGCGGCCGGTGCCGCCGCGCATCTCATCGGCGGGGCGGACGTCGCCGCCGAACTCGACGCCAAGCGTGCGATCGACCAGGGGACGCGGCTGGCCGCCACGATCTGAACCGGTGTCCACGACCAGCCGCCGCCAGATGGGCAGGTCCTGGAATGGCCGGAACTTTTAGGATGCGCTCATGTCCCTCCCCCACGCCATCCTCACCGCCCTCCTCGAAAGACCCTCCTCGGGCCTGGAGCTCACCCGGCGCTTCGATCGCTCGATCGGTTACTTCTGGTCCGCCACGCATCAGCAGATCTACCGGGAGCTGGGCAGGCTCGAACAGTCGGGCTGCATCCGCGCGCTAAAGTCCGCGCAGCCGGCGCGGGGACGGAAGAAGGAGTACGAGGTGCTGCCGGCCGGCCGCGCCGAGCTGACCGGGTGGGTGTCGGGCAGGGAGGATCCCAGGCCCGTCCGCGACCCGTTGCTGCTCAGGATGCGGGCGGCGGCAGTGGTCGGCACCGAGGGACTCCCGGACGAGCTGCGCCGCCATCTCGCGCTCCACGAGCGGCAGTTGGCCGAGTACACGGACATCGAGGCGCGGGACTTCGCGCCGAGGACGGAGGGGGCGGAGCCGGCCGGGCCGACGGAGGCGGACCGGCTGCGGCATCTGGTCCTGCGCGCCGGAATCGAGCTGGAGCGTATGTGGGTCGAATGGCTCACCGAGGCGCTCAGCGAGGCGAGCACCGCACCAGCAGCGCCGACCACGCCCGCCGGACCTGACGGCGCGTAACCGGAGTACGGCGCGCGCGGGCCCGGACCGGACCTCATGGCCCGCGCACCACCGAGCACCACCGCGCACCACGACCGTCCGGCACCGTACACGCGCTCCGACATACTGGACCCCCGCGATCAACTGCCGTACGGAACCGGAGACATGGCCATGGACGACGACCCGGACGGCCGGGAATCCGGTCCCGAGGACCGGACACCTCCCTACCGGCACACCGGCCGGCCCGCGCGCCACGCGGTGGTGATCGGCGGCAGCATCGCCGGCCTGCTCGCGGCGCACGTACTCACCGCGCACGCCGACCGCGTGACGATCGTCGAGCGCGACCGTTTCCCCGACGGGGCGCGGCCACGCTCCGGTGTCCCCCAGGGCAGCCATATCCATGTCCTGCTCGGCGGGGGCCAGTTGGCGCTGGACACCCTCCTCCCCGGCATCGTCGCCGAGTTACGGGAACACGGCGCGCCCCGGGTGGGGATGCCGAGCGACATGGTCCAGTGGCAGGCGGGCACGTGGTATCGCCGTACGCCCGCCACCGGCCATCTCCTCACCCCCTCCCGCCCGCTGCTCGAATGGGTCGTACGCCGCAGGGTCCTGGCGGATCCGCGGATCAGGACCGTGGAGCGCACGGAGGTCGTGGGCCTGCTCGGTGACGCGTTCCGGACGACCGGCGTACTGCTCCGGGAGCGTGGAGCCGGAACGGGTGAGAGAACCGAGAACGCGGCGAAGAACGGAGCCGCGGCCCGCGCCGGCGTCGTCACCCGCGCGCTGGGCGCCGATCTGGTCGTGGACGCCTCCGGCCGCGGGTCGCGGGCGCCCGCCTGGCTCTCGGCCGTCGGCGCCGAGCCGGCGCGGGAGGAGACGCTCGACACCGGACTCGTCTACGCCACCCGCGCCTACCGTCCCGGCAAGGACGACGGCACCACCGACACCATCGGCTACTACGTCGTCCCCAACCCCGCCCAGCTGTCCGGCGGCGTCGCGCTGCCGATCGAGGACGGCCGCTATCTCGTCACGTTCTCCGGGCTACGCGGGAGTGAACCCCCTTCGAACGAGGAGGAGTTCGCCGGCTTCGCGGCGTCGCTCCCCCACCCGTTCCTGCACGACTGGCTGATGCGGGCCGAGCCGGACTCGCCCGTGCGCTCCTTCCGCAACATGGCGAACGTCCGCCGCCGGTACGACCGTCCGGGCCGCCGCCCGGCGGGTTTTCTCGCGACCGGCGACGCGCTGTGCGCCTTCAACCCCGTCTACGGGCAGGGCATGACCGTCGCCGCGCTCAACGCGGTCGCGCTGCGCGAGGCGCTGACGGACCGGCGCCGTACACCCACGACCCGGCGCGTGCAGCGGGCGATCCTCGCCTCCTCGCGGCAGGCGTGGGACATCTCGGCCGGGGCGGACAAGAAGATGCCGGGCGCGGTCGGCAACGCGGCCCGTACGAGCGCCGCCGACCGGCCGTCGACCTGGTACTTGACGCGTGTGCAGCGGCGGGCGGGCGGACATCCGGTCGTCGGTACGGCGTTCCGTGCCGTGCTGCACCTCGCGGCTCCGCTGAGTGCGCTGTTCGCGCCGCGCGTCGCCCGAGCCGTGCTCTTCGAGCCGGTGCCGCGCACGCCCGCCGAGCCGCCGATGTGGCGGGAGTCCGAGGGTGACACCACGGGGATCGGTCGGACCTGGGGCACCTGATAACTTCTACATCACTGTAGAAACAGCTACTGTCCGCGCCGGCCTTCCTCCCGGTACGGGCGGCCCGAGACATACGGAGCACTCATGGCCCTGTGGGATCGCATCAAGGAATCCGCCCAGACGATGCAGACCCAGCTGGAGGCGAAGAAGAACGACCTCAAGAGCGGCTCGTTCCGCGACGCCAGCATGGCGATGTGCGCCCTGGTCGCGGCGGCCGACGGTTCCATCGACCCGGCCGAGCGTCAGCGCGTCACGCAGCTGATCACGAGCAACGACGTGCTGCGGAACTTCCCGCCCGCCGATCTGCAGAGGCGCTTCGACGAGTATCTGAACAAGCTCCTCGCCGACCCGGCGCTCGGCAAGGTCGATGTGCTTCAGGAGGTCGCCAAGGCGAAGAAGAAGCCTGCGGAGGCGCGTGCCGTCATCCAGATCGGCATCATCATCGGCGGCGCCGACGGCAACTTCGACGCGCAGGAGCGGAGTGTCGTACGCGAGGCGTGCCTGGCGCTCGACCTCCAGCCGCAGGAGTTCGACGTCTAGGGCGTCCCGGACGAGCTACGCACTCCGTCCTCGATCGCCGGACGGCCGCGGGTGCGGGCCGTCCGGCGATTTCGTCGCGCCACCCGTTTCACCCGCGACACCCGTTTCTCAGAGCGGGCCCGCCGCCTTCAGTACGAGGAAGAGTGTGACCGTCGCGTTCGCGGACGAGAGCGCCGATCCGAGCGTCCCGGCCGCCGCCGCCCAGGCCGCCAGACCCACCGCGGTGAAGACCGGCGGCCAGCTGACGGCCGACGGCTCCGGTCCGAGCAGCGCGGCCACCCGGCGCGGCACCGGTCCCGGCGCGGCGAAGCCCGCCAGCGTCGGGGTGGGCGTGCCGCGCGAGACGAGGGCGGCCTTGCCGATGGCCCGCGCCACGACCCGCCGCTCGCCCGTCACCCGGGCCGCCTCCTCGTCCGCCCACCGCTCCGTCGTGTAGGCCACGGCCGACCGCAGCGGCCTCAGCAGCGGGTTGGCCCGCGCGGCGAAGCGGACGGCGAGCAGATACCGGTGGTGGTGACCGGCGAGATGTGCGCGTTCATGGGCGACGAGCGCCGCGCGCTCGCCGGCGTCCAGACTCGCGAGCATGGCTGTGGAGACGACGATCCGGCCCCCGGAGCGCCCGCGGGCCGGCCGGTTCCGCGCGCCGGGAAGGGCGTACGCGTATGCTGCCTCGTCCGTCAGTACGGCGAGTTCGCCGTCCGGCACCCCGGCCAGCGCGTGCTCCGCCCGGCGGCGGACACGCCGGTGCCTGCGGGCGGCGGTCGACCACGACGCGGCGACGGCGAGGAGTGCGACAACGGCCCCCTTGCCCGCGGCTTCCTCGTACGGCGCGGTCGGAGGGCCTTCCTCCTCGGCCAAGGCATCGGCCCACGCGTCGGGCAGCGGATGGCCGGGCAGTTGCACGGTACCGACGACCACCAGCAGCCCCAGGCACACCGTGCTGCACAGTGCGAGAACGGCGGCCAGCGCCGACAACAGCCGTGTGGCGACCCGGGGATGGAGATGCCGCTCGGCCAGGCGCGCGATCGGCAGCGCGCTCAGGGGCAGCAACAGCGGCAGCAGGACGAACACTCCCATCCCGTCAGCCCTCCGTCCCGTCCTCGGGAAGATTGAGGAGGTCACGCAGCAGCCGCTCGTCGTCCGACGAGAGCGTGGTGACGAAGCGGGCCAGTACGGCCTCGCGGTCCGACTCGGCGTCGAGTACGCGGCGCATCCGCAGGGCGGCCAGCCCCGCCTCGTCGGAGGTCGCGCACCATTCGAAGAACCGGCCCACGCGCTCGCGGGTGACGGCCCGTTTGGCCTGGAGCCTGGTCAGGATCGTCATGACCGTCGTGTACGCCAGGTCCCCGCCGAGCCGGTCCAGCACCCAGCCCGCGTTGACCGGCCCCGGCGCCTGCCGCAGCACGGCGAGCACCTGGGCCTCCAGCTCTCCCTGGCCGCGCCGACGTGGCCGCCCGTTCGCGTCGGCGCCGCCGGACACCTCCCCGGCCCGCCGGTCACGGTCCCGGTCGCCGTCCCCACCGGCCTGTGCCCTCACACCGTCTCCCTCCACTGCCGACGTGCGGCCCGGGGCCATCCGGCGCAGCTCCGGCGTGGCCCCGGCGTGGCGGCTTTGCCGCCCCGTACACACTTCTACAGTGTTGTGGATTTTCAACGCGGTCACCAGCTCAACTCAGGAGGAGCAGCGTGGGAGTTTCCCTGTCCAAAGGCGGCAATGTCTCGCTCACCAAGGAGGCGCCGGGGCTGACAGCCGTCCTGGTGGGTCTCGGGTGGGACGTACGCACCACGACCGGCACCGACTACGACCTGGACGCCAGCGCCCTGCTGGTCAACGAGGCCGGGAAGGTCGGCACGGACCAGAACTTCGTGTTCTACAACAACCTCAGGAGCCCTGACGGTTCGGTCGAGCACACGGGTGACAATCTGACCGGTGAGGGCGAGGGTGACGACGAGGTCGTCAAGGTGAACCTGGCCGCCGTGCCGGCAGAGGTCTCCAGGATCGTCTTCCCGGTGTCGATCCACGACGCCCAGGCCCGTGGCCACAGTTTCGGGCAGGTCCGCAACGCCTTCATCCGCGTGGTCAACCAGGCGGGCGGAACCGAGATCGCGCGCTACGACCTCAGCGAGGACGCGTCCACCGAGACCGCGATGGTCTTCGGCGAGTTGTACCGCAGCGGCGCCGAGTGGAAGTTCCGCGCCGTCGGCCAGGGTTACGCGAGTGGCCTGTCCGGTATCGCCGCCGACTTCGGTGTCGGTGTCTGAGCCTGACGGCTCGTGCTCGTGACCGCCCTCCCGGCGGCACGCACGAAGGGGCGTGGGCGCGTGACGCGCGTTCCGCGCCCCTTCGGCGTGTCCGGGCCCCGGGCGGTGGGCCTCAGCCGTGCGAATGAGCCGTGTCGGCCGGTCCGGGAGCGGCCGGCGCCTCCCGCGTGACGGTCTCCTCGGTGACCGGCGGAGCCGGTGGCGGGGGCTTCCGGGTGAGGCGCCGGGCCAGCGGTTCGGTCCAACGGGCGGCCAGCGGCCCGAGGATGACCAGGATCAGTACGTACGCGGTGGCCAGCGGCCCGATCCGGGGCTCCACCCCGACGGCCAGCCCCGCGATGACGATGGAGAACTCCCCGCGCGCCACGAGCGCGCCGCCCGTCCGCCAGCGACCGGCCGTCTTGACGCCCGCTCTGCGCGCGGCGTACCAGCCCGTGGCGATCTTCGTCAGCGCGCTGACGACGGCCAGGATCAGGGCGGGCACGAGCACCGGCGGGATGTCGGCCGGATCGGTGTTCAGACCGAAGAACACGAAGAAGACCGCGGCGAAGAGGTCGCGCAGCGGCGCGAGCAGGTTGTGGGCGCCCTCGGCCACCTCCCCGGAGAGCGCGATGCCGACGAGGAACGCGCCGACGGCGGCGGAGACTTGGAGCTCCTGGGCGACGCCCGCGACCAGCACGGTCAGTCCAAGGACGACCAGCAGCAGCATCTCCGGGTTGTCGGAGGAGACCGCGCGGCTGATCAGCCGGCCGTGGCGCAGCGCGACGTACAGCACGATGCCCACACTGCCGAGCGAGATGAGGAGCGTGAGGCTGCCGCCCGCGAGGCTCAGTCCGGCCAACAGCGCGGTGAGCAGCGGCAGATAGACGGCCATGGCGAGGTCTTCGATGACCAGTACGCCGAGGATGACAGGGGTCTCGCGGTTGCCGAGTCTGCCGAGGTCACCGAGCACCTTGGCGATGACACCGGACGACGAGATCCAGGTGACGCCCGCCAGCGCGACGGCGGCGACCGCACCCCAGCCGAGCAGGAGCGCGGCGATCGCGCCGGGCAGCGCGTTCAGTACGAAGTCGACGATGCCGGAGGGGTATTGGGTCTTGAGGTTGGTGACGAGTTCGGAGGCGCTGTACTCCAGCCCGAGCAGGAGCAGCAGCAGGATGACCCCGATCTCCGCGCCCGTGGCGAAGAACTCCTCACTGGCCGCCATGGGGACGAGGCCGCCGTGGCCGAAGGCGAGTCCCGCCAGCAGATAGAGCGGGATGGGCGAGAAGCCCACCCTCCCGGCGAGCCGGCCGAGCAGGCCCAGGCCGAGGATGACGGCCCCGAGTTCGATGAGCAGCGCGGTCGTGTCGTGCACGGGCGATTATCCTCCGGTGATCAGTTCGGCGACGGCGTCCACGCCTTCCCTGGTGCCGACGACGACGAGCGTGTCCCCCAGTGCGAAGCGGAAGTCCGGGGTGGGCGAGGGGACGGCGTCGGTCCGGCGCAGCACGGCGACGATGGACGCGCCGGTGCGGGTACGGGCCTGGGTGGAGCCGAGCGTGCGTCCCGCGAAGGGGGAGCGTGTGGTGACCGGGATGTGTTCGGTGACGAGGTCGATCTCCAGGTGCTGGTGCAGATGGCCGACCGGGTCGGGCATCAGGAGTTTGGACAGCGCCGTCGCCTCGTACGGGGCGAGCGGGGTGGAGTCCTTGCAGTTGTCGTCGTCGTCGGGGTCGTGGAAGCCGACGATGCGGCGCCCGTCCTGGTGCACCACGACAGAGATATGGCGGCCCGAGTCGGTATTGAGGTCGTAGCGGGTACCGACCCCGGGCAGGGCGGTCTTGCTGACGTGAGCGGTGTGCTCCATAGGAAGGCGCTCCATGCGGGCATGCGGGCATGCGTCGGAGGTGTGCGGGCGCGGGGCCCCTGGTGAGGGAATTCTCCGCCATTCGGCACGGCGGTGGCCCGTCAGTCCCGGGCGGCCGGCCGGGTCATTAAGGGGGTACGGGTGCGCTCGCCCATGAGCTGCCCCTCCACCTCGGCCCCGATTCGCAACGAGTTGCCCAGCACTCAACAGTGCGGCGGCAACTCTCCAGCCATTTTAACGTAAAATAAAATGGGCTAATTAGGGTTATCAATGGGGATATTGGCTGTTCGTGGTAACCACGGAGTGTCTACGACCGCCGGGACGGCGGTGCCTCTCGGCCTTCCCGGCACTGACGCGGGCGGCGGTCCGGGCCGGACTCAACGTGGCCTGATCGGCGTACGGTTGGAGTCCCGGCGCCGTCCGCCGGGCAGGGTCACACTCAAACACCGCACCACGAGAGCGGAATGAGGCGAGCCATGTCCCCGGACAGCAGCTGGGAGTTCACGGACGATCGCGGCCATCTCACCGTCGCACCCCACCGCCCGGAACGGGTGGTCGCCTACATCCAGGCGGGCGCGACCCTGTGGGACCACGGCCTGCGCCCCATGGGGATCTTCGGATCGCATCACGACGGCGGCTCCCCCGACCCCGCGAAGGCGGGCGGTCTGCCGCTCGACCGCACTCTCGACTTCGGCGGTGGCTCTTCGGTCGATCCGGACGCAGTCCTCGCCGCCGGACCGGATCTGCTGGTGGCCGTCAGTTACGGCGGCGGCCAGATCTACGGCATCGATCCGGAGGCGGCCAAGCATCTGGAGGAGCAGGTCGGCGTGATCGTCATCGACGTCGGCAAGGACCGGCCGCTCGACGGGATCAGGGACCGGTTCACGGCGCTCGCCCACTCGCTCGGCGCGCCGCACGAGCCCGACACCCACGATCTGGAGTGGGCGGAGGCCCGGCTCCGTACGCTCACCGCCCGCCCCGCCGCGGCCCGGGTGCTCGCCCTGTCGGCCGCGGGGCCCGGCTCCGTACATCTCGCTCGGCCCGGCACGTGGCCGGACCTGAGGGCGCTGACGGCGCTCGGCGTCGATCTGCTCGATCCCGGGGAAGGGGCGGGCGCCAACTGGCGTACGACCGACTGGGAGCAGGCGCTGGCGCTCGATCCGGACGTCGTACTCGGCGACATCCGGGCGAACGCGGCCACACCCGACGCGCTCAGGGGCGACAGCCACTGGCGCGCGCTCCGGGAGCGGGCGCGCACGGTGGCGTGGAATCCGGAGGCGCCGTGCAGCCACCGGGGGCACGCGCGCTTCGTGGACGCGGTGGCGGCGGCGCTGTAGGGGCGGGCGCGGTACGGGCACCGCGCCGGCATCCGGTCGGCGAGCGTGGGCCCGAACGCGCGGTGGGGTCCGGTCAGATGAGGGCGGCGGCCTCTCTCACGGAGAGGGCGCCACCCTCGGCGTACGCGCGGGCCCAGGTCTCCTCGTCGAGCCCGGCCCGTACCTCCGCCTCCGCCCGTCGGCGGATCTCCCTCTCGTAGCCGGCCGGGTAGGGGTGGAAGAGGAACTTCTCGGCTCGGCCGGTGTGCCGTCCGTACGCGCCCAACAGCCGTGCGCCGTCGGCCGTTTCGCCGGTGCCGGTCTTGGCCCAGGCGGCGCAGAGGAACTGACTGACGATCAACTGCGGTGCGACGAGGTGGGCCAGGCTGTCCAGCAGGCGTACCGACTCCCGCAGATGGCCCAGGGCCCGCTCGTACTCGGTGTCGAGGCAGTCGAGGCAGTCGAGCCAGTCGAGCCAGCCGTGCAGGCCCTCGGTCAGACCGATCTGAAGGGCGTGCTCACGGAAGCCGGCTTCCTCCTCCAGCGTGGTCAGCTGGTCGCGGGCGAGGGCGGTGCGTCCGGTACGGCCGTAACGGCCGGCGAGCAGCAGCCGGGCCGTCCCGCCGGTACGCCCCGCGTGGCCACGGGTTTCCTCGACGGCCTCCCGCAAGGGATTCGGCGAGGATCACCAGGTCACCGGTCCCTTCGAGCAGCGAAACCGCTTCGTCGGCGTCCCGCGCCGCCCGGTCCTCGTTGTCGGGACCCGTGTCGAGCATCCTTCCGCGCAGCGTCCGAGCGAGGCCGAGGTCCCAGCCCCTGCCGGGGCGGGCACGGCAGGCGTCCACCATGGCGTCGAGCGCCTCGCCCATGCTCCGCCACTCGCCGACGATCAGCCCGGCGAAGAACCACATGACACCGGGCCGCCGGCAGACCTGGGGCAGATCGGCCCGGTAGGCGGCGACGATCCGAGCCAGGTACGCACGGGTGCCGGCGCTCCCCCAGAACTCGCCGCCGCTGTCGCCCGAGCCTCCGTCACCCTCGTCCCCGGCCGTCCCCGTGCCGCTCGCGAACCGCAGCAGCCGCACACCGCGTCTGGCCTCCCACACCTGCTCCTCGGACCAGGGTGGCGGGAGGTCGACGCACGGGTCGGCGAGCGGTACGGCGGGACGGACGGGCGCCTCGAACGGGTCGGGCCCGAGTTCCGTCACGGCCGTGGACCACTCGCGGGCGTCGCGCTGGTGGCCGCGCAGCTGCCAGAACCAGCTCATGGAGAGCACGAGACACAGCGCGTCCTGTTCACGTTCCCGTACGTCCTTGTGGCGGAGCGCGGTGCGCAGCGCGGCCCGTACGCTGTCGTGCTCCCGTTCGAACTGGGCGAGCCGGTCTGCCTGTTGGGGGCCGCGCAGCTCGGGTTCACCGAGGCGTACCAGTTCGCGATAGGCGCGCAGATGCCGCAGTTCGACGGCTTCCCGTTCGCCGGACTCGTCCAGCCGCCCGGCCGCGTACTCGGCGACGGTCTCCAGCAGCCGCCAGCCGGTAACCGCCGGGCACCGAGGCGATCGCGTCGCCGCCCAGGACCTTCCGCAACCGTCCGATCAGGGCTTGGAGGGCGGCGGGCTCGTCGGCGGGCGGCTCGTGCGCGTCGTCCCACACCTGCGCGGCCAGCCGGCCGGCGGGGACCGTGCGGCCGCCGGCGGCGGCGAGCGCGGTGAGCAGTGCGCGCATCCTCGCCCCGCTGACCGGCACCTCGGCGCCGTCCGGGCCGAAAGCCCGGGTCGCGCCGAGTACGTCGTAGCGGTAGGTCACCGGATCATTGTCCCTGCCACAGGAGGCCCTTCGCCCCCGGTGCGCGTTCCGGGCGTCCCGCGTCCGGTCAGGCGGCGCGGCCCGCCGGGGTGAACTCGCACCACACGGCCTTGCCGTCCCCGCGCGGCTCCACCCCCCAGCGCGCCGCGACGGCGTCGATCAGCAGCAGCCCGCGCCCCGATGTCGCCGCCTCGCCCGGCCACCGCCGCCGTGGCCAGGCGCTGGAGCGGTCCTTCACCCAGAGCCGTACCCGATGGGCAGGTCCGGGCACGACCTCCAGCGTGAGGACGGCGCCTCCCTCGGTGTGCAGCAGCACGTTCACCAGCATCTCTCCGGCGGCCAGCTCCACGTCGTCGACGAGGGCGGGCATGTTCCAGTCCACGAGCGCCTGGCGCAGCACGGCGCGGGTCTCGATCAGGCCCTCCGGGTCGGCCTGGTGGATGTACTGGTGGATACGGGGCGCCTGGTGGGTGCCGGGGTCGGGGGCCCGGTGCACGACGAGGAGCGCGACGTCGTCGCCGGTCGCCCAGCGGTGCCACAGCCCGTCGGCGAGATGGTCGGCGAGCGGGCCCGCCCCGCCGGGCCCGGTGCGCACGGCGTGGGCGAGTTCCCCCATGCCCTCCGTGATGTCGAGTCCCGGCTCCTCCACGAGACCGTCGGTGCACAGCACGAACGTCTCGCCGGGCACCAGGTCGAGCCTGGTCTCGGGGAAGTCCTCCTGACCGAACTCGGTGGCCAGGCCGAGGGGCAGCCCGCCGCGCAGATGGGGCCAGCTGGTTCTGCCGTCGGTGTGCCGGACGAGCGGGCCGAGATGTCCGGCGCGGACGGCGCGGACCGCCCCGGTGGAGAGGTCGAGCTGGGCGTACGTGCAGGTCGCGAAGCGCTCGGTGTCCAGCTCCACCAGGAAGCGGGAGGCCCGCGCGAGGACGGTCGCCGGTGGATGGCCCTCGCCGGCGAAGGCGCGCAGGGCTATCCGCAGCTGGCCCATGATCGCCGCGGCGTGTGTGTCGTGTCCCTGGAC
This sequence comes from Streptomyces sp. NPDC051217, assembly GCF_044455465.1. NCBI lineage: Bacteria > Bacillati > Actinomycetota > Actinomycetes > Kitasatosporales > Streptomycetaceae > Streptomyces > Streptomyces sp. NPDC051217. The sequence continues at coordinate 391,603 of NZ_JBITEV010000002.1, forward strand.
GTCGCCCACGACGACGCCGACCCGTCCGCGCGGCAGGGCGATCACGTCGTACCAGTCGCCGCCGACCTCCCTGCCGCTCCAGGCGGCGTGATAGCGCACCGCGATCTCGGCGCCCGAGAAGGCCGGGATGTCGCGCGGCAGCATGGACGCCTGGAGTCCGGTGGCGAACTCCCGCTCCTGGTCGAAGAGGATCGCGCGCTGGAGCGACTGGGCGACGATGCCGGCCAGACCGAGACAGATGTTGCGGTCCTCGGCCGTGAAGCGGGTGAGGCCCCGGTAGAAGAGCGCGAGGCCGCCGACTGAACGTGCCTCGGCGACGAGCGGGAGGAAGGCCGCCGCGTCGAACCCCTGGCCGCAGGCGTACGGGCCGAGCCGGGTCAGGTCGTCGGCGGCTTCGGGGAGTTCGGGGGCTTCGCCGGGTCCGGGGAGCGAGGTGGAGAAGCGGGCACGCCGGGTGAGGGCCGCCTCGGCGAGCGGCGTCGATTCGTCCAGCGGGGCGGCGGACAGGTCGCCCGGCATGTCCAGGGGGACTCCGGACAGGGCGACGAGTCTCACCGAGCCGCCGTCGACGACGGCGAGCGCCAGCCCGTCGGCACCGACACGCTCCAGGCCGCCGCTGTCGCTCAGGACGTCGGTGACGTCGTCGACGGTGACCGCGCGGGAAAGGGCTTCGGTGATGCCCTGGAGGATCGTGGTCAGCCGCCGTCGGCCGGCCTCCCGGGGGCTGATCTCGGCGAATTCGGTCAGCTCGGTGCTCGCGTTGCGGACGATGCCGATGACGCGGTGCGGGGTTCCCCGGTCGTCGCGCAGGATACGGGCCCGGACATGGGTCCACTGGTGGACTCCGTTACGGCGCTTGACCTGGAAGTACGCGCCGTACGACGAGCGGCCGCCGCGGATCGCCCGGTCCACCGTGGAGTCGAGGCGCAGGCTCTCCTCGGGTGGGAGTCGGGGGCGCAGGGACTCGGGGTCGCCGTCGTACTCCCCCGCGCGCAGGTCGAACACGGCCAGCCCTGCCGCATCGAGTTCGAGGGTCCTGTGCCTCAGGTCCCAGTCGAAGCTGCCCATGCGGTTCAGGGCGAGGCGCTCGTCCGCACCGATGACGGGGCGGTTCCGTCCTGCCATGTGCCCGCTCCGGAAGTAGAGATGATGTAAGAAGCCTAACTTTCCTTACATCTCAACGCATAACGTTCCTGGTGGGCTTTTCGAGGGCTTCACAGAAGGCTCCTCCGCGGCGGGCGCCGACGGCGGCGGTCCGGGGACAGCGTCGGACCGCGGCCCGCGGATGTTCCCGTGCCCGCGTCGCGAAGGTGGTGAGGGGGAGGCCGAGGGCCCGCGCCGGGTCGGCCGAACCGCCGCTGCGGGGCACCGCGCGAGCCAGTGCGGTGGCGCCGGACGTGACCGTCGCCGACCTGGTCACTCCGGTCACCGGCATCACCCTGGCCACGGAACAGCACCCGGACCCCGTCGCCGGGGCTCACCGCCTGCTGGAGCTGACGGGGGCGGGAATCGGCCCGCGGCGATGACATGGGGCGGCCCCGCCCGCTCCGACAGCGACTTCACCCTCGTCTTCACCCTCGTCGTGTCATGTACCTGGACACGACGAGGGTGCCGTGCTGTGATGCCACCTGCCGCTCTTTCCAACGTTGTACAAGACTTCGTCGATGCTCGTGGACGGGAGACCCGATGACGCTCGACCGACGACATTTCCTCGGCACCGGCGCCCTCGCGATCGGTGGTGCGGGCCTGCTGGGGCCACTGGCGCCGACCGCCGCGGCCCTGCCGCCGGCGCGCGGCGGCTGGTACACGCCGAACGTCGCACCGCTCGCCCCCACCGCCTTCCAGAAGCTGCCGCTGGGCAGCGTCACCCCGCGCGGCTGGCTCACCGGCCAGCTGCGCCTGCTGCTCGACGGACTGTTCGGCCGGTACGCCGAGGTCTCCCACTTCCTGCGATTCGACGACTCCGGCTGGGTGCATCCCGAGAAGAACGGCTGGGAGGAAGTCACCTACTGGCTGCGCGGTTACGTGGACCTGGCCGCCCTCACCGGCGACGAGGCGGCCCTCGCCACCGCCCGCCGCTGGATCGACGCGATCATCGCCACCCGGCAGCCCGACGGATTCTTCGGGCCCACCCGGCTGCGTACGGCGCTGAACGGCGGACCGGACTTCTGGCCCTACCTGCCGCTCCTTCAGGCGCTGCGCTCGCACGAGGAGTTCACGGGCGACGAGCGCATCGTGCCGTTCGCCGTCCCCTTCCTGCGCTACATGAACGCGCAGGGGCCCGGCGCCTTCAACTCCAGCTGGGTTTCCAAGCGTTGGGGCGACGGTCTGGACATCGTCTTCTGGCTCCACAACCGCACCGGCGAGTCCTTCCTGCTCGAACTCGCCGACAAGATGCACACCCACGGCGCCAACTGGGTCGACGATTTCCCGGACCTGCACAACGTCAACATCGCGCAGGGGTTCCGCGAGCCCGCCCAGTACGCGCTGCGGTCCGGCTCGGCGGAGCTGACCCGTGCCACGTACCGGAGTTACGCCGCCGTGATGGGCACCTACGGCCAGTTCCCCGGCGGCGGTTTCGCCGGTGACGAGAACTCCCGCCCCGGCTTCGACGATCCCCGGCAGGGCTTCGAGACCTGCGGCACGGTCGAGTTCATGGCCAGCCACGAACTGCTCACCCGGATCACCGGCGACCCCGTATGGGCCGACCGGTGCGAGGAGCTCGCCTTCAACCTGCTGCCCGCGGCCACCGATCCGCGGGGCAGGGGCATCCACTACGTCACCAGCGCCAACAGCGTGGAACTCGACAACACCGCCAAGAACCAGGGCCAGTACCAGAACGGCTTCGCCATGCAGGCGTACAAGCCGGGCATCGACAGCTATCGCTGCTGTCCGCACAACTACGGCATGGGCTGGCCCTACTTCACCGAGGAGCTGTGGCTGGCCACCCCCGACCGGGGGCTCGCGGCGGCGATGTACGCGCCGAGCCAGGTGCGCGCGAAGGTCGCCGACGGAACGGAAGTCACCGTCACCGAGTCCACCGACTACCCGTTCAAGGAGACCGTCACCCTCACCGTCGGCACGCCCCGGCGCGTCACCTTCCCGCTCTATCTGCGGATTCCCGGCTGGTGCGAGGACCCTCAACTCGACGTCGCCGGACGGCGCGTGGCCCTGCCGGGCGACGGACCGCGGTTCTTCAAGGTCGAGCGCGAGTGGCGCGGCGGTGAGCGGGTGACCCTGCGGCTGCCGCAGCGCACGAGCGTACGGACCTGGGACGACAACCACGGTTCCGTCAGCGTGGACCACGGGCCGCTCACGTACTCCCTCAGGATCGGCGAGCGGTACGAACGGTTCGCCGGAACCGAGGACTTCCCCGAACTCTCGGTGCACCCCACCACCCCGTGGAACGTCGGCCTCGCGCCCGACCCGCTCCGTGGGCTGCGGTTCACCGCCGACAGCGGACCGCTCGCCGCGAATCCCTTCACCCATGAAGGCACGCCGGTACGGATCACCACCTCGGCGCGCCGCATCGAGGAGTGGGTTACCGACGACCAGCGTGTCGTCGCTCCGCTCCAGGACAGCCCGGCCCGCAGCACCGCGCCGCCCGAGCAGGTCACGCTCGTCCCGATGGGCGCGGCCCGGCTGCGGATCACCGCCTTCCCGACCGCGTCGCCCGCCGGGCGTGCCTGGATTCCGGAGCCGCCGTTCCGCCGTGTGCGGAACAAGCACAGCGCCAAGGTGCTCGGGGTGGACGGGATGTCCCTGCAGGCGGGCGGGCGTGTCGTGCAGTTCGACAACACGGGGACGGCGGACCACGCCTGGCAGTTGGCGCCGGCCGGCGGTGGCTGGTTCCTGATCCGCAACGGCAACAGCGGGAAGATCATCGGGGCCGAGGGCAGGTCGACGGCGAACAGCGCGCGCGTCGTCCAGTTCGACGACGACGGGAGCGGCGACCATCTCTGGCAACTGCTCGACCGGGGCGAGGGCTGGTCGCTCATCCTTAATCGGCACAGCGGGAAGGTTCTGGGTGTCGACGGGATGTCGACGGCCAACAGCGCGCAGGTGGTCCAGTTCGAGGACAACGGCACGGACGACCACCTCTGGCAGCTGATCTGAGCGGGGGCTTCTCCGGCCGGGTGACCGCCGGCGCCGCAACTGGGCGCCGGCGGTCACTTGTTGTTCGCAACGGAACCCGTGACGGCCCATCTGTTCACAACTCTTGACGTGTACGAAACAGCGGAGCAGCATCAGCCGTGCATCCAGAGAGCGCTCTCTCATGATTCACGGAGCGCTCTCCGGATGTTCCCCCCACCGTTCACGACTCAGGAGAGATGCCCGTGCACGCTCCCCCCATCGGTTCTCCGGCGTTCCACGGCGCCTCACCGCCGTCCCGCCGGGGCCTCGCGGCAACGCTCGCCGCCACCCTGGCCGCGACCCTGCTGGCCTTCGTCCCGAGCAGCCCCGCGCATGCCGACCCGATCGAGGGCGGCGGCGATCTCGGCCCCAACGTGATCGTCTTCGACCCTTCGACGCCCGACATCCAGGGCAAGCTCGACGAGGTCTTCAAGCAGCAGGAGTCGGCCCAGTTCGGCTCCGGCCGCTACCAGTTCCTCTTCAAGCCGGGGACGTACGACGGGCTCAACGCCCAACTCGGCTTCTACACCTCGGTGTCGGGTCTCGGGCTCTCGCCCGACGATGTGAACATCAACGGCGACGTGACCGTGGACGCCGGCTGGTTCAACGGCAACGCCACCCAGAACTTCTGGCGTTCGGCCGAGAACCTGTCGCTCAACCCGGTCAACGGGACCAACCGCTGGGCTGTCTCGCAGGCCGCGCCGTTCCGCCGTATGCACGTCAAGGGCGGGCTCAACCTGGCTCCCGACGGTTACGGCTGGGCGAGTGGCGGCTATATCGCCGACAGTAAGATCGACGGCAGCGTCGGCCCGTACTCCCAGCAGCAGTGGTACACCCGCGACAGCTCGGTCGGCGGCTGGCAGAACGCCGTGTGGAACATGACGTTCTCCGGTGTCGAGGGCGCACCCGCGCAGAGCTTCCCCGACCCGCCGTACACCACGCTGGAGACCACCCCCACCTCCCGAGAGAAGCCGTTCCTCCATCTGGACGGCGCCGACTACAAGGTGTTCGTGCCCGAGAAGCGCACGAACGCGCGCGGGGTGACCTGGGACAGCGGTGCGCCCGCGGGCTCGTCGATCGATCTGGACCAGTTCTACGTGGTCAAGCCGGGTGCGACGGCGGCGACCATCAACGCGGCGCTCGACCAGGGCCTCAACCTGCTGTTCACGCCCGGCGTCTACCACGTGGACCAGACGATCGACGTCAACCGCGCGGACACGGTCGTCCTGGGGCTCGGACTCGCCACGATCATCCCCGACAACGGGGTGACGGCGATGAAGGTCGCCGATGTGGACGGGGTGAAGCTGGCCGGCTTCCTGATCGACGCCGGCCCGGTCAACTCCGAGACGCTGCTGGAGGTCGGGCCCGAGGGTTCGTCGGCCGACCACGCCGCCGACCCGACGACCGTCCAGGACGTCTTCATCCGCATCGGCGGAGCCGGTCCCGGCAAGGCCACCACCAGCATGGTGGTCAACAGCGACGACACCATCATCGATCACACCTGGGTGTGGCGAGCGGACCATGGTGACGGGGTCGGCTGGGAGACCAACAGGGCCGACTTCGGCGTACGGGTGAACGGCGACGACGTCCTGGCCACCGGACTGTTCGTCGAACACTTCAACAAATACGACGTCGAGTGGTACGGCGAGCGCGGCCGGACGATCTTCTTCCAGAACGAGAAGGCGTACGACGCGCCCAACCAGGCGGCGATCCAGAACGGCGCCACCAAGGGATACGCCGCCTACAGGGTCGACGACTCGGTCGAGCAGCACGAGGGCTGGGGCATGGGCAGCTACTGCTACTACAACGTCGACCCGACGATCCAGCAGCACAACGGTTTCGCGGCTCCGGTGAAACCGGGCGTGAAGTTCCACCATCTGCTGGTGGTCTCGCTCGGCGGCCAGGGCCAGTACGAGCGGGTGATCAACGACATCGGCGAACCCACGTCAGGGACGTCGACCATCCCCTCGGTCGTGGTCCAGTTCCCCTGACCCGACGACCGTCCTGACGCGCCGGACCGGCGGCGTCCGCGGGCAGGGCCCGGCCTCGCGAGAAGCCGGGCCCTGCCGTGCGCGGGTCCCACAGGGGTCCGTGCCGGGTCAGTGCCTGCCGCCACGCAGCTTGCCGAGCAGGCGGCGGGCCTGCGCGCGCTTCCTCGGGTCCGACGAGGCCGCGCGCGCCTGACCGATCACGCGCCGCCCCTGCGGGCTGCGGGTGAAGGCCTTGATGCGGTCGATGATTCCGGGCATGCCGTCTCCTGCGCTTTCGATGACACCGACGGCCCCCGCTGTGGGGCCTCGGACTACGTCTACCCGCTATAACGCCGGAGACCCCCATTACGTTCCCATTACCTCCTCTTTACCTTCGGGGCGGCGCGTTCGTTCCACCTCCCGTACCCCGATATGCCGTCCCCCGATGGCGCCCCGGCCCGACCCCGCCCAGACTGACGTGATGTCAGGGAAGCGAAGCGCCGGACTCCTGCTCTACCGGATCACGGAGTCCGGCGGCACCGAAGTGCTCATCGGACACATGGGCGGCCCGTTCTGGGCGGGTCGCACGCGGGCCGCGTGGTCGATCCCCAAAGGCGAGTACGCCCCCGACGAGACGCCGGAGGACGCGGCCGCCCGGGAGTTCGAGGAGGAGGTGGGGCACCCCGCCCCCGACGGGCACCGGGTGCCGCTGGGTGAGACCCGTCAGTCGGGCGGCAAGACGGTCACCGTATGGGCGATCGAGGCCAACTTCGACCCCGCTCTCGCCGTACCCGGCACGTTCACCATGGAGTGGCCGCGGGGCTCCGGCGTGGAGCGGGAGTTCCCGGAGCTGGACCGGCTCGGCTGGTTCCCGCTGGAGGAGGCCGTGGAGCTGCTGGTGTCGGGACAGCGGATCTTCCTCGGCCGGCTGGCCGTGCACATAACGGACCACGTGGACGACGGGGCCTGATCCGCGGGACACGGCCCCGGTGCCTTGGAGAAGCAGCCCGACCGCGCGAAGATCCGGCGGTCCGAGAAGCCGGGCGTCCGGACGACCGGACGCCCCGCAGCCGAGAGAAGTCCCACCGGAAAGGGATACGCCCCCGTGCCCCACAGAACGCACTTGTACGCCGCCGTCGGCGCGGTACTGCTCACCGCTTCGGCCCTGCCCGCCGGCGCGCGCCCCGCCGCGGCGCTCGACACCTCGCGTCTGCCGCCGCCCGCCGCACCACGGAGCGGGGCACCCGGCCCGCCGGCCGCCGGAAGCTCTTTCCAGCCGGAGGGTTCGGTCACGGCCGACGCCCTGCGGGCGAAGGTCCAGGGCTGCGCGCCCGTCTCGAAGGGCCGGTACCGGACCGACCAGGGGAAGCCCGCCGACATCCCCGTGTGCGACAAGAAGGGCGCCGTCTTCTGGAAGGCCGACCTGGACATCGACTGCGACGGCCAGGTCACCGCCCGCTGCAACAAGAAGACCGACCCCTGGTTCTACGGGGACACCGCCTTCCACCAGTCCGACGGCAAGCCGCTCAACGCGGAGACACTGCCGTACGTCGTGGTACCGGCGCCCAGCGACATCTGGGACCACACCTCGTCCGGCATCCGGGGCGGCGGTGTCGCGGCGCTCGTCCACAAGGACCGGGTGGAGTACGCGGTGGTGGGCGACACCGGACCGGCGGGGATCGTCGGGGAGGCGTCGTACGCGGCGGCGCACTCGCTCGGGATCGACCCCGATCCCTCGCGCGGCGGTGTCGCCTCGGGGGTGACGTACATCCTGTTCAAGGACTCCAGGGTCACGCCGATCGAGAGCCGGTCGTCGGCGGTGGAGCTGGGCAGCCGGCTGGCCAGGGAGTTCCTTCAGGAGAACTGAGAAGGACGTCCTCGGTACGGAGGCGAAGTCGGCGCCGTCCTGACGTACCGAGGACGTGGTCCTTCACGGGTTGCCGCTCTACACGATTCCCTCGGAGATCTCCGACTGCTCGCGCGCGCTGCCGTACGACTGCGGGGTGCTGTACGAGCTCCGCGCCGCGTACCACCAGGCCGTGGCCAGGGCCAGCACGACGGCCAGCGCGACCACCGCGTAGTTCATGGTGTCCGTGGTGACCGGGTTCTTCTGGGGCAGACAGAAGATCACCGTGACGATCACGACCCAGGTGACGGCGATCCAGCCGATGGGCTTGCTCCACCGGCCGAGTGTCCAGGGGCCGGGCTGGAAGCGGTCGCCGGCGCGCAGCTTGAGGTAGATCGGGATCGCGTAGGCGGGCGTGATGCCGATGACGTTGATCGCCGTCACGGCGCCGTACGCGGTCGGCGAGTACAGCGAGGGCAGGGCGAGCACGCACGCGAAGCCGACCGACAGCCACACCGCGGGCACCGGGGTCTGCGTACGGCTGCTGACGCGCCGCCACAGAGCGGATCCGGGCAGGGCGTTGTCACGGCTGAAGGCGAACACCATGCGGCTGGCGGCGGCCACTTCCGCGTTGCCGCAGAAGAGCTGCGCCATGATCACGACAAGCAGAAGGGCACTGGCACCGTTGGTGCCGAGGACGTCGATGAAGATCTGCGCGGGTGGCACCGCGGCGCCGCTCGTCTCCGCGTAGTTCTGGATCGCGAAGGTCAGTCCGGCGAGGAGTGCGAAGCCGGCGATCCAGGAGACCCAGATGGCGCGCACGATGCCGCGCGCGGCGGAGACGGAGGCGTTGGACGTCTCCTCGGAGAGATGGGCCGACGCGTCGTAGCCGCAGAAGGTGTACTGGGCGAGCAGCAGACCGATGGCGGCGACATAGATCGGGTTCTGCCAGCCGGTCTCGTTGACGAATTCCGTGAAGACGAATTCGGGCGACTGGTGATTCTTGGGGACGACGGCGAGAATGCCGACGATCAACGCCACACCGCCGAGGTGCCACCAGACGCTGATCGAGTTGAGCACGCTGACCAGCCGGACGCCGAAGAGATTCAGCGTCGCGTGCAGCAGCAGGATGCAGATGAATATGATCATGGTCCAGCCGGGCGTGGCCTCGAATCCCCACTGGAGGTTGAGAAACGCGCCGGTGAACAGGGCCGCGCCGTAGTCGATTCCGGCGATGGCGCCCAGCAGTCCGAGCAGGTTCAGCCAGCCGGTGTACCAGCCCCACTTACGTCCGCCGAGCCGGTCGGCCATGTAGTAGAGCGCACCCGACGTGGGATAGGCGCTGGTCACCTCCGCCAGCGCCATGCCTATGCAGAGGACGAAGAGGCCGACACCGATCCAGCCCCACAGCATCACGGCGGGACCGCCGGTGATGAGGCCGAAGCCGTACAGGGTCATGCATCCCGACAGGACCGAGATCACCGAGAAGCTGATGGCGAAATTCCCGAAACCGCCCATCCTGCGGGCGAGTACGGGCTGATAGCCGAGTTCCCTCAGCCGTTCTTCCTCGTCCGGCCGCGGAACAGGTTCCGACTTCGACCAGGCCGGTGGGGAGACGGACATGGCAGTACCTCCGGGTACGGAGAAATCAAGGAGAGTGGGGGATGTGCGGTGGGGACCTGGCGGGCCCGGGGCGGGAGCCGGTGTGAAGGGCGGCCCTAAGGGCTGTCCCGTAATCCCCGGCGGGCGCACGACGACAGCTGCGGCACCTCGCCGTGTTGTCGGATCGCCCGAATACGCCCGGTATGAGGACGACCCTCCGCCTTGCGGTGTACCGCATCTGACGCCGCGCGCTGATCCACCGGGGATTACGGGACAGCCCTTAGGAATCCGATTTCCGTTCACGGTCGGCGGCGAAGCAGCGGGCTCGGGCGCGGGCGAACACCTCCTCGGCCTGTCCGGTGTCGTCCGGGCCACGGGCCCGGTAGGCCCAGGGCACGGGGGTGTAGTACGGGCCCAGGGCTTCGAACACCCGTGCCGCCTCGGACAGTTGGAGCGAACCCCAGAGGGCGTGCGCCAGATAGTTGAGGTCCAGCAGCGAGTTCTCGGTGGGGACCGACCGGTCGAACCAGATGTGCAGGGCCCGCAGCGCGTCCCGGGTGGCGTCCTCGGTGACCCAGTGCAGGTCCAGCGCCTTCTCGTTGCCGCCCTCCCTGCGGTACCGCTCGACCCGTACGAAGAGCGGAAGGGCCTGGAGCGCCGACCCCTCGGGCGCGGACGAGGCGGCCCACTGGACGAAGTTGACCGCCTCGGACAGCGAGCCGTCGGCCCTGCGCGCGTATACGAACTGAAGCATCCGGTGGTACGCCTCGCGGTTGCCCGGGTCGCGGTTGTCCGCCTCGGCGAGCAGGGCCCAGGGGCCGGGGAAGAGCATCGGCCCCGGCGGTGCCAGCCGGTTCTCCTCCATCCGCTGTCTGCCGTCGAGTTGGGCCAGGGCGAGCAGACAGACCCATGGGACGGGGTCGGCCGGCACGAGCCGCGCGGTGCTGTCGCACGCCTCCCACGCCTGCCGCCACACGTCGGTCGTACGCGCGTGTCCCTCGCGGTGCGCGCGCAGGGCGCGCTCCACCGCCACCCGCGTCTGCATGACTACGGCCGCCGTGTTGTCCGGCTCCTCGGCCAGCCAGGTACGGACGGTGTCCGAGCCCGCGGCGACGGTGGCGAGCACCTGCGTACGCTGGGTCCACAGCGCCCAGCCACGCGTGTTGGCGAGCAGCTCACGCATCGACAGCCAGCGGCCGGTTCTCAATTCCTGTACTGCCGCCCGGAGTTCGCTGTCGTGGCCTGCTGGGTGATAGAGCGGACGAAAGCGATCGCTCACGTACCCTCCGCCCGATTCTCCCGCAACTCCGCCTCTTTCCGGTGCAGTTCGAATTCCCCTGTGCCCGTCACGGCACTTGAGAATCACCCTACTCAGTGATACTTACTCCGCTGTTATTCGGCGATCAGTGTAGGGGCCAACGCAAGGACCCCAGGAACACTTTGCTGATCTTAGGCAACCCTGAGTGCATGTCGTGACCTTGACGTGTCAGGCGGGCTGCACCACCCTTTCGCTCAGTGATCGGACGATCACCGCACTCCGACCGAAGAACGTGACATGCCGCCTGCTCAGCACTCCCCCGGCAGCACCGCCGTGGCCCCGGCCTCGCGACCGGTTCTCGCCGTCGACCAGGGCACCTCGTCCACCAAGGCCCTGGTGATCTGCCCGGAGCGCGGGGTGATCGGCAGCGGTACGGCGCCGGCGCCTCCCCGCTACGCCTCCGGCGGAGTGGTCGAGGCCGATCCCGCCCTGCTGCTCTCCTCGGTCGTCGACGCGGGGCGCCGGGCGCTCGCCGACGCCGGCGAACCCGTCGCGGCGGTCGGGCTGGCCAACCAGGGCGAGACCGTCCTCGCCTGGGATCCGGACACCGGTGCGCCGCTCACCGACGCGGTCGTGTGGCAGGACCGGCGCGCCGCCTCGGTCTGTGCCGAACTCGCCCCGCACGCGGACATGTTGAGAGAGCTGACGGGCCTGCCGCTGGAGCCGTACTTCGCCGCGCCCAAGATGGCGTGGATCCGCCGGAACCTGACCCGCGAGGGCGTCGTCACGACCTCCGACTCCTGGCTCGTCCACCGGCTGACCGGGGAATTCGTCACCGACGCGGCGACGGCGGGGCGCACGCAGCTGCTCGACCTCGACACCGCCGAGTGGTCCCCCGCCGCGCTCGGCGTCTTCGGGATGAGCGACGAGCGGCTCCCCCAAGTCGTTGATGCGGCAGGGCAGTTCGGTGTCACGACTGCCTTCGGAGATCCGATTGAGCTGACGGGCCTGCTGGTCGACCAGCAGGCCGCGCTGCTCGCCCAGCGGGTGACCGAGCCGGGGACGGCCAAGTGCACCTACGGCACGGGGGCGTTCCTCCTCGCGCAGACCGGCGCGCGCCCGCTGCGCAGCCGCACCGGTCTGGTCGGCTGTGTGGCCTGGCGGCTCGCCGGCCGGACCAGCTACTGCCTCGACGGACAGGTCTATACGGCGGCTTCGGCCGTACGGTGGCTGAGCGGTCTCGGCGTGATCTCCGGCGCCGAGGACCTCGACCGGGTGGGCTCGTCCGTCGCCGACAGCGGGGGCGTCACCTTCGTACCGTCACTCGCCGGACTCGCCGCGCCCTGGTGGCGCGGCGACGCGAAGGGGTCGATGACCGGGCTCAGCCTGGAGACCGGCCCCGGACATCTGGTGCGGGCGCTGTGCGAGGGCATCGCGGCGCAGGTCGTGGGGCTGGCCGACGCGGTGGCCGAGGACACCGGCACCCCACTGGAGTCGCTGCGGGTGGACGGCGGACTGACCCGCTCGGAGGTGCTGATGCAGACACAGGCGGATCTGCTGCAACTGCCCGTCGAGGTCTCCCCGTTGCCCGACGCCACCGCCCTGGGGGTCGGTGCCGTCGCCCGGCTCGGACTCGACCCCGGCATGAGCGTCGAGCGGGCCGCGCCCCGGTGGCGGCCCGAGAAGGTCTTCGAGCCGAGGATCGGGGCGGCCGAGGCCGCCGAGCGGCTGGGTGTCTTCCGTGCGGAGGTGGCGGCGCTCGTCGCCCGCACGCCATCCGCCGGACAGACGCCGGCCGCGCTCGCGAACCCCGGCGCCGGTACGGTCACGACATGACCGTCACCGTGTCCGGGCCGCTGCCGGACGAGGTGTACGACGTGGTGGTCGTGGGCGCCGGGGTCGTCGGCGCGGCGATCGCCCGCGAACTGGCCCGCTACCGGCTGCGTACCGCCCTGGTCGAGGCGTCCGGGGATGTCGGCGACGGTACGTCGAAGGCCAACACCGCCATCCTGCACACCGGTTTCGACGCGGTGCCGGGATCGCTCGAAGCCCGGCTGGTCCGGGAGGGCCGGGACCGGCTCGCCGCGTACGCCGAGGAGTGCGGCATCCCCGTCGAGCCGATCGGCGCCCTGCTCGTGGCCTGGGACGAGGAACAGCTCGCCGCTCTGCCCGCGCTCGCGCGGAAGGCCGCGCGCAACGGATACCGGCGTACCCGTACGGTCGCCGCCGACGAGCTCCGTGGCCGCGAACCGCATCTGGGAAGCGGCGCGTCGGGCGCGCTCGAAGTCCCCGGCGAGAGCATCATCTGCCCGTGGACGACGACGCTCGCGTACGCGACCCAGGCGGTACGGAGCGGGGTAGACCTGCATCTCAACTGCCGGGTGACCGGCGTCAGCGAGTCCTCCGCCCGCTCACCGCGTCTGCTCACCACCGGACGCGGACCGCTGCGCACCCGGTGGCTGGTCAACGCGGCGGGGCTGTACGCCGACGAGTTCGACCGGCTGCTCGGTCACACCGACTTCTCGGTGACGCCCCGGCGCGGTCAGCTCATCGTCTTCGACAAGCTCGCCCGCGCGTTGGTGAGTCATATCCTGCTGCCGGTGCCGACGGCGCTCGGCAAGGGAGTCCTGGTGTCGCCGACCGTGTACGGCAATGTGATGCTCGGTCCGACCGCCGAGGACCTGGACGACAAGCGGGCCACCGGTTCGACCGCCGAAGGACTGGCGTTCCTCCGGGAGAAGGGCCGGCGGATCATGCCGGAACTCCTCGACGAGGAGGTCACCGCCGTGTACGCGGGGCTGCGCGCGGCCACCGAGCACGACGACTACGCGATCCGTTCGCATCCGGAGCAGCGGTACGTCACGGTGGGCGGGATCCGGTCGACCGGGCTGACCGCGTCGATGGCGATCGCCGCCCATGTCGTGGAGCTGCTGGCGGAGGCCGGTGCCAGGGTGGGGACGGCGACGGACCTCCTGCCGGTGACGATGCCGAATCTCGGTGAGGCGTATCCCCGTCCGTACCAGCGCGCCGATCTGATCGCGGCCGATCCCGAGTACGGGGCGCTCGTGTGCCACTGCGAGCGGGTCTCGCGGGGCGAGATCCGTGACGCGCTCGCCGCCGACATCCCGCCGTCCTCGCCCGAGGGGCTGCGGCGGCGCACCCGGGCGCTGGGCGGCCGGTGCCAGGGGTTCTACTGCGGGGCCGCGGTGCGCGCCCTCCTGGACGCGTCGGGCGCCGACGCGTGGTCGTCGTCCCGCACGGAGGCCGCACGGTGAGCGGCGAACTGTCCCCGTCCAGTGGGGAGTCCACACCGGGAGCCACACCGGATTCCGCGCCCGGATCCGTGCCCGGATCCCCGGCGGGACGCGCACCGGGGTCCGCGTCGGGGCACCTGCCGCCGCCCGTGCCCGGCAGGCGCGAGCGCGCCGTCGACGTCCTGGTGGTCGGCGCGGGCCCCGCCGGTCTGGCGCTGTCGTCGCGGCTGGCCGCGAGTGGCATCAGCGTCGAGGTCGTCGACCGTGAGGACGAGCCGGGCGGTGTCCCCCGGGACTGCTTCCACTCCGGATTCGGGCTGCGGGATCTGCTTCGGCCGATGACGGGCCCCGCGTACGCGCGCCACTGGGCGGACGCCGCCGTGCGGGCTGGGGCGGTCCTGCGTACGGGCGTCACGGTCACCGGATGGAGCGACGGCCCGCCGGCGGACCCGCTCGCCGTCGACGTCACGAGCCCGGCCGGTCTGGAGCGGATCACCGCCCGCGCCGTCGTCCTGGCGACCGGCGCGCGGGAGCGTCCCCGCAGCGCGCGGCTGGTGCCGGGCACCCGGCCCGCCGGGGTGTTCACGACCGGCGAGCTCCAGCGGACGGTCCATCTCCACCACCGCCCTGTCGGGCGCCGTGCCGTCGTTGTGGGCGCGGAGTCCGTCAGCTACTCCGCCGTGCGGACGCTGCGGGACGCCGGTGTCGAGGTGGTGGCCATGGTCACGGAGCTGTCGTACCACCAGGCCTCCCCCGCCGCCGCGCTCGACGCCCGCCTCCGGCACGGCGTCCCGCTGCTCGTGGACGCGCGCGTGGGCGAACTGCTCGGCCGTGAGCGCGTGTCGGGGGTGGCGTTGCGGCACCGGGACGGCCGGGGCACGGCCGTCGCCTGCGACACGGTGGTGTTCACCGGCGACTGGATCCCCGACCACGAACTCGCCCGCGGGGGCGGCATCACGCTCGACCACGCGAGCCGGAGCCCGTCCGTGGACGGTTCGTTCCGCACGGACCGGGCCGGGGTCTTCGCCGTCGGCAATCTGCTGCACGCGGTCGAGCCCGCGAGCACGGCCGCGCGGGAGGGCCTGCTGGCCGCCGAGCCCGTACTGCGCCATCTCGCGGGCGGCGCACGCCCGTCCGCGTGGATCCCGGTCCATGTCGAGGAGCCCCTGCTGTGGGTCGCGCCCAGCCGCCTCGATCCGGCGGACCCGCGCGTCGAGACGGGCGGCTTCGTCCTCCGTACGGAGGACAGGCTCGGCCCCTGGTCGTCGTTGGTCGTGCGGCGCGACGGGCGATTGCTGCACCGGCAGCGGCTCGTACGGGGCGCCGTGCCGGGCAGAACGGTGCGCCTGTCCGCCGCCTGGACGGCGAAGGCGCGGGCCGAGGTGACGGCGGCGGCGAAAGACCCGGACGGGGGCCCCGTACGGATCTCCGTGGAGCGCTGAACCCGCCCTGGTGAAGAGGCCGCCCGGCGGGAAGGGCCGCCCCGGAAAAGGGGCGGCCCCACCGGCAGGGGGTGGACCGGTGGGGCCGTTGGAACACTGCGGCCGGGGAAGCCGCAGGCTCGGGTCGAGAGGCATGTGCCCCTTGGCCCGGGAATTACTCTCCCCGCGACATCACTTCTTCTTGGGCACGAACATCTTGATGTCGGTCAGGCTCGCGCTGCCCTCGTACACGTTGGTGTACAGGTCTCCGATGACGAAGGAGTCCGGGTAGGCGGAACCCGCGGGCCACTGCTCGGGCCAGGTCGCGCTGCCGTTGTTGTCATTCTGCACGAGGGTGTTGTTGAAACGCCCGTCGTACTCGCTCGGCTTGACGTTGTAGTGCCAGATCGGGTCGTCATCGACGATGAACGGCCGGTGGAAGCGCAGCGTCTGCTTCCCGGCGCGCGCGAAGTTGCCGCTGGCCTCCAGCGTGTAGCCGGTGGCGTCGCGCTCGATCGCGAACGTGTAGTCCTGGTTGGGCATCAGCTCCGGCTGGAGCTCGGCCGCGGACGAGAGCTGCTGCTCGGCGACCCCGTCCGAGCAACTGGTCATGAACCACTGCGAGTTGCCCGCGAGACCGCCCTTGCCGGGCGTCCAGTTGGGCAGTCCGCTGATCCACATGTTGACCGTGTTGAAGCTGCTGTCCTTGTAGTCGTAGTACGTGTCGTTCGCGGAGTTGCAGACCCGGCCTCCGGTGCCCGTGCCGACCCGGTCGGGGTGCTGGGCGAAGGAGTCCATCAGGACCTTGCGGCGGTAGTGCCAGAAGTGGTTGTTCCGGGGCGCGGGGTTCGCGAAGTCCACGATCGACAGATAGTGGAAGCCGTTGTAGCCGTACTTGCCGGCCCGGACGTCCTGCCACTCGCAGTACGGCGCCGAGGCGTCACCCTCCCAGCCGGGGCTGTTCGAGCCCTCGCCCCACGGGTGCTGCGTCTTGCAGCCGTCCTTGCTGTAACCGTTGGTGCGGTTGTCGTAGTCGATGGTGCCGTTGCGCTTCCCGCCGAAGTCGAGCGTCTTGAGCTTGTACTCGATCCGGTACTGGTCCGGCAGGGCCTGCGTGGGACGGAAGATGGCACCGCCGGTGTGGTCGGGCACCTTCAGCTCGGCGACGGTCTTGCCGGCCGCCCTACCGTTGGTGATGGACGGCGCCTTCTCGATCTGGCCGTCCTTGTTCCAGTCGCGCGCGGAGAGCGAGGCGGTGAGCCAGCCGCCGTCACCGACCTTGAACTCCTTGCGGTAGGTGTCGAAGGAGTTGAAGGCCGTGTTCCACGCGGGCCCGTAGTCGTTGGCGTACCACTGGCCGTTGTCTTCCATGATGGTGTCGAACGGCTCGCTGTACGTCTCACGGGTCCAGGGCGCTCCGGCCGGGTCGAGCTTCTTCGAGAAGTTCTCCTGGTGGAGCAACTTCCAGGCCGGTGCCTTCGGCGGCTTCGAGGGCTTGCCCGGCCGGTCCACGGCCGTCGCCGCGCCCGTCCCGTCGTCCGGGGCCGCGTTCGCGGACCCGAGCGAGAGCGGGACGACGAGGGCGCCGCAGAGCAGCGCCGTCATGGCGTACGCGCGCTTGTTCCGTGGCAGGGACCGGGTACGGCCGGCCCCTCTCGCTGGGGGATTCGTGCGGGTGCGGCTCATCAGAAGTTGCCCTCCGGGTCGTAGTACTTCTCCGCGTTCTCCTTGGTGACGCGCGGCGAGGGCACGACCGTGTCCTTCTCGGGCTTCTCGCCGTCGAGAATCTCCACGGTCCTGTCCAGACCGAGACTGCCGATCACGTCGGCGTCGTTGAGGCCGGTGACCAGGTAGTTGGTCCCGTCGAGGATGGCCTTCAGCGCCTCGGCCTGGCCGTCGACACCGGCCAGCACGATCTGGTCCGCGCGGTCGGCGTCCTTGACGGCGCGCTGCGCGCCCAGGCACATGGCGTCGTTCTCGCAGAAGACGGCGTCGATGTCGTCGTGGGCGGCGAGCAGGCTCTCCATGACGGTCAGTCCTCCGTCGGAGCTCCAGTTGCCGTAGTCGGGTGCCTCGACCAGTTCGATCCCCGACGCGCCTTCCAGTGCGCCCTTCACCCCGTCCGTACGCGCCTTGCCGATGGTGTTGTCGGCGGGTCCGCCCTTGATCAGGGCGACCTTTCCGCCCTCGGGGAGCTGCTCGACGAGGAACTCGCCGTTCTGCTTGCCGATCGCCTCGTTGTCCGGGCCGACCCAGCCGGCGTACTCGCCGGTCTGGAACTTCCGGTCGACGAGGACGGCGGGCTTGCCCGCCGCCTTGAGGGAGTTGAGGACGGCGGGCGCCGACTCCAGCGGTCCGCCGGAGATGATGACGGCGTCGACGTCCTTACTCAGCAGGTCCTCCACGTTGGAGGCGAGTTTGGCGGCGTCACCGCCCGCGTCCGTACTGAGGATCTCGACGTCCTTCTTCTTGGCCTGGGCCTTGATGGCCTTGTCCATGCCGTTGAAGTAGGGGCCGCCGAGGGTGAAGTTGGCGATGCCGACCGTGTACGAGCCGTCGCCCTTCTCACCGCCGGACCCTGAGTCCGAGGAACAGCCGGCGAGAGCCGCGGTCAGAACTCCGGCCACCAGCACACCGGTTGCTCGTTTCGTGATCATGATGTACTTGCCTTTCCGGGATTCGGATCGTTCACGGCCACGTTGCGGAAGCGGCCGGTGCGCTGGATGAGAATGACGGCGATGATGATCAGGCCCTTGAGCACCTGCTGCCAGAAGCTCTGCACGTCGTAGAGGTTGAGCAGGTTGTTGATCAGCGCGAGTACGAGGACACCCGCGAAGGTGGCGCGTACGGAGCCCTTGCCGCCGGCCAGGCTCGCTCCGCCGATGACACAGGCGGCGATCGCGTCGAGTTCGAACGCGGTGCCGACGCTGGGCTGGGCGATACCGACCCGGCTGGCGAGGATGACGCCCGCGAGTCCGGCGCAGGCGCCGGAGATCGTGTAGGCGAGGACGATATGGCGCCGGACGCCGATGCCCGCGAGCCGTACGGTCTCCGCGCTGCCGCCGATCGCGACCAGTGAGCGGCCGGCCGGGGTGCGGCTGAGGAAGACACCGCCGACCAGGAAGACCCCCAGCATGATGAGGGTGGAGACGGGCAGCGGTCCGATCACCGCGGAGCCGAGCTCGAAGAAGCCCGCCTTCTCGGGTGCGACGGGTGTCTCCGAGTAGACGAAGGCGAGACCTCGGATGGTGGTGAGCGCGGCGAGTGTCACCACGAACGGCGCCAGTTGGAAGCGCGCCACCAGCGCTCCGTTGACGAGTCCGAAGCCGATGCCGGACGCGACGCCGACCGCCATGGCGACCGGCACCGGAAGTCCGGACGAGAGTCCGGCGGCGACGATGCCGGAGAAGGCGACGACGGAGCCGACGGAGAGGTCGATGCCGCCGGTGAGGATCACGGCGAGCATCCCGTAGGCGAGCAGGCCGGTGGTGACCATCTGCTTGAGCAGATTGGTGATGTTGCCCTCGGTCAGGAAGGCCTCGGTGGTGGAACCGGCGACCACGACGAAGATCACGAGGAGCGCGGCGAGTCCGGTCTCGACGGTGATGTCGTGGCCGGCGACGGTGAGCCGTGGCAGCCGGAGCCCTCGCGGCGGCGGTCCGGGGGCGCCGGGCCCGGTGGTCTTGGTGAGCTGTTCGGTCATGCTGCGTGTCCGATCGCGTGGGCGAGGACCGTGTCCTCGGTCGTACCTTCCGAAGGGAGTTCCGCGGCGATCCGCCCCTCGTGCATGACCAGCACCCGGTCGGTGGCGCCGAGCACCTCGGTGAGGTCGGAGGAGATCAGCAGGATGGCCATGCCGTCGCGGGCGAGTTCGTCGAGCATCCGGTAGATCTCGGCGCGGGTGGCCATGTCGACGCCGCGGGTGGGCTCGTCGAGCAGCAGCACGCGCGGCTCGGTGAGGAGCCACTTGGCGAGCACGGCCTTCTGCTGATTGCCGCCGCTGAGTGTGCGTACGGGCAGCTTCGCCGAGTGCGCGGGCCTGATGTCCAGCCGGTCGACCATGGAGACGACGTCGCGACGGCGTCTCGCGGTGTCGAGCAGCGGACCGCGTGTGGTGGTGCGCAGCGTGGTGAGACCGATGTTCTCGGCGGTGCTGAGACCGAGTACGAGTCCGGTGCGCTTGCGGTCCTCGGTGACGAGCGCGAGTCCGGCGGCGATGGCCTCGCGGGGGCCCCGGAACCGTACGGCGTCGCTGCCGGGTGCGCGGACGGCGCCGGCCTTGGCTGGTTCGGCGCCGAAGACGCAGCGGGCGAGTTCGCTGCGGCCGGAGCCGACGAGGCCGAACAGGCCGGTGATCTCGCCCGCGCGCAGGGAGAAGGAGACGTCGCTGAACTCCCCGGTGCGGCTGAGCCCCGAGACGTCG
Organism: Streptomyces sp. NPDC051217; assembly: GCF_044455465.1. Taxonomy (NCBI): domain Bacteria; kingdom Bacillati; phylum Actinomycetota; class Actinomycetes; order Kitasatosporales; family Streptomycetaceae; genus Streptomyces; species Streptomyces sp. NPDC051217. The sequence continues at coordinate 411,511 of NZ_JBITEV010000002.1, forward strand.
AGCAGCGTGTCGCCCTCGGCGGGGCGGCGCGCCGGGTAGAGCTGTCCGGCGGGGCGGCCCGCCATCAGCCGGATGAGGTCGTTCTCGTCGGTGCGGTCGGGGGTGGTCTCGGCGACCACCCTGCCGTCCTTGATCACCACGATGGAGGTGGCCAGTTCGGTGACCTCGGCCAGCCGGTGCGAGACGTACACGATGAGGACGCCGCGTTCCTGGAGGCGGTGTATCAGCGCGAACAGCGCTTCCAGGTCGCTGCCCGCGAGGACGGCCGACGGCTCGTCGAGGACCAGGACCCTGGGCTCGCCGCCCTCGCTGACGAGGGCCTTGGCTATCTCGACCATCTGCTGTCGGGCGACGGAGAGGCGGCCCGCCTTGACCCGGGGGTCGATGGCGCCGTAGCCGATGCCGTCCAGCAGGGCGCGGGCCCGCCGGTGCGCGGCCTTCCAGTCGATGAGACCGCCGAGGCGCCGCGGGAAGTGGCCCATGAGGAGGTTCTCGGTGACGGACAGCTCGGGCACCAGGGTCAGCTCCTGGTGGACGGTGCGGATGCCGTGCGTGTGCGCGTCGTGCGGTGAGCGCAACTCCACGTCCGCGCCGTCGAGTTGGAGTTCTCCGGCGCTCATCCGCTCGGCGCCCGCGAGGATCTTGATGAGCGTGGACTTGCCCGCCCCGTTGGCGCCGACGACGGCGAGCACCTCACCGGACCTGCCGGTGAGGTCCACCCCGTGCAGCACTTGTGTGGGGCCGTACGATTTGCGCACCCCGCGCATCCGCAGGACCGGCCGGGTCGGCGTACTCACCCGAAGGCCTCCATCACGATGATCGTCTTCTGCCGGGTGAACTCCAGGGCCGTGTCGTGCAGGCCCTCGGCCGAGCCGCCGGTGTCCTTCGGGCCGCCGAAGGGCAGATTCTCGGCGCGCAGCGCGGTCGACCCGTTGATGACGACGCCGCCGACCTCAAGGCGTCCGGCGAGGGTGAAGGCGCGCTGGATGTCGCGGGTGAAGACGGCCGCCTGAAGGCCGTACGGGGAGGAGTTGGCCATCCGTACGGCGTCGAGCGGGTCGGTGAAGCGAGCGACGGGTGCGACGGGGCCGAAGATCTCGTCGGCGAACGCCGCGCTGTCCTCGGGGACTCCGACGAGGACGGCCGGGTCGTAGAAGGCGCCCCGGCGTCCGCCGCCCGCCGCCTTGCGTGCGCCGTCGGCGACGAGTGCGGCGACCGCCGACTCGACGCGCTCGGCGGCCTCTTCACTGATCAGCGGTCCGACATCGTTGCCATCCGCCAATTGGTCCCCGACGCTGAGCTTGGCGGCGCCGGCGAGGAGCGCCTCGACGAAGCTGTCGTGCACACCGTCCTGGACATAGACGCGCTTGACGGCGCAGCAGATCTGACCGTTGCCGCGGGCGAGCCGGCCGAGGACCACGGCCTCGGCGGCCGCCTCGACGTCGGCGTCGTCGCAGACGATCAGGGCGTCGTTGCCGCCGAGTTCGAGGTGGACCTTCTTCAGGGTGTCGGCGGCGCGGCGGGCGATCTCGCGGCCCGCGGCGGTGCTGCCGGTGAGGCTGACGGCGGCGACGCCGGGGCGTGAGGCGAGTTCCTGGGAGATGTGCACGCCGCCGGTGAGGAGTTGGTGGGCGCCTTCGGGTGCCCCTGCCCGCTCGACGAGTTCGCCGATCCGCACCACGGCGAGCGGGCAGCGGACGGGCGGGTGGACCAGGACGGCGTTGCCGGCGGCGAGCGCGGCGGCGGCCTTGTGGGCGTACAGCTCGACCGGGTAGTTGAACGGCACCAGCGCGGCGACCGGGCCCAGCGGCTCGCGGACGGTGACGGCGAGATGCCTCTCCAGACCGGGGACGGCGTCGAGCGGAATCTGGCGGCCGAAGAGGCGGGTGGCCTCGCCGGCGAAGCCGCGGAAGATCCGTACGGCGGCGCGGACTTCCTCCACCGTCTGGAAGAAGGGCTTGCCGTTTTCGGCGGCGAGCAGCCGTGCCAGGTCGTCGGCCTCGGCCTCGATCAGATCGGCGATGTCGCGCAGAAGCCGGGCGCGCGCGTGGGCGGGCATGGCGGCCATCGCCCGCTGTCCGTCCGCCGCGGCGGCGAGGGCGGCGGTGACGCGCTCCGGGCCGAAGTCCTCGATCTCGCCCAGCAGTTCGCCGGTTCCTGGATTTCGTACGGGCAGCGGTGCGTTTCGGGTGGACATGCGGCGCTTACTCCCGGGTGCAGGGCTCGGCAGAAGTGCGTTCGGCACTTCGAACATGTGGAGGCGATGCTGACGCACGCTCATTAATTCGTCAACACGTCTTACAAAATGGGAAAGCGCTTTCCAAGCGACCGCCGCAAAGCGACCGGTATCCGCTCTCCGGGCGTCCGCCCGGGGCCCCGACCGCTCCGCTTCCCCGTCCGGTGAACGGTGGATGAGCGGATTCCGCACGTCGCGAGTGGAGCGGGCGAACGTTTGCGGATGCGAGTGATCCCTGTGCGGTGATCGGCGCCGGGCGTTGCGGCCTCGTTCACACGCGAGCCACGCCGGGTCCCCAGCATCAGTAGGGAACCGGGACCCCACCTCGGTGTCCCGCCGCCGCGACGTACGCACTCCGGGAGAGCGCACCATGTCACGCATCCGCTCCGCGGTCACCGCTGTCGACCGCCGTTCCTTCCTCGCCGTGGCCGGCGCCGTCGGCCTGTCGGCCGGTATCGGCGCGGCGGTCGGCGCCACCGGCGGCTCCGGCAGCGCCTCCGCCGCCCCCGCGCCCATCGCGCCCGGCACCACCGGTCCCACCACCCCCGGGGCCACCCCGTCCCCCACACCCACCGGCCCGTCGGCCGACCGCACCACGCTCCACTCGCTCGCCGCACCACGCGACCGGAGGGCCGCCTTCCGGCGGATCGGGGACGGGCCCGGCTGGCGCAGGGTCGTCCGCGAACAGTTCGCTTCCGCCAAGTCCGGCCGCGAGGACCGCCGTACGGTGCTCAGCTCCTTCGTCCAGCTCACCGACCTCCATGTGACGGACGTCCAGCACCCGGTGCGCACCGAGTACGTACGCAGCGAGTCGCCGGGCGCCTGGCGCCCCCACGAGGCGCTGTCGGTGGCCGGAGCCGTCTCGCTCATCGAGCAGGTCAACGCGCTGGGCACCGGTCCCGCGACCGGGGCTCCGCTGGCCTTCGCCATGACGACCGGCGACAACACGGACAACAACTCGCTGTGCGAGCTCGACTGGTACCTCACCCTGATGAGCGGCGGGCTCGTCACCCCCAACAGCGGTGACCCGGGGGCGTACGAGGGCGTGCAGAACTCGGGCCTGCGGATGTACTGGCACCCCGAGGACGGCGCGCCCGACTCCGACAAGCGCCTGGGCTACCCCCGTATCCAAGGATTCCTCGAAGCGGCCCTGCGCCCGGTGCGCAGTCCGGGTCTGGCCCTTCCCTGGTACTCGACCGTCGGCAACCACGACAGCCTCGCCAGCGGCGCCTACGCCGACCGGACCGGCTTCCTCGCCGAATTCGCCGTCGGCACCCGTAAGTTGTACGACCTTCCGGACCTCGACGCGGCGGCCCTGCTCGCCCAGATCTCCCGGGGCGACACCGCCGACGGCGGCCCCCTGATCTCGCTCCTGCGCCGCGAGAAGCGGCGCATGCGGACGATCACCGCCGACCCGCGCCGCGCGCCGTTCACCCCGCTCCAGTACCTGACGGCGCATCTGGACTCCGCCCACACCGGCGCGGGCCCGGTCGGCCACGGCTACACGAAGGCCAACCTGGCCTCGGCGAGCCTCGACTACACGTTCTCCATGGGAGAGAACGTGACCGGGGTCAGCCTCGACACCACGGACCACGGCGGGCACTTCACGGGCTCGGTCGGTACGGGCCAGCTCGACCGGCTGGAGCGGATCCTCAAGGAGCACAGCGACGGTTACGTGGTGCTGTTCACGCACCACAACAGCTGGACGATGGGCAACAAGCGGCCCGACCCCGCCCGGCCGGGCGAGTCGCGGCACAACGGCGACGAGGTTGTCGCCCTGCTGCGGCGCCACCGTTCCGCGGTGGCCTGGATCAACGGGCACAGCCACCGCAACGTGGTGCTGCCCCACGGTTCGTTCTGGGAGATCTCCACCGCCTCCCACATCGACTTCCCGCAGCAGGCGCGCGTGGTCGAGATCGCGGACAACAAGGACGGCACGCTCTCGCTCTTCACCACCCTGATCGAGTCGGCGGCGCCGCGCGAGACCGATTTCACGGATCTCTCGCAGTCGGGCCTGGCCTCGCTCTACCGGGAGCTCGCGCTCAACGCGCCCGGGAGCCGCCAGGACCTGGCGGGCCTGTCGGACGCGCGCAACACAGAGCTGCTCCTGCGTCGCTGACAATCATATAATCCAAGGTTCATGGGTTTATGCGCCTTACAATCAAACCGTCAACCAACGACACAGCCCCTGAATCAATAACTTTCAGCCCAACTCGCCACGCGTCCCACACGGGCCCGCACCTGGCCGTTATGGACACACACCGCGATCAGGGCGACACGCGGAGCGACCAGAACCGGTCACAGAGCGGGCGGAGCACCCCCGGCGTGAGCAAGACTCACGTCCGTTGTCCGAGACATCGACCCCAGGGAGTGTTCGAAATGCGGAGCATCGCAAGAGCTGCGGCCTGTGGAGCCGTACTGGCGATCGGCAGTCTGTGCTTCACCGGCACGGCCGGCGCCCTGCCGGCCGGAGGGGCGCCCGCCGAAGCGGCATCCATCGGAGGCTTGCCGGCTCCGGCCGGCACGTCGCCGACCGGAGTGGAGGGCCTGTACGCGCCCTCGGCACTGGTGCTGACCGTCACGGACGGTGCTGATCACAAGACCGGGACGGTACGGCGCGCCGTCACGCTCAGTTGCGCGCCCACCCCGTCGGGCAGCCACCCGGACGCGGCCGCCGCCTGCTCCGAACTCAAGAAGAACGGCGCCAAGTTCGACGCCATCACCACCTCCGGGACGAACCGCGTCTGCACGAAGGAGTGGGAGCCGGTCACGGTGACGGCCGACGGCGTGTGGGAGGGGCAGCGTGTGGACTACGTCCACACCTTCTCGAACTCGTGCGCCATGAACGGGGGCAGAGGCGCGGTCTTCACCTTCTGAGACGGGCGGGCGGTCGCCGGAGACCGGTGACCCGAGGCGGCCGGGGCAGGGAATTCTCCTGCCCCGGCCGTTCCGCGTGCGGGCCCTCTTCGCCGTCCCCGGGTCTTCACATCCGCGGCCTCCGGAAGTGAAGACAACTGGCTGGATCCCGACAGGATGTCGCAATACCGGCCCCGAAGAAGCCCCGAACTCAGCTTTTCGGCAGCGGACTTGAGGAGTTCTCGCGGCGCCGCACCGGCGCTGTAAGCGCTGTCCCCCCAGGTCCGGAGGACGGTAGGCCTTCCTCCGCCTGACGGGCCGTCATATGTGACTTTCCGTACTGAGACCATTACATCTTCGCCACGTATTGTTACCTCCGTGACAGAAACGCACTCGTGGGGCAGTGGAGGAGAATCATGCGACCGTTCGCGCTGAACTACGCTTTTCCGGCGGAGAGCTCGCCGGTCGTCGGACCTTTCACCTACGACTCCGCGCTCCAGCTGAACGTCCTGCCGGACGGACGTCCCGCGATAGCCGACCGCGCGCTGCTGCTGGCCGCCGGGTCCACGACCTCGACGGCCGGCTCCAAGACGCACTTCGACGACTGACCACCCTGGCTACCCGATGACTGTGCTGATCCTCACCGCCGAGCAGGACGTCACCGCGGACATGGTCGTGGCGGAACTGCACGGGCGCGGCACACCTCTGGTGCGCTTCGACCCCGCCGATCTGCCGGGCGAGGCGGCGATGTCCGCCGAGTACGTCAGCGGCGACTTCCGCGGCCATCTGTCGGCCGGCGGACGCCTGTTGAGCATGGACGGGCTGCGCTCGATATGGGTGCGGCGGCCGGGCGCGAGCGCGGCACACGCACCCTCCCCCTCCCCCTGGCTCACCGCGGAGTCCGCGCACGCCTTCTTCGGCATGCTCTACTCCACGTCGGCGCGCTGGATGAACCATCCGCAGGCGGCGGCCCAGGCGCGCCTCAAGCCGTGGCAGTTGCGGGTCGCGCACCAGAGCGGGTTCGCCGTACCGCCGACCCTCGTCACCACCTTCCCCCGTATCGCCCGGCTCTTCGCCGCCGAGCACCGGGACATCGTGGTCAAGTCGATCACCGGCCCGCCGCCCGGCGACCCGCCGGTCTCGCTGCCGACCACCCGGGTGGGTCCCGGCGCCGACTTCGAGTCGGTCGCCGCCGGGCCCACCCTGCTCCAGCGCTACATATCCAAGCGGGCCGACATCCGGCTCACCTGCGTCGGGCACCAGTTGTTCGCCGCGCGGAAGGTCGCCGACCCCGGGCAGGTGGACGGCCGGTACGGCGAGAGCGGCCACCGCTGGGAGCCCGTCGAGGTGCCCGACCGCATCACGCGAGCCGTGTACGGCTACATGCGCGTGGCCCATCTCGCCTACGGTGCCTTCGACTTCGCCGAGGACACCGACGGCACGTGGTGGTTTCTCGAATGCAATCAGGGCGGCCAGTTCGGCTTCGTGGAGCTGGAGACGAGCCAGCCGATCGCCGAGGCCGTGGCCGCCTGGCTCGCCTCACCGCCACCCGTCTAGACCTCTGCCGGAGGATCCTCGCAGGCCCGAGCCGTGTCCGGGTGTCCGGCCGATGGGCGAAGGGGTCCCGTGTCGACCGGGACCCGCCGTCGGCCGTAGAGTTGCCGATGCGGTGCAACTGCGAAGACCTTGGTACGGAGCGGCCCTTCGGGGCCTCTTCGGCGACCCCTTTCACCGGTTACCTACGGTATTTCGCGCGGCCGGAATTGGACCGCGGCGGCACAAATCCTTGCCCAACTCGTTCTTCAACGACCAATCGAATAGCGGCGGTTGGAGATCTCTTGTTTCAAACACACGGGCTGTGCAATGGTGAACGCGCTCGGTCGGCGGCAATGCCGGGAGCGCTCAACCGTTCGATTCGGCGACGGTCGACCGCCCGGAAAGGCTCCTCCGGCCGTCACAGTCCGCCGCTTTGCGCCCACAGGTCATTTTCCCGGAGGCCTCACCACCGTCCATAGGTACGCACCAATCGGACCACCCCCTTTCAGTCGGCCGGAAATCACTGCCGCCACCATCGCGTCAAGGGACTGGACACCCCCCACTCAGTGCCCTGGAAGGCAGGACCTCTGTGCAGGATCCTCGTACGTCCAGAACCACCCCGCCCCCTCCGGCCGGCCGGCCGGGGCCCCGCTCCGAAAGCTCGGACGCGGATCTCGTCGCCGCGCTGAGGACCCGCGAGAGCGACCAGGAGGACCACGCCACCGCGCTGTTGCTCGCCCGGCACTGGCAGGCCCTGCTCGACTACGCCGAGATGCGCTCCCCCTCGACGGACGCCGCCTCGATGCTCGCCACCGCGGCCTTCGGCAAGGTCCTCGACACCCTGCGCGGCGCCGGTCCGGTCCCGGCGCTGCGGCCCGAATTCCTCACGACCGCCCGGCACACGGCCAATGTCTGGGCGGCGGAGGGCCAGAAGGCCGATACCGTCTGGGAGCACCCCGGCCGGCCGGCCGGCGCCGGCCCGGGGAGCCCCGACGTCCCGGCACCCCCGGAGAATCGGCGGCTGGCCTTCCACGCATTCCAGGCAATGCCCACACCCTCGCGGTACCTGCTCTGGCATACGGCCGTCGAGGCGGAGCCCATAACCGTACCGGCCGGTCTGCTCGGCATTGATCCGGAAAGCGCGCTCACCGAACTCGAACACTCGGGTGAACTCTTCCGCTCCGGCTGTGTACGCGCACATATCCAACTCGCGCCGGACAAGGAATGCCGCCACTACAACCGCCTGCTGGACGTGTCCCTGCGGCGCGGCGGTGCTTTGCTCCCGGACATCCAGCAGCATCTGGCGGTCTGCTCGTACTGCGCGTACGCCGCCGAGCAGTTCGTCCAGGCCGAGGGCCGGCCCGGCGTCCTGCTCGCCGAGGCGCTCCTCGGCCCTCACGGCAGGCGCTACCTCGACTCGCGGCCGGGCAGGCGCGGCGGCGCGCGGGCCGCGGGCGTACGCGGCCGCGCACGGCACTCCTTGGGCGGGCGGCCCCGGGTGCTGCCCCGGGTCACGGTGCTGGGCAAGCGGGTGCTGACCACCCCGGGCAGACCGAGGACCGTGCTGCTCAGCGGGCTCGGCCTGGTGACCGTCGGCCTGCTCGCCGTGACCGTGTCCAGCCTCACCGCCGGTGAGAGCGGCGGCGAGGCGGTGGGACCGTCCGCGCCCATCGGCTCGGGCACCGCGACGACTTCGCCCGACCCGGGTTCACAGGGAGTCTCCGGTCCCGGCCAGAAGCCGCCGACGGGCGCGGACGGCGTCCCGTCGGGCCCGCTGCGGACGACGCTGCGCAGCGCGGACGCCGATCTCTGCCTGGACCTCCGGGACACCCGGCCCACCGCCGGCTCCGAGGCGACGCTGGCGATCTGCTCGACCTCCGCCCGGACGCAGCTGTGGCTTTACGAGGAAGACGGGCTGCTGCGCAACGGCGCCGACCAGGATCTCTGCCTCAACTCCCGTACGGTGGACGGCTCCCTGATCCTCGGACCGTGCACCGACCCGCCCGCCGAGAACGCCACCGACGTGCGCTACGACCTGACGGTGCAGGGGCATGTGATCCCCCGCTGGGACGACTCGCTGGCCGTGGTCCCGACAACTCCCGTGGCGGGTACCTCCGTCGTTACGAAGACCCGTGACGAGTCCACGCTCCAGAACTGGTCGACCACCGCGGCGCCGAACAGCCCCAGGTCCCTGCCGATCGTGGGCGGCAGCGGCCGGGGAGCGGCGCCGTCGGCCGACACGAAGTCCGCACTCCGGAACACCGGCAGGTCGGCGGAGCCGAAAGAGTCCACGGAACGCGGGGGCGCGAACGGCGGTGGTGGTGGCCGTGGCCCCGGTCTCGAGACGCCCGGACGGGGCGAGGGGCGGCAGGACACGGAGGGCGACCGCCACGGGCGTGGCGACAACGATGTCCGCACCGGAAACGGAAAGGGCAACCCGGGCCAGGAGCGGCGCGACGACGTCCGGTTCGACGGCTGAGGGCCCCGGGCTCCTGCCGCCGGGGCTCACACGACGCCGGTCCCGTGCGCCATCAGCAGCCCCACGTCCAGCGCCGCCACGGCCACCGCCCCGACGAACGGCGCCTTCTCCCGGCGGCGGCCGAGCAGCAGCCCCGCCACCGCGATCACCGCGGCGGCGAGCGGGACGAGCACGGCACCCACACCTGCCCGGCCCTGCGGACCCAGCGTCAGCGCCACGGACGCCGCGACCAGCGGGACGGGCAGCAGCAACCGGGTGCCGGTGGCGCCGAGTCGGTGCGGCAGCCCCCGTACGCCGGTGGCCAGATCACCGCGGATGTCGGGCAGGACGTCCGCCAGGTGCGCCCCGACGCCGAGCAACGCGCCGCCGGTGACGGCCCACCAGGCGGGCCAGGGGCTGCCCGGCAGACTCAGGGAGACGAGAGCGGGCAGGCTCGCGAATCCGATCGCGTACGGCAGCCAGGACAGCACCGTGGCCTTGAGCCTCAGGTTGTACGCCCACGCGGCGCCCACCGCGATCAGATGCGTGGTGCCGGCGAGCGCGCCGGTGGCCAGCGAGAGCGGCACGCAGAGCGCGAGCGCGCCGAACGCCGCCGCCCACACCGTCCCTTGGCCGACCTTCCCCGCGACGACGGGCTTGTCCCGGCGGCCGTTGGCGGTGTCGCGCAGGGCGTCGTACGCGTCGTTGCACCACCCCACGGAGAGCTGACCGGTCAGCACCGCGACGGTGAGCAGCAGACAACGGCCCGCGCTGTGGCCCGCGGTGGCCCCGAGGGCGAGGGTGAGCGTCGTGACGGCGACCACCGGTCCCGGATGGCAGGACAGCGCCAGGGCCCGCCCGGCGCTCAGCGACCGGGCCCGCCAAGGGGGTTGGGCGTTGCCGGTCCCGGCCTCGCGCGTACTGATTCCCGGGTCCACATCGGCGTCCACGCGCCGATCGTAGGCGCGCGGCGGGCGTCGGCGTGGCAGCCGGACGGGCGACTTACGGTGTCTCATCCCTTCCTTCGGCTGTTGGGACGGTTATGACATCCCCAGGCTGGAATCGATGACCCGAATCGCCGCCGTCCACGGCGTCCTCGCTCCGTACCGCAACACCCAGTCCGAGATCACCGACATGGTGGCGCGCACCTGTCTGCCGGCCGGTACCGACCGGCACGTGCTCGACCGGCTGCACGAAAGCGCGCGGGTCCGCACACGCCACATGTCCCTGCCGCTGGACGACTACGTCAAGATCGACGGTTTCGGCGCGGCCAACGACGTGTTCATCGAACTCGCGGGTGATCTGGGCGCCGAGGCCGTGCGCGGGGCGCTCGGTACGGCGGGGCTCCGGCCCGAGGACGTGGACCTCCTGCTCTTCACCTCGGTCACCGGCGTGGCCGCTCCCTCGGTGGACGCGCGCCTTGTCGGGCGGCTGGGGCTGCGCCCCGATGTGAAACGGGTGCCCATGTTCGGACTCGGCTGCGCCGCCGGAGCGGCGGGTGTCGCGCGGCTCCACGACTATCTGCGGGGCTGGCCCGAACAGGTGGCCGTACTCCTCTCGGTCGAACTGTGCTCGCTCACCTTCCAGCGCGACGACGCGTCGTTGGCGAATCTGGTGGCGACCGGGCTCTTCGGCGACGGCGCGGGGGCGCTCGTGGCGGTGGGCGACGACTTTCCCGCACCGGGGCGGCCGGGCCCGGCGGCGGTCGGTCCGGCGGTCGCCGGTCCGTCGGTGGTCGGTCCGTCGGTGGTCGGTCCGTCGGTGGTTGCCACACGGAGCCGGATGTACCCGGACACCGGCCATGTCATGGGCTGGTCCGTCACGGGCTCGGGCTTCCGGGTCGTCCTCGATTCGTCGGTGCCCGAAGTCGTCCGCCACTTTCTCCCCGACGACGTACGCGCCTTCCTCGCGGAGCACGGTCTGACACCCGCCGACATCACGGGGTGGGTCTGCCACCCCGGCGGCCCCAAGGTCCTGGAGGCCGTGGCCGAGGCGCTGGAGCTGCGCGAAGGCGCCCTCGACGTCACCTGGCGCTCCCTGGCCGAGGTGGGGAACCTCTCGTCCTCGTCCGTCCTGCACGTCCTGCGCGACACCCTCGCCGACGGGCCCCCGGAGCCGGGCAGCCCCGGCCTGATGATGGCGATGGGCCCCGGTTTCTGCTGCGAACTCGTCCTGCTTCGCTGGTGAGTTGGAGAACACATGTGGTGGTACACGGCACTCGTGCTCGCTGTCGCGTGCGAGCGCGTCGCCGAACTCGTCGTCGCCCGGCGCAACGCCCGCTGGAGCCTGGAGCGCGGAGGTACGGAGACCGGACGCGGGCACTACCCGGCGATGGTCGCCCTGCACACGGCTCTGCTGGCGGGCGCGCTCACCGAAACGGCCCTGGCCGGGCGGGCGTTCGTGCCGGCGTTCGGCTGGACGATGGTGGGTGTCGTCGTGGCGGCCCAGGCGCTGCGCTGGTGGTGCATCCGGACTCTGGGGCCGCGCTGGAACACCAGGGTGATCGTCGTCCCCGGCCTGCCGCTGGTGTCCGGCGGCCCCTACCGGCTGCTGCGGCATCCGAACTACGTGGCGGTCGTCGCGGAAGGGCTGGCTCTGCCGTTGGTCCACGGGGCATGGGTGACGGCCGCCGTCTTCACCGGGCTCAACGCGGCCTTGATGGCGGTCCGTATCCGGTGCGAGAACACGGCGCTCGGGGCGGCACCGGCCGGTGCGCCCGCGTGATCGACGTCCTGATCGCCGGCGGTGGCCCCGCCGGTCTCGCCGCCGGGATCCACGCCGCCCGGTCGGGGCTGCGGGCCGTGGTGGTCGAGCCGCGCACCACCCCGGTGGACAAGGCGTGCGGCGAGGGCATCATGCCCGGCGGCGTGGCGGCGCTGCGCGCGATGGGCGTCGAGGTGTCGGGGCGCGAACTGCGCGGTATCCGCTACCAGGACGGGGTACGGCGCGCCGAGGCGCGTTTCCGGGACGGTACGGGGCTGGGTGTACGCCGTACCGAACTCCACGCAGCGCTACGGCGCCGGGCGGACGCCCTGGGGGTGGAGACGGTCCGGGGCAAGATCGGCGAAGTACGGCAGAGCGCCGACCGGGTGTACGCCGGGGGCCGGACCGCGCGGTGGCTGATCGCCGCCGACGGGCTGCACTCGCCGATCCGCCGGGGCCTCGGTCTGGATCTGCCGGACCGGGCCCCGTCCCGCTACGGGCTCCGACGGCACTTCCACGTGGAGCCGTGGTCCGAATTCGTCGAGGTCCACTGGTCGCGGCACGGAGAAGCGTATGTGACGCCGGTCGGGGACGATCTCGTCGGCGTGGCCGTGCTGAGCCGCGAGCGGCGGGGTTACGGCGAACACCTCGCCCGCTTCCCGGACTTGGCGCCGCTGCTCGGGGAACGGCCGGCGAGCGGCGTGCGTGGCGCGGGCCCGCTGCGGCAGCGGGTGAGCAGCCCGCTGGCCGGGCGGGTGCTGCTGGTGGGCGACGCCGCCGGTTACGTGGACGCGCTGACCGGGGAGGGGGTCGCCCTGGCACTCTCCACGGCCGGGGCGGCGGTGCGCGCGCTGGCGGACGACCGGCCGCAGACGTACCCCGCGGTCTGGTCGAAGCTGACGAGACGCCACCGCCTCCTTACGGAGGGCCTGTTGCGCGCCACCCGAAACCCGGGCGCGGCCCGCCTGATCGTGCCCACGGCGGCCCGTCTCCCATCGGTCTTCGCGGAAGCGGTCCACGCGTTGCAGTAGGGCGGACTGTCCGGCGCCCGCGCCCGGCACGGCGGCCGTACGGCCCGCGGGCCGGAGAGCCCGCCGTACCGGAATCCTCAGTCCACTCAGCGGCTTCGTCGCCGTCCGCGCGGTGTACGGGAACGGTCGGACAGGCGCGGAACGCGCGCCATGTGCCTGCCGTCGGCGACGACGGCGGGCGTTCGGAAAGGCCGCGCCGCGCGCGACGCCCAGGAGCCGTCTCCGGCAGCCTCGTATACCGGCCTTGCCTCCTCAGGAGGTGAGAGCCCGGCCCCACCCGGCGCCGGCTCCGCTCAGACTCCCGCGCCCGGCTCGAACCAGGTCGGTTCGTCCGCGAGTGCTTGCTTGATGCGGAACTTGGCGAACTCCCGCAGCTCCGGCAGCGCGTCCACGGGGAACCACGCCACCTCCAGGGACTCGTCGTCGTTGACCCTGGCCTCCCCGCCCGTCGCGCGGCACCGCATGGTGATGTCCATGTACTGGCACAGGTCCCCGTTGGGGTACGTGATGGGCTCCGGCAGCGCCTGGATGAGGACGACGCGCTCGGCCGTGCAGCGCACGGCGGTCTCCTCGTACACCTCGCGCTCCGCCGTCACCGCGGGCTGCTCCCCCGGCTCCGGGATCCCCCCGATGATCGACCAGTTGCCCGTGTCGGCGCGCCTGCCCAGCAGCACCCGCCCGTCGTCGTCGAAGACGATCGCGCTCACTCCCGGCAGGAGCAGCAGCTTGTGCCCGGCGGTGGCGCGGATCTCTCGGATGAAGTCTGGCGTTCCCATGCCGCCGACCCTATGCGGACGCCCACGGCCCCCGGTGGCGGTCCCCCGGATCCGCGTGCCCCGTCCCGCCTCAGCCGGCGTCGGCGGCGGGGCGCCGGCGGACGCGTACGGCCCGGGTACCCGCCCAGCCGAGACCGCCGACGGCGATCGCGGCCAGCAGTGCCTCGGGCAGCGTGCCCATCCGGGTGGCGGGCGTCTGCGAGGAGCGCAGCGGCATCTCACGTACGAGCGCGTCCGGGGTGAACATCTTCGTCTCGTCGACGACCTTGCCGTCCGGCATGATCATCGCGCTGACACCGCTGGTGACGGGAACGACGACGGCCCGGCTGTGCTCGACGGCCCGCACACGGGACATCGCCAGCTGCTGGTAGGTCATCTCGCTGCGCCCGAAGGTGGCGTTGTTGCTCGGCACGGTGATCATCTGCGCCCCGTGGGTGACGGTGTCGCGGACCGCCCAGTCGAAGGCCGCCTCGTAGCAGGTGGCCAGACCGACCTTCGTCCCGGCCAGGTCGAACACACCCACCTTGTCGCCCGGCCCGAAGTCGCGTCGCACCCGGTCCACGTCGGAGCTGAAGATCCGTACGAAGGAACGCATCGGGATGTACTCGCCGAACGGCTGGACATGACGCTTGTCGTACGTCGCGACGGGCCCCTTCTCGGGGTCCCACTCGATCAGGGAGTTGCGCAGCTTGCCCGTGTCGGGCGAGAGAACCGAGCCGACCACCGTCGGCACTCCGATCGCCTTGACCGCGTCCTCGATGACCAGGCGCGCGTCGCCGTTGCGGAAGGGGTCGAGGTCCGAGGAGTTCTCGGGCCACAGGACGAAGTCCGGCAGCGGCTCCTTGCCGGCCTTGACGTCGGCGGCCAACTGCTCCGTGCGTTTGGCGTGGTTGTCGAGCACCGCCCGGCGCTGGGCGTTGAAGTCGAGGCCCAGGCGCGGCACGTTGCCCTGGATCGCGGCGACGGTCGCGGTGCCGTCCTCGGCCGAGTCGTCCACGAGGGGCAGCGCGGCGAGGGCGCCCGCGACGGGGACCAGTACGGACAGCGCGGCGACGGCGACAGCGGCCCGCCGAACCGGCCGTGCCGCGCCGTCGCCGCGGACAGCGCGCTCCGTGCCGTCGGTGCCGTCGGTGTCGTCGGTGTCGTCGGTGTCGTCGCCACGGCCGGCGCGGTGCGCGAGGACCTGCCGCACCACCTCGTACAGACCGAAGCCGCACAGCACGACGGCGAAGCCCAGCACCGGGGTGCCGCCCACCGCCGCGAGCGGCAGGAACATGCCGTCCGCCTGGCCGAAGGCGATCTTGCCCCAGGGGAAGCCGCCGAACGGCACGCGGGCGCGCGCGGCCTCGCCGAGGATCCATACGGCGGCGGCGAGCACCGGCCACGCGGGCAGCCGCGACACGGCGGCGATCCCCACACCGACGGCGCCGATGAACAGCGCGGACACGGCGGCCAGCGCGACCCACGGCAGCGGGCCCACCTCTTCGCCCGTCCACTTCAGGAGCGGCAGCAGGAAGCCGAGACCTGCGAGGAAGCCGAGTCCGAACCCGGCACGCGGACGGCGGCCCCGCAGCGTCCAGCCGAGCAGGGCGAATCCGGGCAGCGCCAGCCACCACAACGGCCGGGGCGGAAAGCTCGCGAAGAGCAGCAGCCCGGACAGCACCGCGGCGCCGGGCCGTCCGAACCGGCGCGGCCACCGCCTGCCGCCGGGCGCGGGGACAGGCTCGGCGGGTTCGACGGGGGCGATGGTGGTGCTCACCCGGCGGAGTCTACGGTGGCGGCTCCGGAGGGCGGCAGTCCGCCCTGTACGGGGGCTCCGGCGGGGGCGGCACTCCACTTCGTAGCGCAATGTTTCCGTGCGAGATCTCCACACACCCCCTCCCTTGCGATTACCGTGTGCGCAGCCCTGGGGTGGCTGCGCAGTGCCCCGGCCGATCCGGCACCAGGGCGTGATCGGGTCGGGGGGTCTACGGAATGGCTGTACCGGCAAGCCGGTCCGTCGCGCGCGAGAACAGCGGCACCTCCGACGTCGTCGGCACCGTGGTGTTCGTCGGCTGTGCGGTGTGGGCCCTGGTCAGCGCGGCCGGCCGGGAGGGCAGACCCGAGGGTGTGCTGCTGGCCGTGCTCGCGGTCGCCGCCGGTTACACGTGCGGGCGGATCTCGGGGTCCCTGGCGCCGGTCGCGACGGCCGGAACCCTGGCCGTCGCCGCGTACGTCCTGGCGGTCGCCGCCCGTCACGACGTACCGGGCGAGACCGCGGAGAGCGCGGCGCCGCCCGGTGACACGGGCGCGGTCGCCGCGCTGCTGGTCCTGGCCGTGGGGGCCGCCTGTTGCGCGGCGGCCGCCGCGGGGACGACGAGGCAGCGGAACACCCTGCTGGTGTCGGCGGGGGTGGCCGCTCTCAGTGGTCCCGTGCTCGGTTCGGTGGCGGGGATGGTGGCCGCCGTCGGGGTGCTGCTCTGCTCACTCGCCGCGGCGAGGATGCGCCACCGATTGCTGGGTCTGGCAGGTTTCGCCGGCGCGACGTGTCTGATGGTCGGCGTCTCGTGGGCGGTGGCCGTACAGGCGCTGCCCGAAGGGCTGGCGGCCTCGCTGGAGGGGCAGCTCACGGCGCACCGGGTTCTTCTGTGGGAGGACGCGGTGGATCTCGTACGGGCCAATCCGCTGCTGGGCGCGGGGCCCGACCGGTTCGGCGATCTGAGTCCGACCGCGCTGGAGTCGTTGAACTCGGACGGCAAGCCGCACTCGGCGCTGTTCCAGCTGGCGGCGGAGCAGGGTGTCGCGGGGGTTCTGCTGCTGGGGGCGGCCTTCGGGTGGCTTCTGTACGCCCTGTGGCGTTCACCGCGCGCCACTCCCGTCGTACTGTCCGCCGGGGCCGCGCTGACGGCGCTGGCCGCTGTGGCGACCGTGGGGAACGCGCTGAGTTTCACACCGGTGACGGCGGGCGCGGGGCTCCTCGCGGGCCTGGCGACGGCGCGGTCGCCCGACGGGGCGATACCGGAAGGGGAACCGGTCTGATGTCCGCCCGGCCGGCGAGCGGGAGCGGAGCGGCCGTCACGGGCGAACCGGGACCCGTGGCCTCACGTCAGGACTCCGCCGACCCGCCGATGGCCGTTCCGCCGCCCCTGGCCGGGCCGAGGTGCGACTTGCGGAGCGTCACCTTCCCCGTGGCCGCCGTGCGGAGCCGGTCGCGGATGACGCGGACGGCCGCCTCCGCGTTGTCGACGGTCACCGTGAACGTCCTGCCGTCGCCCAGGCTCAGCACGAGGCCCTCGCCGCGCCGTACGACCACGGCCGTGCCCCGCTCCGGTCGCCAGCGGTAGCCCCAGCCGCCCCACTGGCGTGGTGTGACGCTGGGCTCGAAGTCGGCGCCGGTGACATGGGCGAGCGGGATACGGCGGCGCGGCAGCCCCGCGTGGCCGCAGCGCACTTCCAGGTGCTCGTGATCGACCTTGACCGCCACGTGCACGAAGGCGAGCGTCCCGAAGAGGATCAGCAGACCGGCGGCCACGCAGCCGACCACGGAGGCGGCCAGCGCGATGATGCCGTTCTCCCAGGAGGACTGGACTGCCAGCTCGATGCCGAGGACGAGACACGCGACGCCCACCGCGGCGAACAGCCACTGAATGCGGTTGTGCGCTCGGCCGGTCCAGATTTCGGGGAGGGGCACTGTGCCAGGCCCCCCTCGCCGGGGGTGCTCCGTCATGGTTGCAGCGTACTCACGATCCGCCGGACGGGCACCGCCGCGGCGGGAAGGGAAGTGGTGACCCCGACGGGACAGCCCGCGCGAGGCCCACACCACGACGCCCCACCACCGCCCCAGCGTGACGATCCGCACTCCGATCCCCCAGAAGGGTCAGCCCCGGGCTGACCCACGAAGATCCGCCGGACAGGCCCCAGGGCGTGTCCGGGTAGTCCCGCCTGGCCCGCGGCGGCTGTCACGGCACCTCGCCGCGTTGTCTTCAGCCGGCCACGTACGTCCGGTCCATCCACAACGCCGATCCTCCGCCTCGCGACGCACCGCACCAGCCGCCGCGGGCCCCGCCCTGCGGGCGGACGGCGCTACTTCGCGGACACGCCCTAGTGCACTCGCGTGACAGCGGCGAGCAGCCGGCCCTCCGCGTAGGTCAGGGCCGCGTCCGGGAGGGAGGCGCGCTCTCCGCTCAGCAGGACGGTCAGCTCGCCGGGCTCGGCGGCCGGCGTGAGCGTCGGCGACGCGGTGTCTCCGAGGCGGCGCAGCGCCTGCGCGGCGACGGCGTCGGCCGAGCCGTACAGCGTCAGCTCCGGCAGGCCGCGCTGCCGCAGCGCCGCGTGGATCCGTTCGCCGACGAGTTCGTAATGGGTGCAGCCCAGGACGACGGTCCTTACCTCACGAGGTGTGCGGTTGGCCGCGGCCTCGACTGCGCGCTCGATGCCCGCCTCGTCCGCGTGCTCCACCGCGTCCGCGAGCCCCGGGCACGGCACCTCGGTGACGTCGACCGAGGCGGCGAAGGTGCGGATGAGGTCACGCTGGTAGGGGCTGCCTGTGGTGGCGGGGGTGGCCCAGATCGCGACGGGCCCGCCCCCGGCCGCCGCCGGCTTGATCGCGGGGACCGTGCCGATGACGGGAAGTCCGGGCTCCAGGGCGGCGCGCAGTGCGGGCAGGGCGTGCACCGACGCGGTGTTGCAGGCGACGATCAGCGCGTCGGGCCGGTGCGCGGCGGCGGCGCGGGCGACGGTGAGCGCGCGCTCGACGACGTCGTCCGGCGTACGCGGTCCCCACGGCATGCTCTCGGGGTCGGACGAGAGTACGAGACCGGCGTCCGGCCGGAGCCGGCGCAGTGCGGCGGCCGCGGCGAGCAGCCCGAGACCGGAGTCCATCAGCGCGATCTTCACCCGGTCACCATAGACGACCGCCCTTGCGGTCCCGCCGATGTGGGGCAGACTGCGGCGAATGAGCGCCATCGCCTGGATCGCCGCGGCCTCTCTTGCCGCGTGGGGCTTTCTGCTGCTGGGTCAGGGGTTCTTCTGGCGAACGGATCAGCGGCTGCCGCCGCGTGAGGATCCGCCCGCGTGGCCGTCCGTCGCCGTGGTCGTGCCCGCGCGTGACGAGGCGGAGATGCTGCCGGTGAGTCTGCCGTCGCTGCTGGCTCAGGACTATCCGGGGCGGGCGGAGGTCTTCCTCGTCGACGATTCCAGCTCCGACGGGACGGGCGCCCTGGCCCGGGAGTTGGCCGACCGACTCGGCGGGCTGCCGCTGACCGTGATCTCCCCTCCCGAGCCGGCGCCCGGCTGGACGGGAAAGCTGTGGGCGCTGCGTCACGGCATCGAACAGGCGCGGGCCGGAGAGCCCGACTACCTCCTTCTTACGGATGCCGACATCGCGCATGAGCCCGACAGTCTGCGTGAACTGGTGGCCGCCGCGCGGACGAACGGTCTCGACCTGGTCTCGCAGATGGCCCGGCTTCGGGTGGCGAGCGCGTGGGAGCGACTGATCGTGCCCGCCTTCGTCTACTTCTTCGCACAGCTGTATCCGTTCCGCCGGGTCAACAAGCCGGGCGCCCGGACGGCGGCGGCGGCCGGCGGCTGTGTACTGCTGCGGACGGAGATGGCCGTGCGGGCGCGGATCCCCGACTCCATCCGGCAGGCCGTGATCGACGACGTGTCGCTGGCCCGCACGGTGCGCAAGGCCGGGGGCCGGATCTGGCTCGGTCTCGCGGAGCGGGTGGACAGCGTGCGCCCGTATCCGCGGCTGACCGACCTGTGGCGGATGGTGGCGCGCAGCGCGTACGCCCAACTCCTGCACAGCCCAATCCTGCTGGTCGGCACGGTGGCCGGGCTCGCGGTCGTCTATCTGGCGCCGCCCGTGGGGGTGTACGCGGGTCTGTCCGGCGGTGACACGCCGGCCGGTCTGCTGGGCGGCGCGGCGTGGGCGGTGATGGCCGGCACGTACCTGCCGGTGCTGCGGTACTACCGGCAGTCGCTCTGGCTGGCTCCCCTGCTGCCCTTCACCGCCCTGCTCTACCTCCTGATGACTGTCGATTCGGCCGTGCGGCACTACCGGGGCCGCGGTGCGGCCTGGAAGGGGCGTACGTACGCCCGTCCGGAGGCCGCACCGGAGCGTTGACTCAGATCGCCGTCGGGACCCGGGTCACTTACGGCCGGGCGTCCAGTTCATGCCCCAGCCGTACGCGTAGTCGATGGTGCGCTGCGGGCTGACCCCGCGTTCCGGCACAAGGAATCGCGCTTCGCGCTGGACGAGGAGATCGGAGCCGGTATTGGTGATCAATGCCAGCGAGCAGACCGTGGAGGGAACTGTGCACTCGCCGAGCGAGAAGTCGATCGCGGCGCCGTTCTGCGGCTGGAGGGTGACCGTCGCGTCGAGATCGGCGAAGCTGCGCGCCCCTTCGTAGATCGTCACGAAGATGACCACACGGCGCAGTTGGTTCTTGTGGTCGAGGTTGATGCTGAGATTCTCGCCGTTCGCCGAACCGCCGGTGCGGTCGTCACCGTCGAGATGGATGAACGGCGGCTGGTGAAGCGCCCCGAAGGCATTGCCGAGTGCCTGGACGACGCCTTTGCGGCCGTCGGTCAGTTCATAGAGTGCGCACAGGTCGAGGTCGAGATCGCCGTGCATGGCGACGGCGCGGCCCAGCTTGGCGCCCCACCCCTTGAACTGCTTGCGCACCTGCCAGGTGAGATTGACGCGCATCTCACCCGAGTTGCCGCCCTGCTTGGACAGGGAGACGGACGGCGCGTCCTTGGTCAGTGTGACCTTGCTGAGCCGCACGGGAGCGGGGGCGGCCACGGGGGGCGCGGGCGGCGCCGGCGGTGCGGGGGGCGTGTACCGGGGCGCGGCGGGTGCCGCGACCGGGGGCGGCGGCGCGGGGGCCACGGGCGCCGGGGCCGCCCGCTGCGGCTCGTCGACGCTGATGCCGAAGTCCGTTGCCAGGCCTTCGAGTCCGCTGCTGTAGCCCTGGCCGACCGAGCGGAACTTCCAGGCGCCCTGCCGGCGGTAGAGCTCACCGAGGACGAACGCCGTCTCGACGGTCGCGTCCTGGCTGTCGTACCGCGCGATCTCGGCGCCCGACGCGGCGTCGAGGACTCGTACGTACAGACCGGGCACCCGGCCGAAGTTGCCGCCGTCCGCCGACGCGGCGACGACGATCCGCTCGATGTCCGCCTCCACGCGACCCAGATCGACGGACAGGGTGTCCGTCACGGTGCCTGGACCGGTGCCTTTTCCGTCGTACCGCACCGCGCCGGACGCGTGCGACGGCTGGTTGTAGAAAATGAAGTCCGCGTCCGAACGGACCTTTCCCGCCTTCAGCAGGAGCGCCGAGGCGTCGACGTCCGGCGTCCCGGGCGCTGAACGCCATCCCAATTCGACACGCACGCTCGGTGCCGAGACCGGAACATTGGCTCCTTTAAGCATGGACATGCTCGCCCCCATCGAGAGTCAGGTGACCCAAAGTTATCCGTTGCGCCAAACCTAATCGCTGAAGCGGCCATCGCGCCCGGGCGGACCGACGAGTAACCCCTCTGGAGCTTGCCCTTTACACGATCACAACGCTGCTGGACGACCGATTTTCCCAAGTTCGCTCGCATTGGGGATCCGAAGTGGCCCAGAGCTCCCGAAAGAACCCACTAATCGGACTCCCCAACCGGCACATCGTGGGCTTAACTTATGTTCCATGACCTCCCCCCGCGCCACCTACGGCGGCGGTTACTACACCGCGCCGTCGTTCCCGGACACCCCGATCTACGACTCACTGGTCGCGGAGCGGGGCACGCCTCAGATCGCCCCGATCCGAGTGCCTTCCGCCTACGACACCGGCAGCAGCTATCAGAGCAACAGCTATCTGCCGGCGCTGCCTTCGGCGCTCCCCGCCCTTCCGGCAGCTCCTTCGCAGCCCACGCCGTCGTACGGCGGCGGGTACCAGCCGCAGCCGGCGCAGCACCCCGTGCCGCTGCAGCACGCCCCGGCGCCCTACATTCCGCAGCAGGCCCCGCCGCCCCGCGGCTACCAGGGCGCTCAGCCCTACCCGGCCCAGCAGCAGCCGCAGCAGCCGCGTCCTCAGCAGCCCCGCCCGCCGCAGCAGCAGCAGCGGCCGGGCTCGCCGACGGGGTACGAGGCCATGCGACCCGCCGCACCGCGCCCGGCGCCCGCGCCGGTGCAGTACGACGACCCTTACAACCGGCCCTACCAGAGCCGGGGTTACTGACATCGGGCGGTCCTTGAGGCCGTAGACGCGGGGAACACACCGGGACGGGCGGAGGCGGGCCGGGAGGAGGCCGGGGGCCGGCGGGCAGCCGCCGGACGCGCCCGGCCGGGAGCCGCCGCGAGATCGCGTGCGCCCGAGCCGACAGGTCACCGGCGGACGGACCGCGAAGCGGCGGCGTACGTACGGACGGTTCACGAACAGGCGGGCCGGGGACGGGCGTTGGCGTCACCCACACAGATGCTCATACGAATGACATCGTGGTGGACATATTCGGGACCGAGGTTGACGCGTCGCTCGTCAACGCGCGGGCGCACAACTGGTTCAGCCGCCACCTCGGGGTGGAGGTCCGGCTGCCACTTCTGAGCGGACACGGGCGGACACGGGCGGGGCGCACCCGGCCGATCGATCCGCGGTGCGCCGACGCCGGGCCGGGCCGACGAGAGCCCTCCGCCGTTGAACCATTTCCAGGCCGTTGATATCGCTTCCGGCTGAATCTCGTCGTCCCGGGGACGGCTCCCCGGGCGGGGCACATGTGGCGTGGGACGCCGTCGATGAGATCGTCCTCGGTGTCGCCGAGCCGTCCGGGCGCCCCGTGATCACCACGAACCGACCGCCGCCGGGCCGG
Organism: Streptomyces sp. NPDC051217; assembly: GCF_044455465.1. NCBI lineage: Bacteria > Bacillati > Actinomycetota > Actinomycetes > Kitasatosporales > Streptomycetaceae > Streptomyces > Streptomyces sp. NPDC051217. The sequence continues at coordinate 433,936 of NZ_JBITEV010000002.1, forward strand.
ATCCGGCCCGTCGAACCCAAGGGTGATTTCGCTCTCCCTTCGGCCCTTTTGTGCGTGCGGCGCCTCTCGCCGGGCTAAGACGGACTGGGGAACGGACGGAAACCGGAAGGGGCGGCACGATGCGAGCGGTCGTGGGGCTGCGGCGCTGGCGGCACAACCCGCTGCGCAGAAAGACCGATCTTGTCGAGGCATGGGTGGCGCTGGGCGCCCTGCTCCTGCTGATCCTCGCCGTGCCGGCGATTGGCTGGATCTCGGGCTCCCTGACCGACGGCGCGTTCCGCCGGACGATCCAGGCCCAGCACCAGGAACGGCACCACACGCGGGCTCTGGTGGTCCGCCATCCGCACGCGCCCGCCCGTGTGGCGTTCGACCCCGAGACCTCGGCCGCGCGCGACACCGGCCGGCCGGTGATCGCCGAATGGACGGCCCCGGACGGCAGTCGGCAGACCGGAGTCGTCCGCTCGGCGCCGGCGCGTATCCAGGCAGGCGAGACCTTCCCGGTCTGGACCGACGGCGAGGGGCGGCTCGCCAAGCGTCCGGTGGACCTCACCACCGCCCGTACGCACGCCGTGCTGGCGGGCCTCGGATTGGCCGCGGTCGCCGCCGGTCTGGTCGAGGCCGGCCGGCGGCTGATCGTGTGGAATCTCAATCAGCGTCGGTACGCGCGCCTCGACATGGCCTGGGCCAAGGCCGGTCCCGACTGGGGCCGTACGGGCGCGGGCAGCTGAGCACGGCGGCCGGGCGGCGCGTCTCGCGGCGCCCAACCCCAGCGGGAACCGCTCTTGGGTCAACTCACCGGTGCCGCGCGCGCTACGGTGGTGCGACCCGGTCCTCTGTGGCGGCCGGGACTTCCTTGAGTTGACCCCGGAGCGGGTCCGGTCGGCACAGACGCGCAGGCGCACGAGGTGGGGACAGAACAACACCATGGCACAGGGCACCGTCCAGGTGACGCACACCGGCACCTCGCGTTGGCGCCGCCGTACCGGCGAGTACGCCTCTCTCGCCGCGGCTCTGGAAGCCGCGAGCGACGGCGACATACTCACCGTCGCGCCGGGCACCTACCGGGAGAATCTCGTCGTCACGCGCGCCGTCACGCTGCGCGGGCCCGAGGGCTCGGCGGGCTCGGTGCGAATCGCGCCGCCGGACGGCGTGCCGCTGACGGTGCGCGCCTCCGCGACCGTCCACGACCTGCATGTGGAGGGCCAGGACACGACCGCGCCCGCGCTGCTCGTGGAGGACGGCACCCCGGAGCTGACGGATCTTCGGATCGTCACCCGCTCGGCCGCCGGCATTGAGGTGCGGGGCGCCGCGCGCCCCACCGTCCGCCGCTGCACGGTCGACAATCCGGCCGGGGTCGGGGTCGCCGTACTCGACGGCGCCGGCGGGGTCTTCGAGGACTGCGAGGTGGTCGCGGCCGGGCAGTCGGGCGTCTCCGTACGCGGCGGCGCGCACCCCCGGCTCGAACGGTGCCGGATCCACCACGCGTCGGGCGGCGGCCTGACGGTCACCGGCGAGGGCAGCGGTCTGGAGGCCATCGGCTGCGAGGTGTACGAGATCAAGGGCACCGGTGTGCAGATCGCCTCGCGCGCCGCCGCCCATCTCACCGACTCCAGCGTCCACCGCACCTCGGCGGACGGCATCACGCTCGACACGGACGCGGTGCTGACGCTCTCCGACTGCGACATCCATGACATCCCGGAGAACGCGGTCGATCTGCGCTCCCGCTCCGTCCTGACGCTGACCCGCTCCACGGTGCGCCGCTTCGGCCGCAACGGTCTCTCCGTCTGGGACCCGGGCACTCGCGTGGACGCCAACCAGTGCGAGATCCACGACAGTACGGGCGACTACCCGGCGGTCTGGGTGAGCGACGGGGCGACGGTGGTCCTCGACTCGTGCCGCGTGCACGACGTACCGGACGCGCTGTTCGTCCTCGACCGCGGATCCCGCGCGGATGTCGTGGACAGCGACCTCTCCCAGGTGCGCAACACCGCCGTGTCGGTGAGCGACGGCGCGACGGCCCAGCTCGACGACTGCCGGATCAGGGAGGCGGCCACCGGCGCCTGGTTCCGCGACCACGGCAGCGGCGGCACGCTCAACTCCTGCACCATCGACGGTGTGCAGACCGGTGTCATCGTCACCAAGGGCGCCGACCCCACCATCGAACGCTGCACGATCACCTCGCCCGCCGAGGCCGGTTTCTACGTCTCCGCCGAGGGGCGCGGCACGTTCCACGACTGCCGGGTGACGGGCAGCGGCGGTTACGGCTTCCATGTGATGGACGGCTGCCGTACGACGCTGACGCGCTGCCGCACCGAGCGCTGCGCGCGCGGGGGTTACGAGTTCCCGGACGGCGGTGCGCCGGGTGCCGAGGGCCCCGGCGCCGGGCCGACCGTGGAGGACTGCACCAGCGACGAGAGCGGTGTGCTGGTCGCGGCGCCGCAGCCGACGGCCGTGCTGACGGCGACCCAGACGACCGGGCTGCTGGGCGCGGTCCCGGCGCAGGGCGCCACGCCGGTGCCGGACGCACCCCCGGCCGAGCCGGTACGGGAACCGGGCAAGGTCCTCGGTGAACTCGACGCGCTGGTGGGCCTGGAGAGCGTCAAGCGTGAGGTCCGCGCCCTCACCAACATGATCGAGGTCGGCAGGCGCAGGCAGCAGGCCGGACTCAAGGCCGCGTCCGCCCGGCGCCATCTGGTCTTCACCGGCTCCCCGGGCACCGGCAAGACGACGGTGGCCCGGCTGTACGGCGAGATCCTCGCCTCGCTCGGGGTGCTGGAGCGCGGTCATCTCGTGGAGGTCTCCCGGGTGGACCTGGTGGGTGAGCACATCGGCTCCACCGCGATCCGTACGCAGGAGGCCTTCGACCGGGCGCGCGGCGGCGTGCTGTTCATCGACGAGGCGTACGCGCTGTCGCCCGAGGACTCGGGGCGCGACTTCGGGCGTGAGGCGATCGACACGCTGGTCAAACTGATGGAGGATCACCGGGACGCGGTGGTGGTGATCGTCGCCGGGTACACGGTGGAGATGGAACGCTTCCTGGCCGTCAACCCCGGTGTGGCGTCCCGTTTCTCGCGCACCATCACCTTCAGCGACTACGAGGCGGACGAGCTGCTGCGGATCGTGGAGCAGCAGGCCGAGGAGCACGAGTACCGGCTGGGTGCGGGCACCGCCGAGGCGCTGCTCAAGTACTTCACCGTTCTGCCCAAGGGGCCGGCCTTCGGTAACGGCCGCACCGCGCGCCAGACGTTCGAGTCGATGGTGGAGCAGCACGCGAGCAGGGTCGCCCAGCTGCCCGAGACCAGTACGGACGACCTCACGCTGCTCTACGCGGACGATCTGCCCGAACTCCCCTGACCCCGGGCCGGGTCGACCCTGTCGGCCTTCCGCGCTCAGCCGGTCCGTCGCGCCGCCTTCGCGCTGCTGTCGCGCTGTCCCGGCAGTGCGGGCGGCAGCCGGTCGAGCAGCGCCGCGCGCTCCTTGGCGAAGACGGGGTCGGCCTGGTACTCGGAGTGGCCGAGGATCGGTTCGGGCAGCGGGTGGCGCTCGGTACGGCCGTAGGCGAGCGGGTCCTTGAGCGGCCCCTGGTCCACGGCCGGTCCGTCGCCCTCGCCCTCCCCCTCGCCGTCAGCGTCGGCGTTCAGCCGGACCGGTCCGCCTATCGGGTCGGTGGCGCGCCACAGGTTGCGCCAGCAGTGCACCTCCCTGCCCAGGTCACTGAGGGGCGCGGCACCGAAGTAGGCGGGGAACCAGCGGCCGTACAGCCTCTCCAGCGGTGAGCCGTATGTCAGCAGCGCCACCTGGTGGCGGGTGCCCTCGCGCAACTGCCAGACGGCGGCAGCGGCCAGCACGCTGCCCTGAGAATGCCCTGAGATGACGAGGCGTCCGCCGGTGCGGTCGGTCCAGGAGGCCATCCGCCAGGTGAGGTCCGGTACGGCGCGTTCCGCGTAGCACGGCGGCGCGAAGGGGTGCGAGGCGCGCGGCCAGAAGGTGCCGACGTCCCAGAGGATGCCGATGGTGCGCCGGGCGGAGGCGTCGCGGTAGGCGCGGCGGCCCCAGGTCACGAAGAGTATGAAGCCGAAGCCGATCAGCCAGGAGCCGAGCGCCTGCGCGGTGTCGGCGATCGACTGGATCAGCGCGGGTCCGCCCTCGGCGGCCCGGCCCGGCACGTCCCCGCTCAGCCAGGCGCCGACGACGGCGCCGGTGCCGAGCAGGAGCGTGGCGCCGGAGACCAGACCGACCAACCAGGGTGCCGCGTCGGTGAGTTGGGCGCGGGCACGGGCGCCGGCGATCCGGCGGGTACGGACGGAGTCCGGGGTGACCTTCGTCTCCCGAGACCCGTACTCCGCCTCGACGACCGGCGCGAGGCGCCGGCCCGTACGCACGGTGTCTACGGCGAGGACGACGACCGGGATCACCAGGAGCACCAGCAGGACGGGGATGACGGCGGCCTGCCAGCTCAGCAGCACCGGCGGTCCCACGATCGTCCCCTCCCCCATGCCCGGCGTGCCGGACCCGTCGAGCCAGTCGCCGACGCGCTGGGCCACGCCACCGGTCATCACCCCGGCCAGGGCACAGGCCAGCATGGCGACGGCGGGGCCGCCGAGGCCGTACAGCGCGATCCTGGCGTGCGGGGCGCGGCGGTGCAGGGCGAGGGCCGCCGCCGCGAGGGAGACGACGAGAACGCCCTGGGCGATCATCAGCACCGGGAACGTCACGGCGCCGGGCAGGGTGCCGGAGGAGACCCAGTCGGGGCGGGACCAGGCGGCGTACACCACCGCGACGCCGAGCAGGACGAGGGAAACGGCGGGCAGGCGGCTGATGAGCGCCTTGTCGAGCGTGCCGTCGCGCTTGCGCTCGCTGCGGCCCCTGCTGCACACCACCCAGAGCACAACGAGCGTGCCGGCGACGAGAGTTGCCTGGAGCAGCCAGCCGACGGTCTCCCGGGCGGCGCCGGAGGCGCCGCGGTCGTAGCGGGCGGCGGCGCCGGTGACCGCGCCCGCGACGGTGAGGAATCCGGCGGCGGTGTGCGCGGCGCGCAGGCGGGCGACGAGCCGGCGGCCGTACCAGAAGCCGGGCCTGGCGAGCGCGGGGCGGTAGGCGTCCGTGGCGTCGGGGGCGTGGGGGGCGCCGGGGGTGTTGACGACCTCCGTGTCCGGGTCCGACGGGCTTCCGCCGCGACCGGCGTCGGTCGGCGGGCGCTGGGACTCGTAGGCGCTCCAGGTCCGGTTGGAGAGATACCAGAGTAGGCCGACCAGCGCGGCCGGTACGAGAGCGGCAAGCGCGAGCCGGCGGCCGGGCTGCGCCCACCAGCCGTCCCCCGTGGCGGACAGGAAGCCCAGCCAGGACCTGTCGTCCGCGCAGCCGGCGGAGCCCGCGCACTGCCAGGCCACCAGGTCGAGGGCGACCTCGCAGACGGCGGCGGTCAGCAGCACGGTGAGCGTGAGGGCGAGCAGCCGGACCAGCACCCCGTACAGCCGCTGGGTCTTGGCCAGTCCGTTGGTCGCCGGGCGCATCCAGTGCGCGAGGTTGACGACCATGAAGGGAAGCAGCAGCAGCCACAGGGCGCGACTGGCGTTGCCCGAGGTGAGGTTGGACCAGCAGTACGCCTCGGGCACCGGCCCGTCCTCGTACCGCTCGGGGTGGGACTCGGCGTCCTCGTCGTCGGGACGCCGGTAGATGGCCGCCGTCTCGTCGCCGGTGATCCGGACCGTGTACGGATCGGCGAGCATTTCCTGCGGGGTGGCGCCGCCGACGCCGTGGACCAGCAGTTCGAGCGCGGCGCCGTCGCTCCGGTCGGCGGTGGGCTCAGAGGACACGTCGATGACTCGCTCCCAGGTGGCATCTCGCGGACGGAGTCCGCCCTCAGCGACTCTCCCCGGGCCGGGGCGGGCCGACACCTGCGTACGGGGCCCAACACCGTGGGAGGATGAGGAACCCTGATGATCAGCTGTGTACGGCGGCCGCGCACGACGCCGGCGTGGAAGGACAGGCCCCGGTGGTGAGCGACAACCAGAACCTCCTCGCGGAACAGCGACGGGCCCTGATCCTCGACGAGGTGCGCCGCCGCGGCGGTATCCGTGTCAACGAGCTGACGCGCAAGCTCAACGTCTCGGACATGACGGTCCGCAGGGACCTCGACGCGCTCGCCCGGCTCGGCGTCATCGAGAAGGTGCACGGCGGCGCCGTCCCCGTGATCGAGGCGAGCACCCATGAGCCTGGCTTCGAGGCCAAGTCGGAGCTGGAGCTGAGCGCCAAGGAGGACATCGCGCGGGCCGCCGCCGCCATGGCGGTGCCCGGCCGGGCGATCGCCCTGTCGGGCGGGACGACCACGTACGCCCTGGCGCACCATCTGCTGGACGTGCCCGATCTGACGGTCGTGACGAATTCGGTGCGGGTCGCCGACGTGTTCCACGCCGCGCAGCCCGCCGGTACGTCGGGGGGCCAGCGCGCGGGCGCGGCCACCGTCGTACTCACGGGAGGTGTCCGTACGCCGTCGGACTCGCTGGTCGGCCCGGTCGCCGACCAGGCGATCCGCTCGCTCCATTTCGATGTGCTCTTCCTGGGGGTGCACGGGATCTCCGCCGAGGCCGGTCTGTCCACGCCGAATCTGGCCGAGGCGGAGACGAACCGCCGTTTCGTGCGGTCGGCGCGCCGCGTGGTGGTCGTGGCCGACCACACCAAGTGGGGGACGGTGGGCCTGAGTTCGTTCGCGACGCTGGATCAGGTCGACACCCTGGTCACGGACGCGGGGCTGTCGCCCGAGGTGCGCGAGGAGATCACGGAGCATCTCCCCGGCCTGGTGGTCGCCGGGGAGTCGGCGGACCGGTGACCGTCTTCCGGGTCGCCCGCCGTACGTCGCTGCCCGCCGACGAGGCCTGGCGACGGATCACCGACTGGCCGGCGCACGGCCGGCGTGTGCCGTTGACGCGGACGCTCGTGAAAACGCCTGGGCCGACCGGGACGGGAACAGTGTTCGTGGCGCGCACGGGACTCGGGCGCGTGCGGTTCGACGACCCGATGGAAGTCGTGCGCTGGGAGCCACCGGCGGCGGGAAGCCCCGGCCACTGCCGGCTGGAGAAGCGCGGCCGGGTGATCACGGGCTGGGCCGAGATCGAGGTGACGCAGACGCGGACCGCGCCGGAGACCGGTGGTCGCACGCTGGTGTGCTGGTCGGAGGAGCTGCGCGCCAGCTTCCTCCCCCGCTTCCTCGACCGCCTGACCGCGCGGGCGGGAAGTGTCGTCTTCGGCCGCGTGGTCGACGGGTTGCTGCGCGCCGCCTGACACAGTCGTACGGAGCCGACGGGCCGCGCCCGCTCTTGTGCGGAGTCTTCGGGCCGTGCGTTCCCACGGCGAGTAGGCTCCGGCCGTAGGACCGTCCGCCGATCTCCCCGGGACGTGATGTTCATGGCAGTCCGTCAGCTGCGTCCCGTCGACGCCGGGTTCGCCGAGTCCGCGCCTGTGCGGCTGGTGTTCAGCGGTGAGGTGAGCGCGCCGCCCGGGGCCGTGTACCGGGCGCTGGCGGAGGAGACCGAGGCGTGGCCCCGGTGGTTCACGGCCGCGACCGCGGCGCGGTCGACGCCCGGCGGACGTGAGGTCCGGCTGCGGATGGGCGGGAGGTTCACCGAGACGGTCCTTGTCGCCGAGCCGGACGTCCGCTACACCTACCGCGTCGACACGTCGAACATGCCCGGACCGCTGGCCGGGGTGGAGGACTGGCTGCTGACACCCGCCGGTACCGGCACCCGCGTGAGCTGGACGTTCGCGGCGGACGGCAGCAAGCCCTTCCTCTTCTTCCTGCGGACGTTCCGCCCGGGACTGGGGCGCACGTTCACCGTCTCCATGCGCCGGCTGGACGCCGGCTGAGCGCGTCGCCGGCCCCCTGATCCGAACCCGAGGCGGGGCCGGGCCCGCTGTTCAGGCAGGCCAGACACCCGTCCGCAGGAAGTGCTCGATCGTGCCGGTGTACGGCGCGATGTCGATGCCCTGCGCGGCCAGCCAGTCGTCGGAGTAGTACTTGTCGAGATAGCGCTCGCCCGGGTCGCAGATCAGCGTGACCACACTGCCCCTGTGGCCCTCGGCCACCATCTCGGAGACGATCTTCAGCGCGCTCCACAGCCCGGTGCCCGTCGAACCGCCCGCCCTGCGCCCGATGGTGCGCTCCAGCAGGCGTACGGCGGCGATGCTCGCCGCGTCCGGCACCTTCATCATCCGGTCGATGGCTCCGGTCACGAAGCTCGGTTCCATACGCGGTCTGCCGATGCCCTCGATCCGGGAGCCCCGGTCGCCGCACGCCTGGGGGTCGCGGCGGGTCCAGCCGTCGAAGAAGCAGGAGTTCTCCGGGTCCGGGACACAGACCATGGTGTCGTACTGCATGTAGCGCACGTACCGGGCGATGGTCGCCGACGTGCCGCCGGTGCCGGCGGTCGCGACGATCCACGCGGGCTCCGGGTAGCGCTCCAACCGCAGCTGCTGGTACATCGATTCGGCGATGTTGTTGTTGCCTCGCCAGTCGGTGGCCCGTTCCGCGTACGTGAACTGGTCCATGTAGTGCCCGCCGGTCTCGGCGGCGAGATTCGCCGACTCCTCGTACATCCTGCGCGAATCGTCCACGAAGTGGCAGCGCCCGCCGTGGAATTCGATGAGCCGGCACTTCTCGGGGCTGGTGGTGCGCGGCATGACCGCGATGAACGGGACGCCGATCAGCTTCGCGAAGTACGCCTCCGACACCGCGGTCGAGCCGCTGGACGCCTCGATGACGGGCTTTCCGGGACGGATCCAGCCGTTGCAGAGCCCGTACAGGAACAGCGAGCGGGCGAGGCGGTGCTTGAGGCTCCCCGTCGGGTGGGTGGACTCGTCCTTGAGATACAGGTCGATGCCCCACAGCTCGGGCAGCGGGAAGAGCAGGAGGTGGGTGTCGGCCGAGCGGTTGGCGTCGGCCTGGACCTTGCGTACGGCCTCTTTGAGCCAGGCCCGGTACGCGCGATCGCCGCGGTTCACGTCGATGGTCTGCTGCCGCTCCGTCATGCGCGCCGTCCTTCGTCCCGCCTTACCCGTGTCCCGCGTGTGCCCGTCCGCGCCGGTCCAGGCGCAACAGTAAGCCCTCGACCTGCGCAAACCGTACCTTTGGGTATCCATAGCCGCGCCTTGGGCACGGGGCTGGCGGGGGCGCCGAGCGCCGGTCGCGACGCGCCCTCGGCGCGCTCTCAACGCGCCGCCGACGTGTCGTCGGAGAACTCCGGGGAAGTCGCTCTGGCGTCCAGGCGCCGAGTTGTGCAGACTTCCCTGAGGGAGCAGCACGAAGGGGGCGGATCAGCCATGGCGGAACCGGAGTTCAGTGCCAGCGGCGTCGAGATAGAGCGCTGGCCCCGCTCGCTCACCAAAGCGGGCCGGGTGCTCATCCAGGACGGCAGACTGGCGCTTCTGACCAGTTACGGGCGGGTCATCGACAGCGCGCCGCTGCGGGCGGTACAGGCCGAGAAGCCGTGGTTCCGGGGTGACGACAGCACGGTGGCGACCGTGAACGGCACGCGTTACCGGCTGACCATGGGCGGGGACGGCCGACGGCCGGAAGGCCGGCTGCTGGCCGGGCGCTTCCTGGAGACGGTACGCAGGGCCGGCAGGGCGAAGACCTGACGCCGGGCGCCGCGAGTTGCGGTCCCCTATCACATGGTTCACTCTGGTGTACATCACTCAGGGTGAACCGGTGGTGACGCTGCGATCCAGCCCCGCCGGGCAAGACAGCAGCGAGCCTCGCGAGTGAGCTGCTGGATTTGATCTCATGCCTTCTTCCGGACCTCAATCGGGGAGTCGCAGCCGTGATCAGCCAGCCGAACAGGCAGTGCACGGTGGAGCTCCAGGCCCTGCCGTCGCGGATCCGCCAGGTCCGCAGAATCGTTTCTGCGCAATTGCGCTACTGGCAGCTCGACCCACTCATCGACCAAGCCGCGCTCGGCGTGACCGAGCTGCTGACCAACGTCCACCGGCACGCACAGCCGGACAAGATGTGCACCGTCGACATCCGACTGCTGCTCGACCGGCTCACGGTCGCGGTCCACGACCACGACCCGCGCCTGCCGACCATCAGAGAGGCCGATCCGCTCGATGTGTGCGGGCGCGGACTCGCTCTCATCGAGGCGGTCAGCGAGAGCTGGGGTGTGCGCGCGGAGGGTGACGCGGGAAAGGTCATCTGGTTCACGCTGCCCACCCCGTCGGGCGCCGCTCCGCCCCGGCACCGGCTGTACGGCGCCACGACCGACGGGCCCTTCTCGGGCGGCTCCTCGGCGGGCGAAACCTTGGCGGGCGGCCCCTTCGCGGGCATCCGGACCCTCGCCGGGAAGCGCGAACATACCGCCGCCCGGTCAGCCGTGGTCGGCTGACCGGGCGGGGGTGCGCCACGCCTCGGCAGACCGAGGCGTCAGCGCGTCAGCACGTCAGCACGTCACTCGGTGGCGATGGCGCGCAGCACGTCAAGCCGTGCCGCCCTGCGCGCCGGCCGCAATCCGGCGATCGCTCCGGCCGTCAGGCCGACCACTCCGACGAGCATCAGCTGTGCCGGCGGCACGGCGAAGGCGAAGGGTGTGTCTCCCGCGCCCTCGGCCGCCTTGACGATGACCCAGCCGAGCAGCCCGCCGAGTGCCAGTCCGCCCGCCGTACCGAAGGCGGCCACCAGCACGGACTCCCAGCGGACCATCGCCCGCAGTTGCGCCCTGGTCTGGCCGACCGCGCGCAACAGGCCCAGTTCCCTGGTGCGTTCGTGGACCGCGAGGGTGAGGGTGTTGGCGATGCCGAGGAGCGCGATGACCACGGCGAGGGCGAGCAGCGCGTAGATCAGCGTGAGCATCATGTCGATGGCTCCCGCGGATGTCTCGGCGTACTCGTCGCGCGTCTGGACGTCCGGGTTGCCGAACGGCGCCGCCGCCTTCTCCACGGCGGCCGTCGCCTCGGCGGCGGGCACGCCGTCCTCGAAGGTGACGGAGACGAGGGTGTCGGCGTCCTGGGTCCGGTGCGGGGCCCAGGACGCGCGGGTGATGACGTAGTCGCCCGCGAGTGACGACCGCTCGTACACCGCCCTGACCGTGAAGGTCTCCTTCCGGCCGTCGGTGAAGGTGAGTTGGACCGTGCCGCCCGTCCGCAGATTCCGGTCGTCGGCCTGTGGGCGCGACACCGCGATGTCGTTGGTGCCGAATCCGTCGAACGAGCCGTCCACGGACCCGAGATCGAAGCCCTCGGCGAGCGCGACCGGGTCGGTGACGGTCAGCTGACGGCCGTCACCGTCGACCTCGGCCACTCCCTTGCCGAGCCCCACGGCAGAGCCCACCTCGGGGAGTTCGGCCAGGGCGGGCGTGAGCTTGGGGCTCAGCCCGCTGCCCCCGCCGCCGAACGCCGGCACGCTGACCGCCAGGTCTCCCGCGAAGGAACGGGACACCGTCTGGTCCATGGTCGCCTTCAGCGAGGCGCCGAAGACCGTGAACAGGGACACCACGGCGACACCGATCATCAGCGCGGTGGCGGTCGCCGCCGTGCGCTTGGGGCTGCGCAGCGCGTTGCGCTTGGCCAGGGCGCCCGAGACGCCGCTCAGCCGGTCCAGCGGCCCGCCCAGGAGTCGTACGGCGTACGAGGAGGCCACCGGGGCCGAGCACCACGAAGGCGGCGAGGGCGAGGACGGCTCCCGTTCCGGCGACCACCAGGGACGGCGCGGCGAAGACGCCGGCCAGGATCGTGCCGATTCCGGCCAGGCCCGCCACCGTACCGACGACGGCCCTGGTCCTGGAGGCGCCCGAGTCGTCCACGGCCGTCTCGCGCAGCGCGGCCAGCGGTGCGGTGCGCCCCGCCCGTACGGCCGGCAGGAGCGCCGAGCCGAGACAGACGGCCACGCCGACAGCGAGCGGCAGCAGCATCGAGAGCGCGCCGATCACCAACGGTCCCTCGGGGAAGGGGAATCCGATGGCCGGGAACAGGGCCCGCATCCCGGCGGCGATGCCGATGCCGCCGAGCAGACCGGCGGCCGAGGCGACCAGTGCGACCACGCCCGCCTCGGCGAGCGTGGCGCCCACGACCTGGCGGCGGGAGGCGCCGAGGGCGCGCAGCAACGCGTTCTCGCGGGTGCGCTGGGCCACCACGATGGCGAAGGTGTTGTGGATGGAGAAGGTCGCGACGAGCAGCACGATGCCGGAGAAGACGAGAAGCAGCGTGGTGAACAGGCTCAGGAACTGACCGGAGATCATTTCCTGGTTCTCGTCCGCGGACTCCTGGCCGGTGATCGCCTCCACGCCGGACGGCAGGACCGTCCGCAGGGAGTCCACGAGTTCCTCCTGGCCGGTGCCGGGACCGGCGCGCACCTGGATGCTCGCCGCCCCGCCTGGCTTCGGCGTGAGGTACTTCTCCGCGTCGGCCCTGGTCATGCCCGTGTACGTGACCTGGGCCATGCCGTCCTCGCCGCCGAACGTCGCCAGGCCGACGACCGTCACCCGTACGGGGTCGGGGGTGCGGAGCACGGTGGTGTCGCCGATCTTCAGCTTGCCGGCCTCGGCTGCACCGCGGTTGAGGACCACCTCGCCGCTCTTCTCCGGCAGCCGGCCGTCGGCGAGCCGGTACGGGTTGAGCTGGGCGTCGTCGATCCAGTTTCCGGCGACGGTGGGCGGGCCCTGGCCGCCGACGGGCTCGCCGTCGGAGCCGACGAGTTGTCCGGCGCCTTCGATCCTGGGTGCGACGGCCGCGACGCCGGGAACCCGCTCGATCTTCTCGATCAGTCCGGTGTCGACCGGCTCGCGGGTACCGAGCGAGTCGCCGGGCACCGTCACCACGTCGGCGCTGCGGACGACGGCGTCCGTGCCGCCCGCCGCGTCGCCGAACATGGTGTCGAAGCTGCCGCGCAGGGTGTCGCCCATGACGAGGGTGCCCGTCAGGAAGGCCACGCCCAGCAGGACGGCGGTGAAGGTCCCGGCGAAGCGCCGCTTGTGCGCGCGGAGCGAGGAGACGCTGACACGTACGGAGGCGCGCGTCCCGCTCATGGCCGCACCCCCGGGCCTGCCTGGCCGCCGCTCGCGGACGTACCGCCGGCGGGCCCGCCGAACGTCCTGGTGTCGAAGTCCTTCAGCCGGTCGAGCACCCGCTCGGCCGTCGGGTCCGGCATCCGGTCCACTAGGCGTCCGTCGGCGAGGAAGACGACCTCGTCCGCGTGGGCCGCGGCGACCGGATCGTGCGTGACCATGACGACCGTCCGGTTCGTACGGCGCACGGTGCTGCCCAGCAGCCGCAGGACCTCCTCGCCGGAGCGCGAGTCGAGATTGCCGGTGGGCTCGTCCGCGAAGACGACGTCGGGGCTGCCCGCGAAAGCGCGGGCCACCGCGACGCGCTGCTGCTGGCCGCCGGAGAGTTCGCCGGGGCGGTGGTGCAGACGGTCGCGCAGACCGACGATGTCGATGAGGGCGTCGTACCACTCGTCGTCCCGCGCGGCTCCGGCGAGGTCCGTCGGGAGGGTGATGTTCTCGGCGACGGTGAGGGTCGGAATGAGGTTGAAGGCCTGGAAGACGAAGCCGACGCGCTCGCGCCGCAGCAACGTCAGCCGGCGGTCGTCCAGCGTGCTCAGGTCGGTGTCGCCGATGAGCGCGGAGCCGGAGGTGAGGGTGTCGAGTCCGGCCGCGCAGTGCATGAGCGTGGACTTGCCGGAGCCCGAGGGCCCCATGATCGCGGTGAAGCGGCCGACCGGGAAGTCGACGCTCACCCCGTCCAGGGCCCTCACCTCCGTGTCGGCCCTGCCGTAGACCTTCACGGCGTCGACGACCCGGGCGGCGTACGCGGTGGCGGTGGCCGCCGTGGTGGTGGCCGCCGTGGTGGTGCTCACGCCGCACCGCCCTTGCCCGTACGGCCGAACTGCTCGTCCAGAACGGAGAGCCGGCGCCAGTACTCGTCCTCGTCGATCTCACCGGAGGCGAACCGCCGGCCCAGCATCGCGATGGGCGACCGCGCGTCGGGCATGTCCCGCGGGCCCCGGGCGTCCCGTACGCCCCGGCCGAAGCTGCCGGACCGCCACGGGGGTCCACCCCGGCGTCCACGCCACACGGTGCGGCGCAGGAGGGTGATGCCACCGACGATCACGGCTGCCCAGATGAGCGGGAACAGCAGGATCCAGGGGCCGGGTCCGCCACTGTGCGCAAGGGTGTTCATCCTGATCAACTCCTCGGTTCGCGACTCTCGCGGCTTTCTCTGTCGCTTCCGAGGTTCGCGCCGGGAGGGGGTCCGAGTCGTCGTACGGCCAGCGGCAGTACGGGTACCTCCCGGGGAGTACGCGGGCCCGGAGGAGCTGCTCCCTGGAAGGGCTGCCCGGGGCGGGGTTCAGCTCTCGTCGAAGTCCTTCAGACGGCGGAACACCCGGCCTTCGTGGGCGAGGCGGCCGACCAGTGCGCCTCCGTAGACGACGAATCCGACCCCGACGAGCCAGGACTGGACCACCAGGACAGTGCCGAACGGGCCGTACGTCACGGCGCTGGAGGCGATCAGTGGCGAGAAGACGAGCTGCGAGAAACCACGCAGGCCGAGCAGGCCGATCGTGGTGGCCGCGGCGCCGGGTAACAGCGCCTTCCAGCGGACGCGCCCGCCGAGCAGCAGGCGCTGAGCGACCCAGAAGAACAGGAACGTGCCGATGACGTCCAGCACGACGACCACCAAGGGTCCGATGACGGGCTCGTCGGGGCTGGGGGTGTTGGTGAAGCCGAGCACCGCGAGGACCAGCAGCGCGAGGAAGACGACATGGCGCCACATGGTGTGCCAGCGCGCGGTGGACAGGTCCCAGACCTTCTCGTAGCCGGTCTGGAGGGCGGAGCCGAAGGTCAGTCCGAAGACGGCGAGCGCGGCGAGACCGAAGGCGGTGGTGCGCTGGAGCGCGGTGTCGGGCACCCCGAACAACCTCTCCACCTGCGTCTGGGACTCGCGGGTGACGCCGATGGCCTGACCGAGCCAGCGCGCGAAGCCCTGGCCGCTGTCGGGTTCGGCCGCCGCGACGAGGACCAGCACCGGGACAAGGGTGAGGAATCCGAGCGCCGCGAAACCCATGGACCGGTGCATCAGCTCCATGTCGCGCCCGCGGGTCCAGGCGAGCCCGAGCGGCGAGGCGCGCAGCCACCGGTCGAGGCGCTGGAACCAGCGCGGCGGGGGTGGCGGAGGGCGTTCCGCACCGGACGGCTTCTCGGTCATAGGTGGTGACCTACCCGCGATGAGGTGGTGAACCGTCCGTGGTGCGGCCGGACGGGTGGTGGGCGGCGCGGGGGCTGTGGGCCCGCGCGCACGCGAGGGAAGGACTGGTCAGACGTGGTCGGAACCGGTCGGAGCTGGTCCGATCCGGCGGGACCCGGTCAGGTCAGTGCGGCCAGGGGGTCGTCCAGGACCGGCTGCCAGGCCAGTTCGGCGGCGCCGACCAGGCTGTTGTGGTCGAGCGTGCACGCGAGGATCGGCACGCTTCCGCTGCGGCCCCACAGACTGCGGTCGGCGACGACGGCGCGCAGCCGGGCGGGGTCGGCGTCGAGCAGTTCGCGGTGCAGACCGCCGAGGATGACGCGGTCCGGGTTGAGGATGTTCACCAGTCCGGCGAGCCCCAGGCCGAGCCGGTCGATCAATTCCTCGGCCGCCGCCCGTACGGACCGGTCGGCGTACTCCGTACGGAGCAGGTCCCGCGACTGCTCCAGCAGCGACACCTCGGGGCCGGGTTCCCGGCCGGCCGCGTCGAGGAACGCCTGCGGGTCGGTCTCGACGTCGAGACAGCCCCGGCTGCCGCAATGGCAGGGCCTGCCCTCGGGGTTGACGGTCAGATGGCCGACTTCCAGCGCCAGTCCCGAACTGCCCGTGTGCAGACGACCGTCCACGACGAGCGCGCCGCCGACGCCGCGATGTCCCGTGGCGACGCAGAGGAGTTGGGTGGCCCCCCGGCCCGCACCGTGCCGGTGTTCGGCCAGGGCAGCCAGGTTGACGTCGTTGCCGGTGAAGGCGGGGCCCTCGATGCCGGCGGCGCGAACCTGCTCGACGAAGAGGTCACGTACGGGGGCGCCCGCCGGCCAGGCGAGGTGCAGCGGGTTGAGCGCGGTGCCTTCCGGTTCGGCGACCGCCGAGGGGACGGCGAGACCGGCGCCGACACAGCGCCGGCCGCTCTCGCGCAGCAGGGCGGCGCCTTCGGCGACGACCTCGCCGAGCACCTGGGCGGGGTCGGAGGAGACGGTGACACAGCCGGGCGCGGTGGCGACGGTACGTCCTCCGAGGGCGACGAGGGCGGCGCGGAAGCCGTCGGCGTGGACCTGGGCGGCGAGGACGACCGGGCCCGTGTCGTCCACGGCGAGACGGTGCGAGGGGCGGCCCTGGGAGCCGGCGGCGGCGCCGGGGCGGGAGTCGACCCGGATCAGGCCGAGCGCTTCGAGTTCGGCGGCGACGGCGCCGGCCGTCGCGCGGGTGACGCCCAGCTCCGTGGTGAGCACGGCGCGGGTGGGCGCGCGGCCGGTGTGGACCAGTTCCAGTGCGGGGCCCAGCGCGCTGCGGCCTCTCTCCAGTCGTGTTCTGGTCGTCGTTGCCTTGCCGTTCATATGGGTGAGTCTCCCATGATCCCGTCTGTGAACCGCCGCCTTGTAAGGATCGGCCCCCAGCCCCTATCCTTCTTTTGTGCCGAACCTAAACAAACTCCGGACGGCCCTGTCGGGGGGTCGCGGCGGAGATCCCGCCGCCGACGCCTCACTCTCCAGCCTCGCGCGTCTCCGTATCACTCTGACCGTGTTCTTCGCCCTGGACGGTTTCCTCTTCGCCGGCTGGGTCGTCCGTATCCCGGCCATCAAGGAGCAGACCGGCGCGTCGGCGAGCGACCTCGGTCTGGCCCTCCTCGGAGTCTCCGCCGGGGCCGTGGTCACGATGATGTTCACGGGGCGGATGTGCCGACGGTTCGGCAGCCACCCGGTGACGGTGGTCAGCTCGCTCCTGCTGGCGGTGAGCATCGCGCTGCCCGCGCGGACCCACTCGGCGTCGGCGCTGGGCCTGGTCCTGCTCCTTTTTGGTGCCGCGTACGGATCCCTCAACGTCTCGATGAACAGCGCGGCCGTCGATCTCGTCGGTGCGCTGCGCCGTCCCGTGATGTCCAGCTTCCACGCCGCGTTCAGCCTGGGCGGTATGGCGGGCGCGGGACTCGGCGGTCTGGTGGCCGGCGGTCTCTCCGCGTCGGCGCACCTCCTCGCCCTCACGGGCGTCGGCCTGCTCGTCACGGCGCTCGCCGGGCCCTCGCTGCTGCGCCACACGGCGCCCGCGGCCCCAGGTGCCGGCCCGCCCTCCGCCTCCGACCCCAAGGACCGGTCGGAGGGAAAGGCGGCTCCCCGGAAGCTCGACCGGCGCACGCGCGGACTCGTCGTCCTCTTCGGGGTGATCGCGCTGTGCACCGCGTACGGAGAAGGCGCTCTCGCCGACTGGGGTGCCCTGCACCTCGCCCAGGACCTGCACGCCAACGCCGGTCTCGCCGCCGCCGGGTACTCGCTCTTCGCCCTGGCCATGACGGTAGGACGCCTGTCCGGTACGGCCCTGCTCGAACGCCTCGGCCAGACCCGCACCCTGGTCACCGGCGGTGTGCTCGCCGCGCTCGGCATGCTCCTCGGCGCCCTCGCGCCGACGACCTGGCTCGTCCTGCTCGGCTTCGCGGCCACCGGACTCGGCCTCGCCAACATCTTCCCGGTGGCCGTCGCCAGGGCCGGTGCGCTCGCGGGCCCGAGCGGCGTCGCCGCCGCGTCCACGCTGGGGTACGGCGGCATGCTGCTGGGACCGCCGGCGATCGGCTTCCTCGCCGACTGGTTCTCCCTGCCTGTCGCGCTCACCACCGTCGCCCTGCTGGCCGCCGCGGCGGCCCTCATCGCGTACTCGGCGCGCAACGTCTCGGCGTACGAGCCGAAGGGAGCCGCCCGGTCGACGGATGTCCGGACTGACCTCCCGGCAGACGTGTCCGCCGCTCAGGTCCGGGCAGGCGCCACCACGGACGTACCGGGCCGCTCGGCGCACCAGGAGGGATGAGTAGCGGTACTCAGGCACATCAGTTCGGTCCGTCCCACGATGGAGGCATCCAACCGACACGGGAGAATCACCATGAAGTCAGGACGCCTGAACGCACTGGCCCGGCTCGCCCAGGGCCCCGCCCGGCTGATCTACGGCAACCGGGCCTCGCAGATCTATCTCGCCGTGGTCGCCGCGACAGCGGTCCTCGTCGCCGTCGACACGCTGTTCGTGCACCACGACGACGCGTCGTTCGCGGGCGTGTGGCTGTTCCTCCTCGCCGCGCCGACCGTCTTCCTCTTCTTCGCCGGCGGCTCGCTGATCGGCGAGTCGTTCGCCTCGTCGTCCGCGTTCGGCTACGTGGCGCTCATCGCCTCCGTACTCATCCAGGCCGCGGCCCTCGGGGCGTTCGTCCGCGTACTGAGCGACAAGACCGGTCACGCGCGCGCTCCCCGCGAGGCCTGACGGGCAGCCGTCAGCCGAGCCAGCCGGGCCGTACCAGCCCCGACTCGTAGGCCCTGACGACCAGTTGGGCCCGGTCACGGGCGCCGAGCTTCACCATCGTCCGGCTCACATGCGTCTTGGCGGTGAGCGGGCTGACGACCAGCCTGCGGGCGATCTCCTCGTTCGAGAGCCCGATCCCGACGAGAGCCATCACCTCCCGCTCCCGCTCGGTGAGTTCACCGAGACCGTCCATGGACGTCGGCACCTTGGAGCGTGAGGCGAACTCCGCGATCAGGCGCCGCGTCACACCGGGCGACAGCAGCGCGTCGCCGTCCACCACCGCCCTTACGGCGCGCAGCAGTTCCTCCGGCTCGGTGTCCTTGACGAGAAAGCCCGAGGCGCCCGAACGGAGCGCCTCGAAGACGTACTCGTCGAGTTCGAAGGTGGTCAGCATGACCACCTTCACCTCGTCGAGTCCACCGTCCTCGGTGATCGCGCGAGTGGCGTCGAGCCCGTCCATCACCGGCATCCGGATGTCCATCAGGACGACGTCCGGGGCGAGTTCGCGTACCTTGTGCAGCGCCTCCTCGCCGTCGGCCGCCTCGCCGGCGACCTCGATGTCCGGCTGGGCGTCGAGCAACGCGCGGAAGCCGGCCCGTACCAGTGACTGGTCGTCGGCGAGCAGGACACGGATCACGGTGTCTCCTTCGGCTTCAGGGGAAGGGAGGCCCGTACGCGGAAACCACCGTCCGGGCGTGGGCCCGCCTCGATGGTGCCACCGAGGGCGGCCGCACGCTCCCGCATTCCGACCAGTCCGTTGCCGCTGCCGCCGGCCTCGTCGCCGGTGGCGGGGCCCGCGTCGTCGATTCGGAGGGTGAGCGGGCCGGCGCCGTAGCCGACCTGGACACGCGCGGTACGGGAACCCGAGTGGCGCACCACGTTGGTGAGGGCTTCCTGGATGATGCGGAAGGCCGCCAGATCGGCGCCCGGCGAGAGCGCGACAGGGTCACCATCGGTTTCGAGTTCGACGGTCAGCCCGGCGCCCGCCGCCTGCTCAACCAGTTCGGGGAGGCGGTCGAGTCCCGGCGCGGGTGTACGAGGGGCGTCGCCGGAGGTCCTGAGCGTGTCGAGGACCTGCCGTACCTCGCCCAGTGCTTCCTTGCTCGCGGCCTTGATGGTGGTGAGCGCGGTGCGGGCCTGCTCCGGGTCGGAGTCGAGGAGCGCGAGTCCCACGCCCGCCTGGACATTGATGACCGAGATGGAGTGGGCGAGCACGTCGTGGAGTTCGCGCGCGATGCGCAGCCGCTCCTCGTCGGCGCGGCGCGCCTCCGCGGCGGCACGTTCCTGCCGGTCGTGGATCCACTGCTCGCGGCGCACCCTGACGAGTTCGGAACCGACGAGTACGGCCGTGACCCAGGCGGCGACGCCCACTTCGGGCCCCCAGGGCGCGCCGACGTCGCCGCTCGGTGGCAGGTACGGGTAGAGCAGATGGCCGGCCAGCAGATGGCTCGCCCAGAGGAGACCGATCGCCCACCAGGCCGCCCTCCGGTGCCCGGAGACGATCGCGGCGAAGCAGGCGACCGCGACGGTGACGAAGATCGGGCCGTAGGCGTAGCCGGCGCCGAGGTAGAGCATCGCCGAGACGGCGACGCCGAAGACGCAGAAGACCGGGTACCGATAGCGCACCACGAGCAGCGCGGGGCCGACGAGCAGCAGGGCACGGGCGAACGCGTCGAGCGGCTCCCGGTCCACCTGGGCCCGTGCGGCGAAGCCCGAACCGATCGATACGAAGACGGCGATCAGGACGCTGCTGAACCAGGGCAGCCGCCGCAGCTTCCGCCCACCGGCCGGGCCGCCACCCGCCCTGTCGGCACCCGGCACGTATCGGCCCCTGATCCAGGGGGGACCGAATCCGACGCGCCTGATCTGCTCTTCCATACCCGTCACGCTAAACCGGCCGCCAGGTCCCGGGCGTCCGCCCGGCGTGGCGATCTCGCGTACTCCCCGTGGAGTACGGCGCGGGGGCGTGGGCGCTTCGGTCCGGGCGCGAGCCCGGCGGCCCTCGCCGCTCGGATCCGCCCGCGTCGGCGGCTCCGTGAGTGCGCCGAGGCGCCGGCCCGGCAATTCGCCGCGTACGTCCACAGGGCCACCACCGACTCCCCGACCCGGAGGAGATCCTGGCGGCGGCCCCCGGCCACCCGCCACCGGATCAGCCCGGACCCCTCACCGGCCGAGGGCCCCCAGGGCTACGGAGTGACCGCGCCGTCCTTCGGGTCCTTGTCGCGGTCCTCGTCGTCCCGCGTCGGTTCCGGCTCCTGCTCGCGGCTCTTCTCCGTGCCCGGTGCGGTCCCCGCCTTCGGCCGGTCGAGCAGGTCCAGCGCGCGCCGGGCCAGCGGATGGGTCCGTACGAGACCACCCAGCGAGGTCGCACCGCGCGTGATGTCGGCGAACGCCTTCCACGCGGGCCGGAATCCGGTGATCGCCGCGTGCAGCACTCCCGGCCTGCGTTCGAAGACCGAGAGCATCCGGCGGCCGACGCTCATCTCGACGCCGAGACCCGCCTTGATCGCGAAGGTGTAGTTCAGCGCCTGGCGACGGGCGTCCACCGCGTCGTGCGCCTCCGAGATCCGTACCGCCCACTCCCCCGCGAGCCGCCCCGAACGCAGCGCGAAGGAGATCCCTTCCCTGGTCCACGGCTCCAGCAGACCCGCCGCGTCACCGCACACCAGCACCCGGCCGCGCGAGAGCGGCGAGTCGTCGCTGCGGCAGCGCGTCAGATGGCCCGACGAGATCGCGGGCTCGAAACCGGCCAGCCCCTGCTTGGCGACGAAGTCCTCCAGATACCGCTTCGTGGCCGCGCCGTCGCCACGCGCCGAGATGACACCGACGGTGAGCGTGTCGCCCTTGGGGAAGACCCAGCCGTAACTCCCCGGGAGCGGGCCCCAGTCGATGAGGACCCGTCCGGCCCAGTCCTCGGCGACCGTCGGCGGCACCGGGATCTCCAGCTCCAGACCGAGGTCCACCTGGTCGAGCTTCACCCCGACATGAGCGCCTATCCGGCCCGCGCTGCCGTCGGCGCCGACGACCGCGCGTGCCAGGACCGTCTCGCCGTCGGACAGGACCACGGCGACCGTACGGCGGTCGGGCACGGCCGGGCCGTGCTGCTGGACGCGGGAGACCGAGGCGCCGGTACGGAGCACGGCGCCCGCCTTCTGGGCGTGCTCCACCAGACTCGCGTCGAACTCGGGCCTGTTGATCAGCCCGAAGAGCATGCGCCGGGAGCGCCGGGTGCGGGCCAGCCGGCCGTTCATCGAGAACGTGACCGCGTGCACCCGGTCGCGCAGGGGCAGTTCGAAGCCGGGTGGCAGCGAATCGCGCGAGGGGCCGATGATGCCGCCTCCGCAGGTCTTGTAGCGGGGCAACTCCGCCTTCTCCAGGAGCAGCACCTGACGGCCCGCGACAGCCGCCGCGTAGGCCGCGGACGCTCCCGCCGGGCCCGCGCCGACCACGACGACATCCCACACCGTCCGGTCGTGCTCACCCGCCGGACCGGCCTCGGGACCGGTCCCGGGCGCGCTTCCAGATTCACTTCCGGCGTCTGCGTTCTCGCTGCTCACGATGTGCTTCTGCTCCTGATCCGACCGGTGGCCCTTGCTGTCGCACGGCATCCTACGGCGCCTGCGGGCCCGGTCCGTTGTGGCAGGATCGGCCCTGTCTTCGACACTCACACAAACACACAACGTCGCACCCGCCAGGAGCGTGCCCATGTCCGTCACTCCGATCGCCGAAACCGTCGCTTCGCTGATGCCGCGCGCACGGGCGGAACTGGCGGAGTTGGTGGCCTTCCGGTCGGTTGCGGATCCCGCGCAGTTCCCCCGGAGCGAGTGCGAGGCCGCCGCCGCGTGGGTGGCGGACGCCCTGCGGGCCGAGGGTTTCCGGGACGTCGCGGCGCTGGACACCCCGGACGGTTCCCAGTCCGTCTACGGCTTCCTGCCCGGCCCCGAAGGGGCGCCGACGGTGCTGCTCTACGCGCACTACGACGTCCAGCCGCCGCTCGACGAGAGCGCCTGGGCCACCCCGCCGTTCGAGCTGACCGACCGGGACGGCCGCTGGTACGGACGCGGGGCCGCCGACTGCAAGGGCGGCTTCGTGATGCATCTGCTCGCGCTGCGCGCCCTCAAGGCGGCGGGCGGCGTGCCCGTGGGCGTCAAGGTGGTGGTGGAGGGCTCGGAGGAGCAGGGCACAGGAGGTCTGGAGCGATACGCCGAAGAACACCCGGAACTGCTGGCCGCGGACACGATCGTCATCGGCGACACGGGCAACTTCCGGGTCGGGCTGCCGACGGTCACGGCCACGCTGCGCGGCATGACCATGCTGCGCGTCCAGATCGACACCCTCGAAGGCAACCTGCACTCGGGCCAGTTCGGCGGCGCGGCGCCGGACGCGCTCGCCGCGCTCATCCATGTGCTGGCCTCGCTGCGGGCGGACGACGGCTCGACCATCGTGGACGGTCTGGCCGCCGACGCCGACTGGGACGGACTCGACTATCCCGAGGCCGACTTCGTCAAGGACGCCAAGGTCCTGGACGGTGTCGGGCTGATCGGCCGGGGCACCGTCGCCGACCGGGTCTGGGCCCGGCCCGCCGTCACCGTGATCGGCATCGACTGCCCGCCGGTGGTCGGCGCGACCCCGTCGCTGCAGGCGAGCGCCCGCGCCCAGATCAGCCTGCGGGTGCCGCCGGGCCAGGACGCCGCCCACGCGACGAAGCTGCTCACCGCGCACCTGCACGCGCACACCCCGTGGGGTGCCCGGGTCTCGGTCGAGCAGGTCGGGCAGGGCCAGCCGTTCCGCGCGGACACCGCCAGCCCCGCGTACGCCTCGATGGCCGAGGCGATGCGCGTCGCCTATCCGGGCGAGGAGATGCAGACCGCCGGCATGGGCGGCTCCATCCCGCTCTGCGACACGCTGGCCTCGCTGTACCCGGACGCGGAGATCCTGCTGATCGGCCTGAGCGAGCCGGAGGCGCGGATCCACGCGGTCAACGAGAGTGTGTCCCCCCAGGAGTTGGAACGGCTGTCGGTGGCAGAGGCGCACTTCCTGGTCAACTACGCGCGCTCCAAGCGGGGCTGAGCCCGTACGGAGCCGTAGCGGTGGGCCGTGGGAGCGGACCGGCCCGACGGAAGAGTTCGACGGGAGGTTCACCCGGGCTTTCTGCGGAAAGCGGAAATCGCCGTCAGCGAATTGCCGCGCGCGGCCGTTCCGCACTGCATACATTCGACACATGGATCTCGTTGCGATCAGTCCACGGCTGCATATGCTCCGTTTCCCCATCGGTCAGGCGTACTTGTGGCAGGACGAGAACGAGCTGACTCTCATCGATTCCGGTCATGTCTACGCGGGACCGGAGATCGAATACGCCATTCGCGAGCTCGGTCTCACCCCCGCGAATCTGCGCCGTATCGTCCTCACCCACTGCCACCGTGACCATGTGGGCTCGGCGCAGGAGCTGGCCGGGCGGTACGGCGCCGAGGTGATGGCGCACCGGCTCGACGCGCCGATCATCCGCGGCGACTGGCCGGTGCCGGACCCGCTGCTCCTCGACTGGGAGATCCCGCTGTACGAGCATGGGCTGACCGTGCCGCCCGCGCCGCCCACCCGGGTGGACCGCGAGCTGGAGGACGGCGACGAGCTGCCCTTCGGTGACGGCGCCCGGGTGGTGCATGTCCCGGGCCATACGTACGGGTCCATCGCCGTCCATCTGCCGTACCACGGCGTGCTGTTCACGGGTGACGCCGTGGCCGCCGCCGAACGCCGGGTGATGCTCGGCGTGTTCAACGTCAACCGCGAGAGCGCCAAACGGTCCATGATCCGGCTCGCGGCGCTCGCGCCGTCGACGGTCTGTTTCGGCCATGGCGATCCGCTCGTCACGGACGGCATCACGGACGCCGCCGCCGTGCTGCACGTGTCAGCCGACCGGGACACCGGCCTCCAGGTTGAGCACGGTCCGCCGCTCCCGGGCCCTTAGGGCCCACCGCAGCCGTTCGTAGCGGGCGGGCGGCAGCATCGAGGCCGCCTCGTCCTCGGTGACGAAACGCCAGCCTCGCAGCTCCGAGCCGGGCAGCAGCAGCCGCCCGGCGTCCTGCTCGGGCAGCCGGCCGCCGTCGAAGATCAGCCGCAGACCGCCGAAGCCGGGCGGTCTCGGCGGTTCCCAGTCGACCACCAGCAGTCTGGGTACGTGGTTGAGTTCTATCCCGATCTCCTCGGTGACCTCGCGCATCCCGGCACGCGCGGGCGCCTCGCCGCGCTCGACCACACCGCCGGGGAACTCCCAGCCCGGCTTGTAGGTGGGGTCGACGAGCAGCACCCGGTCCCGTTCGTCGAAGAGGAGCACCCCCGCCGCGACGGTCTCCGCCGTCGGTTCGGGTGTCTGCACGATCTCGCAGAGCCCCGCCGAGCCCGCGTGTACGGCCTCGGCGACGACCGCCGCGCTCTGCGCCGGCGTGAGACCCGCGGTGTCGACGACCAGGGCGTCGGCCGTGAGCCAGCCGAGCGCGGCGCCGTAGGGCTCGATGTGTTCGTACGCCCACTGCCGGGCGCGCTCGGTCCTGGCCGGGTCCCCGTCGGCCGCCCCGTCCCGGGTTCGGTCCGCTATCCGGCCGCGCAAAATCGTTTCGTCCAAGGTCAGGAGCACATGCCGGACGGGAATGCGGCGGGCTGCCAGACCGCCGAATATCTCGTCCCGGTACTCCTGCCGGAGCAGGGTCATCGGGACGACGAGCACGCCGCCGACATCGGCGAGCAGCGCGGCGGCCGTGTCCACGACCAGCCGCCGCCAGATGGGCAGGTCCTGGAAGTCGGTCACTTCGGCGAGTCTCTTCTGCGGCAGCAGCTCCCGCAGGCCGGAACCGATCAGTCCGGGGTCGTACAGGGTGCTGTTAGGGATCATGTCGATCAGCTCGCGCGCCGTACTGGTCTTGCCCGCTCCGAACGCACCGTTGATCCAGACGATCACGGTTCCCCCTCTTCCGTAGCCCCATGTGGATTGCCCGCAACACCCGGGAGTGGAAACACGTGGCCGATTCCGGCTGCCTCGTCGACACCCGGCTGTTGCTGGTTCGTGGCCTTTTCGCCACCTCCTACGGAGGCCGCGGCGCGTCCTGGTTGACGGAGCGTTTTCAGCCGGAGCCGTAACACCTGCGGACAGAAGGTCGTTGGAGACGGATGTGACCGAGGGGGTTCGCGATGCACCGTGACGTACTGGAGAGGTTCCCGGCGGGGGATCCGCGAGGGAGTTGGCGCGCCGAGGAGTTCGCGCGGGCGCGCCGGGACGAGGGCACCCCCGCCGAGGTGGTGATGGACCTGGAGTCGGACCACTTCCTGGTGGTGGTGCCCCAACAGGCCAGGGAAACCGCCTCCTGAGGAAGCCGCGGCGAGGGAGTCTCCTTCCGGCCTCGCTCTCAGCCCTTGCTGGATCCGAGGGTGAGGCCGGCGATGAAGTGCCGCTGGAGCAGCAGGAAGACGATGATCGTCGGCAGCGCCACAATGATCGAGCCCGCGGCCAACAGGTTGTAGTCCGTGAAGAATTGACCGCGAAGATTGTTGAGCGCCGAGGTCACCGGCAGTTTGTCGCCGTCGGAGATGAAGACCAGCGCCCACAGGAAGTCGTTGTACATCCAGGTGAACTGGAGTGTGCCGAGGGCCGCGAGGGCCGGTCGGCACAGCGGCAGGGTGATCCGCCAGTACTGCGCCCAGACACCCGCGCCGTCGACGATCGCCGCCTCCAGGATCTCGATCGGCAGCGTACGCATGAAGTTGGCCAGCACGAAGACGCAGAAGCCCATCTGGAAGCCCACCTGGACGGCTACGACGGCCCAGTACGAGTCGTACATCGTCATCGAGTCGGACATCCAGTACGGCAGCGGGATGCGGTTGAACAGCACGTACAGCGGCGTGATGATCACCTGCTGCGGCAGCAGATTGCCCGCCGTGAACAGCATCAGCAGCACGATCGATCCGCGCATGCGCAGCCGTGCCACGGCGAAGGCGACGAACGAGGCGAGGAAGAGCGCGAGCAGTACACCCGGGACGGCGATGAGCAGTGTGTTGACGAAGTACTTCGTCATCCCGGAATCGGTGAACGCCTGCCGGTAGTAGTCGAACGACAGCTTGTCGGGCAGCGAGAAGTAGCCGCGTTCGGCCGTCTCGTCGTACGGCCTGAGCGAGGCGTACGCGGCCAGCAGCAGCGGCGCGAGGAACCCCAGCGAGACGGCCATCAGGAAGGCGTGCACGCCGAACCGGCCGGGGGTGAGGCGACGCCGGCGGGTGGACGGCCCCGACGACGCGGGCCCGCCGGTGGTGGCGGGCGCGGGCGGGCCCGGGGCGGCGGTGTCGGCGGTGTCGGCGTGAACGCTCATCGGGTCTTCTCCCCTCGGATCTCCTGGACCAGATACGTCACGACGAAGCCCATGGAGACGACGAGCAGGACGACGGCGATCGCCGATCCGAAGCCGATCCGGCTCGCCTCTCCGATGATGTTGTCCGTGACGAGCACCGCGAGCAGTTCGAGGCCGTTTCTGCCCTTGTTGACGGCGTAGACGATGTCGAAGGCGCGCAGCCCCTCGATGACGGTGATCACGCCGACGATGACGTTCACCGGCCTCATGGTGGGGAAGACCACCCGGAAGAATGTCTGAGTCTCGCTCGCGCCGTCGATGGCCGCCGCCTCCTTGAGAGAGGCGTCGACGGCCTTGAGTCCGGCCAGGTAGAGGATCATCACGTAGCCGGTGTGACGCCAGGCCGCGGCCAGCAGGACCATCCAGATGTTGAGGTCCGGATCGCCGAGCCAGTCGGTGGGATTCTCCGTGTCGCCGAGGATCGCGTTGAGCGCGCCCTGGTCGCGGGAGAAGACGAGTTGGGCGATGAAGCCGACGATGGCGAGCGAGAGCACGACCGGCAGATAGATCGTCGACTGGTAGAAGCGGCTGAAGCGCACACCCCGGTCGATGAGTACGGCCAGGAGCAGCCCGAACGGTGTGGCGACCAGTCCGAGGAAGCCCAGCCACAGGAGGTTGTGCTGGACGGCGGGCCAGAACTGCGGGTAGTTGGTGAACAGGTTCTCGTAGTTCTCCGTACCCACCCACTCGATGTCGCTGATCCCGTCCCAGTTGGAGAAGGACAGCACGATCGAGGCGACGGTCGGGCCCCACACGATGACGAGATCGAGCAGGAGAGGTACTCCCAGCAGCACGCAGAGGACGGCACGGTCCCGGGCGGAGAACCGCCGGGAGCCGCGCCGCCGGGTGCGACGCGTCGTGAGGAACGCCACGGATCAGAGCTCCCGGTCGGAGTCGGCGGGCACGAGGGGGACAGACATGGGGAGAAGGGAGAAGGGCGGGTGCTGTCCGGGAAGCTCAGCTGCCCGCGTCGGACGCGAAGAGCGTCTTCTTCTGCCGCTCGATCCCGTTGACCAGCCCGTTCACGTCGTCCGGCTCGTTGATGAAGCTCTGGATGGCCTGGATCATCACCGTGGAGGCGAAGTCGGGCCGGGTGTCGCGGTCCATGAACTGCGATATCTGCTTCGAGCCCGCGATCAGGTCCACCGCCTTCTTCTGCAGCGGTGAGTACTTGGAGATGTCGGCGTCCTCGCTGACCGCGACATTGTTGGGGTCACCGGCGAGATAGACGTCCTCGGCCTTGCCGGTGGCCAGCCAGGACAGCAGATCCCTGGCGCTCTCCATGGTCTGGTCGTTCTTCAGGTTCTTGGAGTTCTTCGCCAGCAGGAATCCGTCGATGGGCGCCTCGACCGCGTCCTGGCCGTGCTCCGGGTTGATCTCGGGGAAGGCGAAGAAGTCGATGTCGTCCTGCTCGTCCTCGGCGAACTGCTGGCCGGGGTGCGGCAGTCCGAAGACGGCCATCCCCGTCTCGCCCTTCTGGAGGCTGGTCGCCGCCTCCTGCCAGGTACGGCCGTTGGCGCCCGGCTGGCAGTAGGGGAGGATGCTCCGCCAGGTGTCGAAGACATCCTTGACGCGCTTGTCGGTCCAGGCTTCCTCGCCCGCCATCAGCGACGTGTGGAACTCGTAACCGTTGGTGCGCATGTTGATGTAGTCGAAGGTGCCCATCGCCGGCCAGCCGTCCTTGTCACAGAACGCGATCGGGGTCAGCTTGTCCTTCCGCATCTGCTTGGCGAGCGCCAGATACTCGTCCAGGGTGCGCGGCGCCTCGTAGCCGCGCTCCTCGAAGACGCTCTTCCGGTGGAAGACCGCCCACGGGTAGTAGTAGTACGGCGTGAGGTACTGCTTGTCGTCGGAGCCGGTCGACTGGGCCTTCAGTGCGTCGGAGAAGCCGGTGTAGTCGCCCCACAGGTCGCTGATGTCGTGGAGCAGCCCCTTCTCGGCGAAGAACTGCATCCGGTAGCCGGCGAACCACATGAAGACGTCGTCCGGCTTGCTCTGCAGATAGCGGCTGATGTTCTCCTGGAAGCTGTTGTGGTCAACGGTGTTGACGTCAACCTTCCGCTTCTCCTTGGACTGCTTCTCGTACGCCGCGAAGGCCTGGTCGAACGCCTTCTTCGGGACTGGGTCGGATGCGTTCGAACCCATCGTGACGGTCTTTCCGTCACCGCCCGGGCCGCCGCCGCACGCGGCGAGCAGCGACGGCAGTGCGATCGCACCCGCCCCGGCCGCCGCACCACGCAGTAGATTTCGCCGGGAGATCCGGTGCCCGGCCAGACTCGCCGGTACCACCGAACCGTTGAACGGAGACTGAGACATGTCCCCCTCCTCAGGGGTGCAACCCAACACAACCGAACGCGAGGGTTGGATCTCACTCCCCTGAGAGGGAGTCGTCAAGGGTTCTGACGGGGATACCGAACAACCGTTATTCGGTCTCACGCAACAGAGCCGAACAGGCTCCACCGCAAACGCGCGCAATGCCACAAACGCGAAGACGGGTACAGCGGCGGCGATTTGACGGCCCGTCAAATCGCCCTCACGCGACCGTCGTCCATCCGTTCGGACGGTCGCGGGGAGGGCGACCCGACGTTCGTCTGACGGTGCGTCAGATGCTTGTAGGGGCGGTCATCGCCGAGTTGTTGTTGCTCGACGCGGCGGACCCGCGCCCCAGCGCGGCGGCCGCGGCCGCGCCCACCAGACCCGCGTTCGTACCGGTCAGCGCCGGTGCCACGGTGAGGTTCTGGACGAACGAGAGCGTCGCGTACTCACGCAGCGAGCGGCGCAGCGGCAGGAAGAGCACATCGCCCGCGTTCGCCACTCCCCCGCCGACGACCGCGATCCCGATCTCCACGAGCGTCGCCGTCGCGGCGATCCCCGCGGCGAGGGCCTGCGCGGCCCGCTCGAACGAGGCGATGGCGACCGCGTCGCCCGTGCGCGCCGCCGCGGCGACCGCCGCCGCCGAGGTGTCACCGTCCGGACCCGGCCGCCAGCCGCCCTCCAGGGCGCGACGGGCGATGTTGGGGCCGCTCGCGATGCGTTCGACGCAGCCGCGTCCGCCGCACGGGCAGAGATCGCCGTCGAGATCCACGCTGATGTGACCGATGTGGCCGGCATTGCCCGAGGGGCCCGGGTGGAGCTTGCCGCCGAGCACCAGACCGCCGCCGACGCCGGTGGAGACCACCATGCACAGGGCGTTGTCGTAGCCGCGGGCCGCGCCCTGCCAGTGCTCCGCCGCCGTCATGGCGACGCCGTCGCCCACGAGCGTCACCGGCAGCCCACCGGTGGCTCGCCGGACCCGCTCGACCAGGGGGAATCCGCGCCAGCCGGGCACGTTCACCGGGCTGACGGTGCCGGCCGCCGCGTCCACGGGGCCCGCGCTGCCGATGCCGACAGCGGTCGTACGCGCCCAGAGCGGCGACGCGCCCATCTCCTTCAGCACCTCCGTGACCGCGCGCATCACCGACTCGCCGTCCTCGGTCGCCGGGGTCGGCCGGCGGGACCGTACGAGGATCCTCCCGTCACCGTCCACCAACGCTCCGGCGATCTTGGTACCGCCGATGTCGAGAGCGGCGACTAGGTCGGTATGCATCAGTGTCGGATCTCCAGTGGACGAGAGGGTCCCCGCGGGCGGGGGTGGTGGGGGACGCGCGGGGGACCTGCGGGTTCGTGGAACAGTCTCCATTCACCTGACAACGTTGTCCAGGGCCTATGCTCAACGCCACAAGTCTTGAACGTAACCGAACGACGACAGGACAGCGCACAGTGGCCGACACCGCCCGTCACCCCGAGCCCCGCTACGGTAATCGGCCCACCATGAAGGATGTGGCAGCCCGGGCCGGTGTCGGGCTCAAGACGGTGTCCCGGGTGGTCAACGCGGAGCCCGGCGTGACGCCGGACACCGAGCGGCGCGTGCAGGAGGCCATCGACGCGCTGGGCTTCCGCCGCAACGACTCCGCGCGCGTGCTGCGCAAGGGGCGTACCGCCAGCATCGGTCTGGTGCTGGAAGATCTCGCCGACCCGTTCTACGGTCCGCTGAACCGCGCGGTCGAAGAGGTCGCCCGCGCCCACGGCGCGCTGTTGATCAACGGGTCGAGCGCGGAGGACCCGGACCGCGAGCAGGAGCTGGTGCTCGCCCTCTGCGCGCGCCGCGTGGACGGCCTGATCATCATCCCCGCGGGTCACGACCACCGTTATCTGGAGCCGGAGATCAAGGCCGGGGTCGCGACGGTCTTCGTCGACCGCCCCGCGGGGAAGATCGACGCGGACGCCGTGCTCTCCGACAGCTTCGGCGGCGCGCGTTCGGGCACGGCCCATCTGGTCGCGCACGGCCACCGGCGGATCGGCTTCATCGGTGACCAGCCCCGGATCCACACGGCGGTGGAGCGCCTGCGCGGCTACCGGGCCGCGATGGCGCACGCCGACCTGCCGGTGGACGACTCCTGGGTGTCGCTGGGCACGACCGTTCCCGAGCGGGTGCACGAGGCCGTCGTGTCGATGCTGAAGGCCCCCGAGCCGGTCACGGCGATCCTCACCGGCAACAACCGTGTCACCGTCACGGTCGTACGGGCGCTCGCCGCGCACGACCGGCCCGTCGCCCTCGTCGGCTTCGACGACATCGAGCTGGCCGACCTGCTGGACCCGGGGGTCACCGTCATCGCGCAGGACGCGGCCACTCTCGGGCGTACGGCGGCGGAGCGGCTGTTCCGCCGGCTGGACGGTGCGGCGGAAGCCCCGAACCAGGTGGTGGTACCGACCAGGCTGATCGCACGCGGCTCGGGCGAGCTGCCGCCGTCAGCAGACCGGTAGGCCCGGCAGCGGCTGGACGTTGTCGCCGCCCGAGATGTAGACGTCGCTGACGAAGACGTTCGTGTCGCCGCTGTCGTCGTCGGTCTTGGCCCACCAGCGCGCGTCGCTGGTTCCGGTCACCCGTACGGGACCGTGGTCGCGGTCCTCGTAGGTGTCGACGACAGCCTGAGGGGCGGCAGTGTCGGGTGGGACGGGCCGGTATGTGCGGCGGTTGGGCCGGGGCGTGTCCGCGAAGTCCCGCCCGGCCCGTGACGCCCGGCACGGCGCCTCGCCGCGTTGTCTTGGGTCGGCCGAGCCCGGTACGGGACCGATCTCCTCCGTCTTGCGACGCACCGCACCAGCCGCCCGGGGCTGATCCACGACGTCCGCCGGCCACCCATCACCCGCGTCAACAACCCTCCGGGTCAATACACCTAGACCGTGAGGGCCGCGCGGCGTGGGGCCGAGAAGCCTTCCAGGTCGGCGCGGGTGAGCCCGGCGAGGCCCGTGACCTCGTCGGCGTCGAGGGCGCCGCAGTCCAGACCGCGCAGCAGATAGCCGCTGAGAGCCTTGGCGGTGGCCGGCTCGTCCATCACGTCGCCCCCGGCCTTCGCCACGTACGCGGCGAGTCGCGCGGCGGCCGGCTCCAGGCCCTCGCGGTAGAAGGCGTAGACGGCGGCGTAGCGCGTGGGCAGGTGGCCTGGGTGCATGTCCCAGCCCTGGTAGTAGGCGCGGGCCAGGGCGCGGCGGGTGAGCCCGTAGTGCAGGCGCCATGCCTCGTGGACCTGGCTGGTGGGGCCGACGGGCAGGACGTTGGTGGAGCCGTCGCAGACCCGTACGCCGGTGCCGGCGGCGGCGACCTGCATGACGGCCTTGGCGTGGTCGGCGGCCGGGTGGTCGCTGGACTGGTAGGCGGCGCTGACCCCGACGCACGCGCTGTAGTCGAAGGTGCCGTAGTGCAGTCCGGTGGCGCGGCCGTCCGCCGCGACGATCATCCGGGCCACGGAGGCGGTGCCGTCGGCGGCGAGGATGGACTGGCTGGTCTCGATCTGGATCTCGAAGCCGATCCGGCCCGGCCGGAGCCCGCGCGCCTTCTCGAACTCCTCCGCCAACCGGACCATGGCGGTGACCTGTTCGGGATAGGTGACCTTCGGCAGGGTGAGGACGAGCCCTTCGGGGAGCCCGCCGGCCTCCATCAGTCCGCTGAGGAAGACGTCGAGGGTGCGGATGGCCCGGTCGCGTACGGGGGCCTCCAGGCACTTCATCCGGATGCCCATGTACGGGGGCGCGGCGCCGTCCTCGTACGCGGCGTGGACGAGGCGCGCGGCGCGCGCGGCGGCGATGTCCTCCTCTTCGTCGGAGTGCGCCCCGTAGCCGTCCTCGAAGTCGATCCGCAGGTCCTCGACGGGTTCGCGCTCCAGCTTGGCGCGCACCCGCTCGTACACCGGGCCGGCCAGTTCGCCGGAGAGGCCCAGGGCGCGTGCCAAGGAGGCGGCGTCCGGGGCGTGTTCGTCGAGGGCGGCGAGGGCCTGGTCACCCCAGGAGCGGACGGTGCCGACGTCGAACGCGTCCGCGGGGACGTAGACGGTGTGGACGGGCTGGCGGGTGCCGGGGTCTCCCGGATAGCGGCGGGCGAGTTCCGCGTCGACCGGTGCGAGCGAGGCGCTGATGCTCGCCCCGACCGCGTCCGCGAGGCTCGTCGCGACCTTCTCCTGCTGGCCCTGACCCATTCCCACGCCTCCATGTACCGCACTTATTTTCCACCATACGGAATACATCATCCGCATGGTGAAGTTAATCGTCCGATCCGGGCTGCGTCAATGGTCGCCCGGGGCGGCCCGGGAAGCGAGCGCGCAGCGCGCAGGGGCCGCGCGGTGGGTGATCCACCGCGCGGCCCCTGCGCGTATGCCGACGTACGAGCCGCGCGTGCCGCCGGAACGTACGAGCCGCCCTCGGCTCAGCCCTTCCGCGCCTTGATGGCCTCGGTGAGCTGCGGGACGACCTGGAAGAGGTCGCCGACGATGCCGTAGTCGACGAGGTCGAAGATGGGCGCCTCGGCGTCCTTGTTGACCGCGACGATCGTCTTCGAGGTCTGCATGCCCGCCCGGTGCTGGATCGCGCCCGAGATGCCGGAGGCGATGTACAGCTGGGGGGAGACCGACTTGCCGGTCTGGCCGACCTGGTTGGAGTGCGGGTACCAGCCGGCGTCGACGGCGGCGCGCGAGGCGCCCACGGCCGCGCCGAGGGAGTCGGCGAGCGCCTCGATGATCGCGAAGTTCTCGGCGCCGTTGACGCCGCGACCGCCGGAGACGACGATCGCGGCCTCGGTCAGCTCCGGGCGGCCGGTCGACTCACGCGGGGTGCGCGCCACGACCTTGGTGCCGGTGGCGGCCTCACCGAACGTGACGGCCAGCTCCTCGACGGCGCCCGCGGCCGCGGCCGGCTCGACGGGTGCCGAGTTGGGCTTCACGGTGATGACCGGAGTGCCCTTGGTGATACGGGACTTGGTGGTGTACGCGGCGGCGAAGACCGACTGTGTGGCCACCGGGCCCTGGTCGTCGGCCGTCAGGTCGATCGCGTCGGTGATCAGGCCCGACCCGATACGCACCGCGAGACGGGCGGCGATCTCCTTGCCTTCGGCGGACGAGGGGACCAGTACGGCGGCCGGGGAGACGCTGTCGTACGCGGCCTGGAGCGCGTCGACCTTCGGGACGACGAGGTAGTCGGCGAACTCGGGGGCGTCGGCGGTCAGGACCTTCACCGCGCCGTGCTCCGCCAGGGTGGCGACGGTGTCCGCGGCGCCCGCGCCGAGCGCGACGGCGACCGGGTCGCCGATGCGGCGGGCCAGCGTCAGCAGCTCCAGGGTGGGCTTGCGGACGGCGCCGTCCACATGATCGACATAGACGAGGACTTCAGCCATGGGATGTGTTCTCCTGCGAATGCGTGTGCGTGAAGGGGACCGGCTGGGGGGCGGTGAACCGCACCCGTCAGATGAACTTCTGGCTCACGAGGTACTCGGCCAACTGGTCGCCGCCCTTGCCCTCGTCGTTGACGATCGTGCCCGCCGTGCGGGCCGGGCGCTCCGTGGCGGAGTCGACCGCCGTCCACGCGCCTTCGAGACCGACGTCCCCGGCCTCGATGTCCAGGTCCCCCAGGTCCAGGGACTCCACCGGCTTCTTCTTCGCCGCCATGATCCCCTTGAACGAGGGGTAGCGGGCCTCGCCCGACTGGTCCGTCACCGACACGACGGCCGGCAGGGAGGCTTCGAGCTGCACGGTCGCCGCGTCGCCGTCGCGGCGGCCCTTGACGGTGGAGCCGTCGACCGAGACCTCGGACAGCAGCGTCACCTGCGGCACGCCAAGACGCTCCGAGAGCATCGCGGGCAGGACGCCCATGGTGCCGTCCGTGGAGGCCATGCCGCAGATCACCAGGTCGTAGCCGGTCTTCTCGACCGCCTTCGCCAGGACCAGCGAGGTGCCGAGCGCGTCCGTGCCGTGCAGATCGTCGTCCTCGACGTGGACCGCCTTGTCCGCGCCCATCGACAGCGCCTTGCGCAACGCGTCTTTCGCGTCCTCGGGGCCGACCGTCAGCACGGTGACCTCGGCGTCACCGTCGTGGTCACCCGCGATCTGGAGCGCCTGCTCGACCGCGTACTCGTCCAGCTCGGACAGCAGACCGTCCACATCGTCACGGTCCAGCGTCAGGTCATCGGCGAAATGCCGGTCACCCGTGGCGTCGGGCACGTACTTCACACAGACAACGATCCTCAAGCTCACGCCGGCTCTCCTACTGCATCGTCATTTCTGGGCTGCGTTGTTGCTCGCAGCATAGGCGCCTGATGGGGGGTTTTCCGGTCAGGTCGACCCGCGCACCGACCATAATATTACTCGCCAGTACATCCAGCTCGTGCCCGCTGAGCAAGCGCTTTGAACTGTGACCTTCCCAACGCCCGCCGCCCCGACGCCCCGACGCACTGCGGCCTGCGGCCGCGGCGTGTCACCCGCCAGGGGTCTCGCCGGAGACGGCCACACCGAGCGCCGCGATCACATCGGCCTTGCGGGGCGCCCCCGCCGCCCTGCGTACGATCCGGCCCGCCGCGTCGAGGACGAGCACCGTGGGGGTCTTGAGGATGCCGAGTTCGCGTACCAACTCCAGCCGGTCCTCGGCGTCGAGCTCCACATGGGCGACGCCCTCGACCATGCCGGTCACCTCGGCGAGCGTGCGCCTGGTCGCGCGGCACGGCTGGCAGAACGCGCTGGAGAACTGGACCAGCGTGGCGCGTTCCCCCAACTCCGCGCCCAACCGCGCGGCGTCGAGCCGCGGTTCGCCCTCTCGCTCGCGCACCTTGAGCCTCCGCTCACCATGAGTCCGGTCGCCGCCTCTCCACGGGGCAGCGTTCGCACGACGGCGGAATATTCCGCGGCGCCGCGCTGAGCTGCGGCAAACGCCCCGATCACCCAGGAATGACGTGATGAGAATCTCGCTCCGCGCCGTCGAGAGGACTGGCCACAAGGGCTCGTTTGGGGCACGATCTGCCCAATGCCGAAAACCTACGGCTGCGTAGCTTCCGTCGGGAGAACCCTCCCCGGGAACAGAAGGGTCTCCTCCAGATGGCAGAGCTCGTCTATCGGCCGGTCGTCGGCGCCGCCCGCACGATGTTCAAGGCGCTGGACCTCAAGATCGAGACTCAGGGCTCCGAGAACATCCCGCGTGTCGGCGGTGCGGTCCTCGTCAGCAACCACATCAGCTATCTGGACTTCATCTTCACCGGGCTCACGGCACTCCCCCAGAAGCGCCTCGTCCGCTTCATGGCGAAGGAATCCGTCTTCCGGCACAAGGTCTCCGGGCCGCTCATGCGCGGCATGAAGCACATCCCGGTGGACCGTACGCAGGGCGAGACCGCCTACTCGCACGCGCTCGACTCGCTGCGCTCGGGCGAGATCATCGGTGTGTTCCCCGAGGCGACGATCTCGCAGTCCTTCACGCTCAAGTCCTTCAAGTCCGGCGCGGCGCGCCTGGCGCAGGAGGCCGGCGTGCCGCTGATCCCGATGGCGCTGTGGGGCACCCAGCGGCTCTGGACCAAGGGGCGCCCGCGTAACTTCCGGCGCAGCCACATCCCCGTGACGATGCGGGTCGGTGAGCCGCTGGAGGCCCCCACCGACCAGTACGCGGGGGCGATCACCCGGCGGCTGCGCGAGCGGGTGCAGGAGCTGCTCGAAGCCGCCCAGCGCGCCTATCCGGTACGGCCCAGGGACGCGAGCGACACCTGGTGGGTACCGTCACATCTGGGCGGTACGGCCCCGACTCCGGCCGAGGCACGCGAAGCAGGCTGAGCCTCTCGGCCCCCGCGGGCGCTGCCACCGAAACGTCACTGCGCGGCCCGTGGCCCGGCTGTCGGTCCGTCTCCCGTGGTGCGTCAGAGCGCGGGGCGCACGGTGATCCGCGCCCCGGGGCTCAACTTCTCCAGCGATTCGGCGAGTTCGGTGCCCGCCGCGTCGAGTTCCGCGCCGGTCATCGGGGCCAGGCTCTCCAGCAGGAAGACGGCGTTCACGGACTCCTCGGTGAGCCGGGTCCGCACACCCTGACGCCAGTTCCAGCGCCGGCAGGTGACACCCTCGTCGTCGCACCACACGACCTCGCCCGCGTCCGGGTGCTCGACGACCGACTCCCCGCCCGCGGCGGTGTGGAACGGCTCCTCGCCGGTGGCCCGTACGAGCCGCATGGCGCCCGTGATCCGGTCGGTGTCCTCGCCGCCGACGGGGATCAGATGGGCCACGCTGATCGCGTTGTAGAGGTCCACGAGCAGATTGATCCGGGGCAGACCGCCGTCCGCGAGCGCGCGCTTGGCCAGGGCCTCGGCGGAGTTGCGCGTACGGTTCGGCTTGCTGCCGAAGGCCGTGTACGCGGCGCGCCAGGCCACCATGTGCGGGTCCTCGTGCGGCGCGCGTCCGTCGAGGCGGGCGGCGAGCCGCCGGGCCGCGTCGTCGAGCAGCGCCGAACCGGCCTCGTTGCTGGGGCCGTTCACCAGGCCGTGGGCCTCGACGGCGAGCGGGGTGAAGCCGGGGACGAGGGTGTGCACCTCGTCCGACACGGTGAGTGTCAGGGTCATGGTCTGCCTTGCCTCGGGACGTACGGAATCGGTGCACCACAGCACACCATGAGGTCTACTGTAATGCACCGACAGGCGAGGCCCCGGCCGCCGGCTACCTGGCCATCTCTTCCTTGACCGCCTGGACGAACGCGTCGACGTCGTCCTCGGTCGTGTCGAAGGCGCACATCCAGCGCACGTCACCGGCCGCCTCGTCCCAGAAGTAGAAGCGGAAACGCTGCTGGAGCCGCAGGCTCGCCTCGCGCGGCAGCCGGGCGAAGACGGCGTTCGCCTGGACGGGGTGCAGGATCTCGACCCCGTCGACCGCGCGCACGCCGTCGGCGAGCCGCTGGGCCATGGCGTTGCTGTGCCGGGCGTTGCGCAGCCACAGATCGCCGGCCAGCAGTGCCTCCAACTGGACGGAGACGAACCGCATCTTGGAACTGAGCTGCATCGACAGCTTGCGCAGCCGCTTCATCGCGCGGACCGCGTCCGGGTCGATGACGACGACGGCCTCGCCGAAGATCGCGCCGTTCTTCGTGCCGCCGTAACTCAGCACGTCCACGCCGACGGTGTTGGTGAAGGTGCGCATCGGTACGTCGAGGAAGGCGGCCGCGTTGGATATCCGGGCCCCGTCGAGATGGACCTTCATACCCCGCTCGTGGGCGTGTTCGCACAGCGCGCGGATCTCGGCCGGGGTGTAGACGGTGCCCAGTTCGGTGTTCTGGGTGATCGACACGACCTGCGGCATGGCCCGGTGCTCGTCGTCGTACCCCCACGCCTGCCGGTCGACCAGCTCCGGGGTGAGCTTGCCGTCGGGGGTGGGCACGGTCAGCAGTTTGAGGCCGCCCACCCGCTCGGGCGCCCCGCCCTCGTCCACGTTGATGTGCGCGGACTCGGCGCAGATCACCGCTCCCCAGCGGTCGGTCATCGACTGGAGAGCGACGACGTTCGCTCCGGTGCCGTTGAAGACCGGGAAGGCTTCGGCCGTGGGCCCGAAGTGGCTGTGCATGACGCGCTGGAGATGGTCGGTGTACTCGTCCTGGCCGTACGCGATCTGGTGGCCGCCGTTGGCGACGGCCAGCGCCGCCAGCACCTCGGGGTGGGCGCCCGCGGAGTTGTCGCTGGCGAACCCGCGCACCGCGGGGTCGTGGTGCGCACGCGCGGCGGTCGTACGGGACGTCGCGGCAGTCGTACGGGACGTCATGACTCGGGGCTCAGCCACAGGCGGCTTCCGTTCACTTCACCGGCGGGCCGCTCCCAGACCCCGGCGATGGCGTCGGCCAGATCTCCGGCGTCCGTGAAGCCCGCGAACTTCGCATTCGGGCGCTCGGCGCGCATCGCGTCGTGCACCAGTGCCTTGATGACCAGGATCGCAGCCGCCGCGCGCGGCCCTTCGTCGCCCCCGGCCTTACGGAAGTCGTCGGCGAGCGCCAGCGTCCAGGCCTCTGCCGCGGCCTTGGCCGACGCGTAGGCGGCGTTGCCCGCCGTGGGTTTGCTCGCTCCTGCGGCGCTGACCAGCACATAGCGGCCGCGGTCGCCGCGCAGCAGGGCTTCGTGGAAGGCGAGGGAGGTGTGCTGGACCGTGCGGATCAGCAGCTTCTCCAGCAGGTCCCAGTCGGCGAGGTCGGTGTCGGCGAAGGTCTTGCCGCCGCGCCAGCCGCCGACGAGATGGACTAGACCGTCAACGCGGCCGGCGTCCTTCTCGGTCTTGGCCGCCCACGCGCGGGTGGCCGCCAGATCCAGCAGGTCGACGGTGTCACCGGTGACGGTCGCGCCGCTGTGGGCGCCGCGGGCGGCGTCGACCGCCTCGGCGAGGCTCGCCGCGTCCGCGTCCGCGCCGACGACCGTCGCGCCGGCCGAGGCCAGGCGCAGCAGGGCGGCGCGCCCCGCGGGGCCGCCCGCTCCGGCGACCGCCACGACGGCGCCGTCCAAAACGCCGCCCTCTCCGGTGCTTGTGGTCATGGTCGTCTTCTCCGTCATCCCGGTGTCCCCCGTGTCTGCGCGTCGTCGCTCACGCCGTGGCCGGCCATCCTGTTCGCGGGCCATGTTCTCCCGCCGACAGCAGTGTCCTACGAACTCACGCGGCTCGCTTCTCGGTGCTCGTGGCCCGGATGCCCTGGGTCGAGGCGATCACGGTCTTGAGCTTCTTGCCCAGTGCCTCGTAGAACATGCTGAGCGGAAACTCGTCGGGAAGCACGTCGTCGACCAGCTTGCGCGGGGGCAGATCCAGGTCCAGGGCGTCCGGGCCCTTGGCCCAGCGGGATCCGGGGTGCGGGGCCAGATAGGTGGAGACGAGGTCGTAGGCGGCGAACCAGTGGACCAGCTTCGGGCGGTCGATACCGGCCCGGTAGAGGTCCTCGATCTCGGCGAGCAGCCGCTGGGTGACCTGGGGAGCCCGTTCCCAGTCGATGCGCAGGGTGTTGTCGGTCCAGCGCACCACGTCGTGCTTGTGGAGGTAGGAGAAGAGCAACTGGCCGCCGAGGCCGTCGTAATTGCGCTGCCGGGCACCGGTGACGGGGAAGCGGAACATCCGGTCGAAGAGCACCGCGTACTGCACGTCGCGTCCCTGCGGGACACCGTCGGCCGCGAGCTGTACGGCCTCCCGGAAGGCGGTGAGGTCGCAGCGCAGCTCCTCCAGGCCGTACATCCAGAACGGCTGCCGCTGCTTGATCATGAACGGGTCGAACGGCAGGTCGCCGTGGCTGTGGGTGCGGTCGTGGATCATGTCCCAGAGGACGAACGCCTGCTGGCAGCGGTCCTGGTCGCCGACCATCTCGCGGATGTCGTCGGGGAGTTCGACCCCGAGGATGTCGACGGCGGCCTCGGTCACCCGGCGGAAGCGGGCCGCCTCGCGGTCGCAGAAGATGCCGCCCCAGCTGAACCGCTCGGGGGCCTCGCGGACCGCGATCGTCTCGGGGAAGAGGACCGCGGAGTTGGTGTCGTACCCGGCGGTGAAGTCCTCGAAGGTGATGCCGCAGAAGAGCGGGTTGTCGTAGCGGGTGCGCTCCAGTTCGGCGAGCCACTCGGGCCAGACCATGCGCAGGACGACGGCCTCCAGATTGCGGTCCGGGTTGCCGTTCTGCGTGTACATGGGGAAGACGACCAGGTGCTGAAGCCGGTCCACGCGGTCGGCCGCGGGCTGGAAGGCGAGCAGCGAGTCCAGGAAGTCGGGTACGTCGAAGGCGCTGTCGGCCCATTTACGCAGATCCGCGATGAGCGCCTGGTGGTAGGCGGCGTCGTGCGGAAGCAGGAACGAGAGCTGCTCGACGGCGGCGGTGACGCGGTCGAGCGTGACCTCGACGAGGGCGCGCGCGGGCGCGTCGTCGGCGTCGAAGTCTATGGAGCCGTCCTTGGACTGCCAGGGGCGGATCTCCTCGACGGCATTCTTGAGCTCGGTCCACGCGGGGTGCTCGACCACCCGCTCGCCGTCGGCCGGGAGTCCTCCGGTCCGGTCCTGCACAAGAATTTCCGTCATGTCACACCCTCCACGGGAGAAGCTCGCGTCAAAGCACCGTATCGGTCTTCGATTCTCCCGTACAAGGTCGGACGAGACAAATTATCCTGCCGCGCTTCGGGTTTACGGGCGTTTTTCCCGCCGCACGCGCTGTGGACAGCAGGCATCTCCACTTGCGTGTCACGCACGGGTCCATACCGGCGCACTGACCGTTAGGCTGCCGCCGTGCCGCGTGGGGCACCAGCGCCGCGCGGGAGCCGCCGACGACGGAAGCGAGTCAGCCTTGACTTTCCTCACCATCGGTCATCGTGGAGTGATGGGTGTCGAACCCGAGAACACCCTGCGCTCCTTCCTGCACGCCGAGCGGGCCGGCATGGACGCGATCGAGCTCGACCTTCATCTGAGCAAGGACGGCGCCCTCGTCGTCATGCACGACGCGGAGCTGGACCGGACGACGGACGGCACGGGCCCGATCGCCGACCGGACCCTCGCCGAGCTGCGGGAGCTCGACGCGGGGCGGGGCGAGCGGGTGCCGGTGTTCGAGGAGGTTCTGGACGCGGTGAGCTCGCCGCTCCAGGCGGAGATCAAGGATGTGGCGGCGGCGCGGGCGCTGGCCGAGGTCATGCGCCGGCGGCAGCTGGTGGGGCGGGTGGAGGTGTCCTCGTTCCACGACGAGGCCGTCGCCGAGATCTCCGCCCTGGTGCCGGGCGTACGGACGGTGCTGATCGCCAGCCGCTGGAGCGCGGATGTGGTCGACCGGGCGGTCGCGGTGGGCGCGGACTCGCTCGCGCTGAACATCCGGCGGCTGACGCTGGAGGTCGTCGAGCGCGCGCACGGGGCGGGGCTCGGGGTGATCGGCTGGGTGGTGAACACCCCGGACCAGTTGCGGCTGGTCCGGGCGCTCGGTCTGGACGGCGCGACCACGGACTTCCCGGAGATCCGCCGCACCGGGCGTTTCACGGCCTGACGCGCGCGGCCGGGACGCCGTGGAAGTCCGGCTCGGCGCCTCCGGCCGAGGAGCGCGGCGGTCGACGGACCGGTCAGGCGTCCTCGTCCAGCGGCTTGACCAGCAGCTCGAACGCCAGGTCGGGGCGTTGCGGTATGCCGAAGCGCTCGTCGCCGTACGGGAAGGGCAGCAGCTGTCCCGTACGGCGGTAGCCGCGCCGCTCGTACCAGGCGATCAGGTCCTCGCGCTGGACGATCACGGTCATGTGCATCTCGCCGACGCCCCAGTCCGCGCGGGCGCGGCGCTCCGCCTCGGCGAGGACGCGCTTGCCGAGACCGCCGCCCTGCGCGCCGGGGTCGACGGCGAACATGCCGAAGTACGCGGCGGGGCCGCGGTGCTCCAGCTGGCAGCAGGCGACCAGCACGCCGTCGGCCTCGACGATCAGGAGCCGGCCGCCGTCGGCCTCGATCACGTCGAGCACGCCCTGCTCGTCGGTGCGCTGCCCCTCCAGCAGGTCGGCCTCGGAGGTCCATGAGGCACGCGCGCTCTCACCGCGGTAGGCGGACTCGATGAGCGCCACGAGGGGCTTGACGTCTTCTGCGGTGGCGTCCCGGTAGGTGAGCCGGCCGGGAGCGGGGCGCGGGGCGGTGTCCATGGTGCGCGTTCTCCGAATCTCCGCCGCGGGCGGGCGGCGCGCCCGAGCCTAACCCCACGTCCCGGGGTAGCGGATCGGCGGGGTGTTGATCGGTGGGGGCGAGGAGCCCGTCCGCGGCGGAACTCGGGAGCCCCGCCGCCCGCCGTCACACCTCCCCATCGGCGGCCGGGCCGGAATCCGCGCCCGAAGCCGAGGCGGCGGCCTTACCCGCGGCCTCGTCCAGCGGGCTCCTGCGGTACTCCGGGGCGAAGCCCAGCAGCTTCGCGCAGGCCGAGGTGTCGAACAGCGAGGCGTGGCCGGTCAGTTCGGTGAAGTACGGCACGCCCGGGTGGTGCTCTTCGAGAAGTTGGGCCGTCGGCACGGGCGACGAGGTGTCGTCCGCCGCCACGTTGAGGATGTGACAGCCCGTCAGTTCGGTGACCAGCGCGTGCCGGACGGCCCTGGCCGCGTCCCTGGTGTCGAGCCACCCCCACAGGTCCATCCGGTGGCCGCCCGGATCGTCGCGTACGGCGGCGAGCTGCGCCGCCAGCCGCTCGCCCGTGCCGGTGAACGGGAACCGCATGCAGACGATGTCGGTGCCGTGGCGCCTGTGTGTGGCGCGGGCCGTCTCCTCCAGAACGAGCTTGGAGAGGCCGTACGGATCCTGGACGAGCGTGGGATGTTCCTCGTCCAGCGGTACGTAGCGTGGGGACTGCGGCTGCGGCGACCAGGCGAGTCCCACGGCCGCCAGGCTGGAGGCCGCGACGACTCGGCGGACGCCGGTGCGGCCCGCCTCGTCGAGAACCCGGTGCGCGGTGAGGCAGTTGGTGGCGAACAGGGCGCTGTCGTCGTCCGAGTTGGGGTGCGGGATGGCGCCCAGATGGACGACGGCCTCGGCGCCGGCCATGGCGTCACGTACCAGTTCGGGATCGCGCAGATCGCCGGTGTGGACACGGTCCAGCCGTGGGTCGTCGACGGGGACGAGGTCGGTGGCGACGATCCGGTGGCCGTGGGCCAGCAGGTCGTCCATGACATGGCCGCCGATGTGTCCGGCGGCTCCGGTGACCAGAACACGCATCAGCCCTTCACCGCCCCGACGAGACCGTTGACGAAGTAACGCTGCAGACAGACGAAGAGCAGCACGACAGGGATGACCACGATGAGCGCTCCGGCCATCAGGTTGTTGTAGTGGGGGACGTTCTCGGCCGCGAGGGTATGCAGACCGAGCGGAAGGGTGAAGGTCGACTGGTCGTTGAGTGAGACACGGGTGAGCAGATACTCGTTCCAGGTCGGGATCGCGGTGAGCAGCGCGACCGTGATCAGGGCGGGTTGGGCCAGTGGCAGATAGATGTTGAGGAAGATCCGGAACTCGCTCGCGCCGTCGACCCGCGCGGAATCCCGCAGTTCGGCCGGGATGGCGCTGAACGCCCCGGTCATGAGCAGGATCGACAGCGGCGCGCCGCCGTTGACGAAGGGCAGCACCAGTCCCCAGTGCGTGCCGAGGATGCCCATCTCGTTCTCCAGCAGCACGATCGGCAGCATCACCGTCACGCCGGGCACGAAGAGAAGCGAGATGAACAGCCGCGACAGGAAGGTGCGTCCGGGGAAGCGGAGCACGGCGAAGGCGTAGCCGGCCGCCGCGTAGATCACCAGCGTGAGGACCACGGTGTAGAGGGTGACCAGCAGGCTGTTGAGGAAGAAGTCGAAGAAGTGGAGCTTGTTCCAGGTGTCGATCAGCGTGTCGAAGGTGGGGTTCTTCGGGATCAGATGACCACCGCTGACCACCTCCAGCTGGTCCTTGAACGCGGCGGAGATCATCCAGAGGAACGGATAGACGCTGACCAGTCCGTATCCGGCGAGCAGCAGACCGACGACGGTGCGCGCGAGGATCCGCCCTTTACGGGCTCCGCTCTCGCCCGGCCGCTTGCCCGCCCTGTCCGCCTTGCCGGGGTGTGCCGTCGCGTGGGCGCGCTTGTCCGCCACGGGGATCGAGGTCATGTCTTGCTCCGCAGCGCTCGCAGATTGATCAGGGCCAGTATCAGGGCGGCGGCGAACAGCAGCCAGCCCAGCGCGCTGGCGAGGCCGAGAGTGGGCCGCAACTGTTTGAGGAAGGCCAGGCTGTACGCCTCCAGGCCCAGCACATTCGTGTGGTCGCCCGGACCG
This sequence comes from Streptomyces sp. NPDC051217, assembly GCF_044455465.1. Classification (NCBI taxonomy): domain Bacteria; kingdom Bacillati; phylum Actinomycetota; class Actinomycetes; order Kitasatosporales; family Streptomycetaceae; genus Streptomyces; species Streptomyces sp. NPDC051217. The sequence continues at coordinate 478,906 of NZ_JBITEV010000002.1, forward strand.
CCGTTCGTCATCACCAGGAAGGTCTGGAAGCCCTGGAGCGAGTCCCGCAGGTTGAGCAGGACGACGATCGCCGTGATCGGGCGCAGCAGCGGCCAGACGACGGACATGTTGGTACGCCACCAGCCGGCGCCGTCGAGTTCGGCGGCCTCCAGCAGGCTCCGGTCGATGGTCTGAAGGCCCGTCAGATACAGCAGCATGGACACGGGCACGGCGCTCCACACGGTCACCACGATCAGTGTGGGCAGCGCGGTGTCGGGGTTGCCGAGCCAGCCCTGGGGCTGCTGGAGCGAGCCGAGTCCGATCTGGCCGAGCAACAGGTTGACGGCGCCGTCGGGCTGGAGGATGTACTGCCAGGCGAAGAAGACGGCGATGCCACTGGTCACGTACGGCAGGAAGAAGACCGACCGCAGGATGGCCTGCATTCTGCGTGCCTGGTTGAGCAGGACGGCCAGCGGAAACGACACCACGACCGTCAGCACCGGTACGGCGATCATCACCCAGAGGGTGTTGAGTCCCGCGCTGCGCACCCGTGGCGCGTAGATGGGGCTGCGCCAGAGCAGGTCGGCGTAGTTGTCCAGGCCGACCCAGGTCCAGTGCGGCATGAAGCCGTTCCAGGACGCGAAGCTCAGCAGGAAGCCGTAACCGACGGTGTACAGGCCCATGACGGCGAAGAGAACCACCGCGGGGGCGACGAACAGATAACCGGAGAGGGCCTCGCCGCCGAACTTGCGGCGCCAGGACCCCTTGCCGGGACCGGGGGCGGTGTCCGCCGCCCCGGCCGGGAGCGTACGGCTCTTGCCGACGCTCCCGGCCTCCCCCACCGTGGTGGGCCGAGGTGCTGTGGTCACTGGGTCGCCCAGTAGTCGCTGTTGAGTCCGCGGAGCTTGGCTCCCGTCCGCGCCGGTGTCTCCCGGCCGAGCGGGCTCAGATTGGTGAGGATCTCACCGGCCACGTCCTGGTCGTAGCCCGGCGGGCGGAAGTCGTTGCGGCTGGGGTCGTACGTGGTCTCCTCGGTGCCGTCGAAGCTCCGCATCATGGAGGTCAGCGCGGGGCCGAGGACCTTGGCGGAGTCGGCGCCCAGCTCGGTGGCCGGCAGGTCGGCGGACTCCTTGGCGAAGTTCGCGGCGACATCGGTGCCGGAGAGGAACTCCATCCACTTCTTGGCGTTCTCGGGCTGCTCGCTCGTGGCGGTGAGGCTCAGTCCGGTGAGCGCGAGCGGGCCGAGCGCCCGGTCGGGTACGGCTCCGTCCTTCGGCGCGGGCAGTCCGAAGGCGAGGACGTCATCGGCCTTCATACCGTTCTGCTGGAGGAAGGCGAGGGTGAAGGTGCCGCCGACGGCGAAGGCCGACTTGCCCTGGGCGAAGGCCTGGTCGGCCTCGTCGATGGTGAGGGACTGGCTGCCCGGCATCCAGTACGGGGTGATCTCGTCGTACATGCCCAGGACCTTGGTGCCGTTGGCCGAGCCGAAGTCGGTGGCCTTGTCCTTGCCGAAGAGGTCCCAGTAGGCCTGCTTGCCGAGCTGGGCGAACGCCAGCGGCTGGAGCACCCAGGTCAGTCCGGTCGACTTGACCTTCAGCCCGAGGCTGATGCCGCCGGTCTTCGGGTCCTTGTGGTGGGTGGCCTCGACCGCGTCCAGGAACTCCTCCCAGGTGGCGGGGGCCTCGGTGATTCCGGCGTCGGCCAGCTTCTGCTTGTTGGCGTAGACGATGCCGAAGGTGCCGGCGGTCAGGGGCACGCTGAAGCGCTGGTCCTGCTCGACACCTTTGAAGGTGGAGTCCTTGGCCTGTGATTCCTTGAACTTCTGCGCGGTGACGGTGCCCGAGCCTTTGATCGCCTCCTGGAAGCGACCGCTCCAGGAGTCCGGGATCTGGTCCTGGAGGTCGGCGGCGACGCCCGCCGCGCCGAGGACGAAGTCCTCACCGTCGGAGTGCACTTCGAGGACGTCCGGCAGGTTGCCGGTCTTGGCGGAGCTCTGCACCTTGGTGGTGTAGGCGTCGTCGGGCGTGTACGCCTCGATCTTGACCGTGATGCCGGTCTCTTTCTCGAACTCCTCCGCCGCCGCGCGCAGGGCGCCGACATGGGACTGCTTGAAGGTCCACATCTCCAGCGACGTGGAGTCTCCGCCGGAGTCGGACGAACCGCCGCAGGCGGAGAGGGTGGTGAGTGAGAGCGCGGTGGTCGCGGCCAGAGCCACGAGCCGGACATTCCGCGCGAATGGTATGCGCATGGCCCCTACCTAAGGTTCAACCGTTCAGAAGACCGAATGGCGTTGGAGTGACTGAACTTATGGTTGTGGTGATATAGCGTCAAGACGCACGTCGAGAATCGTGCTGACCGGATCGCCGAGGGGCGCCGGTGCGGGGAGCGGAGGTTCCGTGGAATCGGTGGCAGCAGCAGCGCGGGGGCGTAAGCCCGAGGAGGTCAAGTCAGCGGCTCGGGTGCTCGAAGTGCTCGAACTGCTCGGCAACGAGGGCGCCCGGCTCTCGCTCGCCGAGATGGCGAGCGCGATGGCGGTGCCGAAGAGCAGCCTGCACGCGATCCTGCGGACGATGGAGGCGCGGCGCTGGGTCGATCTGGACGCCTCGGGCACCCGTTACAGCCTCGGCCTCAAGGCCCTGCTGACGGGCACGGCCTACTTGGAGGGCGACGACGTCGCGAGCCTCGCCGGGCCGGTCCTCGACGCGCTCGCCGAGGAGACGGGCGAGTCGGTGCATCTGGGCAGGCTGGACGGCACGGACGTGGTCTACCTGGCCAAACGCGAGTCACGGCACGCGCTTCGGATGTATTCGGCGGTGGGCAGGCGGCTGCCGGCGCACGCGACGGCGCTCGGCAAGGCGATGCTGTCGCAGTACGACGCGGCCGAGGTGCAGCGCCGGCTGGACTGGCCGCTGGCCAGGCTCACCCCGGACACCGTGACCGATCCCGACGAGCTGATCCGCCAGCTCGCGGAGGCCCGGTTGCAGGGGTGGGCGATGGATGACGGCGAGAACTCCGTGGACATCCGGTGCGTGGCCGTGGCACTGGGCACCGGCCACGGCGGCGGGGACGCCATCAGCTGTTCGGCCCCCAAGAGCCGGATGGACGACGCCCGCGCGCAGGAGATCGCCGGAGCCGTCACGGAGGCCGCACATTCACTGCGGACCCTCCTCAAACGGCTCGGGCAGCACTGAGGACCGGTCCGCCCTTATTTGGTAGAGTCATTGACAAATCAAAGACGCTCTCTCTACGTTCGGATAGCAGTACACCATTCTGTTATCTGTACGCTGGAGTTCGTATGGCTCAGCCTGATGCCCGCTCCGACATCCTCGCCCCCGCTCCCTGGGTCGAGGACCGCGGTGCGAAGATCCGCGTCACGGCCGTCTCCACCTTCCTCACCGCGCCGCACGGCTGCCCCCATCTCGTCGTCCGCGTCGAGACCAACGAGCCGGGGCTGTACGGCCTCGGCTGCGCGAGCGACCCGCAACGCACCCTCGCCGTACGGTCCGTACTCGACGACTACCTGGGCCCGATGCTCGTCGGGCGCGACCCCGACGACATCGACGACATCCACCGGCTGCTGCTCAACAGCGCCTACTGGCGCGGTGGTTCGGTCACCGGCAACGCGCTCGGCGGGATCGACGTCGCCCTGTGGGACCTCAAGGCCAAGCGCCTCGGAGCCCCGCTGTACTCACTGTTCGGGGGCCGGGTCCGTACCCATGCCGAGGCCTACACCCATGTGAGCGGCGCCGACGCCGACGAGATCGCCGACAAGGTCGTGGCGGCGCGCGAGCGCGGCTACCGGCATGTCCGTGTCCAGGCGTCCGTGCCCGGCTCCGACACCTACGGCACCGGCGCCGCCTCCGCCGACGCCCACGCGCTGCGCACCCGCTCGGTGCCGTGGGACTCCGCCGCGTACGTACGGACCGTGCCGCGCGTCCTGACCGCGGTACGGTCACGGGTCGGCGACGAGGTCGAGTTGCTGCACGACGTGCACGAGCGCCTCGACCCCCGGCAGGCCCGGGACTTCCTGCGCCGGGTCGAGGACGCCGGGCTCTACTTCGTGGAGGATCTGCTCGCCCCCGAGGACGCGAGCCACTTCGCCGCGCTGCGCGCCGGCTCCCCCGTACCGCTCGCCGTCGGTGAACTCTTCCACGACGTGGGCCAGTTCCTGCCGCTGCTCGACGGCCCCGCCATCGACTTCGCCCGGATCCGGGTCCCCACCCTCGGCGGTCTCACCCCGGCCCGAAAGCTCGCCGTCTACTGCGAGTTGCGCGGCGTACGGCTCGCGCCGCACGGCCCGGCCGACGTCAGCCCCGTCGCCCAGGCCGCCACACTCGCCATGAACATCAGCAGCCACGCCTTCGGTGTGCAGGAAGCGGCGGTATTCAAGCCTGCCGTTCTCGACGTCTTCCCGGGTACCGTCGTGGCGAACGACGGCGTGCTGTCCCCGCACGAGACGCCCGGTCACGGGGTCGACTTCGACGAGGTGGCGGCACGCCGGCATCCGGTGCCCGAGCCGCTGGAACACGACCGCTGGGCCCTGCTGCGCAACACCGACGGGAGCGTGCAACGACCATGACAGCCACCACCTCGGGCCCCCCGACCGCCCCCGGCTCCCGGCGCGCGCTGGTCGTCCGCGGCGGCTGGGAGGGCCACGAGCCCGTCAAGATCACCGATCTCTTCCTGCCTTTCCTCAACGAGAACGGATTCGCGGTCGAGACGGCCGACACCCTGGACGTCTACACCGACGCCGCGCTCCTCGCCGCCACCGATCTCGTCGTCCAGTGCTGGTCCATGGGCGGGATCAGCGCGGAGCAGTGCGCCGGGCTCACCGCGGCGGTCCACGCCGGCACGGGTTTCGCCGGCTGGCACGGCGGGATCGTCGACTCCTTCCGCGGCGATGTGAACTACCAACTCCTCACCGGCGGCCAGTTCCTGATGCATCCGCCGGGCTTCTCCGACCACACGGTGCGGATCGTGCCGGAGCGGGCGGACCATCCGATCGTCACCGGCCTGGCCGACTTCGACGTCCACACCGAGCGCTACTGGACGGCCACCGACCCTCTGATCGACGTTCTCGCGACGATCGGGTTCGAGGCGGACGAGACCCGGTCACGGCCGGTCACCATGCCCGCCGTGTGGACCAGGACCCGCGCCGCGGGTCGCGTCTTCGTCTCCACGATCGGCCACAAACCGGACGACTTCGACGTGCCCGAGGTACGGACGCTGACCGAGAGGGGGCTGTTGTGGGCGAGCCGCTGAGGGTCGGCATGGTCGGCGCGGGAAAGATCAGCGGCGAGTATCTGAAGACGCTGGAACGGCTGGACGACGTCCGGCTCACCGCCGTGACCGACCTGGACACGGAGCGGGCCGAGTCCGTCGCCGCGCGGATACCGGGCGTCGCCGTCGTCGCCTCGGTGGCCGAGCTGGTCGCGCGTCCCGACGTCGACGCCGTACTGAACCTGACCCTGCCCGCCGTACACGCGGAGGTCGCGCGCGCCGCGCTCGACGCGGGGAAGCATGTGTACGGCGAGAAGCCGCTGGCCATGACCCGCGAGGAGGCCGGGGGGCTGCTCGCCGCGGCGGCCGGGCGCGGGCTGCGGATCGGCTGCGCCCCCGACACCGTGCTCGGGACGGGAGTTCAGACAGCGCGCGGGGCGGTCGACGACGGGCTCATCGGCGCACCCGTCGCGGCCACCGCTTTCATGACCACACCGGGCCATGAACGCTGGCATCCCGCCCCCGAGTTCTACTACCGGGACGGCGGCGGGCCGCTGCTCGACATGGGTCCGTACTATCTCTCCGCCCTCGTCCATCTGCTCGGGCCCGTCAGCCGGGTCACCGGAGCCGCGTCCATGCCGCGCGCCGAGCGGACCATCGGCAGCGGACCGCGGGCCGGCGAGCACTTCGACTCCGAGGTGGAGACCCATGTCACCGGTCTCCTGGAGCACACGGGCGGTGCGCTCACGACGCTGGTCATGAGCTTCGACATCCACGCCGCGCGGCTGCCGCGCATCGAGGTGCACGGCACCGAGGGCTCGCTCTCCGTCCCCGACCCCAACGGCTTCGACGGTCCTGTCGAGTTGCACCGGGCCGGCGGTGAGTGGGAGCGGCTACCGGTGTCGGGCGGCTACCGGGACGCCGGGCGCGGGACCGGTCTCGCCGATCTGGCGACCGCGCTCGCCGGGGACCGGCCGCACCGGGCGTCCGGCGAACTCGCCCGCCATGTCCTGGACGTCATGCTGACGCTGCTCGACGCGGCCCGCGAGGGTGTCTGGCTGCCGGTGCGCAGCGATTGCGCGAGGCCCGAGGCCGTACGGCCGTAGGGCCGCCCCGGCGCAGGATCCCCCACACGGACGGCAGGAAGGCGGCGGCCTTCCTGCCGTTCTTCGCCCGCCTCTCTCCATTCTTCTCCGCCCGTCACGGCCCTTCTCCGCGCCTCCCGGGGCTTGTCGGCGGCCGTGTTCCGCTGCTCGAATCGTCAGGGCAATTAATGTCCAGGAGCAGAACTTTCCGGGCGGGAATTCGACTGACAATTCAATCGCGAGGCCCTCACCACCAGGAACTCAGAAGTAATCGGGACAGGCGTTGACTTGATAACACTCTTGGTTTTACATGGCGGTCATCAGCAGGACAGGAAGGGCCGCCCATGCATGACCGAACGAAGTCCGGAGAGGCGCGCATAGCCCATTTCCTCGACCGTCGGCTGCGCCCCGCGCTCTACACCGGGCGGCTTCCCATGGAGGTCGGGGCCTGGCACATCCCGGGCGAGCCGGTACCCGTCGACGTGGCGCTCCGCGCCGGGTACACGCCGTTCGTCGTCGGCGAGACATGGGGCGGCGGCCCTTGGTCCACCAGTTGGTTCCGTTTCGCCGCCGAGGTGCCCGAGCGGTGGGCGGGCCGCCGTGTGGAGGCGGTCATCGACCTCGGCGGCGACCGGGCCGAGGGACTGGTCCACGACGAGCACGGCACACCGCTCCAGGGCCTGCGCCCGCACGACAGCACCGTGACCGTCGCGGCCCGGGCGCGCGGTAGCGAGTCCGTACGGCTGCTCGTCGAGGCCGCGGCCAATCCGGTGATCGACGCGGCCACCGGCGCCGGGGCCCACTTCGGCGACCCGGTCACCGCCGGCGACGAGCCTCTCCACCGCTTGCTCCGCGCGGACCTCGCCGTACGGGACGAGAACGTATGGCAGCTCATCCATGACATCGATGTCCTCCAGAGTCTGGCGGAGGCACTGCCCGCAGGGCTGCCGCGCCGCCACGAGATCCTGCGGGCGTTGGACCGGGCGGTCGACGCCGTCGACCCCCGTGACATCCCGGGGACGGCCGCCGGCGCGCGGGACATCCTCGCGCCGGTCCTGGCCCGCCGCGCGCACGAGTCCGCGCACACCGTGGCCGTCGTCGGGCACGCGGCCACGGGATCCGCCCGGCTGCGGCCGACGCGCGAGAGCGTACGGGCGAGCGCCCGCGCCTTCAGCAGCGTGGCCGCGCTCGCCGAGGAGTACCCGGAGTTGGTGTTCGCGGCCTCGTCCGCGCAGGAGCACGCCTGGATGAAGGACCAGCACCCGCATGTCTTCGAGCGGATTCGCAAGGCCGTCGCGCGGGGCAACTGGGTGCCGGTGGGCGGCATGTGGGTGGAGCCGGACCCGAATCTGCCCGGCGGGGAGTCGCTGGCCCGGCAGTTCACGCACGGCCGGCGCTTCTACCGGGAAGAGCTCGGCCTGGACGCGGGCGGCGTCTGGCTGCCCGGCCCCGGCGGCATGACCGCCGCCCTCCCCCAGCTCGCCGCGCTCGCGGGGGCGCGCTGGGCGCTCGGCCATACGCTCGCCGCACACGACGCCAACTCCCTTCCGCACCACACGTTCTGGTGGGAAGGCGTCGACGGCAGCCGGATCTTCACACACTGCCCGCCGGCCGGTCCGGGCCACGCGGCGCTCACGGGGCCCGAGTTGGCCGACGCGGTCACCGCGTACGCGGAGAAGGGCGGCGGCAGCCGTTCGCTGATGCCCTTCGGCCGGCCGCAGGGCGACGGCGAGGCGGACCAGGAGGGTGAGGGACCCACCCGCCAGACGCTGGAACGCGCCCGCAGGCTGGCCGACCTGGAAGGTTCGCCGCGGGTCGAGATCCAGCACCCGGCGCGTTTCTTCCGGGACGCGCTCGACGAGTACCCGCATGCCCCGGTGTGGCGCGGCGAGCTGTACGCGCAGACGCACCACGGCGCGTACACCAGCCAGGCCCGCACCAAGCGTGGCAACCGCCGGAGTGAATCCCTGCTGCGCGAGGCCGAGTTGTGGTCGGCGACGGCGGCCGTACGGGACGGGGTGCCGTACCCGTACGACGAGTTGGACGCCCTGTGGAAGCGGGTCCTGCTGCTCCAGAGCCGGGACATCCTGCCGGGCGGCGCGATCGCCTGGGTGCACGAGGAAGCCGAGCAGACGTACCGCGGTGTGCACCGCAGACTCCAGGCCCTGATCCGGCGCTCGGCGGGCGGGCCGGACGGGGTCACGGTCCTCAACGCCGGTCCGCGCGCCCGCCGCGAGGTGGTCGTGCTCGACCGGGACCGGCTGACAGGCGCGGTGGACGCGGGCCAGCCGCTGTCCGGCGGGCGGCTCGCCGTCCTGGCCGAGGCTCCCGCGCTCGGCCGGGGTACGGCCGGGCTGCCGCTCGGCGGCACGGCGCCGGTGACGGTCACCGCCGCCGGCGAGGACCGGGGCGGCGGGCATCTGCTGGACAACGGGCTGCTGCGGATCCACATCGACCCGGCGGGGCTCGTACGCTCCGTACTCGACCTGACGGCGGACCGCGAGGCCGTCGCGCCCGGCGGCGCGGGCAATCTGCTCCAGCTGCACCGGGACGACCCGGCGCGCTGGAGCGCGTCGGCCCTCGACGCCCCGCACGGCGACACCGCCCACGGCGCCGCCGAGAGCGGCACCCGGCGCGATCTCGACACGGCGTCGTCGGTCGAAGTGACCGACGGCGGACCGCTGTTGGCGCGGGTACGGGTGGAGCGCGGCACCGGCAGGTCGACCATCACGCAGCGGCTGACGCTGACGGCCGGCAGCCGCGCCCTGACCATCGACACCGACGTCGACTGGCGCGAACAGGACACCCTCCTCAAGGCCGTCTGGCCGCTGGACGTACACGCCGAGAACTGCCGCGGCGAGATCCAGTACGGCCATGTCGAGCGCCCGACCCACGAGAACACCAGCTGGGACGCGGCCCGTTACGAGCAATGGGCACACCGCTGGATCCACGTCGGCGAGCACGGCTGGGGCGTGGCCCTCGCGTCCGACGCGACGTACGGCTACGACGTGTCGCGCCACACCCGCGCGGACGCCGGGACCACCACGCTCGTACGCCTCTCGCTGCTGCGCGCCCCCCGCGGCCCCGACCCGCACGCCGACCGGGGGCCGCAGAGCTTCCGGCACACGCTGCGGCCCGGCGCCGATGTGGCCGACGCGATCTCCGAGGGTTACGCGCTCAACCTCCCGCTGCGGCCGGGCCCGGCGGCCGGAGCCGTGGAGGAGGAGCCGCTGATGGCCGTGGACGGTCCGGACGTCGTGGTGGAGGCGGTGAAGCTCGCCGACGACCGGTCGGGCGATGTCGTGGTCCGGCTGTACGAGTCGCGGGGCGGCCGGGCCCGTACGACACTGACCGCCGGCTTCCCGGTCACCGCCGTACACGAGACGGACCTCCTGGAGGACACGCTCAACGTGCTTGCCTACAGCCGCCGTTCGGTGGAGCTGACACTGCGGCCCTTCCAGATCCTGACCCTGCGGCTGGTCCGCGGGGACGGCCCGGAGGGAGGCTCGGGTGTCTGACACCCGGCCGGCCGAACCCGCCGACGGCACGCTCTCCCCCGAACTACGCGCCGTCCTGCGCCGCTGGGCCGACGAGGGCGGTCCGCTCGCCACTCGCGCCGGTGTCGTGCTGCTGGCGGCCGACGGGCTGCGCGACGCGGAGATCTCGCGGAGGCTCGGGGTGTCGCGGCAGACCGTGGGCAGTTGGCGGCAGCGCTGGACGAGCGCGGGCATCGACGGCCTCGAACACCGGCCGCGCACCGGCAGACCGGCCACGGTCGACGAGGCCGAGGTCGTCACCCGTACGCTGCTCGCCCCCGGTGGCAGCGGCGCTTCACGGGCGGTGGCAAGGGAGTTGGGCCTCTCGCACGCCACGGTCGCCGGGATCCGCCGCCGCTGGCGCCTGGTCCCCGACGAGCCGGTGGCGCCGTCCGTGCCGACCCGGCCGCCGCTGCCCGGAGCCGACGTGTGGGTGATGGGCCTGTACGTGGACGGGCTGCGCGGGGTCCTGCTGGCCGGGACCCGTCTCGTGCCGAGCACCCCGGCCACCGCGGGCACGGTGATCGGCGCGGACGTCCTGGCGGGCCTCGACCGGTCACTGGACGCGGCGCTGACGTCGACGCCACGACCGGGTTCCGGCCCGGCGACCGCCGCCGAACGTGCCCCCGGGTCCGACCACGGCTCGGATCCGGAGCCGAACGGGGCGCCGGGTCCGGGGCCGAACGCGTCCGACGGACCGGGGCGCGGCTCCCCACGCCGCGCGGACGTCGTCGCGTCCGAACGGGCGCTGGCCGGCTATCTCGCGCAGGCGAGCCGGCGTCATCCGGACCTCGCCCTGCACGCGATCACCCTGTGGGACGCCGCGCCCGGGGACGATCCGGCCCCCGCCGGGGTGCCTCAACCTCCCGACTCCCATGGGGTGGTGACGTGCCATCACATTCCGGCGCGGTCCACCTGGCGCACGTTCCTGCGGGCCATGATCGCTCTCGACAGCACCAGTCATCCGGAGTCCTCACGGCGCGTCTATCTCGATCTGGCCGCCGAACTGGAGCGGTACGCGGCAGGGGACGCCGACGACCCGCAGCACACCGTGCGCTGGCTGCGCGAGAACGTCGCGGGCCATCTCGGGGCCGGGGAAACGACGGACAGCTCCGCGCGCGGCCACACCTGGAGCGGCGTCAACCAGATCGATCTGGGGTCGTTCAACGAGTGCGTGGTCATCGAGACGGTCCGGCTCTCCGGCACCATCACACGCGGCGAGATCGCCCACCGTACCGGCCTCACCCAGCAGTCGGTGTCCCGTATCGCCCGCTCCCTGCTCGACCGGGGCATCCTGATCGAGGACGCGCAACTGCGCGCCACGTCGGGCAAGCCGCGTACGCCGGTACGGCTGCGCGGAGCCGCCGCGCACGCGCTCGGGATCCATATCGATCCCGAGCTGCTCACGGCGGTCGTGATCGACCTCGACGGGGCGATCGTCCGCACCCGCACCCGTTCCGTCAGCGCGGACACCGACCCGGCGGAGTTCGTCGAGCGGGTGGCGGCGCTGGGCCGCCAGACGCTGGCCGAGGCGGGCGGGGCCGTACGGCCCGAGGGGTTCCTCGGCATCGGGGTCGCGGTGCCCGGCCCGGTGGACATCGCGTCCGGGACGGTGCTGGGACCGCCCCTGATGTCGGCCTGGGGCGATCTTCCGCTGCTGTATCTCCTCAAGGACCACTTCCCGTGCCCGGTCATCATGGAGAAGGACTCGACGGCAGCGGCGGCGGGCGAGCGCTGGATCGGCCGTGACCGCCGGGCCAGGGACTTCGCGTACCTCTATCTCGGTACGGGCGTGGGCACCGGCCTCTATCTGAACGGTGACATCTACCGGGGTGTCAGCTCGAACGCGGGCGAGTTCGGCCAGCTCTGCGCGATCGCCCTGGGCCGGGTGGACGAGGACGGCCGTCCGGAGATGATGCCCGAGTGCAATCCGCCGGTGTCCGTGCCCGATCTGGCGGCGCGCGGCGGTCTGCGCCCGGCGGCCACGACGAGCGGGAGCACCGCCGCGTATCTGGCGGTGGGCCGGGCGGCGGCCGCGGGCGACCGGGCGGCGACAGCGGCCGTACGTGAGGTGGCGCGGGCGGTCGGGAGGGGCGCGCTGGGCCTGACCGACCTGCTGGACATCGATCTGATCGTCCTCGGCGGGCCGTTCTTCACGGACGACGTCGCCGACTTCTACCTCTCCGAGATCGCCCGTACGGTCAACGAGTTCCCGACCGCCCGCCGGCTGCGCCGTGTCGAGGTGGAGCCGTCCGTGCTGAGCGCGGGGGCCGCCGCCGTAGGAGCGGCCTCCACGATCTTCCACGCGACGTTCACGCCGAGGCTGCGCGGCCGGGAGACGCGGGCGCGGCATCTGCCCACGAGCTGACCGCCGGACAGGGCCCAGGGCGTGTCCGCGAAGTCCCGCCTGGCCCGCGGCGGCTGGCACGGACCTCGCCGCGTTGTCTTCAGCCGGCCACGTACGTCCGGTCCATCCACAACGCCGATCCCCCGCCTCGCGACGCACCGCACCAGCCGCCGCGGGCCCCGCCCTGCGGGCGGACGGCGCTACTTCGCGGACACGCCTCAGGGCCGCCGGGGAGGATCCCGGCGGCCCGCACGGCCGCTGTCACCGATCACCGGACGGAACGGGCGCCGGACGTACCGGCTCCGCCCGGTCCGGCGGGCCCGCTACCTCGGCGGCGTCGGCCGGGTCGCGGTGAGCCCGATCTGCTTCTTGAGCATCCGGCCGCCGTCACCGGTGAGCCGGAGGTAGTAGTCCGACGAGCACGCCGTGCCGTCCTCGTCGAGAGCCCAGATGCCGGAGCCGGACGGCACCTGTGAGCCGTTCTCCGCGGTCTTGGCGATCTGGTTGCCCTCGTTGTACTCGTCGAACATGGAGATGTAGATCCCCGCGACGTTGAGCCGGCACATGTTGTAGAACTGCCGCCACATGAAGTCGCCGTGCGCGCGATGCCGGGACTGGAGGTCTCCCGGCATGACGCAGGGCTGGTAGTCGATGCCCCTGGCATTGCACTCGGCCTGGTCGGGGGTGTTGACGTCGCGGTAGAACTGGTCGGCCTGCGTGACGTTGCCCATCCGCCCGACCATCCAGGGGGAGATCATGTTGAACGCGCGGTAGACGTCGCCGAATCCCGGCCTGGAGTCGCTGTTGCCGTTGCGCCAGTGCGTCGGCACGCCGCCGATGACGTAACAGCCCTGCGACTTGAACCAGTTGATGACGTCCAGGCACGCCGGGGGCGCGAACGGGCGCTTCGGGTCGGCGAAGCCGAAGCCCCAGATACAGACGACGGGCTTGCCGTTCTGCTTGGCGTACATGCTCGAAGATGTGTACGCCCTCATCTTGCTCGTCCAGTCCTGCTTGATCTCGGACTGCATGGACGTCCAGTCCGTGACGTCGTACATGATGTAGAACTTCCGGCCGTTCGCCTCGGCCGCCTGGCGCACCTTGGCCGTCATCGCGTCCCGCATCGGGCCTTCGCCGCCCACGGGGTTGAACCGCTGGAGCGCGGCGGTGTCGCAGTTGTTCTCCCGCATCCACCGGAAGTGGGTGTCGACGGTCTGCTGATCATGCGAGGAGAACAGCCGGGCCTGCTGGCCATTGTTCAGATTCGGATACGCCGTGGCGAAAGTACGCGTGTACTCCCGCATATCGGGCCACGACGCGATGGTCGTATTGCTGAGCGACGGCGGCTGGCTGCTGTCCTGGCTCCAGTGCCACCATCTGTCGATGGGGGATCCGTCGCCCTTGCAGGCGAACCAGCCCTGATACCCGACGCTGATTTTGCCGACCACGTCGCCCGGGGGACTCGCGGCGGGTGCCACCCGCGCCCCGCTTCTCGGCGCGGGCGCGGCGCCTGCCTGCCGACTGCCGAGAACACCACCGGCCGCTGCGGTGCCGGCCAGCGCCGACGCTATGACGGCGCGTCTTGAAATACTCACGGAGTATTTCCTCCCACTAGAAATCTGCCTGGAAATACGCGGATCCACGGGGGTGGGGGGAATTACAGGCGGCGGCAGCCCGCCCGCCTCCGTGGCGCACCATTGCAAAGTAACCGCGTTCGGAGGGTTACCACAAGGTCCCCGCAGAGGCTTTGTCCAGACCAATTCAAAGGGATGTGTCAGCCTATTTTCTTTACGTTTTCCGTTTCCAGTGGAATGCGAAAACCACGTGGTTTCCACACCCCTTGATCGGTGGCCGCGTCCCCCGGGTGCGCTCCCCCCGTGTCTCTCTGCGCTCGCGTGCGCCTCGAACGACTGGGGCATTTCACCGTTGACACCGTTTGTGTGGACATCGCTGGAGCATGGCGAGGGGGAGGTGCGCGGTGCACGGACCGGCGACTGCCGGCTGGCTGGTCGTGGCGCTCTGCGCGGCGGCCGGGACCTACTGTCTGCTCGGACTGCGGGGCGGCGGGGGCGCGGGGCGCGGCACGGCGGGCGGCGAGGCCCTGATGGGATTCGGGATGGCGGCGATGGCCGTGCCGGCCGCGGTGATCAGCCCGCCGCGCTGGGTCTGGCTCCTGTACGCGACAGTGTTCGGGGTCGCCGCGCTGCGCGCCCTGGGCCCGGCCCGGGGGACCTCGCACCATCTGCACCATCTCGTGGGGATGCTCGCCATGGTCTACATGTCGGTGGCGATGGCGCTGCTCCCGGGCGGCACGCACGGCGGGCACCACGCGGGCGGCACCCCCCTGGCCACGGGCGTGCTGCTGATCTACTACGCGGGGTTCGTGCTGTGGACGGGCGCGCGGCTCCTCCCGTTGCAGAGCGTGACCCCGCCGGAGCACGCGGCCCCGGTCGTTCCGGAGACCGGCGTGGCGTCCTCCGCGGTCGGTGGAGCCGTCGGTGGAGCCGTCGGTGGAGCCGTCGGTGGAGCCGTCGGTGGAGCGGCGACGGGGGTGGTGACGGGGGTGGTGACGGACACGGTGGCCGCGGTCCGGGACGGCAGGCCCGAGCTGACCCTGGCCTGCCGTCTCTCCATGGGCATCTCGATGCTGGCGATGCTGCTCACGCTCTGACGCACGCCGCGCGCCACCGCCCAATGACCGTGTCCTGCGTCACTTGCCGCCCGCGGCCGGCCCCGCGAGCGGCGCCGCACTCATAAACTGACGACCATGACGGTCTCCCTCGTGCTGCTGACACTCGGTGCGCTGGCCGCGGTGGTCGCCCCGCGACTGCTGGCCCGCACCGAATGGCCCGAGCGCGAGCCGGTGGTGGCTCTCTGGGTCTGGCAGTGCGTGGTGGCCGCCGTGCTGCTCTGCTTCGCCCTCTCCATGACATTCAGCGCCGCGGCGGCCTGGCTGGCCGTACGGGGACACGTCTTCGCCCCGGCCCCGAGCGGGGTCGTCGAGGCGTACGCGCTCGGCACGCACCGGCCCTGGTCCGCGGTGCTCGCCGTGCTCCTGGCGGCCGGCGGAGTGTGGACGGGCACGATGCTCACGCGCGAGATCCACCGGGCGCGCACGCGCCGCAAGCAGCGCCGTACCGAACTGCTCGTCCGTTCACCGCTGTTGCCCGGCGAGGAGTCCGGCGGCGGCCCGCTGATCGTCCTTGAGGGCGAGCGTCCGGGCGCCTGGTGGATGCCGGGCGCCGCACCGCAGCTCGTCATCACCACGGCCGCCCTGCGGCGGCTCAAGGGCCGCCGGCTCGACGCCGTACTGGCCCACGAACAGGGCCATGCCCGCGCCCGGCACGACTGGCTGCTGCACTGCTCGTCCGCGCTCGCCAACGGCTTCCCGCAGGTGCCGGTCTTCGCCGCGTTCCAGGCCGAGATGCACCGCCTGGTGGAGCTGGCCGCCGACGATGTCGCCTCGCGCCGTTTCGGCCGACGGACGATCGCGCTCGCCCTGGTCGAACTGAACGAGGACCGCGGGGTGTTCGGGCCCTGCCCCACGCCCGGCACCGAACTGCCACGCCGGGTGGACCGGCTGCTGACGCCCCTCCCCCGGCTCACGGCCGGACGCAGGCTGCGGCTGACGGCGGCGGCCGCGCTGGTGCCCGCGGTTCCGCTCGTGGTCGCGTTCATTCCGGCCCTGCGCACGCTGGGATAGTTTTGCGGGGCCGTCGTCAGTAAGGATCAGCGCATGCAATCCCCCGCGGTTCCCCCGCCGTCACGGTCGGACTCGCCGTCACCGCCCATACCGTGGGGAGCCGTGACCGCCGGCCGCCTCGCCGTCGTACTGGGCGTGGCCTCCCTGGTGCTGCTGGCGCTGGTCGCCGCCGAGTGGGCTCCGCTGTTCTCCCTCGACCGGACCATTTCCGTGGACCTGCACCGGTGGGCGGTGGACGACGCGGGCTTCACCCACGCGAACCGGATTCTCACCGACTGGGTGTGGGACCCCTGGACGATGCGCCTCCTGACGGCCGTCGCCTTCTTCCTCCTCTGGTTCAGCGGCTCGCGTCTCCTGGCCTGTTGGGTCGCCCTGACCTCTTTGGTGGGGGCCCTGGTGTCGCAGGGCGTGAAGGCCGCCGTCGGGCGCGACCGCCCCACATGGCCGGACCCACTCGACTCTGCGCACTACGCGGCGTTCCCCTCGGGCCACGCGATGACCGCCACCGTCACCGTCGGGATACTCCTGTGGCTGCTGCGGCAGCACGGCCTGAGCGGCCCGCTGTGGTGGGCCGCGCTGGTGGTGGGGGTCGTGTCGGTGCTCGGCTCCGGGTTCAACCGCGTCTGGTTGGGGGTGCACTGGAGTTCGGACGTGGTGGGCGGCTGGCTGTTCGGAGCGTGTCTGGTGGCCCTGTCCGTCGCCACGTACGAAGGACGGGCCTTGTCCCGGTGGCGGTGACCCGGCAAGGATCGGGTCCATGAAGATCAAGGGTGTGCTTTTCGACTTCTCAGGGACTCTGTTCCGCATCGAATCGGCCGGCTCCTGGCTCCGGGCCGTGCTCGACGAGCTGAGTGTTCCGGTGCCGCCCGAAGAGCTCCGGCGGTACGCGGTCCAGCTGGCCGTCGCGGGCGCCCTGCCCGGCGGGTCGTCGCCGCAGCAGCTGCCGCCGGATCTGGCCGGGCTGTGGGCCACGCGCGACGAGAGCGCCGAGCGGCACAGGGCCGCGTACACCGGCCTCGCCCGGCGGGTGGCGCTCCCCGACCCCCGGCTGTACGACGCGCTCTACGAACGGCACCGGACGCCGGACGCCTGGCGGCCGTACGCGGACACCGCGGAGGTGCTCGGCACCCTGAAGCGTGAGGGCATCGGCGTCGGGGTCATCAGCAACATCGGCTGGGACCTGCGTCCGGTCTTCCGCGCGCACGGCCTGGACGACTTCGTGGACGCCTATGTGCTGTCGTACGAGCACGGCATCCAGAAACCCGACCCGCGGCTCTTCGGCGCGGCCTGCGAGGCCCTCGGGCAGGATCCGCTCGACGTGCTGATGGTCGGGGACGACCGGGAGGCGGACGGCGGGGCGGCCGAACTGGGCTGCGCCGTCCACTTCGTGGACCATCTGCCGGTGGAGGAGCGCCCGGCGGGCCTGCGCCCGGTCCTCGCGCTCACCCGCTGAGGAGAGCCCTGCCGCCGAGGGCGTTTCAGCACGGCGGATGTTGACCTCAAGAGTGGTTGACGTTGTTGCCCCGTGGTCGACAGCGAGAGGGACCACGGCGTGAGGACGGCGGGGATGACGGACATCGGCGTCTGTCTCGGGAACGACGGGATCACGGAGAGAGCGCGCGACGCCGAGCGCCTGGGCCTCGAATCGGTCTGGGTCCGGGACCACTTCACGGGGCGGGCCCCGACGCTCGCCCCGGAGGTGGTACCGGCGGCTTCGGCGGCCGTCACGGAGCGGGTACGGCGTCGGATAGGGCGTACCGCTCGCGGCCGTACGGCCACTCCCTCTGCCGGCGAAGGAACCCGCCTCGCTCCAGTACGTCTCGCGGGGGCGGCTGTTGGCGGGGATCGGGGACGGGTGGGGCGCGTGGGAGCGCCGGCACGGCGGCCTGCGTGACGCGCCGGTGTGGGACGCGCTGGGTGTACGGCGCGGGACGCGGAGCCCCGTACGGAGGAGGCGCTGCGGCTGCTGCCGCGCCTGACCGGGGGCGGGCCGACCCCGGGTCGGCCCGGAGGGCGGGACAGGGGTCGAGATCACGCCCACGCCCGCCGTGGCCGCTCCGCCGCTGTTCGTCGCCGGGGGGCCGGAGGAGGCGGTGCCGCGGCGGGCGGTCACGTACGGCGCGGGCTGGTTTCCGGCGGTGGTCTCGCCGGTCCAACTCGCCGACGGCGTACGGAGACTGCGGCAGTACGCCGAGGAGGGGCCGTCCCGCGCCGCCGGTCACCGCGGCCGTGCCGATCCAACTGGACCTCCCCGCCGGGGAGGTGTCCGTCGCCCGGGACACCATGGCCCGGGTGGTCGTGGACGCGTACGGCGTGGATCGCGAACAGGCCGCGGATGTCGGCATCGTGGGCACGCCCACACGGCGGCCGAGCGGCTCGCCGCGTACGTCACGGCGGGCGCCGACCGGATCGTCCTGAGCGGCGGCTCGGCGAACGGCCGGCGGACGAGTCATGAGCTGCTGGCGCGGACGGCCACGCGGCTGAGCGGCTGAGCGGTCGGCGGGCGACACACACCACGGCCCGAGCGGGGCGCGGGGGGCCGACGTGGATGGCCGAAGTTCGTTACTTGACCGGGCCATGCCATCCCGTCACGATGTGCGCGAACAACCAGGTCCTGTCCGGTGAACAGGACCTGGCCGCCCGCACTCCACCCGGCGCGGCCGAACCCCCCACCCCCCCATCCAGGAGACAACATGCGACTTCGCATACGCGAGAGCAGATCGAAGGCAGCTGCCCTCGCGGTCATGCTGGCCCTCGCCGTGGCCGTCCCGTTCACGGCCGAGGCCGCGCCCCCGGCGCCGGCCGCGAAGGCCGCGCCCGAGCCCGGAGCCGTCGCCGTCGCCGTCGCCGAGGAGCGGATCCGGCAGTACGAGATCCCGGGCGCCGCCGACGCCGCGGGCCGTACCGCCCTCGCCGCCACCGGCGTGTCGGTGGACGAGGCGGGCGCGCGCTCGACGGTCGTCAGCGCCACCGACTCCCAGGCGAAGCGGCTCCGGGAGCTCGGCCATCGGCTCGACATGCTGCCCGCGCCGCCCGCCAGGACGAACGGCGAGGCCGTGGAGCCGTTCGACTTCCCCTCGGCCGACTCGCGCTATCACAACTACGCCGAGATGAACGCCGAGATCAACCAGCGGATCGCCGCCCACCCGAACCTGATCAGCAAGCGTGTCATCGGCAAGAGCTACGAGGGCCGGGACATCCTCGCGGTCAAGATCAGCGACAACGTGGCGACGGACGAGAACGAACCCGAGGTGCTCTTCACGCACCACCAGCACGCCCGCGAGCATCTCACCGTCGAGATGGCGCTGTATCTGATCCGCGAACTGGGCGACGACTACGGCACCGACTCACGGGTCACCAACGCCGTGAACAACCGCGAGATCTGGATCGTCCCGGACGTCAACCCGGACGGCGGCGAGTACGACATCGCCTCCGGCTCCTACCGCAGCTGGCGCAAGAACCGGCAGCCCAACTCCGGCTCCTCCGCCATCGGCACGGACCTCAACCGCAACTGGGCCTTCCAGTGGGGCTGCTGCGGCGGCTCCTCGACCAGCCCCGGCTCCGAGACGTACCGCGGCCCGCGCGCCGAGTCCGCGCCGGAGGTCAAGGTGGTCGGGGACTTCGCGCGCAGCCGGGTCGTCGGCGGCAAGCAGCAGATCAAGGCGGCCATCGACTTCCACACGTACAGCGAACTGGTGCTGTGGCCGTACGGCTACACGAGGGCCGACACGGCTCCCGGTATGACGCTGGACGACCGGAACGCCTTCGCCGCCGTCGGCGGGAAGATGGCGGCGAGCAACGGCTACACCGCGGAGCAGGCGAGCGACCTGTACATCACGGACGGGTCGATCGACGACTGGCTGTGGGGAAACCAGAAGGTCTTCGCGTACACCTTCGAGATGTACCCGGGAAGTTCCGGCGGCGGCGGCTTCTACCCGCCCGACGAGGTCATCGAGCGGGAGACGAACCGCAACCGCGACGCGGTCCTGCAACTGCTGGAGAACGCCGATTGCATGTACCGGTCCATCGGCAAGGAGTCGCAGTACTGCGCGGCCTGAGAGGGCGGTCCACGAGGTGAGTCACAGACGGCCGCGCCCCGCGTTCGGGGTGCGGCCGTCGTCACCGGGGCCGGCGCTGTCAGGGGCGGGCGAACCGGTCGTGGTCCGCGAGGACTTCGCCGATCACATGCCGGTTGAGAGCGGCCAGTTCCTCGTTCGTGTCGATGGTCTCGGACAGGACCAGCGACGACTTCCACAGCGCCCATCCACGGGCGCGTGCCCAGGTGCCGTCGTCCTGACCGACCGCCCGCCGGAACGCCGCCCGGTCGGCGCCGGAGAACATCCCCCACGCGATCACCAGATCACAGGCGGGATCCCCGGTCCCCGCGGTACCGAAGTCGATGACGGCGGTCAGCTTCCCGTCCGCGACCAGCAGATTGCCGGGGGCGATGTCGCCGTGGAACCACACGGGGGCTCCGTGCCACTCGGCGGCGAGCGCGGCTTCCCACACGGCGGCCGCCCGGTCGGTGTCCACCCGGCCCTTGAGCGCGGCCAGGCAGCGGCGAGTCTCCTCGTCGTAGTGGGCGGGCGGCGCTCCGCGGTAGAAGCTGTGCTCGTCGGCGACCGGCCCGCCACGGGCGTCACAGCGCTGGAGGGCCAGCACGAACTCGGCGACCTCGACGGCGAATCGGGACATGCCCCCGATGCGCTCGCGCCGCGCCGTCTCGCCGCTCAGCCAGCCGCGCACCGACCAGGGAAAGGGATAGCCCTCACCGGGAACCCCCTGGCCGAGCACGGTCGGCACGGCGACGGGCAGCGAGGGCGCCAGCCTGGGCAGCCACCGGTTCTCCTTGGCGACGGCGGGGACGTAGCCGGCGGCGGTGGGCAGCCGGACCGTCATGCTGTCGCCGAGGCGGTAGGTCCTGTTGTCCCATCCGTCGACCTCCACGGGTGTCACGGGCAGCCCGCTCCACCGGGGGAACTGCGCGGCGATCAGACGTTTCACCAGGGCGGCGTCGATGCCGGCTCGGCCGTCGGGGGGAGTTGGGGCCATTCCACGATCATCGGCCCGGTCGATCGCGCCGGGCAACGCATTTATTCAGGGGCCCCTCGCGCGTCTCGTCGGCTGCGGCGCGTCTGCGGCGGTCCGCCGACGGGGCGCACGGGCCGTGGCCGTCATTCACGAGCGCGGTCCCGGCACGGCGCCGAACAGCTTCCGTTCGCCGAGGGCGAGTCCTTGTCAGGGCGCGTCTTCCTCGGTAGGACTGTCCGCGTAGGTGATCACCCGAACTCCAGTGTGGGGTCCGGGGGTACCCGGTCGTGGTTGCCGGACGCACGGTGGAGGTGTCGATCAGGGTGATGACGGTTGCGTCGGCCTGTCGTCCGGCGTCATCCCGGCGAAACGACTGAGCGTAAAGCCGCACGATCCCCTGATTCTCGAAGGAAGAAGGAGCCTCATGAGCCATCCGCAGCACTTCGGGCCGAGCCGACGCCGCGTCCTGGGCGGAGCGGCCGGGCTGGCCGTAGCCGCGGGGCTGCCGTCCGGCACGGCGTTCGCGGGACCGGCGCCGTCTTCGGCCGACGAGGCCCGCTGGCGCGGACACGCCGCCCGGGTGACGATCACGCGGGACGACTGGGGCGTTCCGCACGTCGTGGGCGAGACCGACGCCGACGCGGTGTTCGGGATGATGTACGCACAGGCCGAGGACGACTTCAACCGCATCGAGCAGAACTACCTCGTCGCCCTGGGCCGTCTCGCCGAGGCCGAGGGCGAGAGCGCGATCTGGCAGGACCTGCGTCAGCGGCTGTTCCTCGACCCCGAGGAACTGAAGAAGGACTACGCGAAGTGCCCAGCGTGGCTGCGCGGGTTGATGCAGGCGTGGGCGGGCGGACTCAATTACTACCTCGCGACACATCCCGAGGTGCGTCCACGCGTGCTCGACCGGTTCGAGCCGTGGATGCCGTTGAGCTTCTCGGAGGGCAGCATAGGCGGCGACATCGAGTCGGTGATGCTCTCCCAGCTCGAAGCCTTCTACAGCGCGCGGGACGTGCCGATCACCGACGAGGAGCGCGGGCTGGTGCTGCGTGAACCCACGGGGTCGAACGGCATAGCCATCGCTCCGAGCCACACGCGGAACGGCCACGCCCTGCTGCTGATCAACCCGCACACCAGCTTCTTCTTCCGTGCCGAGCAGCATGTGACGAGCCGCGAGGGGCTCAATGTCTACGGCGCCGCCACCTGGGGGCAGTTCTTCATCTATCAGGGCTTCAACGCGCACACGGGCTGGATGCACACGACGAGTGGCGTCGACAACATCGACGAGTTCGCCGAGACGATCGTGACGGGCTCCGACGGCACGCGTTCCTACCGCTACGGCGACGAACTGCGCCCCGTCACCTCGAAGACGGTCACCTTGTCCTTCCGTACCCCGGAGGGCGGTCAGGAGAAGCGCGGCTTCACCACGCTGGCCACACATCACGGCCCGATCGTGCGCGAGGCGGACGGCAAGTGGATCGCGTGCGCGCTGATGAACAAGCCCGTCGAGGCCCTTACCCAGAGCTTCCTGCGCACCACGACGCGCGACTACAAGCAGTATCTGAAGGTCGCGGGACTGAAGGGAAACAGCTCGAACAACACACTCTTCGCGGACTCGAAGGGCGACATCGCCTTCCTGATGCCGCAGTTCATGCCGGTGAGAGACGACCGGTTCAACTATCTCAAGCCGGTCGACGGCAGTGATCCGGCGACCGACTGGCGGGGCGTGCACAGTCTGGACAGCATGCCCCAGGCGGTGAACCCGAAGAACGGCTGGGCGTTCAACACCAACAACTGGCCCTGGACCGCCGCCGGCGCGGACAGCCCGGACGCGGCCGACTATCCACGCTACTTCGACCGGGTCGGCGAGAATCCGCGCGGTCCGCAGGCGGTCCGCGTACTGACCGCTCGCGACGACTTCACCCCGCGGACGCTGATCGAGGCGGCGTTCGATCCGTATCTCACCGCCTTCGCGCGTCTGTTGCCGGGGCTCGTCGCCGCGTGGGACGGGCTGCCGAAGCACGACGGGCGGAAGGAGCGGCTGGCCGGTCCGATCGGCCTGCTCCGTGACTGGAACCACCGCTGGTCCGCGAAGTCGACGGCGACATCGCTGGCCGTGTTCTGGGGTGAGGACATGTGGGCTCTCATATCCCAGGCGGCGGCAGCGGCCGGGATGTCGGGCTGGGACTACATCGCCGGCCGCGCCACGGACGCGCAGCGGCTCGGGGCACTGGAGACGGCGACGAACCGGCTGCGGCGGGACTTCGGCAGTTGGAAGGTGCCGTGGGGCGAGATCAACCGCTACCAGCGCAACGACGCCGCCATCGTCCAGGAGTTCAGCGATGCCAAGCCGAGCGTCCCCGTGCCCTTCACCTCGTCGCGATGGGGCTCCCTCGCCTCGTTCGGAGCCAGGGCGTACCCGGGAACGAAGCGCTACTACGGCACCAGCGGCAACAGTTTCGTGGCGGTGGTGGAATTCGGGCCGCGACTGCGCGCCTGGGCGGTGACGGCGGGAGGAGTGAGCGGGCACCCCGACTCGCCGCACTTCGACGACCAGGCCGAGCGCTACGCGAACGGGGATCTGCGGCCCGTCTACTTCTATCCCGACGACCTCAAGGGCCATGTCGAGCGGAGGTACCGGCCCGGCAAGTGACGGGCGCGCCCTCGCGCCGGCGCCTCCTCCGCGCCGGCGCGTGGTGCGTCGACGGGGTCAGGCATGCAGGGTGGGCCGGTAGATCAGCTCTTGGATGTGGTCGTCGAGCGTCCGGTGCTCGATCAGTTCGAGGTCGAAGTCGGCCGCCCCCTGGAAGATCGCGTCCAACCCGGTCCTACCGGTGATCACCGGGAAGAGTGTCACCTGGACGCGGTCGACCAGCCCGGCGGCCATCAACGCCCGGTTCATCGAGAGGCTGCCGTGCGAGCGCAACGGCACCTCGGAGTCCTCCTTGAGCCTCGCGACGACGTCGACGGCGTCGCCGCTCACGAGGTCCGCGTCCGGCCAGTCGAGAGATCCCTCCAGAGTCGTCGACACCACTGTCGCCGGCAGGTTCACCATCCGGGTGACCCATGGGTCACGTACCTCGGACTCCTCGGTGCTCGCGGCCAGCATCTGTGCGAACACCCGATAGGTGTTGGCCCCGAAGACCATCCGCTGCTCCTCGCCGTACAGGCCGAGGCGGTGGTCGAGAAGTTCGGGGCCCTGCTTGCCCCAGTAGCCGGTCCAGTCGCCGCCGGCGGCACCAAAGCCGTCGAGGCTGGAGAAAACGTCGAATGTGTAGGTAGTGGTCATGATGATCTCCTTGAGTGCGATTGATCGCGTGTCGGAGATACAGACTGGTGATCACGGCGAGACTCATCGCCCTTGGACCGGCTCATGAACCGGTTCCGTCCAAACTTCGAAGTGATGGCCGCGACGGACGACGCGGCCACCGCGTCCACCGATACCCCCCGCCACGAAGCCCGGCACCACCACCGAGACCTTCCCCGAGACCGGGCCGAGGCGGCCACCGGTGAGACACCCGTCGAGGCCGCTTTCCCCATCGGTTGTGTGGGCGTCCGAACGGCATGTCGGTTCCCCGTGGTGACCCATTCGAGGGCCATTTCACGGCTGCGCTTTCGCCTTCGGCGGTCGGGCTTCCGTGGCGGGCTAGCGTGGCTGCTCCGCCCGGGGGCGCGTACACCTTACGAGCGGCGACACGGCCGTTCACGCGCGCTGGTGGTCTCCCGGCGAGCGAGCAGAGGAAACCCTGACATGTCGAATCACTTCACCGGCCTCAGTCTTGGGCCACCGCTCGGCGACCAGCGCCTCGATCTGTGCGACCTGTACGCCTTCAGGGCACCCGGCGATCCGAGCAGGACCGTTCTCATCCTCAACGCCAACCCCAACGCGGACGCCCTGCACCCCGACGCCGTATACCGCCTGAACATCGACAACGACGGCGACTACCTGACCGACCTCGCCTTCAGCTGGGTCTTCAGTCCGCCGGCGGCCGACGGCTCGCAGACCTACAGCGTGTTCATGGCCACCGGCCCGGAGTCCCGCAAGCCCGAGGCCGTCGGCACCAAAATCGTGTCGGACGCCGCCGTCTCCTTCGACACCGAGGCCAACGTGGTCGCCGGCGGCGACTACAAGGTGGCCGCCGGCAGCCGCAGTGACGCCTTCTTCTTCGACTTCGACGGCATCCAGAAGCTGTTCGACACCAGCGGCAAGCGGAATTTCACCGCACCGCACCTGAGCGGGGAGTCCCCGTGGACCGGCGTCGACTCCAACAGCACGGCCAACGTCTTCTCGATGGCCCTTGAGCTGCCGACCACGGCACTGGCACCCCAGCCCGAGCTGCACATCTGGGGCCGGTGCAGTGTCCTGCGCGACGGTGAACTCGTCCACGCTGACCGGGCCGGGCACCCGTCGGTGAGCAGCTTCTTCAACACCGACGACACCAAGGAGGAGTACAACGCGAGCGAGCCCGTCAACGACCGGGCCAGGTGGACGGACCAGTTCGTCCACCTGCTGGGCCACACGGGCAACTACACGCGGGAGGAGGCGATCGTCGCGCTCGACGAGCACGGCATCCTGCCGGACGTGCTGCACTTCGACCCGTCCAAGCCCGCCGCGTACCCCAACGGCCGTACCTTCACGGAAGACGTCATCGACATCCGCCTCGCGTTCCTCACCAAGAACGAGGCACCGCCCACCGGTCTGGCCCCGCACACCGACACCCCGGACCGCTTCCCGTACCTCGGCGACCCACACCCCGCCACGGCTTCCTGACAGAGCGCCCTGCGCGCGGCCGCCCCGGTCCTCCTGGAGGACCGGGGCCCGATGCACTGCTCCGCACTGTCACGCCCGAGCGCCCGCGACGTAGACCCGTTCTCGGTCCGGTCCTCGCTCGTGACCGGTGGGCAACTTATCGCCCGGAGTGGCGATTTGGTTCCGTAAGCACACTTACCCTGGGTAGAACCGCCGTATATCTTGACGCTAATGGTCCAGACCAATACATTCCTGTGCGCACCGCAGAACACCGCTCCCTTCCGGCACACGCACAGGAAACGAGCCTCATGCCTCGAAAGAACCTTTCCCGGCTGACCATCGCCGCCCTCTCCCTCGGCCTTGTGGCCACGCTCGCCCCCTCCGCGGGCGCCGACCCCGCCTCGCACGGCGAGAAGCACGGCTCGAACGCCTCACACGCCTCGCACGCCTCGTACAAGCAGGTCGGCTACTTCGCCCAGTGGGGTGTCTACGGGCGGAATTACCAGGTCAAGGACATGGACACCAGTGGGGCCGCGGCCAGGCTGACCCACATCAACTACGCCTTCGGGAACGTGAGCGCCGAAGGGAAGTGCTTCACCGGCAACACCCCGGGAGAGGCCGACGCCTGGGCCGACTACGCGCGCCCGCTGGACGCGGCCGGCTCCGTCGACGGCGTGGCCGACACCGACGACCAGCGCCTCGCCGGCAACTTCAATCAGCTGCGTGAGCTGAAGGCGAAGCATCCCGGTCTCAAGGTCCTGATCTCGTTGGGCGGTTGGAGCTGGTCGAAGAACTTCTCGGACGCGGCCCTCACCCCCGCCTCACGCCGCGCCCTGGTCTCCTCCTGCATCGACCTCTACATCAAGGGCAATCTGCCCGTCGACGGCACTCGCGGCGGCGCGGGAGCCGCCGCGGGTCTCTTCGACGGAATCGACCTCGACTGGGAGTGGCCCGGTTCGGCCGGTGACGTCGGCACCGTCTTCCGCCCCGAGGACAAGCAGAACTTCACCGCGCTCGTACGGGAGTTCCGCACGCAGCTCGACTCGTACGCCAAGTCCCGGAAGGGCCACGGGAAGCGCAAGCACTACGAGCTGACCGCTTTCGTCCCGACCGCCCCGGCCAAGATCGACGCGGGTTTCGAAGTCTCAAAGATCATGCGGGACTTCGATTTCGTGAACCTCCAGGGATACGACTTCCACGGCACCTGGGAGCCCACGACCGCCCAGCAGTCCGCGCTCTTCGCCAAGCCTGACGACTTCAGCGTCAGCCAGACGGTCAACGACTGGCTGCGGCGCGGCGCGCCGGCGCGCAAGCTCGTGGTCGGCATGCCCTTCTACGGCCAGGGCTGGACCGGCGTCTCGGGCGGCGGCGACGGCATGGGCCGGCCCGCGACCGGCGCCGCCCCGGGCACCTGGGCGAACGGCAACGAGGACTACAAGGCGCTGAAGAAGCTCGCGGACTCGGGAACGTACACCGTGCACCGCGACGTCAGGAACGGCCACGCCTGGCTCTTCGACGGCACGACGATGTGGACCTACGACGACCCGCAGGTGCTGCGCACCAAGTCGGCGTACGTCCGCGCCAAGGGGCTCGGCGGCGCGATGTTCTGGTCACTGGACGGGGACACCCCCGACGGCGAGCTGATCAAGGCCGTCGACCGCACCCTCGGCCGCCGCTAGGGCGTGTCCGGCCGGTTCCCGCCGGTTCGCCGGCGGGAACCCCACCGAAGAATCTCCGGCAGGCGGTCGAGGCTCGGGCGGGGCGAGGCACTCGGTTCGGATTTTCTCTCGGTGAGCCCGGAGTTGAGTGGCTCACCGAGGTTCCGCCGGCCCCTGCTCCTCGCCCCTCACCGGCGGGAACAGAATGAACCCATGGAAAGCGGCGATCCCAGGTAGGCGAAGATCAGCTCAGGGGAGTTGTCAGCTCACGCAAGACGCTCGGCTGGGGTTTCCCAGCCGAGCGTCTTGCGTGGGCGACGGCGTCCAGGTCCTCGCGGGTGTGGACGGCGAGGTCGGTGCCCTGGCCCCAGGTCGGTGAGCGTCGCAGGTCGCGGCCCTCGGAGGCGTCGAGGGCTATACGGGCTGCGTGCCGAGAGTCCTCGGCAGGATGGACGCCCAGTTCCGCTCGACGAATTCCAGACAGGCCTGCCTGGTGTCCTCCCGGTGCGCCTCGGTCCAACCGCTGGGCGTGTCGGCGAAGGCGGGCCACAGCGAGTACTGCCCTCCGTCGTTGACAAGTACGACGTAGCGACCGTCGGAGTCCTCGAACGGTTTCGTCATCGTGGTGCTCCTCTTCATGTCTGACGGGAGAGAACCGGGAGTGACGTGTCCTCTCACCATATGCGCAGCCGCCGGCGAGAAGCTGAGCCTCCATCAACTCTCCGCGGGCGGTGTCACCGGCGCCCCGGTAGCCCTTGCCGGCCCGGCACTCCACGCCGCGTGGGCCGGGGGTTCGCCCTGCGCGTGGGCGCGCCAGCCGGCACGGGGTGCGCTCGACCGCGCCGGTGACGGCGCCACGACCATGGGGCTCACCGAAACCGGAGACTTGGCGCCGGTCGCCTGATCGCTGCCCCGGACCGGCCGTTCGGGCCGGCCAGGTCCCGTCTGCATTCGGCCAAGCGGCGGGTCCTCGCCGGCGGACCGACCGTGGTCGATGTCGACCGCCACTGCCGAGCCGAAGCTGTGCACCACTGACAAAGTTCCCTGCACGCACGACACAGTCCGAAGCCCACGACGACCCTAAGGTCCATGGACGAGGCCAGAGAAAGGGGCGTCACACCCCCGCATCACGAGCCTTGTCCAAGCCGTCCTCTGCCCGCATCACGCCGGCTCGGACCGAGGACGGAAAAAGCTCAATACCCGGCCGTCAACCTGCGATTCTCTCAACTTCGGTTCAGAGAAAGGGAGTTGACGTTCGAGCATCGGGTTTTCAAGAGGCAGCAGCTGGATATGTCTGAGGCGCAAGCTTCCTTGCGTTACACAACTGACCTCGCGGGGCGGGAGACAGGTCATGTTGAGCAGCTCACTCTCCGGTGTGCTCACCGACAAGGGCGTGCCGGAACTGTTCGAGGCACAGGCGGCACGTACCCCCGATGCCATCGCCGTCATCTGCGGTACGAGGCAGGTGACATACGCGTCATTGCACGAGTCCTCCAAGCGGCTGGCCGGCGTGCTGCGCCGGTCCGGCGCCGGTCGCGGCACGGTCGTCGCGGTGTGTCTGCCACGCTCCGTCGGCATGCTCGTGGCGCTCTTGGCGGTGCTGCGGACAGGAGCGGCCTATCTGCCCGTGGACCCTCGGTATCCGACCGACCGGGTCCGGCTCATGCTCGCGGAGTCAGGAGCGACCCTGCGGCTCGTCGCCCCCGGCGCGGCCGACAGCGGTGCACCAGCGACATTGACCGTGGACGAGGCGGGCACGTCGGTCACGCTCCCGCTGGGGGGCGGCGAGTCGGCGCCGCCGCCGGGCGACGGGGAGTCCGTCACCCCACGGCTTCCGGACGACACCGCGTACATCATCTACACGTCCGGGTCCACCGGTCGCCCCAAAGGCGTCGTCGTTCCGCACCGGGCGCTCGCCAATCTGCTGGCGTCGATGCGCCGACTACTGCCGATGGACGGCGGGGACCGGCTCGTGTCGGTGAGCACGGTGGCCTTCGACATGGCCGTCCCCGAACTTTTCCTTCCGCTGACGAGTGGCGCCGCGGTCGTGCTGGCCACCGCCGAGACGGTGCGCGACCCACGGCTCATGACCGCGCTGCTGGCCGACAGCCGGGCGACGGTCCTGCACGCCACCCCGTCGCTGTGGCGCGAGTTGCTGGCGTACGAGCCGGAGGGACCGCGGGTGGTCGCGGGAATACGGGCCTTCGTCGGCGCCGAGCCGCTCTCGGAGCAACTGGCCACTCGGCTGCGTGAACTCGCGGCCGAGGTGGTGAACATGTACGGGCCGACCGAGACAACGGTGTGGTCGACCCATGCGAACCTCGGGCAGCAGACCGGTCGACCGGTTCCGATTGGGAAGCCCCTGGACAACACGCGGGTGCACGTCCTGGACGCCAGGCTCCGCCCGGTGCGACCCGGAGAGGTCGGGGAACTGTACATCGCGGGGGTCGGCGTCGCGCACGGTTATGTCGGACGGCCCGCACTGACCAGCACACGCTTCGTGGCGTGCCCCTTCGGGCCACCCGGAACCCGGATGTACCGCACGGGCGATCTGGTCCATGAGAACCCGGACGGCGACCTGGTGTTCGTCGGCAGGGCGGACCACCAGGTCAAGGTGCGTGGTTTCCGGGTTGAGCTGGGAGAGATCGAGGCGGCGCTCGAACGGGACCCCGGCGTCCTGGAGGCGGTCGCCGCCGTTCGCGAGGACTGGTCCGGAGGGAACCGGCTGGTCGCGTTCGTGGCCCCGGCCCCCGGGGGGCCGGGGCTGGACGGTGAGGCCGTACGACACCGGCTCGCGCGGACGCTGCCGGAGCACATGATGCCGTCGGCCTGTGTCGTGCTCGACCGCCTGCCGCGGACAACGCACGGCAAGATCGACCGGGCCGCACTGCCCGACGACCGATCGGCCGGGCCCTATCAGGCTCCCAGGACCGTCGACGAGGGTGCCATGGCCGCGCTCTTCGGGGAGGTCCTGCACCTTCCACGGGTCGGCCGGGACGACAGCTTCTTCGTCATGGGCGGTCACTCCCTGCTCGCCACCCGGCTGGCCGCCAAGGTGCGTTCGGCGTTCGGCGTCGAGCTGCCGATCCGGAGCATCTTCGAGAAGCCGACGGTCGCCGCGCTCACCGAGGCCGTCCGGGCCGGCTCCGGTCGGGGCACGCCCCGGACAGTGCGTCGGCCCGACCCGTCGCAGGATTCACCGCCGGTCTCCTTCGCCCAGCGGCGGCTGTGGCTCGTGCATGCCACGGACCCTCAGGGCTGCACCTACAACATGCCCCTGGCCTGGCGGCTGAGCGGACCGCTGGACACCGTGGCGCTGTCGGCCGCGCTGACGGACGTCGTCGCCCGCCACCGGACCCTGCGCACGGTGTTCGAGGAGGTCGACGGACAGCCGGTGCCGCGCCTGTTGGACACCGCACCACAGCTCCAGGTCCGTACGGCGGACCCGGCTCAGCTGGACGCGGTGCTGCGTACGGCGGCGCGGCACCCCTTCTCGCTGGCGTCCGAACTGCCGCTGCGCGCCACCCTGTTCACCACCGGTCCGGACGAGCATGTCCTGCTGCTGGTAGCGCATCACATCGCCACGGATGGATGGTCCGAGGGAATCGTCGCGCGCGACCTGTCCCAGGCGTACGCGGCCCGGCGCGCCGGTACGGCCCCGCGGTGGCAGCCTCTTGAGGTGGAGTACGCCCGGTTCGCCGCGTGGCAGCGGGGCGTGGACGCAGGGCCGGGCGCGGCCCAGCTGGATTACTGGCGGCGAGAACTGGCCGACCTGCCGCAGCCTTTGCGGTTGCCCCGGGACCGGGCCCGGCCGGCCACCGCCAGCCACCGGGGCGGCACGGTCCCGCTCGCCGTCTCCGACGGACTACTGGACCGGCTGCGCACGACCGCCGGACGTCGCGGCGCGACCGTGTCCATGATCCTCCAGTCGGCGCTCGCCGTCCTGCTGCACCGGCTGGGCGCCGGAGAGGACGTGCCGATCGGTGGACTGCACGCGGGCCGCGCCGATGACGCGGTCACCGGCACGGTGGGGTACTTCGGCAACACCTGGGTGCTGCGGGTCGGACTGTCGGACGACGCGCCGTTCGACAGTGTTCTCGACCAGGTCCGTGTCAAGGCGCTCGACGCGTACGACCGTCTCGATGTCCCGTTCGACCGGGTGGTCGAGACGCTGAACCCGCGGCGGTCGATGGCCTACCACCCGCTCTTCCAGGTGATGCTGGCCTGGCACGACCGGACGATTGCCTGGCCCCCGCTGACCCTGGACGGCGTGGCCGCCACCCCGCACACCGTGACCACGGGAACCTCGAAGTTCGACCTCTTCTTCAACCTGAGCGAACTCCCGGGCGGGGGCGCGACCGGAACCCTCGAATACGCGGCGGATCTGTACGATGCGGCCACCGCCCGGCGGATGGCCTCCCAGTTCCTGCGTGTTCTCGAGCACATCGCGGCCGACAGCCGTGTAGCCGTGGGCGCGGTGGAACTGATCTCCGCGGACGAACGGCGCGCGCTGCTGGCGCGGTCCAGCGGTGCCACGGCGACCGTGCCAAGGGTTTCGATTCCGGTTCTGGTGACCCGCCAGGCCGAGCGCACCCCGGACAGGCCCGCGCTCACCTGCGACGGCGTCTCACTGAGCTACCGGGCGCTGGACGCCAGGTCCAGCCGCGTCGCGGCGTCGCTGCGAGAGCGCGGCGTGGGCCGGGGCGTCGTCGTCGGCCTCGCGGTGCCGAGGTCGGCGGACCTGGTGGTCGCGCTGCTGGGCATCCTGAAGGCAGGGGCCGCCTACCTGCCACTCGACCCGCGCTGGCTGGGCGGCAGGCTACGGCGTCTGCTGGCCGACGCGCAGCCGATGCTGGTGATCACGGATGCCGGCACCAAGCCACTGCTGCCCGCCTCGGACGCGCCGAGTGTGCTGATCGGTGAACTCGACACGACAGACGTGACGGACGAAGCCGATGCGGCCGAAGACGGTGCGGAGCCCGCGACGCCGGCCGACGCCGACGACCCGGCCTATCTGATGTACACCTCGGGCTCGACGGGTGTCGCGAAAGGCGTGCTGATCACCCACGCCACCGTCGTCAGCGACGTGCTGTCGCTCGTGCCGCGAATCGCGCCGGACGGGGTGGCCGGGGTGCTGGCGAGCACCTCGATCAACTTCGATGTCTCGGTGTTCGAGATCTGCGCCGCGCTTTTCACCGGCGGAACGCTCGATGTCGTCCGGGACCTGCTCGCACTGCGGGAGGGCTCCGGATGGACGGGCACCATGCTGTGCGCCGTGCCCTCGGTGCTGACGGAGTTGCTCGATGGCGATGTCCGGCACATCCGTCCCGAGACGGTGGTCTCGGCCGGTGAGCCGCTCCCCGGCAGCCTGGTCCGGCGCATCCGTACCGAGTGGCCGGACGCCCGGCTGGTCAACGCGTACGGCCAGACGGAGTCGTTCTACGCCACCGCCCACGTTGTCGCCCCGGCGTGGGAACCGGTGGACGCGGCCGCCGCGCCGATCGGCCGCCCGCTCGCGAACATGGAGGTCCGGGTGCTCGGCAGACGGCTCGAATCGCTGCCGCCGGGCGTGGTCGGTGAGCTGTACGTCGCGGGCAGGCTCGGGCTGGGCTACCACCGGCGGCCCGGGCTGACCGCGGAGCGCTTTGTGGCCGACCCCTATGGACGGGCCGGATCGCGCATGTACCGCACGGGTGACCTGGCCCGGTGGAACGCCCACGGGGAGCTGGAACTCGTCGGCCGCGGTGACGCCCAGCTCAAGGTCCGTGGCATCAGGATCGAACCGGGTGAGGTCGAGGCGGCCCTCACCGACTGCCCGGGCGTGGCCGAAGCGGTGGTGGTGGCCTCGGAGACAGGACTGGGCGGCACACAGTTGATCGGCTATGTCACCGGGGCGGAGCGGCGCTCGGGGCAGCCGCAGAGCTCGCCACTCACCGAGGACGCGTTGCGTACTCATGTGGCGCGATCGCTGCCGGAGTTCATGGTGCCGGCACGGCTGGTGATCCTGGATCGGCTGCCGCTCACTCTCAGCGGAAAGGTCGACCGTCACGCCCTTCCTGAACCGCCGCCCGATTCGGGAACGGCACGGCGTTCACCCCGTACCCCGGAGCAGCAAAAGCTGGTGCGCTTGTTCGCGGAGGTTCTCGGTCTGGAACAGGTCGGCGTCGAAGACGACTTCTTCGATCTGGGCGGGCATTCCCTGCGGGTCGCCACGCTGGCCAGCCGGATTACCCGGGAACTGGGCGTGAAGTGCTCGATGACCGACATCGTGAAGCACCGCACGGTCGAGCGGATCGCGGACGTGTGCGCCGCGAAGCGCGACCCGGCGCGAACGACGGGAGAGTGAGGTGCTGTTCTCCGCCGAGTCCGCGAGTGGCCACGTCACCGTGGCGGGGCACTACGGCATGGTGACGCATGCCGTGGACGTACTGTCCGCCGTCACCGGATTCCTCGACCGGCACAGTGAGGAGTTGCGACCCGAATGACGGCTTTGCTTCCCGCGGCCGCCGCGCGGCCGGCCACGGTCAACATCGGCATCCTCGCTCATGTCGACGCGGGCAAGACCACGCTCACCGAGCGGCTGCTCTTCGAGACCCACACCATCGAACAGCCCGGAAGCGTGGACGAGGGCACCACCCAGACCGACAGCGACGAGATCGAGCGGCGCCGGGGCATCACCATCCGGACCGCCGTGGCGTCCTTCACCTACGGCTCGCTCCAGGTCAACTTGATCGACACACCTGGGCACGCCGAGTTCATCGCGGAGGTCGAGCGCGCCCTGCGGGTCTTGGACGGCGCCGTACTGGTGGTCTCCGCCGTCGAGGGGGTGCAGCCCCAGACCCGGATCCTGATGCGCGCCCTGCGTGACATGGCGTTGCCCACGCTTATCTTCGTCAACAAGATCGACCGGATGGGCGCGCGGGCAGGTGATCTGCTGGACGACATCCGCGACGCGCTAGGGGTGCTCACCGTCCCGCTCAACCGCCCTCTCGGCGCCGGCACCCGAGATGCCAGGGTGACACGCGTGCTCCACGACGCGGACGGGGTGACGGATGCCGCCGAGGTGCTGGCCGAGAGGGATGACGAGTTACTCGCGGCGCTGGTGGCCGGGGCGCCGCCCGAGCCTGCCGAGGTCTGGCCGCGGCTGGCCGCCCAGGTCGCCGACGGGGGCGTCTGTCCGGTCGTGTTCGGCTGCGCGCGGGACGGGATCGGAGTCGTGGACCTCCTGGAGACCATCGACCGGACACTGCCCCGGGCCCAGGGATCGGGCAACTCGACGCCGCGCGGCACGGTGTTCGCCGTAGAGCGGGGCGGTCACGGTGAGAAGACCGGCTACCTGCGGCTGTTCGGCGGCCGGGTCCGTGAGCGCGAGCGGCTGACCTGGCACCGGCTCGGCGAGGACGGCGTCGACACCTACCGGGGCGCGGTCAGTGGCCTCGACGTCGTCGGCGGGTCCCACGGCGACGTCCTGCATCCCGGGGGCATCGCCCGGATCCGGGGCATCGCGGATCTCCGCGTCGGGGACTGTCTGGGCGGGATCGAGGCCACCGACGGCGTGACCCGGTTCCCTCAGCCGACGCTCGAATCGGTCGTCTCCCCGCGCGTTCCCGGGCAGGCGTCGCACATGCACGCCGCCCTGCTGGAGCTGGCGGCCCAGGACCCGCTGATCAACGCCCGGTCACTGGACGGCGGAGGCACCTCGGTGCTGCTCTACGGCGAGGTGCAGAAGGAAGTCATCGCGGAGCGGCTACGCAACCAGTTCGGCATCGAGGCGGTCTTCAACCCGAGCCGGATCATCTACAAGGAACGCCCCGTGGGCACGGGTTCGGCACAGGTGGAGATCGGGCGCAGTCCGTTCGTCGCCGGCATCGGGCTACGGGTCACGGCCGCGCCCAGGGGCACCGGCGTCCAGTGGTCCACCGAGACCGAGAGGGGGTCACTCCCCCAGGCGTTCCGCACCGCTGTCCGGGAGACCGCGTACGCCGCACTCCAGCAGGGTCTCTACGGATGGCCGGTGACGGACTGTCACATCACCCTGGTTCACAACGCGTTCGACAACGCGTGCAGCACCGGCGGTGACTTCCGGGGCCTCACACCGGTGGTGGTGATGCGTGCGCTGGCCAAGGCCGGCAGCGCCGTCTTCGAACCGTGCCACGCCTTCGAGGTCGAGTTCCCCGCCGACGCCATCTCCTCGGTGAGCGCCCTGCTGTCCCGTGCGGAGGCGCGTATCTCGAGCACCCTGCCGCGAGGCGGTTCCTGGCGGATCAGCGGCGAGCTGCCGGTCCGGAGCGTCACCGGCTGCAAGACAGCGCTCCCCGGCGTGACCCAGGGCGAGGGTGTCTGGTGGTCCCGGCCGGAGGGCGACAGAGCGGTGCGGGGCGCCACGCCACGCCGCGCGCGTACCGACGGCAACCCGTTGAATCCCGCGGAGTACATGCGCAGTCGTGTTGTGGGAAGGAAGAACGGTGGCTGACGAGCTGACCGGCGCGGCCGGACTGAGTTGGGCCTCACCCGAGTTCTGTGCCGACCCCTACGCTGAACTGCGGCGCCACCAGGACGATCCCATGATCTACGACGAGGCCCTTGAGGGATGGGTCGCGATGCGCCACGCCGAGGTCGAGGACGTCCTGCTCGGCACGGTGTACGCGAAGGACCCGGACAAGGCGCTGGACGGTCCGTACACACGCGTACAGCGGGCCATGGCCGG
This sequence comes from Streptomyces sp. NPDC051217, assembly GCF_044455465.1. Lineage (NCBI taxonomy): Bacteria > Bacillati > Actinomycetota > Actinomycetes > Kitasatosporales > Streptomycetaceae > Streptomyces > Streptomyces sp. NPDC051217. The sequence goes on from NZ_JBITEV010000002.1 coordinate 514,925, forward strand.
ATCATCGATGATGTTCATGGACGACCCCGACCGTCGCCGGGTGCGGGGTCTGATCAGCCGGGCATTCACGCGGGGACGGGTCGCGGCAATGCGTCCACACATCGAGAGCATCGCCAACACCCTGCTCGACGCGGTGGCGGACCGCACCTCGTTCGACCTGATGGACGCCTATGCGGCGCCGATGGCGATCTCCACCATCGCCACCCTGCTCGGGGTCGACGACTCGGATCACGACCGGTTCAAGGCGTGGTCGGAGGACCTCGCGCTGGAATATGACCCGTCACTCCCCCAGAAGACCCAGGACCGTATCGCGCTGGTGCGCGACGAGTTGGTGATGTACTTCGTGGAGGCCATTGAGGAACGCACACACAGGCCGCGTAACGATCTCATCAGCGCCCTGGTGCTGGCCCACGATGAGCACGATCAGTTGAGCCTGGAGGAACTGGTCTCCACGCTCGTCATGCTGCTGGTGGCCGGGAACCTCACCACCACGGACCTCATCGGCAATGGCGTGCTCGCCCTCTTGGAACACCCTGACCAGCTCGAACTGCTGCGTCGGGACCGGTCGCTGCTGCCTCGCGCCGTGGAGGAGATCCTCCGCTACGACAGCCCGGTCACCGTCACGGACCGGATCGCCACCACCGACCTGAATCTGGCCGGCTGTCCGGTCCGCAAGGGCCAGTGGGTCTGGGCGGTGCTGATCGCGGCCAATCACGATCCGGCGGTCCATGCGGATCCCGGTCGCTTCGACCTCACCCGCCAACATATCGATCATGTCTCCTTCGGGATCGGAGGACATCGCTGTCTGGGCGCCTCGCTGGCCCGGCTCGAAGCTACGGTCGCCCTTGAGGTACTGCTCGACCGCTGCCCCACCCTGTCCCTCGATTCCACCGCGCCGCCCAAGCGGAGAGCCATTCCAGCGTTTCGCGGCCTTACGGAGTTGATCGTGCGAAGGTGATTTATGGTCCGATTCCAGCGACACTCCGCCATGCGACTTGAATACCGGCGGAAATTGCGCAACGGCCCTATTGCCACGACTACCACTGGTTGATAAATTGAAAATTCAGCTCCATAGAAAATCCATGGGGCACTTGCCCGCCATCAGGCAGATAGGGAGCAAGTCATGATCAACTATCCACTGTCCAAGAAACCCGCGTTCTTCCCGTCACCAATGGGCGAAGTGTTCTTCGAGGCCGATGCCGGCACGGCAGGCGGTCAGGAGATCCTTTTCGACACGGCACTCGACGCGGAACTGGACGCCATTCTCAACTCCGGTGAGGAAACCGCCGCGTAGGTGGGGCGCATCCGGACCTGAAGAACATTGTGATTGATCTGGTAGAGGCTCCCTGACGGGCGCCTCTACCAGTATCGCATCGGATACGGATGGGTTGATGCTTGTGGATACCATCACCGGTCTTGACCAGGCGAGCCTCCAAGAAACCGAAAAAATACTCCGCCATATGAGGGCACGGCTTGACGCAATCCTCACCGAGCCGACATTGACAGAAGATACATTTGCGGAAGTAACTGCCATCTACGACAACGTCGCGTATGTGTTCCTCTATCTGGAATCCAACGAGGAGTTCGTCAACTACCAGTGGCTACTGCCGCACCGGGACGCCTTCTTCAAGAACGACAGGGACGATACGCGGCTGCTTGCCCTGTGTGATCATTTGCACTGCACCGACCGTGACGTCGAAGCGTCCCGGCTGGCCTATATCGAGCATCTCACTGCCAAGCGGAACACCGATCAGTCCCGTGCGGACAGGCTCGAACAGCTCCAGACGAGCGCGAAGGAAGTCGTCAGAGCCGGGCAGCGGGATCAACTGGACCTGCTGGGCCGCCTGGGCCTGGACATCGGCACCGGCTCACCGGAGAGCATCGCCTACACAGTGATCAGCGGCACGGCCGACGCGGCACGTCGAGGGAAACTGAGCCGCGCCATGGCCATGGTGCGCGACAAGCGGCGGGACGCCCTGGCCGAGGTGATCGACCGCAAGATCTCGGTCCGACGCGAGATCAGCCAGGATTTGGGCCACGCCACGGTCCTCGCGGAGACCATGCGGCGTTGTTCGGTCACCGAGGACGCGGTCCGGCGGCTGATCGACGCCTACGCCACGGCCGCGCTCGAAGAACACGCGGCGCTGGAGTCGGAGATCCGGGACACGGTCAGCGGCGCCGGCGCGCCGATGGACCACTTCGGCCACTACATCCGGCGCCGGCAGGGCGATCTTCCTGTTCCCCTGTTCGAACTCCGCGACTGTCTGGCCTTTCTCACCGAGGTCGCCCACCGGGTCTTCGGACTGCGGATACGAGAGCTTCCCGTATCCGGCGCCCATGTGCTGACCGTCTCCGTCACCAGGGCCGACGAGATCCTGGGGTACATCAACTTCGACCTGTGGGAGTCGGACCGCAAGCAGATAGCCGCCAACACCACCCAGGGCATCCGCAACAGGGTGGACTGGGGCGGCATCGTCCAGCACCCGGTCGCCTATGTGTCGTGCCGGTTCCACCGGCGGCCGGACGGCAGAGATCTCATCACGTTCCAGAATGTTCACAGCCTGTTCCACGAATTCGGTCACGCGATCAATCACATCCTGATTCGCAAGCGGCTGCCGACCCAGTCCGGGTTGGACTATCTGCCCTTGGAACGCATCGAGAACCTCAGCATGTGGAGCGAGAAGTGGGTGTACCACCCGGACCTGGCAGAGCACTTCGGTCTGTCGGCCGAGGAGCGAGCCGGACTGCAATTCTGCCGCCAGGTCAAAGTGCTCGAGTATCGCCGCACCCATGTCGACCGAGCCGTCACCGCGGCTCTGGACTTCGAGGTGCACGGAGGTGAGGCGACCGGCGTCAGCGAGGCTTTCGACGCACTCGACAACAGATTCGGGATCTCCCGGTACTGCACCCTCGGCGACTTTCTTCCTTACTTCACCTGGCCCATGATCAATACCAATCCGGGGGCATCCTTCACCTATCTGTGGGGGGCCGCGGCCAGTGCGGAGATGTTCGGCCCTTTGCTCACGCGACACTTGACCGATCTCTCTTCGGTGGAGTTCGACGGAGCCTTCGCCGCGTGCCTCGACTTCAACGAGCCAAGTACCGAACCGGATGTTCGGGCAGTCTTCGACTTCTACGACGCGACGATGAAGCAGTCGACTACATGACAGAGAGTGCTATGACCTACATCCGCTCCAGGCTGGGCCCGAGGGACGAGACACTGGACCGGGTACTGCGCGACGCCCTGATCCGAGAGGGAATGCCCGCCATACAGGTGGACGACAACGGCGCCCGGATGCTTCAGATAATTACCCGGATGTACCGGCCTCGCCTTGTGGTCGAGGTCGGCACCTTGTTCGGCTATTCGGCGATCCATATTGCCCGCGGGCTTCCCCCCGAGGGTCGGCTGATCACCATCGAGTCCGATGTCCGGGCGGCCCGAATGGCGCGCAGATATCTGGACGAGGCCGGAGTTGGGGAGAAAGTCGAGGTGGTGCACGACGACGCCTCCGACTATCTCGCCACACTGCCGCGAGAAAGCGTGGATATGATATTTATCGACGCCGACAAGAAATCGTATCCGCAATATCTCAAGGCATGCTTCCCCGTGCTGCGTAGCGGCGGAGTACTCATCGCCGACGATGTCGCCCCCGGTGGCGACTTCAGCGGTGAGGCAACCCCCGGTGCCGACCCGGACCGGGAGGCCGCCGCCATCGACGCGTATGTGCGGGCGGCCGGCAGAAGCAACCGGCTGTTCTCGGCATTCATCGGGACCGGGCACGGTCTGCTGGTCAGCTTCAAGGACTGGGGGATACGACATGACAGTCCTGAGTGAGCGGCCGGCGACGCCTCGCAACGCCTTCCAGCGGACCATGGTGGGACTCGAGTGCGTCACCGACGGCACACCGCGACCCGACATCTTCTCCCAGGCCTCCGTCGAGGCCTTCGAGCACACCGACTGGGAACAGTTCGGATACCGGTTCACCCAGGTCTTCGAGCCGAGCGTGCTCCAGGAAGTGGCGGTGCTCGAAGGCATACCGCACGACGATCTGGCACAGCTTCGCCACCGGCCCACCGCGGCCCTGCGACGGCTCGGCGACCTCGTGGACGAGCACGCCGAGCTCGCCTTCGTCGAACAGGTGAATCTGGCCTCGGTGTTGATCAACTTGGCGCGTCATGACCTCGCCGAGACGGTGCTCAGCAAGGCCACCGCCCGAGCTTCCGGCAACCGGGAGCGCTTCGAAGCGGCCTGGTTGGAGTTCATGATCTCCAACCGGAGGGAAGACGGGCGGTCATCGGCTCCCGCGTTCGCCGCGATGCGGCAGGCCATCACCGCCGGGGGTGTACCGCTCCACCGCACGCTCGACGCGTGCACCCAGGCCGTCGTCTGGCACCTCAAACGCCAGGAGGTGTCGGCCGCGGACTTCCACTGGAGCGTGCGCGTCGGCAACGCCATCGCCACCAGGCAGGCAGACCTCGACTCCAGCGGTCTGTCGTCCTGGTACCGCGGGCTGGCGATGCTGCCGGCCGCCAGAGGGCTGCCGAAGCAGACCCGGGCCTACATGGAGGCCGCGAAGTCCGCCGCCGAGCAAACCATCAGGTCGCATGCCTCGCGTGCCTACGAGTTGAACCTGCTGAAGACGTACCACGAGTCGGCGCTCAAAGAGCACATGTACGTCACCAAGGACCGCGACCGGGCCATCGAGGCAGGACGGGCACTGATCGATCTCGACCCCGCGTGGTCGGTGAGCTACGGAGAACTGGCGGAGGCGTTCCGCCGGTTCGGCAGCCCGCGGGAGGCGGCGGAGCTGTACGACACCGCCGCCGCCACCGGGCCGCCGTACGTGGGACACCATCTGCTGATGGCCGCCTCTTGCTGGGAGGAGACCGGTGAGCCGGAGGCGGCGCTCGCGGACTATCTGACCCTCGCCGAACTGGTCCCGGGGAATGCCGAGGTGCTGTCCAGGGGCGCACGCTGCGCGCGTGGGCTGTCGCATACCGCGGCGCAGACCCTGCACAGGGCGCTGGAACGGCTCGACGGAAGTCCTGGTGGCCGATGACGTCCGCACCGCACAGCGCCGCCCCGGCCCGGCCGACCGAGCAGCCGCAGCGTGCGAGGCAACAGCTGCCCCGATTCCGGCACGACCCGCGCCGGTCGCTGCTCCCCCTGAGCGAGAACAGCGCACAGCCGGCCCGGTGGGAGGTGGAGCCCCAGGTCTGCGGTTACCGGAAGCTGGTCCACCATCGCGAGCGGCAGGAGGTGACCATCCCCGTCCCGGTCTGCGCCTCCCCCGTCCTGGTGCCAGGGGTCGGCGCGGTCGTCGCCGGATACGACGGGTACATCCGCTTCTTCAACCGCTCCTTGAGCAAGGTCTACTGGAAGCAGCGGCTGGCCGGCCCGATCTATGCCTCGCTGGTCGTGGATCGCTCCCGGCGCCGGATCATCGCGGCGACCACCGGCGGGCAGGTGGCCTGTCTGGATCTCCGGGGCCGACCGGTCTGGTCCATGGAGACCGGTCTGCCGCTGTACGCCACACCACTGGTGCTGCCCGGTGCGGACCTGCTGGTGCTGGCGGCCTTCGGCAGCCGTTGCCTCGGGCTGGACCTCGCCACCGGCGACCTTCGCTTCACCCACGAGCTGCCACGGCCCTGGCAGGCGGCACACGGCGGTTCCGCCGCCCACCGTGACCCCTACGCCAGTCCCGTCGCCACCGCGGACGGCGAAGCCGTCGTGGCGTGCGCCGAGTACGTGGTGTGCCTGGCCCCGGACGGCACGGAGCGTTGGCGGCGCGACGTGGACTCCACCATCAGGTCCTCACCGGCCGCCTTGCACGAGCTGGGCCAGATCGTGGTCTGCTCCGTCGATGGCCGGTGCCACTTCCTGGACACCAGTTCGGGGCAGCCGTGCGGCAGCGTCGCTCTGGGTGCCAAGGTGGTCTCCAGTCCGGCAGTCTCGGGAAACATTCTGGTGGCCGGCACCGAGGACGGCACGGCTTTCGGTATCGACATCCACAGCCGATCGGTCCGCTGGACCGCTCCCGGGTACGGCGCACACGCCTACAGCTCTTTCACGGTGCTTCCCGACGGCAACTTCAGTGCCGTCGTGGGCCGCGGCAACGCGGTCGGTCTGGACCGCGAGGACGGCCGGTTCCGCTGGGAGACCAGCCAACTGCTCGGGCTGCCCGAACACGATCCGGCCATGGACACCACGCCGGTGGCAGGTCCGGACGGAAGCATGTACGGCGGTTCCTACACCGGGATGATCTACCACTTCCGCTTCCGACCGATCGCCTCCGAGGGGCCGCCGCCGTGAAACGAGCCCTGATCGTCGGTGCCAGCCACAGCCTCGGTGCCCACCTGGCCCGGGGACTGGCCGAGCGTGGGTGGTCGGTCGTCGGCACCGGGCGTCGCCCGGCCGCGGAAGTGCCGTCCGTGCACACATTCGAATACAGATCTCTGGACCTGTCCGTTCCCGGCGAACTACAGCCCTTCCTGGACCGTCAGGACGGCGGCTACGACCTGATCGTCCACAACGCGGTGTCCTACGGGCGAACGTACCGCGGGCAGGGCACGGGGGAGCCGCATCTCGCCGAACTGGAAACGCTGTTCCGAGTCAACGCTCTGATGCCGTACCAGCTGCTGCACAGTCTGCTGGCCGCACAGCCGGCCGACCGGTTCTGCTCATGCGTGGTGGTGAACTCCGACGCGATCCACCACGCCAACCGCCATTCCGGCGCCTACGCCGCCAGCAAGGCGGCCCTGCGGGTCCTGACCACGGCCCTCGCGGACACCTTCCGGTCCGGCGACTCAAGCGTCGCGACGCTGCTGCTGGGCCCGCTCGCGGACCCGCAGAAGCTCGCCGACCTCGAGCGGCTGGCGAAGCGCCACTCGACCGGGACCGCGGATGTCGCCCGCGCATATCTGCGCAAGGCGAATCCGTCCTATGTCATCGACGACCTGATCGATTTCGAATCCTGCCTCCGGAGCGTCGAGTATCTCGCCGGTCTGGGACGGGCAGCCAACGGAATGGTGTGCAAACTCGACGGCGGATCGTCCGGCTCTCTCGTCTGACACCGTCTCACTCCTCGGAGGTATCGATGCCCCGCCCCGCTCATCCGCTCTGGCCGATGATGATGCCCGTCGAGAACCAGGGGGACGACGCGTACTGCACCGAGTCGGCGCACGGTGTGCGCGTGCGTTTCAAGGGCGGGCCCGAACTCCTGTGCGGCACGAGCGGGTTGTGGAACTGCGTCCTCGGCTACGGCAACCTCGCGATCGCCGACGCGGTGCATTCGGCGCTGCGGGACGCTTCCTATCTGAGCCTGTGGGGGTACGAGAACGCCTACGCCCGTCGGGCCGCCGAAGCACTCGTCGAGGTGGCCGGCGCCGAGCACTACGGCCGCGTTCTCTTCTCCACCTCAGGAGGGGCCGCGAACGACTTGACCATGAAGCTGGTGCGGCAGTACTTCTCGCTGCGTGGCGAGGACCTGCGCAAGGGCATCGTCGGTCTGCATGGTGGCTGGCACGGTCTCACCTTCGGCGCCGCCGCGCTGACCAGCGCCAACCTGGGAGACCGGACCTACGGGGTCGACCGCAGGCTGGTCACCCACGTGCACCCCAACGACCCGGAGGAACTTGAGCGCCTGCTCGACAGGCACCGAGGGCGGATCGCGGCCATCGTGGTGGAGCCGGTCATCGGCACCCCCGCGCTGCCGCTGACCGATGACTACACGGCAGCCTTGCTGCGGCTGCGCCGGGAGCACGGGCTGCTGCTGGTCGCCGACGAGGTCACCACCGGCTTCGGGCGGATCGGCCCGTTCTTCGCCAGTCAGGCCTGGCCGGAGCCGCCGGATGTAGTGATCACCTCGAAGGCTCTGACCAACGGCACGCTCGCGGCGTCCGCGGTGATCGTGTCGCACGCGGTCGCCGAGGAGTTCACGCGGGCCGGTGCGGTGCTGGGCGCCGGGGAGACCCAGGCCGGTACACCGGTGACCGCGGCGGCGATTCTCGCGACCCTTGAGGAGATGCGGCGCTTGGACGCCCTTGCGCTCAGTGCCGGGCTGTCCGCCCTGCTCGACACCGAACTGGCGGCACTGGTGAAGGACGCCGGCCTGATCACATCGACGCAGGGGCGGGGCTGTCTGCGCGCGCTGATGCTTTCCCGTCCCGACGGCACGGAGTTCGGCAAGCAGGACATCGCCGCCCTGGTGGCCGCCATCCGCCTGGAGGGCGCGATCGTGCATCCTGGACCGAGTTCTCTTCTGCTGCTGCCGGCCCTCATCTACACGACGCAGGACGTGAAGCTGCTCTTCGACTGCGTCAGGGCCGGTATGGCGCGGTTCCTGCGGGAGACCCCCGTGGGCGCCTCCAGGGCCTGAGGCTCAGACCTCGAGCACCGTGCAGAACCAGTGCAGCCCGGCACAGACACCGGCCAGCGCGATCCGCTCCCCGCTCTTCAGCTCACCGTGCTCCCGGCAGATGTCGAGACAGACGAGCGGATCCGCGCTGCCGAAGTGCCCCAGGCGTGCCGCGAGTTCGGCGTTGGTGCGGTCCAGGGGTACGTCCAGGGCACGGGCCATGCCCTGCATGGCCTCCTGATTGGCGTTGAGCAGGAGCAGCTTCGACAACTCGGCCCGCTTGACGCCCGCACGGCCACAGGCGCTGTCGACGACCTCCGCCAGCCGCGCGTCCGTCATCTGGGCATAGGAGATGAACCGCTCCGGATCCCCTTGGAACGTGCGGTAGATGAGCTCTGCCGGGTCGATGTCGTGGTTGCTCCTCCCCTCGGGGGGAAAGGGTGCCGCGCTGCCGCCGTACTCCAGCCGGTAGAAGTCGGTGTATTCCGCATCTGTCAGCTGCTCGGTGGCCAGCCAGCGCAGAGATCGGTGACCGCGGCGCAACACCGCGGCCGCGGCGCCGTCGCTGTCCGCGGTGGTTCCGCTTCCCATCCGGCCGTGCTGCTCCTCGCTCACCCGTTCCGGACATATCAGCAGCACCGTCCGGACATCGTCACGGGTGGCGAAGAGACCGGCGATGTACTGGAAGGCGAGCACCCCGGACGTACAGGTCTGGGTGAGCAGCAGGGTCCGGACCCCCCGCATGCCCAGTTCGCGGGCTACGGCGGTGGAGGGGTCCCAGCTGAAGTACTCCGGCATGCTGGCACTGGCCACCACCAGGTAATCGACCTGCGACGCGTCCACTCCGGCCCGCTCCAGCGCGGTTCGGCCAGCCGTGGCGGCGAGCATGGAAGTGGTCACCCCGGCGGGCGCCTTGTGGTACGTGCGAAACCCCATCCGAGCCACGAGTTCCGGTTCCACGCCGTAGCGGTGTGCGTCCCTGAGCACATCACACGGCTCGCCGAGACAGCTTCCGAGGCCCGCGATTCCGAAGTCGACCATTGGCATAGAAGCTCGCATTCCGTGTCAGATCCGTGCGTGTCCGACGGGCAGTCGCGCGGTGTCGCAGAGCGCTTGGAGCGCGGATGTCTCCGGCACCCGGGAGGCCGACGCGGTGTCGAAACAGGGCGTGAACGCCTCGGGCATGGCGGATGGGGCGGCGGCCATCTCGTCGAGGGTGAGGCCCTGGTACGGGGCGAAGGTCTCCGCGCTCTCGGCAGCACCCCACAGATAGCTGAAGTGCAGGCCGGGCCTGGCGGTGAACACCGGCCGGGCGAACTGTTCCGGAAAGCGGCCGAACTCCACGCAGTCGGATATTCCGTGCCGCTCATCAAGGTGCGCGTACACCTCGGTCAGTCCTCCTGTGTCGCGGCGGCGGTGCGCCTCGAAGTCCATCGCCGCGGCGACGGCCTGCTCTGCGGCGCCCTGCCGGTACTCCAGCCATCTGGCGGATCCGGCGCTCTTCCAAGCCTGAATGTCGTCGGGTGTCAGCGAGAGAAAGCGGGCGAACTCCGGGTGGTAGACCCATTTCTCGAACCACAGGCTCAGCCACTCGATTCGTTCGGCGGGCAGCCGCTCCAGCCCGGCGGCGTGCGGCAACCGGTCGCGGATCAGCAAGTGGTTCAGCGCGTGTCCGAACTCGTGGAACAAACTGTGCACGTTCCGCGGTGTCAGGCCCTCGGCACCAGAGATGGTGGGAAAGGAGCAGGTCAGGTAGGACACCGGGCGCTGGACCAGGGAGTTCCAGTCCGTACGGTTGCGGATGCCGACCGTGTGGTTGGCGGTGCTCTTGCCCGGTCGCTGCCAGAGGTCGAGGACAATCCGGCCGAGCGGTGCGCTGCTGGAATGGACGTCGGCGACAAGGCGGCCGGAACCGTCGTCGGCCGACAGGCGGATGGTCAGGCCGAAGGCGGCGCGTGTGACGGCGAAGGCGAAATCCAGACAGCCGTTCAGCGGGAACCGTGGAGTCCGCGGGTTGCCGAGCGCGGAACGGATCGCCCATCCGGCGTGGATCATCGGCGGATCGGTCATCCCGATACGGGCACCCACCTCGGTCCGCAGCTCCCGGTGGGTGCGCAGGGCCAGCCGGAGGCACCGCTCCAGGAAGAGCTCGATGTCGGTCTCCGTGGTCCGGCTCCCGAGCAGAGAGCGAGCGAGCGCACTGCGGTGGCCTTCGGCAGCTCCGCGCAGATGGCGGGCCGCGATCACCCGGTCGACCCGGTGCGTCAGCTCGGACAGATGGTGGTCGCGCCGCTCCTGCCAGGCCAGCGCGAGCTTGTCCCGGGTCTCAGCCCGTGGGACGCCGCTGATCAGTTGGCCGAACACCGCGGCGGGCGGTTCGGAGCCCGCGTCCACGCTCAGCCGCTTCAGCAGGTCACTCTGCAGGTCTCGCGACTTGCCGAGCGCTGCCCGCAGTTCGGCGAGCGCCTCGACGACCGGCCGGCCGGAGGTCCGCTCGGAGTCGCGCGGGTCCTGGCACAGCCGCACGTACTCCTGCCGTGCCGACTCCACCCCCGGGTCGACGCAGGACAGCTTCGTCACGAACTCCAGAAGGCGCGAGCGCAGGCCGGGATCCTCGTTGAACGACCACCGCAGCGAGCTGAGCCGTGCCAGGCCCGCCGTATCACCACTCCCCTCCAGGAACAGGCAGACGAACCCGAGGTCGTTGTAGATGGACATGATCTCGACCAGGTCGTCCTCGCCCGGTTCGGGGCGCTTGAGGACGGAGCGCAGCCGACGCAGCATGCCGTCCAGATACTCCGCCGGGGAGGCGATTTGGCGGCCTTCCGGAGTGCTGAGCCTCGCCCCCCGTTCACGTTCCGCCTCGTCCCCTTCGTCGTAGGCCCGGACGGGGTGGTCAGACACTGCCCACCTCTGCCGGCTCCGCCTTCGCCTGGTCCCAGTGGTCCCTGTGTACCGCCCTCCAGAGCACTGCCACGATCACCACCGAGGAAACGATGCCACCCAGCGCTATGGCCCAGAACGCGGACTCGAGCACGAACACCGAGTACCAGGCCAGCGGAATCATGATCCCGTACGTCGTCGCGGTGGAGGTCACTGAGAGCAGACCCGCACGCTGATGGATGGTCAGCACGGCACTGTAGACGGCTTCCATGACGTAGAGCGGCATGGTGGCCATGAACGCGGCGAGCAGGATCGTGGCCAGCCGTACGTCCAGTTCCTCACCGCCGCCGAAGAACTGCAACAGCCAGGGTCCGCACGCCATGATCAGCACGGTGCCCACGGCGGTGGGAACGGCGGTGTACCACAACAGCGTCCGCCCACGTTGCGCCAGCTCCGAGGGTGTTGCTCCCTTGCCGACCTGGTAGCCGTAGTAAGTGAAGACACCCGCGACACACGACTGCGGGACCCGGCAGAACAATGTGTACAACTTCGAGGCGACGACCGCCGCCGCCACCGCTCCGGGGCTGAGCGTGCCGATGAACAGGAACGGGATGATCGCCCCCATGTAGTCGTTGACATCTCGTGCCCCAATGCCCGGGGCGACCCGGGCCATCGACCGGAACTCGATCCCGATCTCGCCCGGCGCCGGCCGCTCGAACCGCTCGCCCTTCGAACGAATCTGACGCCGGAAGAGCACCACACAGCCGACAGCCATCAGCACTTGCACGAACACCGTGGAGACCGCGACGGCCTGCGCGGGAGAAGCGAAGACCGACTTCATTCCGGTGTACAGGACCACGTAGTTCAGTCCCGCGTTCGCGAGGAACCCGAGGACCACGACCGCGAACGACAGGTTCCTCATGCCGCAGATCTTGAGAGCCTCGCTCACCGCGGCGTACCCGACCAACACCATGGCGCCGAGCAGTCGGACCACGATGTAGTCGGCGGTGAGCGGGACCAGCCCCGGGTCCTGCCCGATGAGCTCCAGGAACCACTCGGAGCCCAGCGCGATTGGCACCAGCAGCACTTGGCAAACGAGGCCGCACCACAGCAGAGCCCCGACCAGGACAGGGAGCCGCCGTGCGCGCTCTTCCTCGCCCTCAGCGATGGCCAGGCGACTGCAGAACACCCGCACCAGGCCGCCCGCGAACGCCAGCACGCCCGTTACGACGAGGTCTGCCAGGCCGACCGCGGCCACGTACTGGAGACCGAGCGGGGCGACCATCGCCAGGTCCACGGCGCTGAAACCGGCACCGACGGAACTCATCAGCAGGACGACACCCGCGTAGCCGGCGAAGTTTCTCCGTGTCAGCTCAGTGTGCTTCACCGCTCACCACCCCGAGCCATCCGCTCAGGCTTCTCACAGCAGCGCAACGACAGTCCTCTCCAACAGAGAAACATCCAGTGGTGTCGCTCCGGCGAGCCGCCGGCGGCCGAGCATGGATCGTGCACGTCAAGTCAACGTGCACACACGGTACTTCAGACGCCGAGGCCGCGGGGAGGAAATGCGGCGCGCCCGGTCTCCCGCCTCACCGCGATCCACCTCCACCTCCTTCGTCGAAGCTCCGCATGGCTTTGCCCAGCTCGCGGGTCAGTCCAGTGCCGTCCGCTTCGAGGCTTTCAAATATTCGGCGCCGGATGGCCGGCTCCTTGTCCTGACTGAGCTTGAACATCCCCTGCGCCGAGTGGACGTCGAAGGTGAACGCGCCGACGCCGGGGACGATCTTCCGGAAGTAGTCCAGCGAGCCTTCCAGTTCCCACCCGGCGCCGAAGAGCCTCTCCAGCCGGGAGGCTGTGCGCCGGACGACCTCGAAGGTCTCCTCGTCATCGCGGATCGGCCGGAGGACACCTTCAACGTGCACCGACACGAAGTTCCAGGTCGGGGCCGACGGATCGGCCGCGTACAGCATAGGTGTCACATAGGAGTTCGGCCCCCAGAAGACGGCCTTGGCCGGTGTTCCGGCCAGGAGCGCCGACCAGTGCGGATTAACACGGTTCATATGCCCGAGGAGCGTCGACCCGACGAGTTCGTCCGCTTCGGCATCCGACGCGGGAATCATCGGAAGATGGGTGGAAAAGGGGGTGAACGGGCCATTGGTAATGAGGGCGGCAAGCGGATGCTGACTGACGACATCGACCAGTTGTCTGCCCTCCCGCGCCTGATATACGTCCGGAACGTGCATTCCTGCTCCTATGTCCCGCTACGTCGGCCGTCGGCCCATGATGGATCGCGCGATTCCTCCGGCACATACTGCGGTATTTGAAAGAAGCCGCGGGCAGACCGGGACGACCGGCCTGCCCGCTTCCGGTCAACCTCGACAGCCATCTGATCCGCTGAACGCTCGCGGACCGCACCGTCGTCATTCTTCGCGGCGGCACCACCGTCGACCTCGGACCCCAACACCTGCGCGCGGAGACCCCGGCCCCGGATACTCAAGCTTTATCCCTCCGCGTAGAACTCGGCGAGCAGGAAGGAGTCGAGGGGACCGGCGAGGACGGTCGAGATATCGAGGACGCGCACACCAATGAGGGGTCCAGACACCAAGATTTTTTTACACGCAATCGGCATGTCACGGCGAGTCGTGGCCCACGTCACGAGTCGCGGCACAAACCCTTGGTGCCGGATGAGTTGTGGGTGTTGTTCCGTCGGGTGGTGCCGCCGGCGGGGGTGTTACGTCGGCGGGGTGGTGGCCGGGCTCGGGCGGGTGATCGTGAGGTGTTGGCGGCGATCTTGTTCGTGGCCACGTCGGGCTGTACCTGACGGCAGTTGCCGCCGGTGTTCGGTCCTGCCCGGCCTACGGTCTACCGGCGGTTCGCGCAGTGGCCGGAAGTGCGGGTGTGGGGCCCGGCTCCACCGCGTCGTTCTCGACGAACCCGGTGCTCGCGGATGAATTCGCCGCTCATACGGGAGTTCTCGCCGCTGCGGTCCCACTGGAACAGCAGAGGTGCCGGCGGGTTCCAGACGCGTTCTGAGTAGTCGTAGGCGGACAGGACCGGGACGGTGCCGGTTGTTGGGTCGGGGACGCGGACGCGGCGGATGATCGTGGTCAGGACGTCGGCGAGTTCGGGGCTGACGAGTAGGACGCGTTCCTGATCCGTTGTGGACGGGGCGATCTGAAGGAGCGGGACGGTCTCGCCGGAGGTGGGCAGGCGGTACCGGATCATCGCGTGGTGGCTGAATTCCAGCATCTCCCCGATGCGGGCGCCAGTGGGGCGCAACGGCGAGCGCCTCACGGATGGCACGCGCGTCCGGGCCCGTCAAAAGCTCCAGGTGCCTCCCGTGCCAATGTTTGTCATGCTGGATCACGGGGCGATGAGGGGACTGATTGCTGTGTGTTCCTCACGTGCGCTGAGGCGGCGGTCGCACACACCGAGGCTCCGCGCCGACGCCGAGATGGTGATCGACCAGCACGGCTCAATCGCTGGGTGGAGCGATGCGGCCCATGATCTGTTGGGCTTCACACATGAAGAGATCCTCGGCAAGTCGGTGAGCAGCCTTCTTGTCGCGGAGCAGTCCCTGCCCTTCGGCAAGGCTGATCCGCAGCAGGGGTTCTCAGCGCCGGTTGTGCTGCGCTGCCGAGACGGTCACACGGAAGTATGCCGAGTGCGGATACGGCCCTTCGAGCACCGTCCGCAGAGCTGGACCGTGCTGGTGGCTCCGGTCTCTCCCACGTCGGATGCGAGAGTCGTTGACGAGGCGGTGCTGGACGCTCTGTTCAAGCAATCGCCCACAAGCTTGTGCGTCTACGACGCCGACCTGCGTCTTCGCCGGTTCAATCCGGCGGCGGAGGGCATGCAGGGAGTTTTCGGCGAACGTTCGATCGGCCTGATGCCGCACGAGCTGTGGCCGGATTCCAACTCGGTGGAGTTCGAATCCGGCATGAAGGATGTTCTGGAGTCAGGAGTACCGCTTGTTGGTTTCGACAAGCGGGGCCGTCCGCCGGCCGACCCCGAGCATGAGCACGTCTTCGCGAACTCGGCCTTCAGGCTTGAGGACCACGCGGGGCGTGTGCTGGGCCTCGCTACGACCGCTGTCGAGATCACGGACCAGCGAACGGCGGAAGAGCGCATCTCACTCCTCGCAGACGCCAGCGCCGTGATCGGCACCTCGTTGGATGTCGTGGAGACCGGTCAGCAGCTTGCCGACATCTCGGTTCCCCGCTTCGCCGACGCCGCCACGGTCGACGTGTTCGCGCCGGTCATCTCCGGTGAGGAAACCGACCCTGCGGCCGATCTCCGCAGAGTGGGGATGCGGTACGAGGGCAAAGCCGCCACGCGGGGAAAGGCCGCCCGCGCCGGCCAACCAAGATTCCCGTATCCAGTATCCGCAGGACAGCAACTCACCGACGGGCCGCGCCGCACAGCTGTCCTGCTTCCCGGTGACGACGGAGAACCGCTGTACCGGAGAACGCGTGGCGAGCTGTCCGCTCACTCCCTCGCCGTACCGATGAAGGCCCGGCGCACGGTCGTCGGCGTGGTGACGTTCTACCGTATCGGACTGGCCAGCCCCTTCTCGGACTTCGATGTCCTCACTGCCCGTGACCTCGTGTCCCGCGCGGCCCTGACCATCGACAATGCCCGACGCTACACGCGGGAACACAGTTCGGTGCGCGTTCTGCAGCGCCAGCTCCTCTCCCGCCGCACCACCGAGCAGAGCGCCGTGGAGACGGTCCACTTTTTCGCTCCTGCCACATCGGGTGCGAACTGGTTCGATGTCATCCGGGCGTCGGGAGCCCGCGTCGCCCTCGTGGTCCTTACGACGAACGAGTCCGGCCTGTCGGGCTCTGCGGCCGTAGGGCGACTGGGGGCGGCTGTCCATGCTCTGACGGACCTGGACCTCCGTCCGGAGGAGGTGCTGGCCCGTCTGGACGCACTGGTCTCTCGGATCACAGGCGAACGCGGTGTCGACGACGATGCTTCTCAGAACGACGGTGCCTCTCAGAACGACCGCACAGCTTTCAAGATCACATGTGTGTACGCCATCTACGATCCGTCCTCCGGCCGCCTGTCCCTGGCCAGCGCCGGACACGCTCCCCCGATCGTGATGGAACCCGATGGGTCCGTAAGGGCTCTCACCGCACCAGTGGGTGCTCCCTTGAATGCCGCTTACAGACACTCCACGGCCGTCGAGTTCGATCTGCCTGCCGGCAGCACGCTCGCGTTCTACGCTCCGGCGCGCGCGACTGTTGGGCCACCCGCGGACGAAAGTCCTCCCCCACTCACACGATCACTCGCCCGAGCGATGGGCTCCACGGCCGGTCTCCCGTTGAGGCAACTGCGAAACGAGGTTGCGGAGGCACTGTCCGACGCATGGGCCACACCACGTGGAGCGGTCCTGCTACTGGCCCGTACACAGCTCCTCGGCGAGGACCACATGGGTTCGTGGGACCTGCCCAGCGACCCGGCCGTGGTGGCCACCGCCCGTAGTCTGGTGCAACGCCAGCTTGCCCTTTGGGGGCTTGAGGAAACGGCGTTCGTCACTGAGTTGGTGGTCAGCGAGTTGGTCACCAATGCCATTCGCCATGCGGAGGGTCCCATTCATTTGCGCGTCATACGCGATCACCGTGCACTGATCTGCGAGGTGTCCGACGCGAACACCACAGCTCCCCACCTGCGCTATGCGCGCTCCGGCGACGAAGGAGGAAGAGGACTGTTCCTCATCGCCGAGCTCACCCAGAGATGGGGCACACGGTTCGGTGATACGGGCAAGACCATTTGGACCGAGCAGCAGGCAGAAGGGGAGGAAGATCTTTGAATCCGGGCTCAGCACCCTGTCCGGCCTGGATCTCACCACGGCGGCCAAGCCCCCCGCCGTCAATGGACACAGTCTTGCCCGGTGCGCATTGGCCACCCCTCTTGCCCGCGGAGGCAACCGTCAGAGTGCCTTCGGAGAAGCCGCTGTCGCGGTGCCACAGCACATACAACGGCGTCGCGGTGTTTTGAGAGCCGGACCACATCGGGGACGTCCTCCTGGCGCCCACCCGCTGGGACCCGCGTGCCTCTGGTACGACCCGGTCCCGGTCGACGGCGTCGTGCCCAACGACGGGACGGTGCGGCGGCAGAAGTACGAGATCGGTGTCCACCACCTGCCACGACCCTCGCCGTACGCCGCCGCGTACGCCTTAACCGTGGAGGGACGCCGCGTCATGGCGACCGGCGACCGGCAGACACCACGTGCTCCCGGATGAGTTCTGTCCGCCGTGGCGGCCGGCCTGGGGCTTGCTTACAAAAAGTAAGCTACTAATACTCTACTTGTCATGGGGGGAGGCATTAACAAGACTGATGGCATGCCCGACTATTTCCACTCACTCAGCTTCGGCACCTCCATAACCCCGGCGAACGGGACCCCCGGCGCTGCCCCGGCACTCGCCCAGCTCAGCGAGCAACTCGGGTACGACCTGGTGACGTTCCAGGACCATCCGTACCAGCCGGCCTTCCACGACACCTGGACCCTGCTCACCTGGGTCGCGGCCGTGACCGAGCGGATCCATGTAGCGCCCAACGTCCTCAGCATCCCCATGCGCCCGCCGGCTGTGACCGCGCGCGCGGCCGCGAGCCTGGACCTGCTGTCCGGCGGGCGCTTCGACCTGGCCCTCGGCTCCGGGGCCTTCTGGGACGCCATCGAGGCGATGGGCGCGAAGCGCCTGACCCCTGGGCAGGCGGTCGACGCGCTCGGCGAGGCGATCGACGTGATGCGCGGTATTTGGGCGGCCGGGGAGCGGGTCCCCCTGCGGGTGCCGGGCACGTACCACCACGTGGACGGCGCCAAGCGCGGCCCCGCGCCCGCGCACGACATCCCCATCTGGATCGGTGCCTACAAGCCGAAGATGCAACGGCTCATCGGCCGCAAGGGTGACGGCTGGCTGCCGTCCACCTTCTACCTGAAACCCGGCGAACTCCGCACCGGCATGCGGATCATCGACGAGGCCGCCGCGGAGGCGGGCCGGGACCCGCGCGAGATCCGGCGGCTGCTGAACCTCTCCGGCACCTTCACACGCGACGGGGGCGGCTTCCTCGACGGTCCAGGCACGCAGTGGGTCGAGGACCTGCTGCCCTATGCCCTCGAAGACGGCGTGAGCACGTTCATCCTCGCCTCCGACGATCCCGCCTCCCTCCAGCGGTTCGCCGAGGAGGTCGCACCCGCCCTGCGTGAAGCCGTGACCCGCGAGCGCGGCGGCGACGGCGGAGGCCCGACGCCGCGCAGCACGGCCGTCCGAGCCGCGCGGCACCCCGGCATCGTGTACGACGACCTGCCCGCCACGCTCGCCTCGGCCGCGATCGAGCCGGGTGACGCCCGGTACAGCCGGGTGAGGTCCACGTACATACGCGGCGGCTCGCCCGGCCTCGTACTGCCGGTAAAAGACGCGGTGGAGGTGGTGGAGGCGCTGGCTTTCGCGCGCAGGCACCCGGACCTGCCCCTCGGCGTACGCAGTGGCGGCCACGGCATCAGCGGCCGGTCCACCAACGACGGCGGCATCGTCATCGACCTTTCCGCGCTGAACACGATCGAGGTGATGGACGAGCGGACCAGGAGGGTCCGTATCGGCCCCGGCGCCCGATGGGCCGACGTCGCCCAAGCCCTGGCCCCGCACGGCTGGGCGCTGAGCTCGGGCGACTACGGCGGGGTCGGTGTGGGCGGGCTCGCCACGGCGGGGGGTGTCGGATGGCTGGCGCGCGAACACGGCCTGACCATCGACCACCTCAGGGCGGTGGACATCGTGCTCGCCGACGGACGCACGGTCCACGCGAGCGCGGAAGAGAACCCGGACCTGTTCTGGGCGGTGCGGGGCGCCGGCGCGAACTTCGGCATCGTGGTGGCCTTCGAGTTCGAGGTCGATACCGTCGGCGATGTCGGTTGGGCGCAGCTGGTGTTCGACGCGAGCGACACCGCCGAGTTCCTGGAGTCCTGGAGCGCGGCGGTCGAAGCGGCTCCCCGCGACCTCAGCAGCAATCTGATCCTCGGCCGCCGACGGCGCGGGCGCCCGGCGTACGCGCAGGTGCTCGCGGTGGTCGACTCCGACGACCCGGACACCGTGCTGGACCGGCTGAAGCCCTTCGCCGAGATCGCCCCGCTGCTGGACCAGTCGATCCAGATCGTGCCGTACGCGGCGGTCATGGCGAACGTCAGGGACGGGATCCACAACGGTCAGGGCGAACCGCACGCGCACTCCGGCCTGGTCGAGCACATCACCCCGGAGGTCGCGGCGGAGGCGGCCGAGCTCATCGAGAGCGGCGCGGCGTACTTCTTCCAGATCCGCTCCGTCGGCGGCGCGGTGTCCGATGTGCCGCCGGACGCCACCGCGTACGCGAACCGGTCGGCCAACTTCTCCGTAGTGGCCTTCGGCACGAACGCATCGGGGCTCGACGAGCGGTGGGAGCGGCTGCGCCGCCACTTCGTCGGGATGTACCTCAGCTTCGAGACGGGCCTCGACCCGGAGCGCATCGACATCGCCTTCCCGGGCGAGACCCTGACGCGGCTGCGCGCGCTGAAGAAGCGGTACGACCCCGAGAACGTCTTCCGCGACAACTTCAACGTGCTCGGCGCCAATCCGTAACCGGCCGGCGCGGGCAGGGCGCGCCACCGGGGGCAGGCGCGCCGAGAGCACGCTCGATCACCGCGACGGGGCACCGTCACGACCGCGCCGTCGCCCGCTCGCTCCACGATCACCTCGTGAAGGGCATCGTCAGGGGCCGTGGGAAGCCGGGTGAGGGGATCGTCGAGCGGCGGAACGCGCTCCAGCCCGAGAAAGCCCTGCACGGGCGGGTGATCCGACGGACGAAACGGCAACTACTCCCGCACGATCGCCGCAGTCTGGAGGCGTGCCGCGTCTTGGCTCGGCGGGGCCCCGAACATGCGCCGGTATTCACGGCTGAACTGCGAAGGGCTCTCGTATCCGACCGCGTACCCGATCGCGGCCACCTCGTGAGGCGTTGTGAGCAGTTGGATACGGGCTTTCTGCAGCCGGAGTTGTTTCTGATACTGCAGGGGACTCATCGCGGTAACCGCACGAAAGTGCCGGTTGAGGGAGGAGACACTCATGCTGACTTCGTCGGCGAGATCCTCGATGCGGATCACCTGGTCGTAGTGGGTCTTGATCCAAGCAATTGCGCGAGCGACGAGGGTCGTGCGGCTGTCGGCCAGGCCGATCTGCCCGACCAGTGCCGCCTGGGGCCCGTTCAGCAGGCGCCAGTGGATCTCGCGTCGGACGTCGGGCGCCAGTACCGGGAGGTCACGCGGCTCGTCCAGCAGGCGCAAGAGCCGGACGAGGGCGTCCAGCAAACTGTCATCAGCGTTGCTGGTCGCGATGCCCGGGCCGTGGTAAGGGCGCACAACGGCGGGGTCGCCCTCCAGCAGCAGCTGCGCGATGATCGCGGGTTCCAACGGCACCCCGAGCCCGAGATACGGCTCGGTGGGTACGGCCCGGGTGATCTGGGAGGTTAAGGGAAGGTCGACGGTCGCGACGAGATAACTGCCCGAGTAGTAGTCGAAGATTCGGTCGTTGAGGACCGAGCGCTTCGCTCCCTGGGCGGTCAGGGCAATCATTGGCTCATTGATCGTCCCTAGCGGTTCGGTGACACGTTCGGTTGAGAACACTGCGATGTTCTCGATCCACAGCGGGCGGGGGCTGCCTGCGGCCAGTCGCGCGACCCGATGGCGAATTTCCTCCAGGTGGTTCACCACTCCAGCAGACCACGGGAGCGTGCCCGGGAGCCACCATGATGCGAGCAAGGTCGAGCGGATCGTGCAACGGTCCGCACGCATTGGTCTAGGCGGTCGCGGCGCGCCGAGATCAAATGGAGGCGGTGCGGGGATGACAGCACGTTCCTCCCCCCACGTTTCTCGGTCAGGAGTTCCACCATGTTGCTCGATCGCCACGCCATGCCCGTCCGCTCGGAACAGCGCGCCGGTTCCCCCGCTCCGGGTGATGCCACCGCCTCCCACCGGCGGCGCGGGGCCGGGGCGCATCGGGCGCAAAGGCTGCCGGCGGCGATGGAACACCGATCCGTACACCCCGAACGTGACCCTCACCGAGCCCCGGCGAGGTGTGCTGGACGGCTTGCTCGCTCCCGCGCCGAACATCTCATTCGAGAACAACAGGACATCGCCGCCGATGGTCCAGCTTCCTGATCACCACCCAGACACGTAAATCACCACACCCGGCCATCGAGCCGGAAGGGACAACCATGTCGAAGCAGTTCGCGGGCAAGACGGCCTTGGTCACCGGAGGTGGTTCCGGTATCGGGAGGGCGACGGCTCTGGCGCTCGCCGCCGAGGGCGCGCTTGTCACCATTTCCGGTCGTACGGAAGAGACTTTGAAGGAGACCGTGCGCCTGGTCGAGGCCATAGGCGGCTCCGCCCGCTGCATGGTGGCCGATGTGTCCGACGAGTCCATGGTGGAAGCCATGGTCGGCGCGGCTGTCGGTGACACGGGACGACTCGACTTCGCCGTGAACAACGCGGGCTACGACGGAGAGTTCCAGCTCACCACTGACTACTCGACCGAGATGCTGGACCACATGATCGCCGTCAACATCCGGGGGGTCTTCCTGTCGATGAAGTACGAACTCCGGCAGATGGTGGCGCAGGGCTTCGGCTCGGTGGTGAACATGTCGTCCGGCGCGGGGCTGGTGGGTGTGGCCGGGTTCTCCGGATACACGGCCACCAAGGCCGCCGAGATCGGCATGACCAAGAGTTCGGCGCTTGAGGTCGCACCGCAGGGCATCCGGGTGAACGCGCTGTGCCCTGGGCTGGTCGACACTCCGATGATCGCGACGATGGACCCGAACGAGGAACCCATGAAGTCGATCATCGCTGCGCACCCTATGGGCCGGATCGCGAGCGCCCAAGAGGTCGCCGACGCTGTGGTCTGGCTCTGCTCGGAGAAGACGGCGTTCATCACGGGCGTGGCGCTGCCGATCGACGGCGGGTACTCGGTGCCGTAACGGGGCGGTCTGCGTACTGGTGGCCGCGCTTCGGCGGGGCAGGCGTGAGGCCCACATCCGGCAGCGGCTGCCGGAACAGCGAGCACCCGCGGCCCACGGTCTTCACGGATTCTATGAGGAAAGGAAAGACCCCGGATGCCATCGAACGCGGAGTACGAACCCAGTGCCTCGGACATAGCCCGGAACCAGGTCGCGCTCTTCGAGAGCAGCAACGGCACCGAGGGAAACACAATCTCCGGCCGCCCTGTGGTCATCCTGACCATGCGTGGCAAGAGGACAGCGAAGATCCGCAAGACCCCGGTCATGCGGGTGGAGGACGCGGGGCGCTATGCCCTGGTCGCCTCACTGGGGGGCGCGCCCCGGCATCCGGCCTGGTACCACAACGTCGTGAGTCACCCGCGAGTGACGCTTCAGGACGGGCCTCGGCGGGGCGAGTACCTCGCACACGAGGCCGAGGGCCAGGAGCGGGACGAGTGGTGGAAGCGGGCGGTCGAAGCGTTCCCCGAGTACGCGGAATACCAGCGCAGCACGGATCGGGTAATCCCGGTACTCGTTCTGGAGCCTGTGACGCATTGACCGGTCACGAACCGCTGGTACGACATCCACGTACCTCGACGACCCGGGTGTACCACCGGCGCTCCGCGCCCCAGCTACTGCTGGGGCGCGGAGCGCCACGGTCGGTAGCCGACTCAGGCGCTGAAGTTCGTGGAGGTCGCGAGGGCGCGCCACTCTGCCAGCTCCTCGGCGACGAAGCCGAGCTTCGCCTCCATCGCGGCGACCGAGTCGGTGCCGAGGGGGATGCGCAGCGGTGGGTTGTCGGACTCGGCTATGTCGAGGATGGCCACTGCGGCCTTCACCGGGTCGCCGGGCTGGGCGTGGTTGCCACGGCGTGCGGTGCCCCGCATCCGGCCCGACGTCTCCGCGCGGCCCTCGGTCACGAGCTTGACCGTCGACAGGCTGCTGTCGTCCAGAAGTCGGTGCGGAAGTAACCCGGTTCCACGACGGTCACCTTGACACCGAGCGGCGCGAGCTCGATGGCCATGGCCTCGGAGATGCCTTCCAGGGCGAACTTGGTGGACGCGTAGATCCCCCAGCCCTCCGACGAGGTGAAGCCGCCCACGGAGCTGATGTTGATCACATGGCCGGAGCGCTGGGCTCGCGTCACGGGCAGGACACCGCGCTGGCCGTTCAGCACACCGAGGACGTTCGTCTCGTAGACGGCCCGTACCGTGTCGGCGTCCGCCTCCTCGACGGCGCCATCGGCCTGTCCGCCGCCACCAACGCTTTCACGTCACCGTCACCGTCACCGTGGCTGTCGCGGCAGCGCTGGGCGCTCTCTATATGGCCACCCGCCGCCACAGCACCGCCTGATCGGCCTGCCCCGTGTAGCCGGCAAGCCTCCTCCAAGACGGCGGACTCATACGGAGAACAGCCATGTACAGGAACATCCTGGTGGCCGTCGACGGCACACCGGCCATCGACGCGGTCGTGGACACGACGATGTCCCTGGCGAAATACGCACGCACGACGATGCACGTCAGGCCGTCCGATTTCCTCTACAGCCCCGCCCCCGCCGTCCTCGGCCTCGAAGACGACCAGCGCGCGAAGGACGTGGTCGACGCAGCAGTCGCCCGCCTGCGGCACGCCGGTATCATCACAAATGGAGAGATGTTGCACGGTCAGCGGCGGCTGCGGGCCGACGCCGTGCTGCGGGAAGCCAACCGGCTGGGCTCCTCATCATCCCAGGTCCCGGCCACCACGTCGGCCGGGGAGCGGCCCTGCACGACAGCGTCAGCCGGGCCGTCGCCGCCCGCGCCCCCGTCTCCGTACTCCTCGTCCACGCCGGCATCACCCCGGCCCGACGGAAGGCAGCGTCATGTCCCTCTCTGAGCACGCCAGAAGCCTTTTGGACGGCGGCAACATCCTCACCGTGGCCACAGTCAACCCCGACGGTTCCCCGCAGACCACCACCGTCTGGTGCCGCACGGACGGCGACGACGTGGTGTTCTCCACGGTCAAAGGACGCCGCAAGCACCGCAACTTCCAGGGTGATCCACGTGTCAGTGTCAGCGTCTTCGACGCGGCTTCGCCCTTTGACCGGGTGGAGATCCGTGGACGCGTCGAGATCACCGACGACCCCGAAGGCACCCTCATCGAGGAACTGTCCCAGCTGTACACGGGCCTTCCCTGGCACGAGCCGGACCCGTCCGTGCAGCGTATTGTCGTGCGCGTCATCGCCCACAAGGTGGTGGAACGGCGCGCCTCGTCGTGACTCGCCGCTGCGTGACCGGGGGCAGTCCCACTGCCGGCGAGGAGCGGACCGTAGTGGCACCCGGCTTGACTGAGTAACGCTGATACCGCGTCCCTGAAAGGCTGGGGCTGCGCCGCTCACCGCGTGCTCGGGCCGCGGTCGCGGTCGCGGTCAGCGGGGACACGCAGCGTGTCGATCAGCTTCTCGGCCGGCGCACGACTGGAGTTGGGTTCTGCCCCGAGATCAGGTTGCCGCCCTCGACCACGTTCACGCCCCACGCCTTGATCGAGTGGATTTTTGCCCCTCAGTACGTTCTCCATCAGCCACGGGACGTAATCGGCCGAGCCGTGGCCGCCGGCGATGAACACCGCGTCATAGCCAGTCGGCTCCCCGCACCTCAGACAGCGTTACGGGGTCGGCCAGCTCGGCTCCGGGAGTGAACAAGTCGGCCCAGCCCGCGAACAGCACCGCTGCGGTGAGGAATACCGGAAGCGCGATGGCGGCGGGTTCTTCGTGCACGACAACGGCATCGGCGCTCTTCAGCGCGGAGCCTTCAGCCTCCCCTTCTTGGACGACGGCCACCTTGCCCTGGGAGCCGATCGGCGCGGACGTGAGTGACGCCGGCTTCAACGGTGAGACTGGCGCGGGACATCGATACGGAGGCATGCCTCATATTGTGTTAGCGTAAAAACATGAGGCATGGCTCGACTTTCAAACGCACACGGAGTCGCATCGAGGAGGCGGTGTGTCCGAACCACTGTTGCCCCGGGACCGCTGACCACAACAGTCGCTTCGAGGATCCTTGCGCAGGCCAGCTACAGCCGCAGGATGGGCCACACACGGCTACAGCGTCGCACCACGGTAGGTGCAAGGAATCCTCTGAAGACCCCGCTGCCGGTGCCCACTTCGGTCAATCCATGTGCCGTCGACGGCGCCGAAATCACCAGCACACGCTCCAGCCCGGCCCGGTTGTCCTGCCGGCAACGGCGAGGTGGTGGACCCGGAGCAGCTCTCACACAACCTTGAAGGAACACAGTGCTAGGCATCGACAATGAACTTCTCAACGCAGTCGGCGCGACCGCTTCCGCCGTCCCATCCGCGCCGCCGGCCGTCGGCGACTGGAAGGCCCGGCGGGCGACCATCGACACGGTCTACGGCGGGCTGGCTGCTGCCGCGACACACGGCGACCGCGTCGAAGAAGTCGATTTCACCGTGCGTTCTTCGGACGGGCACACCGTCCCGATGCGCCTCTACAAGCCGTCGACGGTGCCGGATGCCCTTGTCGTCTATGTCCATGGCGGTGGTCTTATAGCCGGGAGCCTCGACGGATACGACCACGTCTGCCGCCGTTACGCCGCTGACGCCGCAGTAGCCGTTATCGCGGTCGGCTACCGTCTGGCACCCGAATCGGCGCACCCGGCGGCCGTCGAAGACTGCGTCGCAGCGGTCGAATGGGCGCTCGCACATGCCCGGGAGCGCATTCCTGGGGGCCGTGTCGCGCTCATGGGTGACTCTGCGGGCGGCGGACTCGCGGCGGCCACGGCCCTTGTGTGCCGCGACCGGGAGATCAAGCCTCTGGCTGCTCAGATTCTTGTCTATCCCATGCTCGATGACCGCACCGCACACGCCGCCCCGGGTACCGAGCCGTTCCTGACATGGTCGGCCGCCGACAACATCACCGGCTGGCAGGCTTACCTCGGCGACAGGTACGGCACCGACGATGTGCCTGCCTCCGCCTCCGTGGCCCGCGCGGACTCACTCCATGAACTGCCGATGGCCTATGTCGAGGTCGGGCAGTTGGACCTCTTCTGCGCGGAGACCGTCGCGTACGCGACGCGTCTCATGGAGCACGGCGTGGCGGTCCACCTTTCGGTGCGCCCTGGTGCGTTCCACGGCTTCGACCAGCTGGCACCCGACTCCCGCCTGGCACGGAGCGCGTTCGCTGAACGCGTCGCCTTTCTCCAGAGCCTGTGACGTGACGCGCCGACAGACGCGCGCGCAACGCCACCTTGCACAACACGCGGCAACGCTTATCCGATCCAACTCGCCCAAGGAGAGATATCCGTGGTAACCAAGACAGCCCTCGTCACCGGATCGACGAGCGGAATTGGTCGCGCCACCGCACTCAGGCTGGCTCGCGACGGTGTCCGTGTCGTGGTCTCCGGCCGCGATGCCGAACGGGGACGTGAAGTGGTGGAGAAGATCCGTGCCGAAGGAGGAAAGGCCCAGTTCGTCGCCGCTGATCTACATGATGAACGGTCCGCGGCAGAACTCGCGGCCAGGGCCACCGAGATCGCGGAGTCCGCGGGCGAGCCTCTCGGCATTCTGGTGAACAATGCCGCGACCGGGGCCGGCGGACCGACGGCCGGTACGGAAGAGTCGATCTTCGATGCGGTCCTGGCCACCAACCTGAAGGCACCGTTCTACCTGGTCGCGAACCTCGCGCCTGCGATGGCAGCACGCGGGAGTGGCACGATCATCAACGTATCCACGCTGGCAGCCGCACGCGCGCTCCCGGGCCTGTCGGTGTACGGGGCGAGCAAAGCAGCGCTCGACTTGCTCACCAAGAGCTGGGCGGCTGAGTTCGGGCCGGACGGAGTGCGCGTGAATTCGGTGAGCCCCGGCCCGACCCGTACACCGGGGGCCGAGGCCGGTCTGGGGGAGGCGCTGAAGCAGCTCGCGGCGCAGGCGCCGCTGGGCTTCGTCGCTGACCCGGAAGACATCGCCGCGGCCATCGCGTTCCTCGCCAGTGACGAGGCCCGCTTCATCACCGGCACGATTATGGACGTGAACGGGGGCCGCACCGTCGTATGACTGGGTCCGGCCCGGTGGACGCGGTGCCCGGCCGTCCGTGACAAACACTCGTGAAGACAGGTGAGGGGTACCTCACCTTGTACTCTGGACGGGTGAGCGAAGCGCTGCAAGACCCGGCCGCCCCGCGTTTGCGTCGCGACGCGGCCCGCAATCGTGAACGAATTATCGAGGTCGCGCGCCTGGAATTCGCCGAGCGGGGCATTGACGCTTCACTGGAGCACATCGCGAAGAGCGCGGGGGTCGCGATCGGGACCCTGTACCGGCACTTCCCGAAACGGGTCGACCTGCTCCTGGCTGCCTTCGAGGACAAGTTCGCATCCTTCATGGCTGCCGCCGAGGCGGCGCTCGCGGCCGAGGACCCCTGGGACGGATTCAGTTCCTACCTTGAGGCGCTGTGTGCGATGCAGGCGGGCGACCGCGGTTTCAACGACTTCGTCTCGATGCGCTTTCCCTCCAGTGAGAAGACGGAGGCGATGCACGATCAAGTCTGTGGGGTGATGGAAAGTGTTCTGAGGCGGGCCCAGGACGCCAAGGCCGCCCGCCCAGACCTCACTCTCGGCGACCTCATCGCGGTGACCTGGGCAAACAGCCGGATCATCGAAGCCACCGCAGACATCGCTCCTCGGGCATGGCGCCGACAGCTGATGCTGGTTCTGGAGGCTTTCCGCTATCGCGGCGACGCTGAACTCAAGGAGCCACCACTCACCGATGAGCAGCTGTACGACGCGATGGCCCGGCTGAGCGACACGTAACGGTGCGAGAGACGCGAGGGAGACCGCCGTCCCGCCCTGCGGGCGGACGACGCTACTTTCACCACACGCCCTAGGCTCAGACCTCGCGGCTGCCCCGGGTTGGACCGGTTCCTGCCGCGGCCGAGTTGCTGCGGCGGGAACCGACCGGGCATCAGCCCAACGAAGTGATGGCCTGTGCTGCTCCGGCGAACCGGTGAATCGACGCCACGGCTGCCGAGCTAGGGCCTGTCCCAGACCGTACGGGAGGCGGCAGCGAGGTCGCCGGGGACTTCGTTCTTGGTCCGGCAGGAGGGGGTAGAGACCGTGGTCGCGGTGTCCGGGTAGGCGCAGATCAGGCGTTCCTGGCCTGTGCTGCCTCCCTGGACGACGGACTCCGGCGCGTCACCGCGTTCGACCCAGGTTTGCAGGGCGTCGACCAGCTGGTCCCGGGCGGGGGCCTTTCCGGTCAGCACGGGCTCCTCGTGTCCCACACCGGGGAAGTGGAAGGTGCGCATGAACGACCGCGTCCGCTGGACTCCGTACCGGTCGAACAGACGCTGCTGGTAGTTGTAGGACCCGAACGGCACGATCAGCGGGTCGTTGGTGCCGTGATAGAAGATGATCTTCGCTCCGCTGCGCTGAACACGGGAGAGATCCGTGCTGTCCGTCGATGCCGTGGCGCGGAACTTCCGGTACGACCGCTCGACAGCGCCGGCGAAGTTCTTCATGGTCAGGTTCCTGCGCCAGTCGAAGTGCGGATCCTGGTACAGCCAGTACCGCAGGTACGTCTCGATCATCGGGCTCATGTCGCTGCCGCCCGGCAGGAGAGTCTCGAAGCTCGTCCCCCTCGTGATCCCGCCCCACAGGCGGCCACCGCCGGGGGCCCGCGGTCCGTCCCAGATGAGGTTGACCGCTCTGGCCTCCGCCCGTGACAGACCCGCGACCTTCGAGGCGTCGAAGTGGCAGCGGCGCGGTTCGGCGATGGTCCGGTCGACGACACCGTCGTCGGCGTCGCACGCGGCGACCGCGGCCTTGTTCGCCGAGGCGCTCTTGGCGGATGACAGTCCGGCCGGTCCCAGCACATCGTGGGCCACCACCGCGGGCCAGGCTTCGTTGACGATGAAGCGGTTCCAGTTCATGGCGGGATAGCCGACCAGGAATCCGTCGTATCGGTCGCCGTACTTCTGCGCCATCTCCCAGCCCTGCCGACCGCCGGTCGACCCGCCTACCCAGTAGTTACGCGGCGCTGTCCGGCCGTAGTACCGCTTGGTGAGGTCCAGCGCCCACTGTGTCTGCTGATGCAGGCTGCGCGTGATGAAGTCCTTGACCTGTGCGGTCAGGAGGTTGCCTTCCGGGTCGAGCACGAAGCCCCCGCCGGCCAGGCCGCAGTCCTGCTGGGCGTTGGTGAGACGGGTCTTGGGGTTCGTCGCGTCGCACCAACTCTGGCTGTGTCCCGTGTCCGTGGCCGAGCCGACTTCGCCACGCCGGAGAGCCATCGCGACGTCGGGTACGGCTCCGGGAGTCATGGAGACGTCGGGCAGGGTCCCGGCGTAGCCGCCTCCGCCCATATTGAGTACGCGGCCGTTCCAGGCGCCGGTTTCCGTCCCTCCGGTTCCCCCGTCGGCGGTGCTGAGCGGCAGGGCAACCCGGATGTTGATCGCCCGCTCCGCCACGAGATCGACCTGGCAGAAGGCCGGCAAACGGTCCGTGCCGGACACCACACTCGACCGCGCCGACTGGACGCGGTGCCGCGCCGTCAGGGTGCCGGCGAGCGTGGCGCAGGTCGTGTCGCCCGGAGCCGACAAAACCGCCGGACTCACGGTGGCGGCAGGCTGCGGCTGAAGGAACAGCGCACCGAGGGTGGCCGCCAGTACGACGCGGCGAGCGGTTCGTGCACCCGGCGCTGAGGGTGGGCGGGACCGTGTGCGGGCTGTCGGCCCTTGTTCGTTCATTGCTGGCCTTTCGACGGTGAGAAGCCGTGTGCGTGTCAAAAACGTTCCCTCACATGGGAGTTGCGGAAAGAGGTCGTGTGCCGGTCAGCGGCACGATCGCTCAGCCACACCGGGTGACGCCGTGCACTCTCCCTTGTGTCGCCGCAGGGTTCGGTGAGTCCGGACGGAGCGAGGCTACACCTAAACGGAGACGCGTCTTCGGTTATGTTGAGGCCATGAAGACTCGAAAGCTCGGCCCGTTCGAGGTGTCGGCCATCGGACTGGGCGCCATGCCGGTTTCCATGACCCACGACGGACTCCCCACACCACAGGACCAGGCCGTCGCCACGATTCACGCCGCACTCGACGCGGGCGTGACACTGATCGACACGGCCGACGTCTACGCCCCCTCCTGGGACACGACAGGCCACAACGAGCGACTGATCGGCAAGGCACTCACGTCGTACGGCGACGGAAACGACGAGGTCATCGTGGCCACGAAGGGGGGCGTCATCCGCAGCGAGGGCGAACGGTGGTCCTTCGACGCGTCACTTTCCCACCTGCGGGGAGCGGTGGAGCAATCGCTCCGCGCCCTGGGCAGGGAGGTGATCGATCTGTACCAGTGGCACGCTCCCGACGAGAGCATCCCGTACGCCGAGGGGGTCGCCCACTTCAAGCAGCTCATCGACGAGGGCAAGGTCCGGTCGGTGGGCATCTCGAACGCGAGCGTCGAACAGATAGGCATCGCGCTCGACATCCTGGGCGACGGCGGGCTGGCCAGTGTGCAGAACGAGTTCTCGCCCAAGGTGCCCGAAGGCGCCGACGCACTCGCCCTCTGCGAGGAGAAGGGCATCGCGTTCCTGCCGTACCAGCCCCTCGGCGGTACCGACGGCAGCGGCCGGGCTGTCGGCGAGCGGTTCCCCGCATTCGCCGAGACCGCCCGCGAACACGGCGTGAGCCCGCAACGGGTAGTGCTCGCCTGGGAGTTGACCCAGAGCCCCGTGGTCATTCCGATCCCAGGGGCCAGACGCCCTGAATCGATCACGGACTCCGCGAAGGCGGCCGACCTCGAACTGGCCCCGGAGGAACTTCGGCGACTGACCGAGTCCCTCGACCGACCCTCGTAGGCGCCCCCCTTGCCTGCAGCTCTGCTATCGGGGCCCGGCCGCGCCGCGGGCCTGATGTGCGATTCCGGCAATGAACTGCTTCTTGGTGAGAGGGTCCGCGGCCATCGGGGTGGTCGCCCCCGGGCGGAGCCCGTCGAGGAGGAGCGGCATGAAGCGCTGCCAGCTGTCCGGCACGACGGAGCCGAAGAGGCGTACCGACTCGCCCAGCAGCGTGGCGACCACGGCGAGGTCGGAGACGACCACGTCCTGGCGTACGGTCCCCTGCCGCCGCGCCTTCTCCAGGAGCGTGTCCAGGCAGTCCTCGACGCGTCGGTGCACCTCCGCCATCGGGGGCGATTCCGGGTCGGTGGCGAGGACTGCCCGAAGCGCCTGCTGCGCCGCCTGCGGTCGTATCGTGACCTCGAAGAACTCCGTCAGCCCCGCCCACCCGTCCTCCACCTCGGCGGCACGCTCGGCCGCCTGGAGCATCGACTCCACCGAAGCCTCCAGCGCCACGAACGCCAGCTCGGTCTTGTTCGCGAACTGGCGATACGCGGTGGCAACGCCCACACCCGCCTCCCGCGCCACGTCGTCGAGCGTTGGGGTGAGGGCGTGCTCGTTGAACAGCTTGAGAGCCGCGTCGATCAGCGCCTGACGGTTTCGCGCCGCGTCACTGCGCATACGCACCTCCGGGATCACCTGACAAGTGGAGCTGAACCTCCAGATAGAGTATCGTCCGATAAGTGGAGGTGAACCTCCGTTAATGGCGTCCCAACAGGGTCCTCCACGGCGAATACACCGAAAGAGTTCGTTTCCCCGGCCCAGGGCAAACGGAAGGCCGGCGAACCGGATCCGCGTCTGCGCCAATGAGCGACACCCGGAGAAGGCGGCTGCTCCGATCACGGATGGCCAGCGATCGCAGGGTCGCCGTAGGCGTGGTGTGATGGAAATACGACCATCCAAACGATCGGATTCGAAGAGGGTGTAAGTGCCATGACCAGTGTTCTGATGATTCTTTCGGGAGTCGATCATTGGACGGGCGCCGACGGAACGAGGGAGCCGAGCGGGTTCTGGCCCGAGGAATTCGCCGTCCCGCACCGTCTCATGACCGAGGCAGGCTTCGACGTCGACGTCGCCTCCACGGCGGGAGGCAAGCCGACACCGGACCAGGAGGGCCTGAGCACCAAGGCGGTCGGAGCCGAAGCCAGCGAGTTCGCCAAGTACCTCGACGAGCACTCTGCGGAGCTCGCCAACCCCACTTCGCTGTCTGACGTGCGCACGGCCGACGACTACGATGCGGTGTTCATCGCGGGCGGTCATGGCCCCATGGAGGACCTGGCCCATGACCCTGACGTCGGCCGCGTCCTGGAGGAGTTTGACGCAGCCGGAAAAATCATAGCGCCGTTGTGCCACGGCCCCGGCAGCCTGCTGAGCGCGAACCTGCCCGGAGGGGGCTGGTTGTTCGAAGGCAAGAAACTCACAGGTTTCACGAACGAGGAGGAGCGCCTCCACGGCTCGGCCGACCGCGCACCATGGCTGCTGGAAGACGTACTGAGGTCCCGTGGGGCCAAATTCCAGTCCATCCAGGCCTGGGGCGTGAATGTCGTTGTCGACGGCAACCTGATCTCGGGACAGAACCCCAACTCCAGCCACGCACTGGCCGAGAAAGTGATCGACACGCTGAACTCCACCTGAAAAGAGCCGGGCGAAGATCATCGAGGCATGCGGACGGGGCGTATTTCGACGTTCGAAGGGCCTGCGGAAGGTCTGTCTCTCCGAGAGGGGCTTCAACCCTGGCGGTAGGCCGACGTGACCCGCGTCTACGGCCCCGGGACGGAAAGGCTTTGCGCGAAACGGCTTCCTGGTGAAATCCACCCCGCCCGAGGGTCTTCTCAACCTCGTCCGAGTCGCGGCGAACGCACACCTTCTCAGTCGCCTCAGGTCCCCGCCGAAACGCCTGCCATCCGGCAGCCGTGGCGTAGCGCGAAAAGCCACCGTGGCGGTGGTGGCCCGGGTGCATCCGAAACCCGTACTCGTGGAAGCTCGGTGAGCGTTTCGCCCCAGCGACCGGCCGGGCCGGGCAGCAGGCACGGCGCTGACGACACGGCCCGATGCCGCGCTGGAGACTCCGACCGTCACCCTCGTCGCATGCCTCGCCCGCACGGGAAGGACCGGGTCGACACCCCGGTCCAGGGCTGCACACGGGGTGCCAGTAGATCCGGGAACGCTCGACGGAGGGCCGACCGCCGGGATCGGCGTGTTCTCCGGAAACCGACCCGTGAACCGGTCTTCCAACTCAGCCCATGCTACCTTTGCTAATCCAAGCCAGGGTACGGCCGACAGCCGCGCCCGTATGCCGCGTCGCGGCCGGACACGGGTGACTCCTCGCCCGCAAGCGCCTTCTCCCTTGTCTGGGAACCATCCGGCCCGGCCCAACGTATCCAGGGATCGATCCACATGACCAAGCGTTCCGCTGTCGAAACAGTGCACAACTTCTGGGAGCATGTCTGGGCGTCACCACAGAACTACGCCGCTATCGACGACCTCGTCGTGGAGGACTTCGTCCTCATCTCCGGGGGGAAGCGTGTCGAATCACGCGCCGCCTTCAAGGAGTGGGCGCGAGGCTTCGGTGCGGTCATCCACGACCTTGAGTTCGAGGTCGTGGAATCGTTCCAGAACCGCGAAGGTTCGCGTGTGGCGTCCATGTGGCGCCTGACCGGCAGAAACAACGGAGTGTTCGCCACGGCCCCCGACGGCGCGCCGATCGAGATGTCCGGCACGGCCGTGTGGGGCGTACGAGAAGACGGCAAGTTGCTGTGGAACCGGGTGGAACGCAACGCCTTCGAAGTCCACCAGCAGCTCCTCGGCCGTGCGTGACAGCCAGGCCGAGTACCAACCGGAACCTTCTCCACACCTGGGGCATCGACGGATGACGCACGAAGCAGTGACTACGGACGAGCCGGACGGGCCCAACGAGGTCTGTTCCATCCAACGCAGCCTGGACGTCCTCGGCCAGAAATGGGCCTTCCTGATCGTCCGCAACGCACTGCGCGGCACCACCAAGTTCTCCGATTTCCGCAGGGAGCTGGGCATCCCGACCGACATGCTGAGCGCTCGGCTGGCAGCCCTCGTGGACGCTGGAATTTTTGAGCGCGAGTCCTACCGGGAGACGGGATCACGGACCCGGTATGCGTACTTGCTGACCCGGCGCGGGCAGGAACTGAAGGTCGTACTCGCCGCCTTGCAGCAGTGGGGCGAAGCAAACCGTCCCGCCCCCGGCGTCCCGGCCACCTACATTCAGGAACGCGGTGGCGGTAATGTCCACGTCGTGATGGTGAATGACAAGGAAGACGTCCTTCACATCGACGACGTGAGATTGGTGTCGGCCGAACTCGCGCAGCGCATCCGGTCCACCCGGTGAGGGACCCAGCTACACGAACTGCCCACCGCGCTGGAGAGAGCCGAACGCGAGCGGGTCACCGTCGGCCGCTCGCGCGTGGCCGCCTCTCCTGATCACGTCCGCCACCGCCCGGTACTCATGGCCGGAAACGGCAGCCCGGACCTCCGCGCAGCGAGGCGACCGGGTCTTCCTTTCCTCACGCACCACTGGCCGCCCGCTTCGCGTGGGCCACATCCTCGCTGGGCGTGACCCCGAATTGCCGGCGGTACTCACGGCTGAACTGGGACGCACTTTCGTAACCCACCGCGAATCCGACTCCTGCCACATCTCGCGGGCTGCCTCGGAGGAGGATTCGCGCCTCCTGCAGTCGAATTTTCTTCTGATACTGAATCGGAGTCAGACCGGTAACGGATTTGAAATGACGATGGAACAATGTCTGACTCATCTTGGCCATTTCCGCCAGTTCTTCAATGCGGACGCTCTCATCGTAATAGCGCCTGATCCAGTGGATCGTGCGACTGACCCGGGAAAGGCTGCTGTCCGCGAGACCGAGATGCCGTACCATCGGGCCCTGCGCTCCGGTGATCAATCGCCATAGGATTTCGCGTTCGACCGCCGGTCCCAGCGCCCGGGCATCCGACGGACTGTCGAAGAGCCTCAGAAGACGGACCACGGAATCCGTGAGAGCAAATGGGGCATCACTGATCGCCATTCCCCCTGGATCCGAACAGGTCCCATCGAATTCCGCTGTCTCCAGAAGGAGCGCGGCGATCGCCGCAGGTTTCAGAGCCATCGCGAAGGACACGAAGGGCTCATCCGGACCAGCTCGGGTGATGTGTGCGGTGATCGGAAGGGCCGCCGACACGACAAGGTACTGGCCCGCGCCGTAGTTGAGAGCGCTGTCGTTGACCATCACTTGCTTGGCACCCCCCGCCACCAGCACGAACATGGGGTCAGCCACGCACTGCATCGGTTGCGTCGGCGCGTCGGCCGCAGTGACTTCGATTCCGCTGAAGTGTTCCCGCCAGCCGCTCACGGCGGCGTAGCGGGAAATCAACACCTGAAGTTCGGCGAGGGTGTCCACCCGCCCACTAAAGCACCACGGGTGCTCGCACATCAAGGACACTGATCTGATCCCGCCCACGGCGGTAGGATCAGGCAAGGGATTTGCAGTATCGGTCTACCGGTTGAACACCTGGACGTGCTTGACTAGACTAACAGCGCTTAAACAATACGGGCAGCACGGTCTTCGGCGCCATAGAGAAAGTCTCAATGGCCGGCCTGCGGTCACAAATGGAGGAAAACTGTTGTGGCGCAGCCGTGGGGAGATTCCCCGGATGCGCACCCTTCCCGCGGTCCGACCCCCTGTCAGGTTGAGGCGGACGCCACCACTTTCTCGCTTCTGGGAATTCCCGAGGCGCCGGGACGGGGTGGGAGCAGGGACCTCTCCAAAGGCCCCGGAGAACGAAGCCCGTAGAAAGCCGTCCGGCATACCTCGGCAGGCCCCGCGAGCGCTCTTGAGCCACTCTCTGCGGGCCCGCAGACAAGCCGGATCAGATATCACGAGCACAGAGACGAGTGAGCAGTGAGCAAGCAGACCGGACGGGCGGACGTCCGCGACATGTTGGTCGTCCACCAGGCGTTCCGCGACTCCTACAGCAGCGCACCCGGCCTGGTCCGCGGGGTCGCGGCCGGTGACACGCGCCGGGCGGCGACGGTGGCGGATCACCTGAAACTGATCGCGGATTTCCTGCACCTGCACCACAAGGGTGAGGACGACCTGCTGTGGCCCAAGCTCAAGGAGCGAGCGCCGGCCGACCTGTGGCCGGCACTGGAGGTCCTGGAGGCCCAGCACGTCGAAATCGACCTGCTCGTCAACAAGTCCACCGCCCTGCGGACGAGTTGGCGACGTACGGCGGGTGTGGACGAAGGAGAAGAACTCGCGGTCGTCCTGAGCCGGCTCAATGAGGGGCTGACGGAGCATCTGGCGCTTGAGGAGGACAAGGTACTCAGTCGTGTCAGCCAGTACATGACCGACGCGGAATGGCATGAGTTGGGTGACCACGCGATCAACGGACTCCCAAAGAGCAAGCTGCCGATCGTCTTCGGGATGCTGGCCGACATCGCCGAACCCGAGGTCGTCGATCTGATGCTCGCTTCCGCTCCGCGCGTGCCGCGCTTCCTGATGCCCCGGCTCGGGCCGCTCGCCTATCGAGCGCACGTCAAGAAGGTCTACGGCGGAACACCGGCGCTCACGCGGAAGGTGTGAGCCGCGCTCTGTCACGCGGCGGGCGGGCGGCAGTCCGTGTTTCACCCTCCCGGCCCGCCGACGCCGGACACTTTTCGGCAACCACGCCAATCGCCGCTGAGCACCGACGAGTTCGGACGACAACCGGATGGTGGGGGCCTGGCCGCGGAGGGGCTGACCGTGCGTCGGGTCGTCCGGCTGAAGGACGGAGATCAACGGTGACCGGAGATAGTCGAACCCGCACACCCGCTTCGACCGCCTCCTCTTTCTGACCCGCGAACTCGCAGGTCAGAAAGAGGAGGCGGCGAGCACGCCGTCCGTCTTGGACGATCCCCCGCGTCGCCCAAGACAGACAGCCTCGTCCCACGCCGACGAGGCCCGAGGAATCCGGCAGCGGGGACGTGCTGAGTATACTGGCTAAGAGCCAGTCAACGCAGGAGTCCAGCATGTCCCCGCGAAGCGCATCGGTCAATGAAGAACTTCGTCGGCGTTCCCGCGAACGGCTTCTGCAGGCCACCGTGGACCTTGTCGAGGAGCGCGGATTCGACGGGACGACCCTGGCCGACATCGCCGACCGGGCCGGAGCGGCACGCGGACTGGTCTCGTACTACTTCCCCGGCAAGCGCCAGATGTTCCAGTCGGCCGTCCACCGGCTGATGCACCGGACTCTACAGGCGGCCCTGGAGCGCGAGCCCCGTACCGACGACGGGCACGAGTTGCTGGCGCGCGGCATCGACGCCGTCCTCGGTCTCACGGTCGACCACCCGGTCCTGATGCGCGCTCATATGGCGGGCATACTCCAGGCCGAGGGCTTCGTCCAGTGCTCGGAGCAGCAGCGGCTCGCGGAGCTGCTGCGGGAGACGATGGTGCGCTACGGGTCGGACGACGTGGACCGCGACTATCCGTTGCTGCGCGCGCTGATGATGGGCGCCGTGTTCGCGATCCTGCTGCCGGGGGCGGGAATGCCGCTGGCCAGCCTGCGGAACGAGCTGTTCCAGCGGTTCGGGCTTGATCCGGCGTACGATGCCGCGCCGGGCGGGGAGCCCGCCCGGCGCGGCGTCTGATCACCACCCTGCCGGTCCGGCCGGCCGCGTCAGCGGCCGGCCGCTCCGGTCAGTGGCGGAAGTCCTCGAAGTAGTCCGGCTGCGTCTGGACGTTGAGCTCGTCCATCCGCACCTTCTTCGCCTCGTCCGTCCGGCGGTCGTCGAGCTTGATGACGTCCAGACCCTTGGCGATGTCGTTCGAGTAGATGTAGCCGTTGTAGTAGTACGCCGACCAGGGACCGGCCGTGGTGACCTGGTCGAGGGTGACCGGGCCGCGCTCGAAGAAGCCGATCTCCTTCGGCTTCGACGAGTTGGTGAAGTCCCAGACCGAGATGCCGCCCTGGTACCAGGCCTGGACCATGATGTCCTTGCCCTTGACCGGGATCAGCGAGCCGTTGTGCGCCACGCAGACCTCGGCGTCCGCCTGCGGACGGTCGATCTTGAAGTAGCTCTTGAACACCAGCTTCCGCTTGTCGCCCTTGCCGATGACGTCGTAGATGCCGTCCGCGCCGCGCTTCGGACCGATCTCCTCGTTGCAGGTGGCCGCGCCACCGCCGCCGAGCTCGTCGGTGAAGACGACCTTGTTGGCGGCCTGGTTGAAGGTCGCGGAGTGCCAGAAGGCGAAGTTGACGTTGTCCTGGACGCGGTCGATGATCCTCGGCGCCTCCGGGTTCTTGATGTCGAACAGGATGCCGTCACCCATGCAGGCACCGGCGGCGACGTCCTTGGAGGGCAGCACCGTGATGTCGTGGCAGCCGGTGGTGGCCGAGACGCCCGGGTTGGTGGGCGCGCCGGGGTTGCCGCCGTCCGGGAAGAGCACCGGGAAGTCGACGATCTCCGACTTCTCGGGCGCCTTGCGGGGCACCTTGATGATGCTGATGCCGTCGTGCGGCGGCTGGCAGTCCGGGAACGTGGCGCTGGGCGAGTACGAGGAGACGTACACGTACACGTTCTTGCCGTCGGGCACGAGCGTGTGCGTGTGCGAACCGCACGCGGTCTCGACAGCGGCGACGTACTCGGGGTTGCGCTTGTCGCTGATGTCGAAGATCTTCATGCCCTCCCAGGAGGACTTCTCCGTCGCCGGCGCCGAGACGCTGGAGCAGGAGTTGTCACTGCGCGAGGCGTCCGTCGACAGGAAGAGCAGGTCTCCCGAGACGGATATGTCGTTCTGACCGCCGGGGCACAGGACCTGCGCGACCGTCTTGGGCTTCGACGGCTTGCTGATGTCGAAGATGCGGAAGCCGTCGTAGTTCCCGGAGAAGGCGTACTTCCCCTGGAACGCGATGTCCGAGTTGGTCCCCTTCAGGTGCTCCTTGGGGACGTTGGCGACGTGCGACATGTTGTCGCTGTGGATGATCTCGTCCACGCCGGGTATCTCGTCGTTCTGGATGGCCTCCCTGGCCTCGGCCTGCTGGCTCTTGGAAGTCTCTTCCTTGGCCGGCTTGTCGCCGGGGTCGGGTGTCGCGACCGCCGGTCCGGCGGCCAGCAGCGTGGCGAAGAGCCCGGCGGCAGCGGCTGCTGCCACGCCCAGACGTCTACGCCGCACGCGGGTGGTGTGCAACAAAGTCACTGCGTCCTCCCTTGTATCCGTTCCCAGTTGAACGGCTTACGGACGTCGGCAGTATCGTCCTTCACATGTACATCTCAACAGATGGCAACCTAGATGTAATGAAAGTTTTTGATCTTTCGTGTCCTGAAGCGTGTTAGGAAAGTCCCTGACAACGTGCCCGATACACATCAAGTCCCACAGGAGGTCACCGTGTTGATCCGGACCAGGAGCCCACGTGTCCTCCGGCCCGCCGTGGCGGCGGTGGCCATGGTCGCCCTACTCGCCCTGGGAGCCTGCGACTCGGGCGACGACGGCAAGAAGAGCGAGACCAAGGCCGAGACCAAGAGCGACGCCACGGGACAGGTGGTCGCCCCCGGCAAACCGGGTGAGAAGTCCAGGACCCTCTCCCCCGAGGAGGCGGCGAAGGAGATCCCGGACAACACGCCCAACTCGTCCGACTACGGTTACGCGACGATGATGATCCAGCACCACGGCCAGGCGCTCGTGATGACCGAACTCGCCCCCGACCGTGCCGGATCCAGCCAGGTCAAGCGGCTCGCCGAGCGTATCTCCGCGTCACAGAAACCGGAGATCGGCGCCATGGAGGGCTGGCTGAAGCTCAACGGCGGCGAGGAGAAGGCGAAGAAGGAGGGCGGCCACGACCACGGCGGGATGGACATGCCGGGCATGGCCACCGACGCCCAGCTGGCGAAGCTCCGCGCGGCGAAGGGGAAGGCGTTCGACGACCTCTTCATCAGCCTGATGGTCACGCACCACCAGGGTGCGGTCACGATGGCGACCGAGGCCCTCTCCGGCGGCAACAACGTCCAACTCGAAGAGATGGCAAGCGATGTGATCGCGCAGCAGACGTCCGAGATCAACCGGATGCGCTCGCTGTAACGCGCCTTCGGCGGTCCTCTTCGCCGTCCCACGCCGGGGCGGGTCAGCGGCGGCGGTGACGCGGCGTCAGATAGCCGTCGTCGCGGGCGCTCGCGATGATGCTGAGCGACTTGCGGCGCCCGTACCCCGTCGCGCACATCACCGCGAGAACCGGATCCTGGCCCAACTGCTGTGCCCTGCGGTACGTCTCCGCCACACCGCGCCGGTCCGCGCGGTCCGACGACACCGAGTCGTCGGCGCGGTGCCGGCCGCCCGGCGGGGGCTCGTCCTGAAGAAGCTCCGCGTCAGCGTCCGAGGGGCCGCCCTCGTACTCGTAACCCTCGCCCTCCTCCGTCACGGCCACCGCCGGGTCCGCCGCCCTGGGCACGTCCTTCACCACGGCCGTCGGGGCGGCCGTGGTCGCGCCGTCGGCGACCGGATCGGCATCCACATGGTGCTGTCCCGCCACCACGCGGCAGGCGTACTCGATCGGCGCCTCGATCCAGTTGCCCAGCTCCGTCAGGTCGTCCAGCGGCAGCGGCGGATCGGCCTGCGCGTCCTCGACGGCGATGACGCCGTCCCGCAGGACGGCGAGTACGTCGACGCGCGCCCCGTCGGGGAAGGTCAGCCGGATGTCGACCCAGGGCGGTACCAGTTCGTGTCTCGGCAGTTCGCACCGGCCACCCGGTGGGGTGTCGCAGGTGACGGTGCCATACCCCTGCACCTCCCACCGGGGCCAGACAGGTGTCGCGGGCTCAGCGGCGGAAGTCATCTCAAGTTCTGACACATTCACCACTTAATCAGGCAATTCTGCCCTGCCGCTGTGGCACACCCGCCGTCGGCGCGCATCGCACTCGGAAAGCGCACTGGCGTACCTCCCACCGGGCGCGGACACCCGTGACGCGACGGCTCCGCGTACTCCCCAGCCCCGCACGCGGGTGCGATGCTGGAAGTCTCCTGCCGGAAGGAGTGCGCCGTGCCGCGCATCGCCGTCGTCGGATCGGGCCCCAGCGGGGTCTACACCGCCCAGGCCCTCGTCCAGCAGTCGTCGGTCCCCGGCATCCTCGTGGATGTCCTGGACCGGCTCCCCGCCCCGTACGGGCTGGTGCGCTACGGCGTCGCGCCCGACCACGAGAAGATCAAGTCGCTCCAGAACACACTGCGTTCGGTGCTGGAGCACGAACGCGTCCGCTTCCTGGGGAACGTCGAGATCGGCGCGCACGGCCTCACACCCGAACGACTCCTCGGGCTCTACCACGCGGTCGTCTACTGCGTCGGCGCCGCCCGGGACCGCCGGCTCGGCATCCCCGGCGAGGAGCTGGCGGGCAGCCACTCGGCGACCGATTTCGTCTCCTGGTACAGCGCGCACCCCGACGCCGTGCCCGCCGGCTTCGGGCTCGGTACGCGCTCGGTCGTGGTGATCGGCGTGGGCAACGTCGCCGTCGACGTCGCGCGCGTCCTGGCCCGGGGCGCGGAGGACTTCCGGCCGACGGACGTGCCGCACCCGGCGCTCGGCACGCTGGCCGGGAGCGCGGTCAGGGACGTGCACATGGTGGGCAGACGCGGCCCGTCGCAGGCGAAGTTCACCACGAAGGAGCTGCGTGAACTGGGCGCGCTGCCCTCGGCCGAGGTGCGCGTGGAGCCTGCCGACCTGGCGCTCGATCCCGCGTACGCCCCGGCCCCGGCGGCCGCCCCCA
The DNA here is from genome assembly GCF_044455465.1 of Streptomyces sp. NPDC051217. Classification (NCBI taxonomy): domain Bacteria; kingdom Bacillati; phylum Actinomycetota; class Actinomycetes; order Kitasatosporales; family Streptomycetaceae; genus Streptomyces; species Streptomyces sp. NPDC051217. Next base: position 556,818 of record NZ_JBITEV010000002.1, read on the forward strand.
CCGGGTCCGGGCCACCCGCGACCGCCGCGCTGCCGCTGGCGGCCGTCAACCGGCGCAACGTCGAAGTCGTACGCGGCTGGGCCGGCGCTCCCGATCAGGGCCGGGCGCGCCGCATCCACCTGCGGTTCTTCCTGCGCCCGGTGGAGCTGCTCGGTGCCGACGGACGCGTGACGGCCGTACGGTTCGAGCGCACCGCACCTGACGGGCAGGGCGGGGTGCGGGGCACGGGGGCGTACGAGGACATCGAGGCGGGGCTCGTACTGCGGGCGGTCGGCTACCGGGGGGTGCCGCTCGCCGGGCTGCCGTTCGACGAGACGACGGGCACGGTGCCGCATCTGGCGGGCCGGGTGCTGCGGCACGGGGTGACGTCGCCCGGCGAGTACGTGGCGGGCTGGATCAAGCGCGGTCCGACCGGGGTGATCGGCACCAATCGCGCCTGCGCCAAGGAGACGGTCGCCTCGCTCCTCGCGGACGCGCCCGGCCTGGCCGCACGCCGGATCGCCGGGGACCCGCTCGACGCGCTCCGTGCGGCCGGGCACCGGCCGGTCGAATGGCCGGGCTGGCTGGCGATCGAGGACGCGGAGGCGGCGTTGGGCGCGGAGCTGGGGCGGCGGTCGGTGAAGATCCCGGACTGGGAGGGCCTGCTCGCGGCGGCACGCGGGGAGCGGGGGCCGTCGGCTACGTAGGGCCTGTCTTTCGGATCTTGCCGGTCTCGTCACGGGTGGCCGGGGTCCCGCCCGACGGGCGGGACCGGACTGCTAGGATGACTTGTCGTCCCAGCCTCTTGTCTGTGCGGATTCCGATCCGCCGGGGAGGCTTTTTTCATGCCCGGATCCGGCACAGTGCCCGGCCGGGCCGATCGTTCCGGACAACACACCCGCCCTTCCCGCAGAGGAGATCCATGTCCGACACGCGTGCGCGCCCCGCGACGGCCGCAGGTACCTGGCAGCTCGGCGACCTGACCGTCAACCGTGTCGGGTTCGGCGCCATGCGCCTGACCGGTGGCATTCCGTTCGGTCCCGGCGACGGGCGGAGCGACCGCGAGAGATCGGTCGCCGTACTGCGGCGGGCCGTCGAGCTCGGCGTGAACCACATCGACACCGCCGCTTTCTACTTCTCCGCGACGCGCTCCGCCAACGAGCTGATCAACACCGCGCTCGCGCCGTACCCCGACGACCTGGTCATCACCAGCAAGGTCTGGCCGGCCCGGGACCCCTCCGGCGAGTGGTGGTGGGCCGAGCCGGGGCAGCTGCGCGGACAGGTCGAGGAGAACCTGCGCCAGCTCGGCCGTGACCACCTGGACGTGGTGAATCTGCGTCTGCCGCGGAGCTGGGCGTCCCGCTCGGTGGCCGAGCACTTCGGCGCACTCGCGGAGCTGCGTGACGCCGGGCTCGTCCGTCATCTCGGCGTCTCGAACGTGACCTCCGAGCAGCTGGCCGAGGCCCGGTCGATCGCGCCCGTCGTCTGCGTGCAGAACGCCTACAGCGTGGACGCGCCGGGCGCGCAGCGGGAAATCCTGCGGGAGTGCGGTGACCTGGGGATCGCCTTCGTGCCGTTCTTCGCGATCGCGGGCGGTCGGCGCGAGACGGGCGCCGGCGCGAGGGACGACGAGGCGGTGCTCGATGTCGCGCGTGCGCACTCGGCCTCGCCCGCGCAGATACGGCTGGCCTGGACCCTGGCGCAGGGCGCGCACGTACTGGCCATCCCGGGTACCGGCGATCCGGCGCACCTCGTCGAGAACGTGGCGGCCGGCGCGATCCGGCTCTCGGACGAGGAGATCGCCCGCCTCGGGGCGGTCCGTCAGGGCGGCGCGTAAGCGGGAGGCCGCCGGGCGGCGGCCTCCCGGCCTTCGTACGCGGCCGCCGACGGCACGGCGGCCGCGTACGGAGGCCGGTTGTCAGTGGGTGGGTGCAGACTGTCCGGAGTCTGGGACAACGGCGTCTTCGGAGGTACCCGCCATGACTAACGACGTACTGCTCACCGTGGGCACACGCAAAGGACTCTTCATCGGCCGCAGGCACGGCGGGCGGTGGGAAATCGACGGACCGCACTTCAACGCGCAGGCGGTCTACTCGATCGGGATCGACACCCGTCATCCCGTGCCGCGCCTGCTGGTCGGCGGCGACAGCGCGCACTGGGGCCCGTCCGTGTTCCACTCCGACGATCTGGGCGCGAGCTGGACCGAGCCCAGCGTGCCGGCCGTCAAGTTCCCCAAGGACACCGGCGCGTCGCTGGAGCGGGTCTGGCAGCTGCATCCGGCGGGCCCCGCCGCGCCGGACGTCGTGTACGCGGGCTCCGAACCGGCCGCGCTGTTCCGGTCCGACGACCGGGGCGAGACCTTCGAGCTGGTCCGGCCGCTGTGGGAGCACCCGACGCGTTCGGAGTGGGTGCCGGGCGGTGGCGGCGAGGCGGTGCACACGGTGGTGACCGACCCCAGGGACCCGGACGCGGTGACGGTCGCGGTGTCGACGGCGGGAGTGTTCCGCTCGCGTGACGGCGGCGCGAGCTGGGCGCCCTCCAACAAGGGCGTGTCGGCGGTCTTCCTGCCCGATCCCGACCCGGAGTTCGGCCAGTGCGTCCACAAGATCGCGCGGGACGCCGTCGATCCGGACCGGCTCTACCTCCAGAACCACTGGGGTGTGTTCCGCAGCGACGACGCGGGTGCCAACTGGAAGGACATCGGCTCCGGTCTGCCGTCCGACTTCGGCTTCGCCGTCGCGGCCCATCCGCACCGGGGCGACGTGGCGTACGTCTTCCCGATCCAGGCCGACTCCGACCGGGTCCCCGCAGGCCGGCGCTGCCGGATCTACCGTACGAGCGACGCGGGCGGGACCTGGGAGGCCCTGGCCACGGGTCTGCCCGACGGCGACCACTTCGGGACGGTGCTGCGCGACGCGCTGTGCACGGACGACGCGGATCCGGCAGGTGTTTACTTCGGCAACCGCAACGGCGAGGTGTACGCGAGCGCGGACGACGGCGACACCTGGCAGCAGCTCGCCTCGCACCTTCCCGACGTCCTGTGTGTCCGGGCGGCGGTCCTTGGCTGATTCGTTGATCACGAAGACCGACGGCGCATTAGAGTGACGCCCCGTGGCACGTGAACTCAAAGAAATCGTCGAGTCCGGATGGGCCGACGCCCTCGCCCCCGTGGCCCAAGGCATCACAGCGATGGGCGACTTCCTCCGCGCGGAGATCGCCGCGGGACGCACCTATCTGCCCGCCGGGCCGAATGTGCTGCGCGCTTTTCAGCAGCCGTTCGACGAGGTGCGCGTCCTGATCGTCGGTCAGGATCCTTATCCCACACCGGGACACGCGGTGGGGCTGAGCTTCTCGGTCGCCCCCGACGTGCGGCCGGTGCCGGGCAGCCTGGACAACATCTTCCGGGAGATGCACGCGGACATCGGGGCGCCCCGGCCGTCGAACGGGGATCTGACGCCGTGGGCCCGGCAGGGTGTGCTGTTGCTCAACAGGGCGCTCACCACCGCTCCCCGTAAGCCGGCGGCGCACCGGGGCAAGGGCTGGGAAGAGGTCACCGAGCAGGCCATCCGGGCGCTGGTGGCGCGGGACAAGCCGCTGGTGTCCATCCTGTGGGGCCGTGACGCCCGCAATCTGCGTCCGCTTCTCGGCCGGTTCCCCGCGATCGAGTCGTCGCACCCCTCTCCCATGTCGGCGGACCGGGGCTTCTTCGGTTCGCGTCCGTTCAGCCGCGCGAACGAACTCCTCGTCCAGCAAGGCGCGCAGCCGGTCGACTGGCCTCTGCCGTGAGCTGGGTGCTCGGCGTCGACTCCGGCGGGTCCGGGCTGCGGATCGCCCTCGGGGTGGTGGACGAGGCCGCGGACATCCCGGCGCACGGCGACACGGCGGTCCGGACGGTCGGCACCGCCGTGTCCACCGAGCCCGTCCGCACCGGCCCTTCCGGGATCGATCCGGACCATTTGCTGGAGCAGTTGCTGCCCGCCGTGCGGGCGCTGCTCGCGCGCGAGGGCGCGGATCCCCCCGTGGCCGTCGCGGTCGGCGCGGCGGGCATGGCGACGCTCGGCGACGGGCTGCGCGCAGGCTTGCCCGGGGCGCTGGAAAGCGCTCTGGGAGCACGGCGGTTGGCGCTCGCCGCTGACGCCGTCACCGCGTACGCGGGGGCGCTCGGCCAGCGTCCGGGCGCCGTCGTCGCCGCCGGTACGGGCATGATCGCGCTCGGCACGGATCTCACGGGCTGGCGGCGCGCGGACGGCTGGGGGCATCTGCTCGGCGACTGCGGCGGAGGTACCTGGATCGGCCGGGCGGGTCTGGAGGCGGCGATGCGCGCGTACGACGGGCGGCGCGGCGGTTCGGCCGCACTGCTGTCCCGGACGGAAGCCGTGTTCGGCCCCGCGCCGGAGATGCCGGGGCTGGTCTATCCGCGTACCGACCGGCCCGCCGTGCTCGCCTCCTTCGCCCCCGAGGTGGCCCGCTGCGCGGCCGACGACCCGGTCGCCGCGGGGATCCTCGCCGAGGCCGCGCGGCACATCGCGGACGCGGCCGTCGCGGCGTGTCCTCCGGCGGAGAGGTGCGAAGTGGCCCTGACGGGTGGGCTGTTCAAGATGGGTGACCCGCTGCTCGTACCGCTGCGGGCGGAGTTGACGCGGCGGCTGCCGCGTGCGAGGCCGGTGTCGGCGGCGGGAGATCCGCTGGCGGGGGCTCTGCGGATCGCGGCGGCCCTCGCGACCGGTTCGCTCCGACTGCCGCGCGACGGGCGGATGTTGTCCGTCCCGACAGAGCGGGACGAATAAGGATTAAGCATCATAGCGAAAAAATACGGACAGATGACGCACGACCGGACCCTCCCCGAACAGCCGACCCCACAAAACCAGTAGCATTCGGCGCCATGAGCTCCCCCACTGGGCCGGCACCCGGCCTGCCTGTACGAATGCCTCGACCTCGACAGTCGGGGCGGCACCGTCGACCCGAACCCGTGGCGGCGCCCGAGGGCGCGCCCACGCTTGTGCTGGCCATGCCCGGCATCCCCAGTGCCGAGGTGCGGAACCTCGGCGAGGAGGTCGTCAGCATCGCCCGTTCCGAGCTGCCGGGCCTGGACGCCCGGATCGGCTATCTGGACGGCGACGACGACGAGTACGCCGCGCTGGGCACCGTCCTGGCGCAGACCGGCGAGCAGCGTGTCGAGCGCTACGAGCTGGCGAAGGCCGCAGGCCGTGAGGTCGCCGAGCCCGAGGGCATCTCGGCCGTTGTCGTGCCGCTGCTCGCGGGTCCCGACAACTCCCTGGTCAGGCGCATACGTCAGGCCGTTGTGGACAGCAAGGCCGTGGCGGAGATGACCGAGGTCCTCGGTCCGCACCCGCTGCTCGCCGAGGCACTCCACGTGCGTCTGTCGGAGGCCGGACTCGCCCGTGCCGACCGCGCGAGGCTCTTCACGGTGGCCACGGCCGCCGACGGCATCATCCTCGCCACGGTGGGCGGCGAGGAGGCCGTGCAGGCCGCCGGTATCACCGGGATGCTGTTGGCCGCGCGCCTCGCCGTGCCGGTGATGGCGGCGGCGCTCGACGACGAGGGCGCGGTCTCGGCCATCGCCGAGCAGCTGCGCGAGTCCGGCTCGACGCAGCTGGCGCTCGCCCCGTACCTGATCGGACCCGAGCTGCCCGAAGGGCTGCTCGATGTCGCGCTCAAGGAGGCCGACTGCGCCGCCTCCGAGTCGCTCGGCGCGTATCCGGCCGTCGGCAAGCTGGTTCTCTCGCAGTACACGAGCGCGCTGGGCATCTCGGCGCAGACGCAGAACTCGCCGGCGTCCTGAACTCCGGGGTCCTGAACTCCGGTTCCGCCCGGTGGTGCCGGTTCGTACCCGGTCGCCGGACGGCCTGATCTCTCAGCCCGTCCGGCGGTGGGGCACCGCCGCCGCCCGGCGGCGTCGTCAGCCGAAGATCACACAGGAGGCCGCGGGCGCCTCGAACGAGCCCGCACGGGCCGGCACACCGGTCACGGGGTCGATGTCGAACCAGGTCACATCGCCGGAGTGCTCGTTCGACGCGTAGAGCCTGCGGCCCGCCGGGTCCAGCGCGAGATCGCGCGGCCAGCGTCCGCCGCAGTCCACCGTCGTGACCAGAACGGCCTTCTCACGCGTCTCGTCGAGCGTCAGGACGGCGATGCTGTCGTGCCCGCGTACCGCGGCCCAGAGGTGCCTGCCGTCGCGTGAGACGACGATCTCGGAGGCGTAGCTCGCCACCTCGACGCCGTCGGGGAGGACGGGCGCCTCTTCGACCGGTTCCAGCGTGCCCTTCTCCGTGTCCCAGCGGCAGACCGTGAGGGTCGCCTCCAGTTCGTTGAGTACGTACGCGTGGGTGCCCGCCGGGTGGAAGGCGAGGTGGCGCGGTCCGGTGCCGGGGCGCAGCACGGTCTCACCGTGCGGGGTGATGTCGCCGCTGCCGGGGTCGACCGAGCTGATCCGTACGGAGTCGGTGCCCAGGTCGACGGCGAGCAGCCACTGGCCACTCGGGTCGGGCAGCACCTGGTGGGCGTGCGGCCCTTCCTGCCGGTCGGAGCGTGGTCCGGTGCCCTCGTGCTGGAGGATTCCGGCCGCCGCGCCGAGGGTGCCGTCGGCGTGGACGGGCAGCGTGGTGACGCTGCCGGAGCCGTAGTTGGCGGTCACCAGATGCCCTGCGGCGAGGGTGAGATGGGTGGGGCCCGATCCGCAGACCGGCACCGGTTCGCCCATCAGGCGCGGCGCCGAGGCGCCGCCCGACGCGCGCGGGACGACCTCGAAGGCCGCTGCCGCGCCTTCCTCCCCCTCGGAGACGGCGTAGAGCACCGAGCCGTCGGCCGCGAGGGTCAGATAGGAGGGGTCGGCCAGTTCGTCGGTCGCGCCGATCTCCGTCAGGGAACCGGTGTCCGCGTCCACGGTCGCGGCGATGATGCCCCGCCCGCCCGCCGAGGTGAACGACCCGATGTAGGCCCGCCCTTCGCTCCTGCCGTCGCTCCTGTCGCCCACTGTCTGTCCCCTTGTCACTCGATCGCTCTGTGCGTCCATGAGCGGTGCGCGTGCCCCGCTCATGTGTCCGGCCGACGGTAGCAGGCGGTCTAGACCAGCTGCCCGCGTCGGGTGCTGCCGCCTGAACTACCCATTCCGACGGCCGGTTCACCCTTTCGGACGAGCCGGGGGCATATCGGCCCTCAGACGGCGTGCACGGGGAGCGCGACGCCGGTCAGGCGTTCCGCCTCGGCCCACAGACGGGCGTTGACGGTGGTGTCGAGCGCCCTGCGGGTCACGCGTGCGGTGCTGGTGGGACCGACGAGGCCGAAGCGTCCACCGGAGCCGTAGTAGCCGGCGGGTACGGCGTCGGGGCTGGTCGCGGCGTACAGCAGCGGTTCGGCGCCCTGTTCCGCGCCCTGCGAGGGCAGGAAGTCGAGCTTGGTGAGCAGTGTCGTGCCGAGGGACCGCCTGCCGGTACCGAGGCTCGCGCCCGCCGTCCGGAGGTTGGTGCGGGTGTAGCCGGGGTGCGCGCCGGTGCTCAGCAGGTGCCAGCCGCGCTCCTCGGCGATACGGGCGAGTTCCCTGGTCATGATCAGGTCGGCGAGCTTGGACTGCGCGTAGGAGCGGCTCGGGCTGTAGTTCCTGTTCTTCCACTGGAGGTCGGCGAAGTCGATCCTGCCGTAGTTGGCCGCGCCGCTGGCCATGGTGGCCACGCGCGGGGACCCGGCGGCCAGCAGCAGAGGGAGGAGCCGCACAGTCAGGGCGAACGGGCCGAGGAAGTTGCTGCCCATCTGGAGTTCGAAGCCGTCGGTCGTCTCGATGCGGGAGGGCGGGGCCATCACTCCGGCGTTGTTGACCAGCAGGTCGAGCGGGGTGCCGTCGACGACGAGACCGTCGGCGAACTCGGCGACGGAGGCGAGGTCCGCCAGGTCGACGCGGCGCACGTCGAGCTTGGCGTGCGGGTGGCGCGCCAGGATCTCGGCACGGGCGCGCTCGCCCTTGGCGAGCGTACGGACGGCCATCTCGCTGGCGGACCGCCCGGTCCTGTGCGACCTCACCAGCTCGCAGGCGGCGGTCCTGGAGCGCAACGTCTCGCCCGACGTCGCGGCGGAGTTCAAACGCACCGCGGTCGCGAACGTCGGCAAACTCGCGGCTCTGGTCCGCGCCCACGTGCCGGAGCTGAACGAGAACGACGCGCTTCGGTTCGCCGCGTACTGCGTCATGACGACGGGCGCGATCTGGACCCACACCCAGCCGTCGGCGGCGATGCTGGCGGCCTACGAGGGCGATCCGTCGCTGGCGGCCATGCGGATCGAGTTCAAGACGTCCCTGCGGGAGGTGCTGGAGGTCGTGCTCTCGGGGCTGCTGGCACGTGCGTCAGGCTGAGAGCGGGCCCGCGGCGCCGATCTCGTACTGCGTGATCTCCATGCTGAGCACCACCGGCGACGGCTGTGACTCCCGCGCCGTCCGGGCCAGATGGGCCGCCAGGTGCTCGCGCGACTTCCACCGCTCATACACGTTGACGCGGCCGGGTTCGACCGGGTCGGCGGCCACCACGTAGTCGAGACAGCCGGGCTCGGCGCGCGCCCGCCGCTGCGCCTCCTCGAAGCCCGCGAGGAAAGCCTCACGGGCGTCAGGATCGACGTAACCCTTGCCGGCGACGATCAGCATGGTGGCCTCCGTGGTGTTCGGGGGTGATGCGTGAGCCGTGTCCGGACCGGTTGGATTGTTCCGCGCGAGAGCTCGGCGGCGTACGGCGGGGTCCACGGCGGGTCCACGGCGTGGCGGGCGGGCACGAAGGCGGCCGGCAGGACGCCCGACGTGCCCGCTTGGCATGCTGGGGCCATGAGCACCGCGCGCACCCCCTCCCCCGTCTCCGTCGTCTTCGATCTCGACGGCACCCTCGTGGACAGCGAGCCGAACTACTACGAGGCCGGTCGGCGACTGCTCGCACAGCACGGTGTACCCGACTTCACCTGGGAGCACCACACCCGGTACATCGGCATCAGCACCCGGGAGACGCTTGAGGCGCTGCGCGCGGAGTACGGGCTCGACACACCGGTGGACGAGTTGCTGGCCACGAAGGACCGCCTCTATCTGGAGCTGGCACGCGCGTCGACCGAGGTCTTTCCCGAGATGCGGAAGTTCGTGGAGCGGTTGCGTACGCGAGGGGTGCCCATGGCGGTCGCCTCGGGCTCGTCGCGTACCGCCATCGAGGCCGTGCTCGACGGCACGGGGCTGAGCCCGTACTTCACCCTCTTCGTCTCCGCCGAGGAGGTCCGGCACGGCAAGCCCGAGCCCGACGTCTTCCTGGAGGCGGCGCGGCGCCTGGGCGCGGCGCCGGCCGACTGCGTGGTGCTGGAGGACGCGGCCCCGGGCGTGTCGGCCGCACGCGCGGCCGGTATGCGGTGTGTCGCCGTCCCGTACGTGCGGGGTACGGCCGGTGATCCGGCGTTCCGCGAGGCGGAGTTGCTGTTCGCCGGCGGCCAGAGCGAGTTCACGTCCCGGGCGGCGTACGCCTGGCTGACCGGGACGGAGCAGGCCCGGCGGTAGCCGCCGGAGCCCTTCGGACCGCCTCGCGTCCCCGCGCGGGGACGCCACAGCGATGTTGTCGGGGGCCCGCCCTCACGGCCGGGGACGGCGGTCAGTTCGGCGCCGTGCGCGGTGCGCGGTGGCGATCGGGCGGGGTCGGTGGTCTGGGCTTCCACCCCGCCGTATCCACGGCCCACCTCCCGCCGACGGAGGCGCCGGCCGCGTCCTGAACCGCCGCGCGGGGGCGGGCCCGTACCGAGTCGTAGCTCGGTACGGGCCCGACCGGCGGGACATCCCCTACGGCGCCCCGCCCTCCCCCGTACGGGTCAGGTAGTCGCCCAGCGCGCCGAGCCAGTCGCCGGTGCCGTGTTCACGCCACTCCGGCTTCTCCTGTCCGTCGAGGAAGCTGCCCTGCTCGGTGAGGATCAGCCGGGTACCGTCGCCGTCGGCCTCGAACTCCACGGTGGTGAGCGAGGCGGTCGCCAGGGTCTCCCCGCCGTACAGGGTGGAGCTGTAGACGACACGCTCGTCCGGAACGATGTCGTGGTAGACGGACGTGAACGTCATGACGGTGCCGTCCGGGGTCGTGCCACGGTTGACCTCCCGGCCGTCGACCCGGAAGTCGAGCTCGTACGCGTGCTCCGGGCCCGCGAACCAACTCCCCTTCGCCTTCGGGTCGGACCAGGCGGCGAAGACGGTGGCCGGCGGCGCCGGGTAGGCGCGTTCGATGGTGAACGTCGCGTGGGTGACGGTGTGTTCGGTCAGGGTGTCGTCGGTCATGGGGTGCTCCCTCGCTCTGTTGATCCTTGCTCTGTTGGTCCCTGTTCCGACAGGTGGTCGCCCAGCCGGTCCAGGCGGTGCTCCCATTCGGTGCGCTGCCGCCCGATCCAGCCCTCGGCCATCCGCAGACCCGCCGGCTCGATGTGACAGGTGCGGACCCGGCCTGCCTTCTCGGACCGGACCAGACCGCACGCTTCGAGCACCTGGAGGTGCTGCATCACGGCGGGCAGCGACATCTCCAGGGGCTGCGCGAGCTTGCTGACCGAGAGCGGGCCACGGATCAGCCGTTCGACCATGTCCCGCCGGGTCGGGTCCGCCAGCGCCTGGAACACCGCGTCCAACGAGCCTTTTTGGTTAAGCACGTACTTAACTATGAGGTCCTGGACGCCAACAGTCAAGCGATCGCTTAAGTATCAGGCGCTTCAGGCCGTCCCGTCGGCGGCGGCCCGCAGAGCGGCGAGGTCGATCTTCTTCATGCCGAGCATGGCCTTCATCGCGCGCTGGGCACGCTCCTGGTCCGGGTCGTTCAGCATCTCGTTCATCGCGGCGGGCGCGACCTGCCAGGAGAGGCCGAACTTGTCCTTCAGCCAGCCGCACGGGCCTTCCTCGCCACCGTCCGCGGAGAGCTTGTACCAGTAGTGGTCGACCTCTTCCTGGTCGGCGCACTCGATCAGGAACGAGATGGCCTCGTCGAAGGTGAACTGCGGGCCGCCGTTGATGCCTGTGTAGCGGTGTCCGTCGAGCTCGAAGTCGACGGTGAGTACGGTGCCGGCCGGCCCGGGACCGGCCTCGCCGTAGTGGGTGATGGCCGTGATCTTCGAGTTCGGGAAAATCCCGATGTAGAACTCGGCGGCGTCCTTCGCCTGTCCGTCGAACCAGAGATTGGGGGTGATCTTCGGCATCGCTGTCTCCCTGCGTCGTCGCCGTTCGCCGCCTCTACGGCCGCCTTGTCCTCTTCCGACTGTGGCACCGGCCGGAACTCATCGCAGATGTGGCGAAAATCAGAAACCCGCACCCCTCGACGACCCGCACCCCTCAGAAACCCGCACCCCTCAGGGACCCGCTCCTCTTGCGGACCGCTCAGACCGCCGCGAGGGAGATCTCCGCCGACTTGATCAGCGCGGTGACGGCGGTCCCGGGCGTGAGCCCCAGCTCCTCCACCGCGTCCCTGGTGATCACGGCGGTCAGCTCGGCTTCCCCCACCGTCAGCTTGACGTTCGCCAGGCTGGTGCCGAGGACGATCTCGGTGAGCTTGCCGGACAGCCGGTTGCGGATGCTCAGTCCCTCGATCGGCCCGGTGGCGAGGGAGACCTCGGTGGCCTTGGCCAGGACGCGCACCGCTGTGCCCACCGCGATGCCGAGGTCCTCGACGGCCTCCAGGGTGATGGCGGCGGTGACGTCCTCCCCGCCCGACAGATGGACCCTGACCGTGGCCATGACCTCCCCGGGAGTGACACCGGTGACGGTGCCGGGGAGCTGGTTGCGGATGCTCAGCTGCATGGGGGGTTCGGCCTCTCGCTGGTGGGGCGCGTGGCGGACAGGAGTAAGGCCATTGAAAAGGATGCGCAAAGGCGAACCACCCATTGACTCCGGTATCTGGGAATTTGCTGCGGTTTCGGGAGAGTAAGGCTGAGCTAACTTAGGCTCGCCTCACCCCCGGGGTCACGACGAAACACCGTCCTCATCCGCTGGAGCCCGCATGCGTCCCGTCCGCCTCTCCCTGGTCACCGCCCTCGCGGCGGTCGCCGCCCTCACCGCCGTCACGGCGTGCGCCGAGAAGAGCGACGCCGGAGGGGACGGGGCCGTCAAGGTCACGGCGACCGACACCTCCTGCGAGGTGTCGAAGAAGGAGTTCCCCGCCGGTCACCTTCAACTGGCGGTGGAGAACAAGGGCTCGAAGGTCACCGAGGTCTACGTCCTGTTCCCCGACGACCGGATCGTCACCGAGCGCGAGAACATCGGTGCGGGCACCAAGGCGAACATCACCGCGGAGATCAAGGCCGGCGACTACGAGATCGCGTGCAAGCCGGGCATGAAGGGCAAGGGCCTCCGGCAGCAGGTCAAGGCCACCGGCGGCGGCGGGACCGCCAAGCGCGATCCGGAGCTGGACGCGGCGGTCGCCGCGTACCGCCAGTACACGCTGGAGCAGGCCGAGGAGACCCTGCCGAAGGCGAAGGTTTTCGCGGAGGCGGTGAAGGCCGGTGACATCGAGGCCGCGAAGAAGGCGTACGCCGACTCCCGTATCGGCTGGGAGCGCACCGAACCGGTGGCCGAGTCCTTCGGCGACATCGACCCCAAGGTCGACCTCCGCGCGGACGGCCTCGAAGAGGGCCAGGACCCCGAGACGGACTGGACCGGCTGGCACCGCCTGGAGAAGGCGCTGTGGCAGGACAAGAAGATCACCCCGCGCGACAAGGAACTCGCGGATCTGCTGATCACGGATCTGACCGCCTGGCAGAAGAAGGTCGGTACGGCGGAGATAACCCCGACGTCCATGGCGAACGGCGCCAAGGAGCTGCTCGACGAGGTCGCCGCCGGCAAGGTCACCGGCGAGGAGGAGCGGTACAGCCACACCGACCTGGTCGACTTCAAGGCCAACGTCGAGGGCGCCGAGAAGTCGTACGCGCTGCTGAAGCCGGTGGCGTCGAAGAACGACGCGAAGCTGACGGGTGAACTGGACACCCGGTTCGCCGAGTTGAACACGCTGCTCGACACATACCGCGAGGACAGGACGAGTTACGTGTTCACGTCGTACGACAAGGTCGGCAAGCCGGAGCGCAAGGAGCTGTCCGACGCGGTGAACGCGCTTGCCGAGCCGCTGTCGAAGCTCGCCGCCGCGGTCGTGAAGTAGCGGCGCGGGCATGACCGACGAGACCGACTCCAACGAACCTGCTGACGCGGCCGGCGGAAGCCGGGCGCCGTCCCGCCGTTCGGTGATCGGCTGGGGCGGCGCGGGGCTCGCGCTCGGCGCCGCCGCGGCCGGCGGTACGACCCTCGCACTGCGCGGCACGGACGGGACGGAGCCCACCGGATCGGCGGGCGCGGCCGTCCCCTTCCACGGCGCGCACCAGGCCGGGATCGCCACCGCCGTCCCCGACCGGCTGCATTTCGCGGCCTTCGACGTGACCACCGAGGACCGGGCCCAGCTGATCCAGCTCCTCAAGGACTGGACGGCGGCGGCCGCGTTGATGACCGGGGGACGCGCCGTCGGCGAGGGCGCGTTCGGCGGACTGCCGGAGGCACCGCCGGACGACACGGGCGAGGCCGCCGGCCTCAAACCGTCCCGGCTGACGCTGACCATCGGCTTCGGTCCGTCGCTCTTCACCGGGGACGGCAAGGCCCGCGACGACCGCTTCGGCCTGGCGAAGCGAAGGCCCGGGGCGCTGGTGGATCTGCCGAAGTTCCCCGGCGACAATCTCGACCCGGCGCGCAGCGGCGGCGATCTGTGCGTGCAGGCGTGCGCCGACGATCCGCAGGTCGCGGTGCACGCCATTCGTAACCTCGCCCGGATCGGCTTCGGCCGGATCGCGATCCGCTGGTCGCAGCTCGGCTTCGGCAAGACGTCGTCCACCACGCCCGACGCGCAGACCCCGCGCAATCTCTTCGGCTTCAAGGACGGCACCCGCAATGTCGCGGGCACCGACACGGCCGCGCTCGACCGTCATGTGTGGGTGTCGGCCGAGGCGGGACCCGGCTGGATGGCCGGCGGCTCGTACCTGGTCGCCCGCCGGATCGCGATGCGGATCGAGTCCTGGGACCGCACCTCCCTCCAGGAGCAGGAGGACGTCTTCGGACGGGACAAGGGTGAGGGCGCGCCGGTCGGCAAGGCCAAGGAGCACGACGAGCCGTTCCTCAAGTCGATGCTGCCGACCTCGCACGTACGGCTCGCGCACCCCGACTCCAACGGCGGGGCGCGGATGCTGCGGCGCGGCTACTCCTACACCGACGGTACGGACGGACTCGGCCGGCTGGACGCGGGCCTGTTCTTCCTGGCGTACCAGCACGACGTACGGGAGGCGTTCATCCCCGTACAGCGGAGTCTGTCGCGCGCCGACGCGCTCAACGAGTACATCCAGCATGTGGGTTCGGCGGTCTTCGCCGTGCCGCCGGGCGTCCGGGACAAGGACGACTGGTGGGGGCGGGAGCTGTTCTCGTGACCCGAACTCCCATGACACGCACAGCGATATCGGCGGAAGGACGGCCGGCATGTTCGGCAACTATCTGATCGGTCTGCGCGAAGGGCTGGAGGCCAGCCTGGTCGTCTGCATCCTCGTCGCGTATCTGGTCAAGACCGACCGCCGCGACGCGCTGCGGCCCGTCTGGATCGGCATCGGCATCGCCTGCGCCGTCTCGCTGTCCTTCGGCGCCGCGCTCGAATTCGGCTCCCAGGAGCTGACGTTCGAGGCGCAGGAGCTGCTGGGCGGGTCGCTGTCGATCGTCGCGGTGGGGCTGGTGACCTGGATGGTCTTCTGGATGCGGCGTACCGCGCGGCACCTCAAGCGCGACTTGCAGGGCAAGCTCGACACGGCGCTGCGGATGGGTACGGGGGCGCTGGTCGCGACCGCGCTGCTGGCCGTGGGGCGCGAGGGTCTGGAGACGGCGCTGTTCGTGTGGGCGTCGGTACGGGCGGGCGGCGAGGGCAGGTCGGGGCCGCTGATCGGTGTGCTGCTGGGGATCGCCAGCGCGATCGTGCTGGGCTGGCTCTTCTACCGGGGTGCGCTGAGGATCAATCTGGCGAGGTTCTTCACCTGGACGGGCTCGATGCTGGTGATCGTGGCCGCGGGCGTCCTCGCGTACGGCTTCCACGACCTCCAGGAGGCGCGCTTCGTCGGCGGCCTCCAGGACAAGGCGTTCGACATCACCAGCTCGATCCCGCCGGACAGTTGGTACGGCACCCTGCTGAAGGGCGTTTTCAACTTCCAGCCCGATCCGACCGTCGTCCAGGTGACGGTGTGGGCGCTGTATCTGGTCCCGACGATGTACTTCTTCCTCGCACCGCGGCGTGCGAAGAGCGGGCCACCGCCCGCTCCCGCCACGCCCTCGCGATCGGCGCCGGAAGCCGGGGCTTCCTCGAAGACGCGGTAGTCGGGTCGGACGGTGGGCGGCGCCGCGCCCACCACCGGCGCTCAGGATTCGAGCCAGCCGTGCGAGCGTGCCAGCTCGATCACCGACGTGCGTACCCGCTTGATCTGATCACCCGTCAGGCTCCCGTCGGCCTGGAGCAGCGCCTCCGTCAGCTCGTTGCGCAGCTCGACCGGGGACAGCACGTCCGAGTAGTCGCCGTGCGGATCCGCCGGTCCCGTGCCCGACGGACTCCGCTGCGTCGCGGGCGCGTTCACCAGTCTGATCTGCGACGCCTTGGGGCCCTTGTCCCCCATCTCCAGGTAGTACTCGACCTCACTGCCCGCCTTGTACTGGTACTTCTCGTCCAGCAGATCGTTGGCGTGCATGAACACGTCCTCGTCACCCTCGCTCGGGACGATGAACCCGTACCCGCGAACCTCGTCGAACCTCAGCACTCGACCTACGTGCAACACAGCCCCTGCCTCCACGGCCTACCACTACCTCGGCCACCTCTGCCGGGATCCACACCGAACCCCCGAGTAACCTCTCATATCCGCCCGCCTGCGAGAATCCGTCGTCGGCAGATCAATTCGAGTCGGGGGCACGATGGGCACGGTGGTGCGGGTACCACAGACCCGGGACATGATCGGGGAAGAACTTTCGGGCGACGAGGCGTGGGCGGCACTGCGCACGTACGGCCGGGGCAAGCTGCTGAGCGACGCGTTCCTGCGGTTCCGTTACGCGGACGGGTTCAGCATCGCCAGGGCGCTCGCCTTCCAGTTCGTCCTGGCGCTGCTGCCGTTCAGCATCGCGCTGGTGGGCGTCGCGACGTCGCTGCATACGGAGAGTGTGGGCCGCGTGGTCGAGTTGACGCTCACCCGGATCGCGCCGGGTCCCAGCGCGGATCTGGTCCGGACCTCGCTCGGGCGTGCCGAAGGCGGGGCCGGTTCGGGTCCCGGCGGTGAGCTGGCCGTATGGCTGGGGCTGGGGTTCGCGACGCTGAATCTCGCGTCGGCGATGGCTCAGATCGAGCGGGGCGCGAACCGTATCTACGGGGTGGAGCGGGATCGCCCGTTCCTCGCCAAGTACGGGCGCGCACTGGTGCTCGCGGTCGCGGCGGGGCTGCCGCTGGTCGGCGGGTTCCTCATCCTGGTGGGCGGCAAGGCGGTCGGCGGCGCGCTCGCGGAGACGTTCCAGTGGGGCCAGTCGGCGCAGGACGTCTGGGGGTGGCTGCGGATTCCGGTCGGCATTCTGCTGACGTGGCTGGCTTCGGCGGTGCTGTTCCGCTGGGCCCCGCGCCGCGACCAACCAGGTTATACGTGGCTGGCGTTCGGCTCCGCCGTGCATCTGCTGCTGTGGGTCGGTGCGACGTGGCTGCTCACTCTGTACGTCGGCTTCAGCGGGTCGTTCGGCTCGGTTTACGGGCCGCTGACCGCGTTCGTCGCGCTGCTGCTCTGGTCCCAACTGGCGGGCATATCCCTCTTCCTGGGGCTGTCGCTGGCCGCGCAGCTGGAGTCGGCGCGAGCCGGACAGCACGACCCGGTGCATCCCGATCCGGGGCACGGCGGCGATCCGGACCATGTCTGAACCACGTCTGACGGGCGGCGTGGACCGGCCGACCGCGCTCAGTGCGACTCGCGCGACACCTCGTGGCCGCTCGACCCGACAAGGAAGTCGAGGTCGACGCCGGTGTCGGCCTGCATGACATGGTCGACATAGAGACGTTCCCAGCCGCGCGCCGGGGCGGCGAAGGCACCGGTCATCTCCTCGGCGGGGCGCCGCAGTTCGAGCTCCGCCGGGGGTACGTCCACGTCCAGGCGCCGCCCGGCGACATCCAGCTCGATCCAGTCCCCCGTGCGCAAAAGTCCCAGCGGCCCACCCGCCGCGGCCTCGGGCGCCACATGCAGTACGACGGTGCCGTACGCCGTCCCGCTCATCCGGCCGTCGCAGATCCGCACCATGTCGCGTACGCCCTGCTCCAGCAGTTTGGTGGGCAGCGGCAGGTTCGCCACCTCGGGCATCCCCGGATAGCCCTTGGGACCGCAGCCCCGGAGCACGAGCACCGACGTCGCGTCGACGTCGAGATCCGGGTCGTCGATACGGGCGTGCATGTCCTCGACGCTGTCGAAGACGACCGCCCGGCCCCGGTGGTTCAGCAGCTCGGGCGAGGCGGCGGCGGGCTTGATGACGGCGCCCGACGGGGCGAGGTTTCCGCGCAGCACGGCGATCCCGGCGTCCGCCTGCAAGGGCTCGGCGCGGCGGTGGATGACGGAGTCGTCCCAGATCCGCGCGCCGTCCAGGTGGTCGACCAGCGGCCTGCCGGTGACGGTGAGCGCCTCCGGATCGAGCAGGTCCCGCACCTCGTTCAGGACGGCGAGCAGACCGCCGGCCCGGTGCAAGTCCTCCATGAGATGACGTCCGGCGGGCTGAAGATCGACCAGGAGCGGTACGCCCGATCCGGTGCGGTCGAAGTCGTCGAGCGTGAGGTCGATGCCGAGCCGCCCGGCTATGGCGAGCAGATGCACGACGGCGTTGGTCGACCCGCCGACGGCGGCCAGGGCGACTGTCGCGTTGAGGAACGACCCCTTGGTCAGCGTCGTGCTGGGGCGCCTGCCCTCGGCGACCATCTCCACGACGAGGCGCCCCGTGCCGTGGGCGCTCTCCAGCAGCCGGCTGTCCGGGGCGGGGATGCCCGCGACGCCGGGGACGGTGGTGCCCAGCGCCTCCGCGACGCACGCCATGGTCGACGCGGTGCCCATGGTGTTGCAGTGGCCACGGCTGCGGATCATCGAGGACTCGGAGCGCAGGAACTCCTCCTCGGAGAGCGTTCCGGCCCGCACCTCCTCGCTGAGCTTCCACACGTCCGTGCCGCAGCCCAGCGGCTTCCCGCGGAACGTGCCGGTCAGCATCGGACCGCCGGGCACCACGACGGCGGGCAGGTCGACGGAGGCCGCGGCCATCAGCAGGGACGGGATGGTCTTGTCGCAGCCGCCGAGCAGCACCACGCCGTCGATGGGGTTGGCCCGCAGCATCTCCTCGGTCGCCATCGCCGCCATGTTCCGCCACAGCATGGCGGTGGGTCGGACCAGCGTCTCGCCGAGGGAGACGACCGGGAGGTTCATCGGGACGCCGCCGGCCTCCCAGATGCCCTGCTTGACGCTCTCCGCGACCTCACCGAGGTGGGCGTTGCAGGGCGTCAGATCGGAGGCGGTGTTGGCGATCGCGATGTGCGGGCGTCCGTCGAAGGCGTGCGCGGGGAGTCCCCGGCGCATCCACGCCCGGTGGATGTAGGCGTTCCGGTCCGTTCCCGCGTACCACTGAGAGCTGCGCTGCTCCGGCATGGCTGGCACCCTAACTTTCCCGAGCCGTACCGGGGAAGGGCGCATCCGCCCTCCCACCCGCCGTCCGGCCGCGCCTTCTGGAGGTCGTCCTTGCGTGCTTTTGTCATCACCGGGCCGGGCCGGTGCGAGGTGCGGGACGTCGAACCGCCGGTCGCCGCGCCCGGCGAGGTCGTCGTGGACGTCGACCGGGTGGGTGTCTGCGGCACCGACATCGAGTTCTACACCGGTGAGATGAGCTATCTGCACGACGGGCACGCCGCGTACCCGGTCCGGATCGGCCACGAGTGGTGCGGCACCGTCTCCGCCGTGGGCGAGGGTGTCGAACCGGGCTGGCTCGGGCGGCGTACCACCGGGGACACCATGCTCGGGTGCGGGCACTGCCGGCGGTGTGCCGGCGGGCTGCACCATGTGTGCGAGGACCGTTACGAGTTGGGCATCCGGCACGGTCGGCCGGGCGCGCTCGCCGAGCAGGTCGCCGTCCCCGTCTCCTCGCTGCACGCCCTGCCGGACAGTGTCGACGCGACGGCCGGCGCCATGGTCGAGCCGGGCGGCAACGCGCTGCGCGCCGTCGAGGCCGCCGCTCTCTCCCCCGGAGACCGGCTGCTGGTGCTCGGTCCCGGCGCCATCGGTCTGCTCGCGGCGCGGTTCGCACTCGCGCGGGGCGCGGAAGTGCACGTACAGGGGCTGACGGAGGCATCCCTGGACTTCGCCCGCTCCGTGGGGGTGCACGGCGCTTGGACCGCCGACGGGCTCCCCGATCTGCCCTTCGACGCCGTGATCGACGCGTCGAACGCCGCCCGTCTTCCGGCGCGCGCGCTGGAGTTGGTCGAGCCGGGCAAGCGCGTCGTCTACATCGGTCTGGCGAGCGAACCGAGCCGGATCGACACGCGCGCCCTGGTGCTCAAGGACGTCACCGCCGTGGGTGTCCTCAGCGCGTCGCCCGCCCTCGCCCGCACCATCGGGCATTACGCGTCGGGCGCGGTCGATCCGCGTCCGCTGGTCGCGGGCACGGTGGCGCTGGAGTCGCTGGCGCAGGTGCTGGCGGGCGCCCGGCCCGAGGGGGCCGGACCGGGGCCCAAGATCCAGGTCGACCCCCGGCTGTGAGCGGCCGGGGGCCGGTTCCGCGTCAGGCCAGTTGGATACGGACGTGGTGCCGGCCGCGCAGACCGGCGGGAACGGTGTCGGCCCGGCGCCCGTCCACCTTCGTCGATACGACGCGCTTGCCGGAGCCGGTGAGCGTGATGTCCAGCGTCATGTCCCGGTAGCACAGGTCGCGCAGCGTCACCGGTCCCCAGCCCGCGGGCAGGCTCGGGGTGAACCGCAGCCCATCGTGTTCGAAGCGCATGCCGAACAGGCCCTGGTGGATGAGCCTCAGATATCCGGTGGCCGACCAGGTCTGGTCCTCCTCCGACTCCCACTGCCGCTCGTTCTGCCAACCACCGTCCACCGCACCGGACTTGGCGTTGTAGATCTCCCAGAAGTGGCCGTCGGGGCGCTGGAGGGTCGCGATGTCGACGACCGCCTGCCCGAACAGGTCGACCCGCCCGCCGACCGCCGCAGCGTGCCCCCACATGCCGACCGTCATCGGCCATACGATCACGTTGTGGCGGCCCGGCCGTTCGTCGTCGAAGCCGGAGAAGTGCGGGTACACGTTGACCACACCGCGCGGCTGGCGGTGGGTGGTGCGGAGCAGCGCGTGCGTCCGGGCGCGGGAGGCGACCCCGCACAGCACGGCGAACGCGAGCCCGTTCCCCTCCTGATACGTCTCCAGTTGGCCGACGCGCTCGCCCGAGCCGTGGATGAGGTAGCCGTAGCTGTCGGCCTCGGGCCGCCAGAGGTGGGAGTCGATCGCGGTACGCAACCGGGCCGCCGCGCCGCGCAGTTCACCGGCCACGGATCTGTCGCCCACCACGTCGGACATGTCGGCGCAGGCCAGATACGCGGCGTGGTAGAGGCAGTTGGTCGACAGACACATCATGGTGTCGGTGTCCGGGTGGTCGAGCACGAACGACGAGCCGTTCTCGGGGTCGTACGGCGGGCTCGGGTAGCCCGCGATGCCGTCCTGCATGAAGGCCGGGCCCTCGAAGAGGCCGTACTCCTCGTTGAAGTGCCGATCCCGGTTGAGCCGCAGCGTGTTGAGGGCGGCCTGGTGGGCGTCGGTGACGAACCGACGGTCCCCGGTGGTCAGATAGTGATTCCGGGCGGCGATCACCCAGACGATCTGGTCCCACCACTGGTTGTCCTGCTGCACGACGAGCGTGCCGTCGTCCTGTCGGCGGCAGACCGACCACAGGGTGTTACGGGCGACGTCGGGTGACAACAGGCTTGCCGCGTTCCAGGAGTTGACCGAGGCGTCGCGGGTCCAGGGCTGTTCGTAGCCGCCGCCGGCCCGGATGAAGACGCCGGGCGGGTCGGTCATGAGGCCGGTCTGGTTGTACTCGGCCGGGTCGTAGGGGACGGTGTTGATGTCGAGGAGATTGTCGAGCGCCGCGCGGTAGGCGCCGCCCAACAGCGCCTCCCGGGCGTGGGATCCACCGAACTCGATCCGCGGACGACCGGCGCCTGCGCGTCCTGGCGCGGCGAGGGCGGGGGCCGCGGCGACCGCCATACCCGCCGCCGTCAGTCCGGCGACGGCTCCTGCCCGCAGGATGTGTCGTCGTGCCGGTCCGTGCCCTCGCTCGTCCGAACTCATGCGGCCTCCCCCATCGACACCGTTGTCATGCACACACACCGAGTGGATGTTCGCGGTGACATGACGGGCTGTCAATGAGCGGGGCGATCAGCGGTGTTCAAGCCGGGCGGCGGCGGACAAGTCCTCGTCCGCCGCCGTCCCGCTCGTGCTCGTGTTCTTCTTCCGAGCTCGCGCCTGCTTCTCGCCTTCGTCGTGCCTGCGGTCAGACGTTGACGCCGAAGTCGGCCGCGATACCGGCCAGTCCGGAGGCGTAGCCCTGACCGACGGCGCGGAACTTCCACTCCGCACCGTGCCGGTACAGCTCGCCGAAGACCATCGCGGTCTCGGTGGACGCGTCCTCCGTGAGGTCGTAGCGGGCCAGTTCGGCGCCACCGGCCTGGTTCACCACACGGATGAACGCGTTGCGGACCTGGCCGAAGCTCTGGCCGCGGGATCCCGCCTCGTGGATCGAGACCGGGAAGACGATCTTGTCGACGTCGGCGGGAACACCCGCGAGGTTCACCTTCAGCGACTCGTCGTCGCCCTCGCCCTCACCGGTGAGGTTGTCACCGGTGTGCTCGACCGAACCGTCGGGGCTCGTCAGGTTGTTGTAGAAAATAAAGTGCTGGTCGGAGAGCACCCGGCCGGCGCTGTTCACGAGCAGCGCGCTCGCGTCGAGGTCGAAGTCGGCACCGGTCGTGCTGCGCGCGTCCCATCCGAGGCCGACGAGCACGGCGGTCAGGCCGGGAGCCTCCTTGCTCAGCGAAACGTTGCCACCCTTGCCCAGGGAAACGCCCACAATCTCCTCCTGCTGTTCGTGACTGAAAAGTGGATCAAAATCTATAACACCGTACGACCGACGGTCCCGGTATCGACCAGGCTCGTACGGTTCGTTGCCCTCCCTTGGGACTGAAGTGGCTGAAGCGGGGCAGGCGGTGGCATGAACAGAGTGAAGAGCCGGCTCCCAGGGGCCGTCACGGGGGAACGGAACAACGCCATGGACGGGCAGATGGAAGTGACCGAGGACCGCTGCCCGGCGACGGGACGGGTCCTCAGCCGGGGCGCCGTGTTCGACGGGGACTCGGGGATGATCGGGGAGGCACGCCGCTTCACGGCCGACTTCCTCGGGAACGTACGGACGGATCAGGGCCGGACCGTGCCGTCGCGCGTGATCGGTACGGCGCAGCTGGTCGTCAGTGAGCTGGTGACCAACGCGTGCAAGTACGCGCCCGGCCCCTGCCTCCTCGATCTGGTCTTCGACGGGGACGTCGTGGAGATCACCGTGTGGGACACCGATTCCACACTGCCGGTGCCCCGCGCCGCCGAACCCGGCAGGATCGGGCAGCACGGGCTGGAGATCGTCATCGCGCTCTGCGAGGGATACGACGTCCGCCGGGAGCCCGTGGGCAAGCGGATCAAGGTCCGCCTCGCGGCCCGATCCGACGGGGCGTAGAGCCCGGCCCGGCAGGAACAAGCCTCGCCGAGGCCCGGCCCGAGGTCGCCTCAGCGGGCCGGAGCCGATCGAGTGGTCCCCGGCGAGGCTCGTTTGCGGGGAGTGCGCGAGGGATACCCGACGGTGATGCCGCACACCTCCGAAGTGATGCTCCACGTCAACGGCACCCCGCGCCGACTGACGCTCGACAACCGGACCACGGTCCTCGACGCGCTGCGCGAGCACCTTGATCTCACCGGCCCCAAGAAGGGCTGCGACCACGGCCAGTGCGGCGCCTGCACCGTCCTCGTGGACGGTCGGCGCGCCAACAGCTGCCTTCTTCTGGCCGTCGCGCAGAGCGGCGCCCGTATCACCACGGTAGAAGGACTGTCCGGCGCCGCGAACGCCCCCGCCGGCGGTACGGACGAGCCTCGCCGGCCGCACCCGCTGCAACAGGCGTTCCTCGACCACGACGGCTTCCAGTGCGGCTACTGCACTCCCGGCCAGATCTGCTCGGCGGTCGGCGTCATCGCCGAGGCAGCAGGCGGACACCCGTCGCACGTCACCGCCGCGGACGGCCCACCGCCGGGCGAACCGGTGCCGCTCACCCCCGACGAGATCCGCGAACGGATGAGCGGCAACATCTGCCGCTGCGCCGCCTACCCGAACATCCTCGCCGCCGTCCAGGACGTCGCGGGTACGACGAGGCGGACGAGTACGACGATCAGCACCGGCACGCCGGGCAGCAAGACCTGGACCGGCGGTACGAGCAAGGCGGACGTGACCTCATGAAGTCCTTCACCTACGAACGCGCCACCGATCCGGCGCAGGCCGTCGCCCTCCTCGCCCGCGATCCGGCGGCCCGCTTCCTCGGCGGCGGCACCAATCTCGTCGACCTGATGAAGCTCGGGGTCGAGACCCCCGGCCATCTGGTCGACGTCGCCCGGCTGCCGCTCGACCGCGTCGAGGTGACCGACGACGGCGGGCTGCTCATCGGCGCCACCGTGCGCAACAGCGATCTCGCCGCCGACCCGGCCGTCCGCACGCGCTTCCCGGCGCTGTCGCAGGCACTGCTCGCGGGCGCCTCGGGACAGCTGCGCAACGTGGCCACCACCGGCGGCAATCTGCTCCAGCGCACCCGCTGTACGTACTTCCAGGACGTCACCAAGGCGTGCAACAAGCGGGAGCCCGGCACCGGTTGTCCGGCCAGGGAGGGTGTCCACCGCGATCTCGCGGTGCTGGGGCACTCCGAGGCGTGCGTGGCGACGCACCCCTCCGACATGGCCGTCGCGCTCGCCGCCCTCGACGCCGATGTCCTGCTGCTGGGCCCGGACGGCGAACGCACCGTGCCGCTCACCGGCTTCCACCGGCTGCCCGGCGACCACCCCGAGAAGGACACGGTGATCCGGCCGGGCGAACTCGTCACCGGCGTCCGGCTTCCCGGGGCGGCCGCCGGGCTGCCGTCCGCCTACCGCAAGGCCCGGGACCGCGCCTCGTACGCCTTCGCGCTGGCCTCGGCCGCCGTGGTGCTCGACGTGCGCGACGGTGTCGTGGGGGACGTGCGGCTCGCCTTCGGCGGGCTGGCCCACAAGCCCTGGCGGGCCACCACCGCCGAGGCCACGCTGCGCGGCGAGCCGGCCACGCCCGACTCCTTCAGGCATGCGGTGGACGCCGAACTCGCCGCCGCCCGGCCGCTGCGGGACAACGGCTTCAAGGTCCCGATGGCCCGCAATCTCGCCGTCCGCCTGCTCACCGAGCTGGCCGACCCCACCGCCTCCGCCACCGACCACACAGACCCCCGCCGAGGAGACCGATGACAACCAGCCGGGAGCGCGCCCTGGGCTCCGACGCCGTCCGGATCGAGGGCCTGGCCAAGGTCGGCGGCACGGCCAGGTACTCCGCCGAGCACACCCCGCCCGGCTGCCTCTACGCGTGGCCGGTGCCCGCGACCGTGGCCCGCGGCCGGATCGCGTCCTTCGACACGGCGGCCGCCCTCGCCGAGCCCGGGGCCGTCGCCGTACTGACCCATGAGAACGCGCCGCGGATCGGCGACCCCGAGGACCCGACCCTGGGTGTGCTGCGCGACGACCGCGTGCCGCACCGGGGCTGGATCGTCGCGGTCGCCGTCGCGGAGACGCTGGAGGCGGCACGCGCCACGGCCGATGCCGTGCGCGTCTCCTACGTGACCGAGGACCACGATGTCGTCCTCACCTCCGACCACCCCGGCCTCTACTCCCCGGAGATGGCGAACGGCGGGCATCCCGGCACCCGGGAGCGCGGTGACTTCGACGCCGTCTACGCCGCCGCCCCGGTCACCGTCGACGTCACGTACTCCATGGACCCGATGCACAACCACCCCATGGAGCCGCACGCCTCCGTCGCCCAGTGGCACGACGGGCGGCTGACCGTGTACGACTCCAGCCAGGGATCGAGCACCGTACGCGAGACGCTGGCCGCGCTCTTCGCCGTCGACCCGGGACACGTCACCGTCATCAGCGAACACGTCGGCGGCGGCTTCGGTTCGAAGGGGACGCCCCGCCCTCAGCCGGTGCTGGCCGCCATGGCGGCCCGGCATGTCGGGCGCCCCGTCAAGCTGGCGCTGCACCGCTCCCAGCTCCCGGCTGTCGTGGGGCACCGCCCGCAGACCATCCAGCGGGTGCGGCTCGGCGCGGGCCGGGACGGGGTGATCAGCGCGCTGGCCCACGAGGTGGTCACGTACACCTCCACGGTCAAGGAGTTCGTGGAGCAGGCCGCCACGCCCGCCCGCACCATGTACACCTCACCGCACAGCCGCACCGTTCATCGCGTCACCGCGCTCGATGTGCCGACACCGTCGTGGATGCGCGCGCCGGGCGAGGCGTCGGGCATGTACGCGCTGGAGTCGGCGATGGACGAGCTGGCGCTGGCCACCGGGGTGGACCCGGTGGAGCTACGGGTGCGCAACGAGCCGTCGCACGAGCCGGATTCGGGCCGTGCCTACAGCAGCCGTCATCTTGTGGAGTGTCTGCGCGAGGGGGCCCGGCGGTTCGGCTGGGGCGACCGTGATCCACGTGCCGGGTTGCGGAAGGAGGGCCGCTTCCTGGTCGGCAGCGGCGTCGCCGCCGCCTCGTACCCGGTGCTGATCGCACCGTCCACGGCCGAGGCGCGCGCCGACGCGGACGGCGGTTTCCAGGTACGGGTCAACGCCACGGACATCGGTACGGGAGCCCGCACCGTGCTCGCCCAGATCGGCGCCGACGCGCTCCACGCGCCCCTGGAGCGGGTCCGGATCGAGATCGGCGACAGCGATCTGCCGCCGGCCCCGCTGGCGGGCGGTTCCTCGGGCACCGGCTCGTGGGGCTGGTCCGTCGACAAGGCGTGCCGGGCGCTGCGCGCACGCATCGACGTGGCGGGCGGCACCGTGCCTCCCGAGGGGCTGTCCGCGAGCGCCGACACCACGGAGGAGGTGGGGGCCGGAACGGAGTTCGCCCGCCACGCCTACGGCGCGCATTTCGTCGAGGTACAGGTGGACACGGACACGGCCGAGATCCGGGTCCGCCGGATGCTGGCGGTCTTCGCAGCCGGTCGCATCCTCAACCCCCGTACGGCGCGCTCCCAGTTCATCGGCGGGATGACGATGGGGCTGGGCATGGCGCTGATGGAGGGAACGACGATCGACCCCGTCGCCGGCGACTTCGCGGAGCGGGACCTCGCCTCGTACCACGTCCCCGCCCACGCGGACGCGCGCTCACTGGAGGCGTACTGGATCGAGGAGGACGACCGGCATCTCAACCCGATGGGCAGCAAGGGCATCGGCGAGATCGGCATGGTCGGCTCGGCCGCGGCGATCGGCAACGCGGTACGTCACGCGACGGGAGTCCGCCTGCGCGATCTGCCGATGCGACCGGACAAGCTGCTGCCGCATCTGGCCTGACGGACGCGGGCGGTCAGGGACGGACACGGGCGGAGGAAGACACCCTCCGCCCGGCGCTGCCCCGGGGCGATCGCGTCAGGGGATGTCCGCGTCCGGCCTGAACGCCGGGCGTGGCTCTACGCCCAGATCGATGTCGGCGTCACAGTTGGCCGACTCCAGAGTGCCGTCCGTGCCCCGCAGCAGCACCGGCTCTCTGCCCTCGGCGTCCCGCGCGAACGCGACGGTGCACACCACCTGCCTTACAGCCGTGTCGTCGAGGCTGCTGAGCGCGAAGGGCAGCGTGGCGAGCGTCCGGGCGTCCTTGGTCAGCTCCACCCGGGGCGCCTCACCCCGGTCGCCGCCGGGCAGGTCCGGCAGATCCGGCAGGTCGGGCAGACCGTCGGTGAGTCCGACCGCGCGCTCCGCGGGGAGCGGTCCGGCGAAGAGCGCGACGAGGGTCTTGGTACCCGCCGTCCGCGGATCCGTCGCCGGCTGGTCCGACGGGTTCGCCGGGTCCGGCGGGGGTTCGTACGCGCCGGGCCGGGCCACGGGCATCAGCGCTCCTCCCGAGCGGAAGAAGAGCAGCGTCCGGTCCTCGCGGCTGGGGAACACCTGGATGGTGGCGGGATCACCCGCGTCGATGGCGTCGGTCGAGCGGATGCCGCAGCCGGTGAGGAGCAGCGCGGCGAGGAGAACGGTGCCGGGGAGAAAGGGAGTCGCGGCGCGAGGGTGGCGTTCCGAGCGGGTCACGCGGGCCCCTCCCCCGCGTTCAGGGGTATCTCGACGGTGAAGACCGCGCCGGTCGCCGCGCCGGTGTCTCCCGTGCGGTCCCGGGACGCGTTGGCGGCGTGGATGGTGCCTCCGTGCAGCCGTACGTTCTCCCGCGTGATCGCGAGTCCCAGCCCGCTGCCCGTCGAACGGGTGCGGGCCGCCTCCGCCTTGTAGAAGCGGTCGAAGATGTGCGGGAGCGCCTCGGGCAGTATGCCGGGTCCCCGGTCGGCGACCTCCATCACGAGCAGCCCCGTACCGTCCTCGCGCTCCCTCGTGCGCAGCCGTACGGTGACACCGGCGCCGCCGTGCCGCAGCGCGTTGCCGACGAGGTTGGCGACGACGATGTCGAACCGGCGCGGATCGAGGCGGGCCCGGATGCCCTCCGGCAGTTCGGTGCGCACCTGGTCGGTCCAGCGCCGGTTCTGAAGGGTCTTGGCGATGGTCTCGGCCGCGTCCACCTCGTCGGTGTTCAGCTCGGCGGCGCGCGCGTCGAACCGGGAGATCTCCAGCAGGTCGTCGACGAGCACGGCGAGCTTTCCGGTCTCGGCGCTGATCAGCCGTACCGCCTGCGCCGTGTCGGGGTCGAGCCGGCCCGCGTCCTCGTCGAGCACCTCCGTCACGGCGAGCATCCCGGCGAGAGGGGTGCGCAGTTCGTGCGAGACGTCGGCGGCGAAGCGCCGGGCACGTGCCTCGGCGCGCTGGAGTTCGTCCACGGACCGTTCGATCTCTCCGGCGGACTCGTTGAACGTACGGGCCAGATCGGCGAGTTCGTCACTGCCCCGGACCGGGATACGGGTGTCGAACCGGCCGCTGCCCATGCTGCGGGCGGCCCGCCGCAGCTCGCGGACCGGGCGCAGGACGCTCCGTGCGGCGAGCAGCGCGGGCAGCAGCGCGATCGCGAGTCCGGGCACCGCGCCGTCCCTGGCGGCGGTGATCAGCGCGTCGACCTGCGTCTGTTCCTGGTCCATGCGCATCACCGCGTACAGGACGAGCCCCGTGGACAGGACACCCTCGACGCCGACCTTGAAGACGGTGGGCATGCCGATCGTCAGATACGGGACGCCGTCCTTGACGACCCGTTCGAAGCTGCCGTGCGGATAGCCCACGGTCTTGCGGCGCAGTTCGGGGGTGATCACGGTGGAGGTGGGGCTGGTGCCGGAGGAGGCCCGCAGGGTGCCGTACTCGGCGAAGACGATCCAGGTGTGCGGTTTGCCCTTGCGGGCGATGTCGCGCAGGACCTCCGCCAGCGCGTCCTCGTCCTCCACGGGCAGCCCGACACCGATCTGCTGGACCTGTTCGCGGAAGGACGAGACGGCGGTGTCCTGCGCCGTCCTGAGGACGCTGTTGCGCGCCTCACGGAAGGTGAGGGTGGCGGTGGTGCCCGCGCTGACGACAGCCACGAGCAGAAAGGCCAGCACCAGGCGGGTGCGCAGCTTGAACGGGGTGGCGGGCCGGCCGGTCCGGAGGCCCTTCACAGCGGTCCGAAGCGGTAGCCGAAGCCGCGCAGGGTCTGGATGTACCGGGGGTTGCCCGGCTCCGACTCGATCTTGTTGCGCAGCCGCCGCACGCACGCGTCGACCAGCCGGGCGTCGCCGTGGTAGCTGTGCTCCCACACGTGTTCCAGCAGTTGCTGCCGGCTGAACACCTGCTCCGGTGCCGCGCTCAGATGCAGCAGCAGACGCATCTCGGAGGGGGCGAGCGCGAGACGCCGGCCGGCCTTGGTGACGGTGAGACCGGTGCGGTCGATGCTGAGTTCACCGTGGAACTCCACGGCGGGCCGTCCGTTGCCCGGCTCGTCGATGCGCCGCAGCACGGCCCGGATGCGGGCCTCGATCACTTCCGTACGGGCGGGTTTGACGATGTAGTCGTCGGCGCCCGCCTCCAGGCCCACGACGACGTCGAAGTCGTCGCCGCGCGCGGTGAGCATGATGATCGGCAACTGGCTGTTCTCGCGGACCTGTCGGCAGACCTGGACGCCGTTCACGCCGGGCAGCATGAGGTCGAGCAGGAGCAGATCGGGGCGGAACTCGTCGAGGGCGACGAGGCCGGCCTCGCCGGTGGCGGCGGTCCGTACCTCGTGGCCCCGGCGGCGCAGGCCCAGTTCGACCCCTTCGCGTACGGAGGGGTCGTCTTCTATGAGGAGCACGCGTGGCATTGGCGGATTGTCCCAGGGGTTCTCAGCGCCGGTTGGGGCGTCGGACGAGGCGGCGGGTGAGGCCGGTGATCAGGCTGTCGAGTTCCGTGAGCCGGAGCGGGCGGGCGAGGAGGACGAAGACCAGGCCGACCACGGCGGCGCCCGCGGCGCAGGCGGTGAACGCGCCCGCCGGCGCCGCGCGGGCGGCGGCGAGGTGGCCGAGGACGGCGGCCGGTACGGCGGCGGTGAGCAACCGCGTGTGGGCAACGGCGGCGGACCGCCACAGCCCGGAACGTGGCGTCCGGGCGCCGTAGTGGCCGGGCTCGTGCGCGGTCGCGGGTACGGGCGCGAGTCGTCGGCGCAGGACCAGCGCCGTCACCACCCATCCCGCCACCAGGGCGACCGAGTACGCGCCCGCCATCCCGGTCACGGCCCACCGGGCCGGCAGCAGCGCGTACGCGGCCAGCGACAGGCCCGCGTTGAGCCCGGCGATCACCAGGTTGAGAAGGAAGGGGGTGCGGGTGTCGGAGAGCGCGTAGAAGGCACGGGAGAGGACGTACTGCCCGGAGAAAGCGACGAGTCCGGGCGCGAACGCCACCAGGATCCCGGCCATCACCGCGATGTCGCGCGCGTCGGTCCGCCCGTACTGGAACACGGCCGCCATCAGCGGCTGCGCGAGGGCCAGCAGGAGGCACGCGGCCGGCACGACAGCCGCCGCGCTGCTCCGCAGGGCGTACGAGACGTCGCGCCGTACACCGTCCCGGTCACCGTCGGCCGCGGCCCGGCTCATCCGCGGCATCAGGGCGGTGACCAGCGAGACGGTGACGATCCCGTGCGGTACGGCCCAGAGCAGATAGGCGTTGTTGTACGC
The DNA here is from genome assembly GCF_044455465.1 of Streptomyces sp. NPDC051217. Taxonomy (NCBI): domain Bacteria; kingdom Bacillati; phylum Actinomycetota; class Actinomycetes; order Kitasatosporales; family Streptomycetaceae; genus Streptomyces; species Streptomyces sp. NPDC051217. The sequence continues at coordinate 587,261 of NZ_JBITEV010000002.1, forward strand.
GCTGAAGCCCGCGCCGCCGTCGATGCCCTCGCCCGCCGCCCGGCCGCCGGCGAGAGTCGCCAGCCGGGTCACCACCCAGTACGCGCCCTGGTTGGTGAGCACGAGCAGTACCAGCCAGCCTGCGGCGCGCAGCGGTCTGGTCAGTCCGCTGCCCCGCCAGTCGAAGCGGGGCCGCCAGCGGAACCGGGCCGCGCGCAGGGCGGGCAGGAGCGCCAGCGCCTGGACGGCGATACCCGCCGTGGTGCCCCAGCCGAGGAGCGCCGTTTCCGTGCCGGTGAGTTCTCCTCCGTCGCCCGTCGCGAGGTAGAGGCCGAACACCGCGATGACGACGACGTTGTTGAGGACGGGCGTCCACATCATCGAGCCGAACCGGCCCCGGGCGCCGAGCACTTGACCGAGCAGGGTGAAGACCCCGAGGAAGAAGATCTGCGGCAGGCAGTAGCGGGCGAACGCGACGGTCATCGTGGCCTGTTCACCGGTGTAGCCGGTGTACGCGTCGACGAGCGCGGGCGCGGCCCACACGGCGCAGGCGGTGATCGCGAGCAGGGCGACGACGCAGACGGTGAGCAGCCGGTCGGTGTACGCGGCGCCGCCGTCCTCGTGCTCCTTGGCCGCGCGGACCAGTTCGGGCACGAACACGGCGTTCAGGGCGCCGCCGAGGAGCAGCATGTAGACGATCGTGGGGACGGAGTTGGCGACGGCGTAACCGTCGGCGGTGAGCCCGACGCCGAGCGCGGCGGCGACCACGGCGGACCGGACGAATCCGGCGGCGCGCGACACCACTGACCCGGCCGCCATGATCACGCCGCTGCGCGCGACGGACGGTTCGCTCGGCGCGGTGGGCGGCGCCGGCTCTCCCGGCCTCGCGACGGACGTGGCGCTCACCGGCGGGCCAGGTATGCCTGGAACGCGCGGTACAGCGCGTGGTTGGTTGTCCCGGCCAACGGTCTCTCCCACTCCCCCAGCGTCTCGACGACCTGTCCCCCGGTGCCGAGTTTCCAGCGCAGCAGCCCGAAGGAACGATCCGCCGGATCGAGAGTGGAGGGTACCCCGCGCATGTCGTACACCTCCGCGCCCGTCGCGTGGGCATCGAGGATCATCCGCCACTGAAGGGCGTTCGAGGGGCGGACCTCCCGCCGGTGATCGGCGGACGCCCCCGTCTGGTACCAGACCCGCCGCCCGACGGTGATCATGGTGTGCGCGGCGAGTATCTCGCCCTCGTGACGGGCGAGATAGAGCTTCATCCGGCCGGGCTCCTCCGCGTTGAGCGCGGCGTACTGACGCTCGTAGTACGCCTGTGAGCGGCCCAGCCGGAAGCCGTCACGCTTCTCGGTGACGCACAACAGGCGGTAGAAGTCGGGGAGTTCGGCGGCGCTGCCCACGACCACCTCCACCCCCGCCTTCCGCGCGCGGCGCACGTTGCGCCGCCACTCCTGGTTGAGCCCCGACCAGAGATCGTCGCTGGTGCGGCCGGCGAGCGGCACCTGGAAGACATGACGGGGCTGCGCGTCCCCGCCGTCCCCCGTGTCGTCGCCGCACCGCTGCCAGCCCCGGGCCCGCAGCCGTTCGGCGACCGCCGTACCGAGCGGGTCGACCTCGCAGTCGAGGACATCGGCGAGGCGCCTGGCGGTTCCGGTCCGCGACTTCAGCGGGCCGGGGTGCCAGCGGCGGTGCGCGGGCGCGGGGCCGATCCGTACGGCGAACGCGCCGGCGCCCTTGAGGTACCGCAGCAGCGGTGTGAGCCAGGCGTCGATGTCCGGATCGGCCCAGTCGGCGACGGGTCCCTCGGGCAGATAGGCGAAGTACCGCCGGGTGCCGGGGAGCTGACGGAGCAACACCAGCGCCACGCCGGTGAGCCCCCCGGCTCCCGGTGCGGCTCCCGGTGCGATTCCATCCGCGGGTCCCTCGGCCGGTCCCCAGCCCAGCAGCAACGGCCGCCAGCCGTCCTTGACCTCGGCCCACGAGGGGCACTGGAGGAATCCGGGACTAAGGGCCGCCCCCGTACGGGAGGCGAGGAACGCGCGGTACGCGTGGGCGGTGACGGGTTCCAGCCGTAGATCCCGGCCGCCTTGGCTCTGGCCGGTCCGGCCGGCCGTCACAAGGAGCGCTGCCACAGTGTGAGCCTCTCTTCCACCCCGACCTGTCCGCGGGGACGCCGAGGATGCTCACAGCGGTCCATGACCGCTTCGCGGGCCGAATGCGACGGGACGACGACCGTTCTCCATCAGTGCCCGTCACATTGCCCGCACGCCTCTCACCTGCGGGTTTCACATGCTTAGAGTCGCGCTGTCCCACTGCCTTCCGACGGAGGTCTCCGTTGCGTCAGCCACTGAACCCACGCCACCGAGCCGTGCGCCTCGCGATCGCTCCGGTCGTACTCGTCTCGCTCGCCGCCTCACTCACCGCCTGTTCGTCCGCCGCCGCGGGCGGTACGCAGGACGCCGGGAACGCCGGGAACGCCGGGGACGGCAAGGCCGGCCGGGCAGGCCGGGCCGCCGAGAGCCCGGCCACCGTCACCGTCACCCCGCGCGGACAGAATGCCGAGGCGGGGCACCCGGTGAAGGTCACCGCCCACGGCGGCACGCTCACATCCGTCACGGTCACCGACGACCGGGGCCGGATCCTCAAGGGGTCGATGGAGCCGAAGAGCATGGTCTGGGTCTCCGACCGCAAGGCGGTGCCCGGCGCCTCGTACACCGTCAAGGCGGCGACCCGGACGAAGGGCGGCACGACGGGGACGGCGGCGGCGGCTGGTTCGTTCGGGACTACTCGACCACCTTCACCATCGGTGCCCGCCAGGTGGTCAAGGTCGATCTGGACCGCCACCGCCTCACCCTCGAACGGGACGGCGGGACCGTACGCGAGATCCCGGTCTCCGGCGGCACCCCGGGCGGGGACAAGCGGTCCTGGCGCGGCACGGCGGTGCTGATGGCCAAGGAGGGCACGATCAACATGAACTCCGAGACGGTGGGCCTCGGTGACGCCTACGACAAGATGGTCGACCAGTCGATGCGGCTGACCTGGTCCGGCATGTACGCGCACGCGGCGCCGTGGAACTCGCGCCACATGGGCGTCGCGAACCGCAGTTCCGGCTGTATCGGGATGAACTCCGCCGACGCCGCCTGGGTGTACCGGCAGGTGCGCGTGGGCGATCCGTTCGAGATCAAGGGCGCCGACACGAAGGGCACGGTCGAGGCGGGCAACGGCTTCGGGGCCTGGAATCTGTCGTGGAAGGAGTGGCGGGAGCGGAGCGCCCTGGACTGAGCGCGCGGGGGCCGGACTTTCCCTGTAGGGGGCAGCGTTCGTTGTTCTCGATGGGCCCTGCCTCCGTTCACTCGGTGTTCTGTTTGATCTCCGAGACTCTGCGGTTGGCACCCCCCGCGCCGGAAGTAGATCGAAAGGCTTCAATCCGTGAAGGACAAGAACTCCGAAGACCCCGGGCGCTCGGCACTCTCGCGGCGTCGGCTCGTCAAGTACGCGGGCGTCGGTGCGACGCTCGCCGCGGCTGCCCCGATCGTGGGCGCCGGCGTCGCTTTCGGCAACGAGGACGATGACGACAACCGCGAGTCCGGCCAGTCCGGTGACTCCGGCAGACGCTCCTGGCGCGCCGGCGACCACCACGTGCACTCGGAGTACAGCGGTTCGTTCGACACGACGAAGAACCCGCCCGTGTTCCAGAAGGGCGGCGACGCCGTCTACCCGATCGTGACCAACGCGATCATGGCGAAGAACTTCGGCCTCAGCTGGGCCATGTGCACGGACCACGGCGGTCCGACGCACTCGAAGGTCAACCTTGAGCAGGCCTACCCCGACCTGCTGCGCTCGCGCGTGCTCGTCCCCGAGGTGCTCCAGTTTTGGGGCATGGAGTTCGACGCCCCGGCGCTCGACCACCACACGCTGATGATCCCGCACCACACCGACGAGGCGCGGCAGCTGTTCGAGCTGGAGTCGCGCTTCGCCAAGTTCGACCCGTTCCCCGCCGACCCGGGCCGTGACACCGAGGCCAAGATGGTGGAGTTCCTGAAGGCTGCGAAGGACATGAGCCGCAAGCCGCTGGTCATCGCCCACCACGCCTCACGCTCCGCGCCCGGCCTCGGCGTCTACGGTCAGGACACCCCCCGCGAGTTCCGCAACGGCAACGATGTCGCCCCCGACATCTACGTCGGCTTCGAGGGCGCTCCCGGCCACCAGGCCGGCCCGCTCAACGGCGGCGACCGCGGCGGCTACGGCAACTACCCGACCCACGGCGGCTTCGACCAGATGACCGCGCGTGTCGGCGGACTGTGGGACGCGCTGCTCGGCGAGGGCCGGCGCTGGTGGATCACCGCGACGTCCGACTCGCACGTGCACTGGACGCGCGGCGGCTCCGACTTCTGGCCGGGCGAGTACAGCAAGACCCACGTGCTGGCGCGGCAGGACTACGCCGACATCATGGACGGTCTGCGCAACGGCCGGATCTGGGTCGGCACCGGCGACCTCATCCGGACCCTGGACGTCACGGCGAGCAACCGGGGCAACGAGGCATCCGTGGGCGAGTCGATCACGATCAGCAACCGGGGCCGTACGGACGTCGAGATCGAGATCAGGTTCCGCCCGCTGGACGGAAAGAACGCCAACGGCGACCGTCCCGAGGTGCGTCGTGTCGACCTGATCACCGGCAAGATCACCGGCAGGAGCGACGACCGCGACTCCGACACCAACCCGACCACCAAGGTCGTGGCGCGGTTCGGCAAGAGCGACTGGCGCAAGCAGGGCGACGAGTACGTCATCAAGCACACCCTGCGCGACGTGGACAGCGACATGTACGCCCGCGTCCGCGGTACGAGCACGGACGAGGCCGAGCCGCTCGCGGACGGTCTGGAGAGCCCGTGGGACGACCTGTGGTTCTACTCGAACCCGGTCTTCGTCAAGGTCCGCTAGGTCCTGTCCCGGGGAAGCGCCTGATTCATCGGTCGCCGGACGGGCGGATCTCAGCCCGTCCGGTGATCGACGTCGGGCGATGTCAGATCCGGCCCCCGCGTCAACCCGTGGAGCCTCAGGGCCAGTTGGATCTCCAGGGAGCGGGCCGGGGAGTTCCAGTCCTGGCCGAGCAGCCGGCCGACCCGTTCGAGCCGCTGCACCACCGTGTTCACGTGGACGTGCAGCGCGGTCTTGGTCCGGGTGAGGCTCGCCCCCTCCGCGAAGTACGCGTCGAGCGTCCCCACCAGGTCGGTGCCGCGCTCGGCGTCGTAGTCGAGTACGGGGCCGAGCGTGGCGCGCACGTAACCGCCGAGGTCCGGCCGGTCGCCCAGCAGGACGCCCACGAAGCCGAGGTCGTCGGTCGCCCCGCCGTGCCCGGTGTGGCCCAGCGCGCGCAGGGCGGAGAGACACCGGCGCGCCTCGGTGTGGGCGGTGGGCAGTTCGGCGGGGCCGGCTGCCGGGCCCGCGGCGCCGACGGTGACCGGGGAGCCGACCGCCTGACCGAGTTCGGCGGCGAGCCTGCGCGCGCCGGGCCCGGGGGTGTCGGTCGGCGCGACCAGCACCACGTGTCCCTGATGGATACCGGCCAGACCCCTGCCGGCCTGCGCGTGTCTGGCGGCCACGGCCAGCAGACGGTGCCGGTCCGCGGTCTCGCTGTCCGCGACGAACACACAGTGCCTGCGGGCCAGATTGACACCCAGCCGCCGTGCCCGCGCCGACAGCGCGCCCGGATCGCCGGAGCGCGAGAGCAGGTCGCCGAGCAGTTCACCGCGTACCCGGTCCTCGGCCTCGGCGACCGAGCGGCGCAGCAGCAGAAGCAGTGCCGTGACGACCCCGGCGCGTTCGAACAGGAGCCGGTCGACGTCCGCGAGGTCCGCGTGCCCGGTGAGGGCGATACTGCCGAGGAGTTCGGGACCCGCCAGGACCGCGCAGACCCACGTGCCGTTCAGGGGGACCGCCCGGCCGCTGGCCCTGGAGGCGGCGACGGCCGGGGCGGGTGGAGCGAGCGACTCGGCGCGGGCGCGGGCGAGTTCGGCGCCGTCCGCGTCGTGGATGAGGATCCCGCCGTCGAGGATGTCGGCGATGGCCCCGGCCACGTCGTCGGCTCCGCCGCCCCGCAGGACGAGGTCGGTGAGCTGGTCGTGAGCCTGCTCGGCGCGGCGCATCTCGCTGCTGTGCGTTCTGATCGTCTCCGAGGCCGAGTTGAGGTCGACCAGCGCGGCCCGGGTCTCCTCCAGCAGCCGCGCGCCGTCGATGGCGATGGCGGCGTGGTCGGCCAGCGAGGAGAGCAGGGCGACCTCCTCGGCGGCGAACTCGCGGGGTGCGCGGTCGGCCGCGTACAGGACCCCGATGATCCGGGCGCCGACCCGTAGCGGCACACCGAGAATCGCGCGCAGACCCTCGTCGAGTACGGCGCTGTCGATGGTGGTGGTGTGGTGGAAGCGGGTGTCGCGCTGGTAGTCGCCGGTGGCGTACGGGCGCGCCGTCTGTGCGACGAGTCCGCCGAGGCCCTCGCCCATCCCGAGCCGCACCTGCTGGAACGCGGCGGCCACCGACCCGTCTGTCACCCGCATGTAGGTGTCACCGGCGGCTTCGTCGTTGAGGGACAGATACGTGACGTCGGTGCCGAGCAGCAGCTTGGCCCGGTGGACGATGGCACGCAGCACCGCGTCCAGGTCCCGGAGCGCGGCCAGGTCGCTCGCGGTGTCGAAGAGCGCGGTGAGCTGGGCCTCGCGGCGCCTGTGCTGGCTGAGGGTCCGCCTGATCCGCAGGGCGACATCGGTCGCTTCGGTGATCGCGGCCAGTTCCCCGCCCCGCACGCCGGCCTCACGGGCGTCGGCGGCGGGACCGGCGAACTCCTCCGTGGGCGCACCCCGCGCCAGCAGATCGAGCAGCCGGCGGAGGGCGGCCACGGAGTGCCGGGTGCCTGGAGCTGTCACGTCGGCGAGCATACGGTGATCACCTCCAGGTGGGCATGGGTGCGGCGTCGCGAGTAGGGCCGCGAGGGCGGGGGAGGTCAGCCGCCGAGCCGGGCCGAGTCCTTGACGCTCTCGGCGCGACTGTCAGCCGGGACCGGTGCGGGGGGCGCGGGGATCGAACCGACCAAACCGTCCCTGGTCAGGTCGCGGCCCCGGGTCTCCTTGGCCACCCACACCGTCACGACGGTGACGAGCGCGGCGGCGCTGAGATAGATGGACACCGGCAGGGACGAGTCGTAGTCCTTGAGCAGTTCGACCGCGATGAGCGGTGCGAGAGCGCCACCGACGATCGAGGCGAGCTGGGAGCCCATCGAGGCGCCGGAGTATCGGACCTTGGTGTCGAACATCTCGGAGATGAAGGCCGCCTGCGGCCCGTACATCGCACCGTGGAACAGCAGGCCCACCGTGACCGCGAGCGCGATGACCGGGAACGACTCGGTGTCCAGCAGGGCGAAGAAGGCGAACGCCCAGCCCACCATGCCGATCGCGCCGATCTGGGTGACCGGACGGCGGCCCAGCCTGTCGGAGAGCGCGCCCCACAACGGGATCGTGACGAAGTGCACCGCCGAGCCGATCAGCACCGCGTTGAGGGCGTCGCTCTTGGGGAGCTCCAGGTGCACGGTGACGTAGACGAGCACGAAGGCCGTGAGGATGTAGTACGAGACGTTCTCGCCGAACCTGGTGCCGATCGCGACCAGTACCTCACGCCAGCTCTTGCGGAACACCTGGACGACGGGGGCCTCTTCCTTGACCGCCGGGACGCCACCCTTGGCAGCGGTCCCGGCCGCCAGTGCCACCTCCTCGGCCGCCTTCCGCTGGGCCTCCAGGAAGACCGGCGACTCCTCGACCGAGATACGGATCCACAGTCCGATCATGACCAGCACCCCGGAGAGCAGGAACGGGACGCGCCAGCCCCAGGCGAGGAACGCCTCGTCCGACTGGATCGCGGCGAGCAGCGCCAGCACACCGGTGGCCAGCAGGTTGCCGCCGGGGGCACCCGCCTGCGGCCAGGAAGCCCAGAAACCGCGCCTCTTGTCGCCGCCGTGCTCGGAGACGATCAGGATCGCACCGCCCCACTCGCCGCCGAGGGCGAAGCCCTGGACGAGCCGCAGCACCGTCAGCAGGATCGGCGCGCCGACTCCGATGGTCGCGTGGGTGGGCAGCAGACCCATGGCGAAGGTGGCGCCGCCCATCAACAGGAGGCTGAGCACCAGGAGTTTCTTGCGGCCGATCTTGTCCCCGTAGTGACCGAAGACGATGCCGCCGAGGGGGCGGGCTGCGAAGCCGACGGCGTAGGTGAGGAAGGCGAGGAGCGTGCCGACGAGGGGGTCGCTGCTGGGGAAGAACAGGGTGTTGAAGACCAGCGCGGCGGCGGAGCCGTAGAGGAAGAAGTCGTACCACTCGATGGTGGTGCCGACGAGGCTGGCCGCGACGATGCGGCCGATGTTGCCCTGGCGGGGTTGTGGGGAGCTGGGGACGCTCATGGTGAAGTCACCGCGTTTCGTTGGGCGGGCAGGGACGGGGGTGCGGGTGGATCGGAGCGAGGGCGGAGCGGGATGAAGCGGATCGGACGGCGGAATCGAGCGGGGGGGGCCGGCGGTGGGGTCGGCGGATGCGGGGAGACAGCCGCCGACCCCGTCAGCCGGCGCCCCAGCCGCCGTCGACGGGGACGGAAGAGCCGGTGATGTAGCCGGTGTTGGGCCCGCAGAGCCAGAGGCAGACCGCGGCCACCTCCTCCGGCTCGATCAGCCGTTTGATCGCGGAACGGTCCAGCAGTACGTCTCTGACGACTTCGTCCGGGGGGATTCCGTGGGCCGCCGCCTGGGCGGCGATCTGCCCTTCCACGAGCGGAGTCCGTACGTAGCCGGGGTTGACGCAGTTGCTGGTCACGCCGTGCGGCGCGCCTTCGAGAGCGGCCACCTTGCTCAGCCCCTCCAGGCCGTGTTTGGCGGCGACGTAGGCGGACTTGAAGGCGCTGGCGCGCAGTCCGTGCATGCTGGAGATGTTGACCACGCGGCCCCAGCCGGCCGCGTACATGTGCGGCAGGCAGTGCCGCATCAGCAGGAACGGGGCCGTGAGCATCACCTTCTGGATCAGCTCGAACCTGTCGGGCGGGAAGTCCTCGATGGCGGCGACATGCTGCAGCCCGGCGTTGTTGACCAGGATGTCCACGTCGGCCGGGAGCCGGTCGATCGCCCCGGCGTCGGCGAGGTCCACGGCGTGGCTGACGCCTCCGTTCGCGGCGGCGACCGACTTGGCCGCGTCGGCGTCGCGGTCGACGATGTGCACCAGCGCCCCGGCTCCGGCGAGCGCCTCGGCGCAGGCCCGTCCGATGCCGCTGCCGCCACCGGTCACCAGCGCGGTGCGACCCTGGAGCCCCCTGCCGTCCGCGCGCGGTGCGGAGGGGTCGGGGCCTGCGTGACTTGGGCTCTTCATGGCCGGAACGGTAGAGACACCTGACCGGACATCCCATGTGACGGTTCACCACAGTGGATACCGATCAGGTGTCGCTGTTCACCACATACGTTACTGAGAGCGCCAGTTGGCCACTCTACGCAATCACGCACTCACCCGCCGAGCGGGCACCGGTTGAGCAGCGCGGCCGGATCCGCCCCCTCGGGCATCGGCAGCGTACGGCTCGAAGGCGGGCGGCGGCCGTCGTCCAGCCAGCGCTCCAGCGCGGTGACGGCGGAACGGTGACACGGTACAAGCGGGCGGAGCCGGTCGGGGAAGGTGTCGAAGAGCGAGTCGACGTGCGTGCCGCCCTCGACCCGGTAGTAGCGGTGCAGTGCGCCCCGGCCCTCACGGCGCACCATCTTCGCGTACGTGTCCGAGGTCTTGGAGATGGGCAGCAGCACGTCGAGCGTGCCGTGGAAGCTGATCAGCGGTTTGCCGATGCGGCCGGTCAGCTCGATCTTCTCGATGGCCCTGCGGACCGCGCCCGGCCGGGCGTCGTAGTCGTAGTCGGCGTCGCAGGCCGGTGTTCCCGGGGCGCAGAAGGGCGTCCCGGCCTCGGTGGCGCCGTCGTACTCCGGGTCCAGTTCCTCGCGGTAGATGCGCTGGGTGAGATCCCAGTAGTACTGGTGGTGGTACGGCCAGAGGAATTCCGAACCGGCCGGGAATCCGGCTTCCACGATCTCCCGGTGTGCCGCGCCGGCGCCCGCGCCACCGGCCGCGTAGGTGGGATAGGCGCGCAGGGTGGGCGGCAGGAAGGTGAGGGGGTTGGGGTCCTGTGTACGCCAGAGAGTGCCCTCCCAGTCGACGCCGCCGTCGTACAGCTCGGGGTGGTTCTCCAACTGCCAGCGCACCAGGTAGCCGCCGTTGGACATGCCCATCGCGAGCGTGCGGGCCACGGGCCGTTGATAGCGCTGGGTGGTCACCTTCCTTGCCGCGAGGGTGAGTTGGGTGACCCGGCTGTTCCATTCGGCGAGGGCGTCGCCGGGCGCGGCGCCGTCGCGGTGGAAGGCGGCGCCGGTGTTGCCCTTGTCGGTGGCGGCGAAGGCGTAGCCCCGGGAGAGCACCCAGTCGCCGAAGGCCCGGTCGTTGGCGTACTGCTTCCGGACCCCGGGCGATCCGGCGATCACAAGGCCGCCGTTCCAGCGGTCGGGCAGCCGGATCACGAACTGGGAGTCGTGGTTCCAGCCGTGGGTGGTGTTGGTGGTGGAGGAGTCGGGGAAGTAGCCGTCGATCTGGATGCCCGGCACGCCGCTCGGGGTGGCGAGATCCTTCGGGGTCAGCCCCGACCAGTCGGTCTCGTCGGTGTGGCCAGAGGCGACGGTGCCGGCGGTTGTCAGCTCGTCCAGGCAGGCGGCCCGCTGGTGTTCCGCGCCGGGTACGTCGATCGCGTCCATCCGGGCGCAGTGGCCGGGCCGCCGGTCGGCGTCCGCAGGGGAGGACGAGAACGCGGGGGCGGAGACCGCGGAGGCCGGGATCGCGGGGGCGGAGACCGCGGAGGCCGGGATCGCGGGGGCGGAGACCGCCGCCATCACGGCCGCCACGGCGACGGAAGCGGCGCGCGGGCGACGGGCGACGGGCCGTACGCGCCGAACTGCCCGGACGGGTCCGGCCGTCGAGGCGGGTGGGACGTTCTGCGGGACAACTGGCATGGGCCATCACTCCGTTGTAAGGACACGACACGCGACACGTACAGGGCGGCGGGACGCTACCCGCCTGTCAGGGACACCGAGCATCGGCGAGGACGTAATAACCCGTCGGGGACTCCTTCAGCGTGCGGATGACGAACGTGTTGTTGAGGCCCATGTTCTGGTTCGAGCCCTTGGCGTACACGTATCCCCCGCCGGTGGTCGCCCGTCCGGACCGCACATGCTCGTAGTTGCTCGACGTCCAGCAGGTCGCCGTCGCCCCGGTGGTACCGGCCGTGACCTGCGCCGAGCGGGCGCCTTCGAGACCGTCGGCGCCATGCGCCGCCACGCTGTACGTGTGCGTGGTCCCGGCGCCCAGACCGCTGTCGGTGTACCGGGCGTCGGCCGGCCGGCCCACTCGCGTACCGCCTCGGTAGACCGCGTAGCCGGTCGCGCCGGCCACCGGCTCCCACTCCAGCGCGATGGAGGAGCCGGTCACGCCCGTGGACCGCAGCCCGGCCGGGGCGGGCAGGCCACCGGGGTCCGGCGCGGACGTGTCGAGTCCGAAGAAGCGGGTGACCCAGTGGCTTGAGCAGATCGAGTCGATGAAGTGGGCGGTGCCGGTCGCCCCGCACTGTTCGGCGCCGGTGCCGGGGTCGACGGGCGTGCCGTGACCGATGTTCGGCACGCGGTTGACCTCGACGGCGACGGTGCCGTCCGGGGCCAGATACTCGTCCCGGCGCGTGCCGTTGGGGCCGATGGTGGAGCCGCGGTCGGGTGTCTGGTCGAGGCCGTGCACCTGGGTCCACTGGTCCCGTAGTTCGTCCGCGTTCCTCGGGACGACGGTGGGATCGTTGTCGCCCTGCCACACGGAGACCCTGGGCCAAGGACCGGCGTAGCCGGGGTGGGCGTTCCGTGCGCGCTGCGCCCAGTCCTGGGGCGTACGGTCGACGCCGGGGCTCATACAGGTGAAGGCCGCGAGGACGTCCGTGGCGCACTCGTAGGGCAGTCCGGCCATCACCGCCCCGGCCTTGAAGACGTCGGGGTACGCGGCGAGCATGACCGCCGTCATGGCACCGCCCGCCGACAGTCCGGTGACATTGACCCGGCCGGCGTCGGCGCCGTAGGACGACACGGCGTGGGCGACCATCTGCCGGATGGACGCGGCCTCGCCCTGGCCGCGCCGGATGTCGGCGGCCTGGAACCAGTTGAAGCACTTGTTGGCGTTGTTGAGGGACGTCGTCTCGGCGAAGACCAGCAGGAAGCCCTGCCGGTCGGCGTAGGTGGTGAGGCCCGAGTTGTCCGCGTAGATCTGGGCGGACTGTGTGCAGCCGTGGAGCGCGACCACGACGGGCGCGTTCGCCGGCAGGGACGAGGGCCGGTGGACGTACATGTTCAGGCCGCCGGGGTTGGCCCCGAAACTCGTCACCCGCTCAAGGGCGACGGCCGCCCGCGCCTCGGGCGCGGGCGGGAGCAGCGCGATTCCGGTGGCCAGGGCGAGGGCGGCGGCGACGCGCCCGAGGACGCGACGCAGGCGTCCGCGCCGTCGTACGTGGGTGGGTGTCGGCTGATCCGTACGGGACGGCGATACGTGGGACAACGTGACCTCCGGCGACAGGGCCCGGCCGCGTCCCTCAGGAAGGACGGTGGCCGGAGTGGGGTGCGGTCACAGTAGGAGCGCGCGGTCCGTCACGGAATGTGGCGCCGCTCCACAACCCGGCTGCCACAGGGGGGCCACCAACTGTTGCGGGGAGCGCGGCACAGTGCTAGGCCGTGTCTGACAAATCCCGCCCGGCGCGCGACGGCCGGCACGGCACCTGGTCCTCAACCACCCACCGCTCAGGCGGTGTTCAGGCACCGTCTGTGACAGATGGGGTACGGCTCTGCCACGAGATCGTCAACCGGACGAGGCCACCCGCACGTTGCTGCCTAGGATCGCCCAAGACGCATGTCAGCGGATGGATCGTATGGGGGACTCGTGGTCGTGACAGGCCGGGTGGCGCGCCTTGGCTGTGCCGTCGGGGTGTGCGTCGCACTCGCCGGTTGCACCTCGGACGGAGGCGACGAACCGCGGGAATCGGCGTCGGCGAAGAAGAACGGCGCCTCGGCGACCACATCCCCTTCCCCGACTTCTCCGACCGAGGTCGTCGACATCTCCCCCGCCCGGCTCCCGAACACGCGGACGCAGGCGGCCGTCCTGATCCGGGACCTCCTCCCGGGCCCCACCGACTTCGGCCCCGGCGCCGTACGCCGGAGCCCGTACGAGAGCGACCCCCGGCGCTGGCCGGTCCTGGGCGAGGACTGCGTCTGGGAGCAGCGGGCGCTCCCGAAGGACGTCCTCGCCACGCTGACGCGCTCCTACGAGGTACCGGCGAGCGGTGGCAAGGGCCCGCTCCGGCTGAGCGCCGTCGTCACGGTGCACCGCACTCCCGAGCAGGCCGACTGGGAGAACGCCGAGGTCCTTGAGGAAATGATGCGCTGCCCCGAACAGATGCCGCGCTCCGACGAGTTGATCACGGACCTGAGGAACGTCCCCGCCTCCTTCGGCGAGTCCGGGAACGAGTTCGCCGAGGACTCCCTCACCGAGCTCGGCACTTACACGAGTACCGAGAAGGGAACGGGTGGCACCAACCCGTACATCTGGGAGCAGACCCGGATCGGCCAGTTCACCCTCGCCGTCTCCGCCAAGGGCGCCAACGGCTGGTCCCAGGCCGACCTGTTCGACCGGCTGAGGGATCCGCACGTCGGCATGCGCTCACGCCTCAGGGCCGCGATCGAGCGGAACCCGTCGGAGCCGGGTGCCGACTCGAAGGGTGACGCCAAGGGCGATACGAGGGGCAACCGCCGATGACCGAGAAGCTCACCCCCAACGACCCGGCGCGCATCGGGGGTCACCGGCTGCTCGCCCGGCTGGGCGCAGGCGGCATGGGCGTCGTCTATCTCGGCCGCGCCGAGTCGGGTGAGCTGGCCGCCGTCAAGGTCATCCTCCCCCAGTACGCCGACCAGCCCGAGTTCCGCGCCCGCTTCCGGCGTGAGGTCACCGCCGCCCGGCGCGTGGTCAGCCCCTGGGCCGTGTCCGTCACCGGCGCCGACCCGGACGCGTCCGCGCCCTGGCTCGCCACCGCGTTCGTTCCCGGCCCCTCGCTCGCCGAGGCCGTCGCGGCCTGCGGCCCGCTGCCGTCGCGCGGTGTTCGTATCCTCGGCCGGATGCTGGCCCGCGCCCTGACCACGGTGCACGAGGCCGGGCTTGTGCACCGTGACGTCAAACCCGGCAATGTGCTGCTCACCGTCGACGGCCCCCGCCTCATCGACTTCGGCATCGCCCACGCCACCGAGGAGACCGCGCTCACCTCTGCCGACATGGTCATCGGCACCCCCGGCTTCCTCGCTCCGGAACAGGCGCGTGCCCGGCCCGCCTCGCCCGCCGGCGATGTCTTCGCCCTCGGCTGTCTCCTGGCCTACGCGGTCACCGGTCGCCCGCCCTTCGGGACCGGCGCCGTGGACGCCCTCCTCTACCGCACGGTGCACGACGAACCCGATCTTGACGGCGTCCCCGACGACACGCGCGGCCTCCTGGAGCGCTGCCTCGCCAAGGACCCGGACGACCGGCCCACCGCCCGCGAGGTGGACGAGACGCTGGTCGAGGAGACACGCGAGGACTCCGTCGACTGGCTGCCCGACGCGGTGGTACGGCTCATCGCGGACCGTTCCGCCGCGATGCTCGCCCTCCCGGACATCGGGGCGACGGCCCTCGACGCCGGGGCGGAGGGACAGCCCGACGGCGCACAGCCGGCGGACGTTCCCGCTGACGCGGTGCCGGCGCCACGAGCCACCGGCCGCCGCCGTTTCCTGCTGCTCGGTGGCGCGGCCCTGCTGGCCGCCGGTGGCGGCGGCGCCCTCTGGGCCGCTCAGCGCGACGACGACACGGCACCGGCCGCCGCCCCGCCCCGCGAGCGCCGTTGGGTCCTGGGTGTCCAGGCCGACCTGACGGGCCCTCAGAAAGCTGTCGGACAGGGCCAGGAACGCGGGATACGGCTGGCCGTGGAGGAGTTCAACTCCCGCAAGGACAAGCCCTTCACCCTCACCCTCAAGTCGGTCGACGACCAGGGTGACGCGACCCGCGCGGCCGAGGTGGCGCGTACTCTCGCCGCGGACCGCGATCTGCTCGCTGTCATCGGTTCGACAGGGGACGCGACCACCGGGGCGAGCCTCGGGGGCTACGACGAACGGCAGGTCCCCCAGCTCACGGCCTCCTCCGCGCAGAGCCAGTACGGCACCTCCGACCCACGCCACTTCCTCCAGGCCGTCCCCTCCTACACGCATCTGCCCGCGACGGCCGCCTTCTCCCTCCGGACGCAGGGCGCCCGGCGCGTGGGCGTACTGATCGACCGCGGCGGCGGCATGCCGGCCTGGCAGCTCGGCAACACGATGTTCCAGAACCTCGGCGTCCTCAAGATCGCCGGCGAGCCGCGCGTCGCACCACGGCTGGCCGAGGACCTCACGCCGGTGGTCGCCGAAATGGTCGCGAGAAAGCCCGACGCCTTCGTCTTCACCGGCACCCCCACCCGCGCCGCCGCCGTCGCACGCGCTCTCGCGGCGACGGACTTCGACGGCCCGCGCGTGCTCGGCTATCCGGCGGCGGACAAGGAGTTCCTGACCGCCGCGGGCGCGGCCGCCGACGGCTGGCAGATCTTCGCGCCGTACATAGACCCGTCGGCCTCCCCCGTCCGCGCCTTCGCCACCGCCTACCGGAAGCGCTACGGCTCCGCGCCTCCGTACTGGGCGGCCGAGGCGTACGACGTCGCCCGCATGGTCATCGCCCGACTCACCGAGGCCGGCGGCCGGCCTTCGCAGAAGGAGCTGTTCGACCTGCTGATGAAGGACAGGTACAAGGGCGTCGTCCGGACGTACGCCTTCGACAAGAAGTACCGCTGGCTGGAGAGTTACGAGATCTTCCGGTACGAGGTGAAGGGCGGCCGGTACTCCTACGCGGGCAAGGTCGGCGTCTGATGCGCCCCCTGGCGGCCGAGGACCCCGAGTCCATCGGCGGGCACCGGCTGCTCGCCCGGCTCGGCTCGGGCGGCATGGGCGTCGTCCACCTCGCCCGTACGGGGGGCGGGGCGCTCGTCGCGCTCAAGACGATCCACGCCCAGCACGCGGCGGACCCCGCCTTCCGCACCCGGTTCCGGCGCGAGGTGGCGGCGGTCCGCGCTCTGACCGGGCGCTGGCTCGTGCCGGTCGTGGCAGCCGACACGGAGGCCCGGGAGCCGTGGCTGGCCACGGAGTTCGTACCCGGACCCTCGCTGGTCGAGGCCGTCGACGGCTTCGGCGTGCTGCCCGTCGCCGCCGTGCGGACCCTGGGATCCCGGCTGGCCGAGGCGCTGACCGCCGTACACGACGCGGGACTTGTGCACCGCGACGTGAAACCGGGCAACGTACTCCTCGCCCTCGACGGCCCCCGCCTCATCGATTTCGGTATCGCCTATGCCGGGGGCGCCACCGCGCTCACCGCACCCGACGCGGTTGTCGGAACGCCCGGCTTCCTCGCGCCGGAGCAGGCACAGGCCCGCGCGGGGGAGGTCGGACCGGCGAGCGATGTCTTCTCGCTGGGCTGCGTGCTGGCGTACGCGGCCTCCGGCCGGCGCCCCTTCGGCGGCGGGAACGCGGCGGGGGTCCTCTTCCGTACGGTGCACGAGGAGCCCGACCTGACGGAGGTGCCCGGCGAACTACAGGCACTGATCCGGGCGTGCCTGGCGAAGGACCCGGCCGGGCGGCCGACGGTCAGGGAGGTCGCGGCCACGCTCGACGACCCACGGGTCTCGCTCGCACGGGACATCGCCGAAGGCCCGGACGTGGGCCGGCTGCCGGCCGCGCTGCTGCGCGTGGTCGCCGAACGCTCCGCGCGGGCGCTGGACGTGCCCACCCCCCGGCGCGAGCCACGGCCGGAGACGGACGACGACGCCCCGACCGCCGCTCCCTCGGCGTCCTCGGGTCCACGGGACGCCCGCCCGCCGACCCGGCGGCGTGTTCTGCTGATGGGGGGCGCGGCGGCTTCCGCGGTCGCCGTCGGCGGCGGAGTCACCGCGTATCTGAGGGCTGGGCGAGGGGGCGCCGGCGGGGGCTCGGGCGGCGGCCTTCCCGTACACACCCTCGGCTTCCAGGCCGACCTGAGCGGCACGGAGAAGGCGGACGGCGTGGCGCAGGAGCGCGCGGCGCGGCTCGCCGTGGAACAGCACAACGAACGCCCGGGGATCACCTTCCGCCTCGCCCTCAACACCCTTGACGACGGGGGCGGTCCGGCCCGTGCCGAGGAGGTGGCCCGGCGTTTTACCGAGGCCGGGGTGAGCGCGGTCCTCGGCCTCGGCACGGCTGACGCGGCGCTCGCCGCCGCGCCGGTCTACCAGGAGGCGCGCACGCCGATGGTGCTGATCTCCGCGGACGGCGCCGAACTCACCGGGTCCGAACTGAACTTGACCACGCTGCGCGTCACCCGGGGCCCCGAATCGTCCCTGGCCCTGCCACTGGCGTCGTATCTGGCCTCTCTGCCGAAGGTCGCCCGCACCGCCCTCATCGACGACAAGACTGCGGGCCGAACCGGCTTGGACCTCATCAATGGGCTCGCGCTGTCGCCGCCCGGCGAGGGCGAGACAAGCGTCCACCCCGTCGCCGCCGGCAGCGACGACTTCGCTGCCGCCGTGGGCAAGGCCCTCGCAGCGAAGGCTCAGGCCGTCGTCTTCAGCGGCACACAGCCCGAGCGCGCCGCACGCTGCGCCCGCGCACTCGCCGAGGCGCGCTTCACCGGACCGTGCCTGGGCATCTGGCCCAGCATGAGCCCGGTCTTCCTCCAGCAGGCCGGAGGCGCGGGCAGGGGCTGGGTGTTCGCCACCCCCTTCACCGACCCGGGCAGCGTGTCCGGCACCCTCAGTAATCTGGGCGGGACGGCCGACATCGAACCGGGCGCCGTGGCCCAGCGTCTGTTCGACGCCGGGTACGGCGCGTACAAGGGGATCGCCAAGACTCTCAACTTCTCCACGGACGGCACGAACGCCCTGGTGCCGGCGGTGCCCATGTACTTCCTGTTCCAGGCGGACGACCAGAGCTTCCGCTTTCTGGACCGGTAGGACGTGGTCGAGTAAGTGTGCGGTCTTTTATGGCGTTTCGTCGGCCGACGCCATTGGTACGTATGCCTGGTGCGGGGCGGTGCTGTGCGAGATCGAGGCGGTCTACGTCATGTGCGGATCCTCAGGTACGGCGGACGAGTCCGCGAACTCCCTCTCCCCCTACGGCCGGCCGGTGTTCACGGCCGACTTCTCGTCGGAGGACCAATGGGTGGCAGGCCGCTCCTGGGCCTATCCCGGCGGCGGCCCGACCAACCCGGACGACGACAAACTCGACTACCTCACCCCGGACCCCGCGTACAGCCGAAGCGGTGTCTTCCGCGCCACGCGCAGGCCCCAAGGCACCTGGTACACCGGGCTGTTGACCACCGAGGGCAGCGTGGACGACTTCATGGTCCGCACGGGCGACATCCTCGAAGCCCGCGTCCGCCTCCCCCACGAGCTGGGGGCCTGGCCGGCGATCTGGACCTGGCTGGACGGCGGCAACGAGATCGACGTGTTCGAGTACCACCCGGACAACCCGGATCTCCTGGAGCTGTCGAACCATGTGAACGGCGGCGGGCGCTACTACCGCGACCGGTCGATCCACCCGGGCGCCTGGGTGGACTTCGAGGTCCGCCTCGGCGCCCGCTCGGTCGACTGGCACATCAACGGCACCCGCGCCTTCGCCGACGGCAAGGGCGTGGGCCGGGACTGGCGGGCCCACCTGATCGTGAACCTCTCGGTCTGCGCGGGCCGTTACCACCCCCGCCCGGAACCGGCCACGAGGGAGATGTCCTACGAGGTGGCCGAACTCCTCGTGTACCGCCCCTGATTCAGGTCAGTCGCCGAAGAGGCCGCCGAGAAGTCCGCCGAGCGGGTCGTCGTCGTCCGGTGGGGGTTCGCTCGACTCGCCGGACGGTGTCGGTGTGCCGGTACCCGCACCGGCGCTGCTCGTGCCGGCGCTGGGTGACTGCGGGGTCGTGGTCTCCGGGGCGCTCGGGCTGCCCGACGTCGCGGACGGCGATACGGCGCCGCTCTCCGTGGGGAGCGGTTCGGGTGAGCCACTGCCACCGGACCGCGCCCCGGCCGAGGGCTCCGCGGCTTCCCCGCTCCGCGGGGTCTCGCCCGGCTCCGGTTCACCGCTCTGCCCCTGCCCGGCCTCCGGCGCCCCCGAAACCGAATCCGCGGGAGCGGGCGAGGTGTTCGCCGGATCCCGGTCGTCGCTCTCGGTGACCCCGGGTATGGAGAGCCAGGGCGGCGGCGAGCCGCCGCCGATCACCGCGCCCCCGAGCACGACGGCACAACAGACACCCGCGCCGGCCAGAACCCACCCGATCCGCCGACGGCGCTTCGGGGGAGAGTGGGGCGTGTCGTCGTACGGCAGCGACGCGTCGTACCCGAGGGCCGGACCCGACTCCGGGGGTCTGGCGGGCGCGGCGGAGGAATCGGCCGCCGCCGCTACGGACGGACCGGGCTCCGCCGACAGCGCGGGCAGGGCCTCGATCTCAACCGTCGCGGCCACGGAAGGTCCCGGCTCCGCCGGACTCGGTGACTCGCCGGCGTCTTCGCCCCCGGAACCACCCGCCACGGACCTCTCCGCGGTCTCGGGCTTCTCCAACTCGCCCTCGCCCGCCGCCCGTTCGTCATCTGCCGCGGCACGTGCCGCGTCAGGCGCCGGGTTGCCGGGCGCCCGCGACTCCGTCGGCGCCTCCGAAGCCCTGCCGCGCTCCGACGCCTCCGCCGCCATCCCGGCGACCACCCGCTCCAGCCGGCCGAGCCGGTCGCTCAGGTCCGACTGGTCGTCGCGGGGGGCCTCCTCCCGCTCGGCATCGCCGTCTGCTCGGTGCTCTTCCACAACCGCCCCGCTCAGTGCTTCCCAGTCGTACGACGGACATCCAGCATCGCCGATGAGACTAGTACTACCGCACCAACGGCCACCTCCCCGAGTAGACGACGAGAACCAGCCCTCCACCGTCCAAGTCGCGCCACGCTACGAACTTGGCCGCTTCCGGGGACCGCCCGCCGAACGCGGATCGGGGCTGCGCAGCGCGTCGATCGCGAGGCGCGCCGCGGTACCGATGACTGCGTCGGCCGCCGGCAGGGCGGCGGCCGGGCTGGCCGCGCGGGTGAAGACCGCGACGGCGTAGCGGCCGCGGTCGGGGTATTCGATGACGCCGACCTCGTTACGAAGGGTGGGCGCGCTGCCGGTCTTGCCCGCGACGTGCACCTCGTCGAAGGGGAAGCCGGATGCCAGCCGGTGGGGCCACACCTGGAGACCCAGCAGGCGGCGGACGGCCGCGCTGTGCTCGGGGCCGCACGCCTCGTCGCGCCAGATCGCGCCGAGCAGGCGGGTCATGTCACGTGCGGTGCTGCGGTTGGTGCGGGCCGGGTCGAGCGCGCGCAGGCGGGCGAGGACCTGGGGGTCCGCCAGCGCCTGCGAGCCGCCGTGCCCGGCGTCCTCCCTGATGCCCGCGATGAACTCGCGGAAGGTCTGGACGGCGTGGGTACGGGTGAGTCCCAGACGCTCGGTGGTGTCGTTGACGGCGTCGAGGCCGACGCGTTCCAGGAGGAGTTCGGCGGCGGTGTTGTCGCTGACGGCCATCATCAGATAGGCCGCGTCGCGCAGCGAGAGACGTGCCGGGTCGAGCATGGCGGAAAGCCCCGTGGGTCCCGCCGTACGGCCTTCGGCCGGTGCATCGGCCTGGTCCGTCAGGGCCAAGTGCCCCGCCTCCGCGTGCTGATGGAGCGTGACGAGCAGAGGAAGCTTGTGGACGCTCGCGGTCACCACGGGCTGGTCCGCGCCCACGTCGATCTGGGCGCCTGAGTCGATGTCCACGGCGTGCAGCCAGCCGGTGACACCGGCTTCGGCGAAGGCGGCGCGGATCCGGTCGCGTGGGTGGGTGCGGGCGGGGGGCTCGGTCATATCCAGTACTCCGCCGCCGGGCGCAGATGCAGCGGACCGGTGGACAGGTCGGGGCCGGCGGCAGTACGGCCCAGGGCGTCGGTGACGGTGTCGGCGAAGGCCCGTACGGCGGCGTCGCCCCGCCCCTTGGGCCAGGCGGCCGAGTGGCGCCAGGCCAGCGGGGCGCCGCTCAGCGGGCGCCAGCTGAGGCCCGGGTCCCCGGCGTGGTGGGCGTCGCGCGGTCCGAAGGCGACGGCGCGGCTGGACAGCAGCAGGCCGCGTATGAAGCTCGGGCCCTGGCCGTGCCGGACTGCGGCGGGGGTGTAGCCGTGCCGCGCGCAGGTGGTCAGGAGGTCGTCGTGGACGGCGGGCGCGTGGGCGCGGGGGAAGAGGATCAGGTCGTATCCGGTGAGCGCGGCGAGCGGGACCGTTTCGAGGCGCGCCTCAGGGGCGTCGTGGGGCAGCAGGACGCCGAGTTCATGGCGCAGGACGGGGCCCAGCTCCAGGCCGGACACGTCGCAGGGGTGGTGGATGAGCCCGACGTCGAGTTCGTGCGAGGCGAGCCGGGCGAGCTGCTCGGAGGTCCCGAGCTCGTGCAGTTCCAGTTCCACTCCCCCTTCCCGCTCCTGGAATCCGGCCAGGATCGCGGCCACGGTCTCCCCCGTGATGTCGGGCGGCAGCGCGGCGCGCAGCAGCCCGCTGTGACCGTCCTGGATACGGCGGGCGGTGGCCATCAGCGCCTCGGAGTGGGCGAGCAACTGGCGTGCCTCGTCCAGAAGGAGCGCGCCTCCCTTGGTGATCGTGACCTGCCTGCTTGAGCGCTCGAAGAGACGTACGCCCAACTCCCGCTCCAGCCGCTGGATGCGCTGCGACAGGGGTGGCTGGGCGACACCGAGTCGCTGGGCGGCGCGGCCGAAATGTAACTCTTCCGCTACAGCCACAAAGCACTGGAGGTGTCGTATCAGGTCCACGACCAGCAATCATACCGATGATTGATCGATCCATGAGCGATACCGGTCTTGGACGTGAACGGGCGGGCGTTGATCTCCTCGGGTCGAAGGAGGTGCGGGCCCCAGGCCCGTACCCCCACGTGAAGGGTCCGATCAGACCGCCCCTGGAAGGAAAGCCGCCACCGTATGTCCAGCCGTACCCGCACCCGTATCCAGGTCCCCCGCCGTGCCGCACTCGCCACCCTCACCGGCCTCGCCACGATCCCTCTCGCCGGCTGCGGCGGTGGCTCCTCCGACGACGGGTCTGTGTCCCGTTCCGACTCCACCCCCTCGAAGTCGGCCCCGGCCCGGTCGGGGGCCTCGTCCAAGACCGACCCCCAGCCGGCGCGGGCGTTCGCCGGGCTGGAGCGGAAGTTCGACGCCCGGCTCGGCGTCTACGCGATCGACACCGGCAGCGGCCGGTCCATCACCCACCGGCCCGACGAACGCTTCGCGTACGCCTCCACCTGCAAGGCGCTGCTCGCCGCCGTGATGCTGGAGAAGAACTCCCTCAGAGAACTCGACCGCCTGGTCCGGTACGACCGCGACTCCCTCGAAGGTCATTCGCCGATCACCGAACGGCATCTCGCCACGGGGCTGACCTTGCGCGAACTGTGCGACGCAACGGTCCGCTACAGCGACAACGGTGCGGCCAACGTGCTCTTCGACGAACTCGGCGGCCCGAAGGGCCTCGAAAAGGCGCTCGTCGGGATCGGCGACCGCGTCACCCGGTGCGACCGCTACGAGGTCGAGCTCAGCGACGCAGTCCCCGGCGATCTCCGCGACACCAGCACCGCCCGCGCGCTGGCCACCGACCTGCGTACGTATGTCCTCGGGGACGTCCTCCCCACCGGCAAACGGGCCGTGCTGACGGACTGGCTCAAGCGCAACACCACCGGCGACACGGTCATCCGCGCGGGCGCCCCCAAGGGCTGGCAGGTCGGTGACAAGACCGGCACCGGCGGCTACGGCACCCGCAACGACATCGCCATCGTCTGGCCGCCCAAGGCGGACCCGATCGCCATCGCCGTCCTGTCCCGCCGCGACTTCAAGGACGCCGAGCCCGACGACGCCCTCATCGCCGAGGCCGCCGAGGTCACCCTCGACGCCTTCGCGTAGAGCGGACCGCGCCCCTCGGCGAATCACCCCGTCGCGGACACACACTCCAGCACCGCGAGCCGGCGCGCCTCCGTCGACTCGACGCGCGCCGCCTGGGTCTGGGTCAGCACGTCGCACACCCAGTCCCAGTGCAGCGCCACGAGGTCGCCGGGAGCGAGCCCCGTGATCAGGGACCGGCCTCCCGTCGACCAGCGGACGGTCTCCTCGCGGGGCGGTCCCGGCATCAGGGCCGTACCCGTCCAGGTCAGCGGGCGCGACTCGACCGTGGCCGACTCGCCCCAGACCGAGCGGACGACGCCCGTCCGGATACGGCACCGGTCGAGGACCGAAAGCGCCGTCGGATGACCCGAGGCGCGCAGCAACTCCGCCCAGGGGTAGACGTCGAAGACCTGGAAGCTGTGGTGGGCGAGGGCGCGGTCGGAGGCGTCACGCCAGGTGCCGCCCAGCTGGCCGCGGAAGCGGTCACGCATACGGGCCAGCAGGGCCGCCGGGTCGGCCCGGTCGAGGAGATCGTTGCCGATCCAGTACGCCTCGACCACGCGCTCGTCGAGCGGGTCGTCGAGGCCGGCCGTCTCGGCGAGGAATTCGAGATAGCACCAGGCGCCGTCGAACTGCCGGGCGCCGCGCTCGATGCCCTCGGGGTCGGCCGGGCGCAGCAGCGCGGCGGAGTCCGCCGGGCCGCAGTAGCCGAGTTCGTTGGGCGGGTAGGCGTACCGCGCGAAGAGGATCGCGCCGCGCTCGCTCATCGCTCGCTCATTCAGCAGATTCTCGGGAGCTGTTCGCCGACGGGGAGAGGGACGACCCGCGAGCCGCCGAGCCCGGTTCTGGCCACCACCATGCCGGGATGGTCGGGTACGCAGGTGCCGATCCGGCGGGCCGCGCCGCCCAGGGGATGCGCCTGGAGGGCCGCGAGAACCTCGTCGGAGCGGTCACCGGGGACGATCGCGATCAGCTTGCCCTCGTTCGCGACCTGGAGCGGGTCGAGCCCGAGGAGGCTGCACGCGTCGCGCACGGTGTCCGGTACGGGCAGGTCCCGCTCGATCAGTTCGACGCCGACCCCCGAGGCGGTGGCGATCTCGTTCAGCGAGGCGGCGACGCCACCGCGTGTGGGGTCGCGCAGGACGTGCACGTCGGCGCCGGTGACGAGCATCGCGGCGACGAGACCGTGCAGCGGCGCGGTGTCGCTCTCGACCGTCGTGCCGAAGTCCAGGCCGTCCCGGCAGCTCATGACCGCCACGCCGTGCACCCCGATGTCGCCGCTGATCAGCACGGCGTCCCCGGGCATGGCCCGGCGCGGGCCGATGTCGACTCCCGCGGGGATCACCCCGATCCCGGAGGTGTTGACGTAGACGCCGTCCCCGCTGCCGCTGTCGACGACCTTGGTGTCGCCGGTGACCAGTCTGACCCCGGCCGCTCGCGCCGCCGCGCCCATGTCCTGGGCGATCCGGCCGAGTTCGGTGAGCGCGGTGCCTTCCTGGACGATGAACGCGGACGACATGAAGAGCGGTGTGGCGCCCGACATGGCCAGGTCGTTGACAGTGCCGTTGACGGCGAGGTCCCCGATGGAGCCGCCGGGGAAGAACATCGGTCTGACCACGAACGAGTCGGTGGAGAAGGCGAGCCGGGTGCCGTCGCCGACGGTGAGTACGGCCGAGTCGCCCAGTTCGGGTGCGGCGGCGGAGCCGTACGCGGGGAGGAACAGGTGCTCGACCAGCTCGGCGGACATCGCTCCGCCGCCGCCGTGGCCCATGACGACCGTCGGGGTCCCGCGGAGGGGAACGGGGCAGGTCCAGCTCTCGAAGTCGAGGCCGTTGCCCCCGGGGACGGTCGCGGGAGCGGCCACCGGGGCGGGAAGGTGATTCGTCGTCTCGGTCTCAGTCACTTCGCATCGACCAGTTCCAGTCGGCGGTAGGTGAAGTACGCGGCGCACGCGCCCTCGGAGGACACCATCGTGGCGCCCAGCGGATTCCTGGGGGTGCACTCCTTGCCGAAGGCCGCGCACTCGTGCGGCTTGATCAGCCCCTGGAGCACATCGCCCGACCGGCACAGCGACGACTCGGCGGTACGGATGCCGGCCACGTCGAACCGGCGTTCGGCGTCGAACTCCGCGTACTTCTCCGAGAGTCGCCATCCGCTGCTCGGGATCATGCCGATGCCGCGCCATGTCCGGTCGGTGACCTCGAAGACGTCCCGCAGCATCTCCATGGCGGGAAGGTTGCCCTCGTCACGCACGGCGCGGGGGTAGGCGTTCTCCACCTCGTGGCGGCCCTGTTCGAGCTGGAGGACCGTGCGGCGGACACCTTCGAGGATGTCGAGAGGTTCGAATCCGGTGACGACGACGGGGACTTGGTACTTCCGCGCCAGCGGCGGGTACTCGGAGGTCCCCATCACGCTGCACACGTGCCCGGCGGCGAGGAACGCCTGCACCCGGCAGGTGGGGGACTCCATGATGGCGGCGATCGCGGGCGGTACGAGCACGTGCGAGACGAGCAGGGAGAAGTTCCGTACGCCGAGCCGCCGGGCCTGATGGACCGTCATGGCGTTGGCGGGGGCGGTCGTCTCGAAGCCGATGCCGAAGAAGACGACTTCCTTGTCGGGGTTCTCGCGGGCCAGTTTCAGCGCGTCGAGCGGGGAGTACACGACGCGTACGTCACCGCCCGCGCTCTTCACCGAGAACAGGTCCTGCCCACTGCCCGGCACCCGCAGCATGTCGCCGAAGGAGCAGAAGATGACACCTGGGCGGGCGGCGATCGCCAGCGCCCGGTCGATGATCTCCAGCGGGGTCACGCACACCGGACAGCCCGGTCCATGGATCATCTCGACCCCGTCGGGCAGCAGTTGGTCGATGCCGTGCCGGATGATCGAGTGCGTCTGGCCGCCGCAGACCTCCATCATGGCCCAGGGGCGGGTGGTGGCCGCGTGGATCTGGTCGACCAGCCGCTTGGCGAGAGCGGGGTCGCTGAACTCGTCGAGGTACTTCACTTGACCGTGCCTTCCACTGATTCCCGCTGCCTGGCGGCGAGTTCGAAGCCGTCGCCGAACTCCTCTTCCAGGAGCCCGAGTTGCTCGAAGTTCGCCAGGGTCCGCAGGGCCGATTCCTCGTCGAGCCGCTGGATGGCGAATCCGACGTGGACGACGACGTACTCGCCGGTCTCCGCGTCGGGGACGTACTGGAGGCAGACCTCCTTGCGTACGCCGCCGAAGTCGACCTGGGCCATCAGGGCGCCGTCGACCTCGGCCGTACTGAGCACCCGCCCGGGGACTGCCAGACACATGGTGCCTCTTCCTTCTCTCTGGATGGGGTGATCTGACGCGGAGTCAGCCGGACGCCGCGATCAGCAGTTGGCCGAAGGCGATGCCGCCGTCGTTGGGTGGCAGGAGGCGAGGGCGCAGGACGGTGAAGTCCTTTGCGCTGAGAGCCTGTTGAGTCGCTTCGAGCAGGACGGCGTTCTGGAAGACCCCGCCGCCGAGCGCGACCACCCCGAGCCCGGTCCGGTGCCGGCACAGCTCCGCGAGCTCGACGGTGAGGGCCGCGACGGCGGCGTGGAAGCGCGCGGCGATCAGCTCCGGAGGAACACCCGCGCGTACGTCACGGACCACCGCGCGGATCACCGGAGCGGGGTCGGCGACGACGGGCTCACCGGCACCCGGCGCGGTCGGCACAGCGAGCGTGAAGACGTAGGCGTCTCCCGCGACCTCGCCCGGCACCGATCTCGCCAGGCCCTCCAGCGCGATCGCCGCCTCCGCCTCGTAGGCCACCTCGTGCCGTACGCCCGCCAGTGACGCCACCGCGTCGAAGAGCCGGCCCATGCTCGAAGTCGGCACACAGCCGAAGTCCGTCGCGAACTGGTGCGCCAGCACGTCGCGTTCCTTGTCGGGGCACGCGGCCACGGCGGGCAGCTTCTCGTCCCAGTCGATCCCGGCGGCGTGCAGATGCGCGAGTGCCATCCGGTACGGCCGCAGCACGCTCGCGTCACCGCCCGCCAACGGCACGTAACCCAGGTGCGCGGCCCTGCGGTACGACGTGTAGTCGGCGATCAGCGTCTCGCCGCCCCACACCGCGCCGTCGGGGCCGTGGCCGGTGCCGTCGTAGGCGAAGCCGATGACGCGCTCACCGGGGCCGCGTCCGTGCTCGCCCAGGACGGACGCGATGTGCGCGTGGTGGTGCTGCACGGTGCGTACCGCCCGGCCCTTGGCATGCGTGCGGGCCCATGCGCCGGAGCGGTAGCCGGGGTGGGCGTCGGCCACGAGCTGTTCGGGTTCGACCCCGGTCAGCAGGCCCAGGTGGGCCGCCGTGCGGGTCAGCGCGTCGACCGTGGAGAGGTCGTCCATGTCGCCGATGTGCTGGCTGACCCAGGCGTAGCCGCCCTCGCCGAGCGCGCAGGTGTTCTTCAGGTCGGCGCCGGCGGCGAGCAGCGGCGGGATGTCGAAGGGCAGCGCGAGGGGCAGCGGGGCGTACCCGCGCGATCTGCGTACGGGCAGTTCGGCGCCGGCGACGAACCCGCTGACGGAGTCGTCGCACGGCACCTGGATGGGCCGGTCGTGCCGCAGCCAGGCGTCCACCAGCGGCGCGAGTTCGGTCAGCGCCTTCGTGTCGTCGGTGACGATCGGCTCGCCGAAGCGGTTGCCGGAGGTCATCACCAGCGCGTCGGGGCCGGGGGTGTCGTCGCCGATACCGAAGAGGAGGACATGCAGGGGGGTGTACGGGAGGAGCACACCGAGGTCCGGGTTGCCGGGGGCCACGTCGGCCGCGAGGCCGGCGCCGGCGGCCGGTGCACGGCGCGGCAGCAGCACGATCGGCGCACGGGGGCCGGCCAGGAGCGCCCGCTCGTCGTCCGTCACCGTCACCAGTTCTTCGGCGACGCCGAGGTTCGCGACCATGACGGCGAAGGGCTTGCCCCCGCGGTGCTTACGGCGCCGCAGTTCGGAGACGGCCGCCTCGTCACGGGCGTCGCAAGCGAGGTGGTAGCCGCCGAGTCCCTTGATCGCGACGATCTTTCCCTCGGCGAGCAACCGCCGTGCCGCGCGCAGTG
Organism: Streptomyces sp. NPDC051217; assembly: GCF_044455465.1. Lineage (NCBI taxonomy): Bacteria > Bacillati > Actinomycetota > Actinomycetes > Kitasatosporales > Streptomycetaceae > Streptomyces > Streptomyces sp. NPDC051217. The sequence goes on from NZ_JBITEV010000002.1 coordinate 615,424, forward strand.
CCCGGCCCCCTTCGCGGACCACCTTGCCGTTCGAGCCGACGAGTTCGAGACGCGGGCCGCACGCGTGACAGGCGATCGGCTGGGCGTGGAAGCGGCGGTCGCGCGGATCGCCGTACTCCGCGCGGCAGTCGTCGCACATCTCGAACGCCGCCATGGTCGTCGCCGCGCGGTCGTAGGGCATACCGGTGACGATCGTGAAACGCGGGCCGCAGTGGGTGCAGGTGATGAAGGGGTGGCGGTACCGGCGGTCGGCCGGGTCGCGCAGTTCGGCCAGACAGTCCCGGCAGGTCGCGGTGTCGGGCGAGACCAGGGTGCGGACGCGGTCGGCGGCGCTGGAGGCGGCGATGACGAACTCCGCTCCCCCGGCTGGTGGTTGGTCCGTCTCGGTCACGGATTCCACGGCGGCCAGCGGGGGCGGGTCGGCTCGCAGCCGGCGGCCGAACTCCGCGACGGCTTCGGCGTCGCCCTCCACCTCGGCGACGACGCCGGAGCCGGTGTTGGCAACGGAACCGGTGAGCGCGAGTTCGGAGGCGGTGACGTAGACGAACGGGCGGAAGCCCACACCCTGGACGACACCACGCACCTCGAACCGGCGGCGGACGCGGGGCTGTTGGGCCTCGACGGCCTCCGGCTCCTTTGCGCCGCTGCCCATCATCCGAAGACCGGACAGCGCTTCGGCCGCCTTCGCCTCGTCGATGATCTCCATTGCGAAGCCCATGTGCAGCAGGACCCAGTCACCGGCGGCCGGGGGCGAGTCGAGCATGCCGACGTTGATACGGCGCCGGGCGCCCTCCACGTCGACGAGTGCGAGCTGGTCCGCGTAACCCTCGACGATCTCCACGACTCGCCCAGGGATGCCGAGACACATGATCAGGACCTCCGGGTCCGGGCGGGTACTGGTGCGGGTGCGGCCGTCGCGGGGTCCGCCGTGCGTGACGACGGCGCGGGTCCCGCGGCGAGCAGCCGCCGGACCAACGCGCGCACCTCCGCCACCGCTTCGGGGACGGCGGCGGCGACGGCCTCACTGAGGCCGATGCCCTCCTCGACGTCGGCGGGGGTGCACCCCACAACGTGGGTGTGCGGAAGCGTACCGCCCAGTTGGCCCAGATTTGCCAGGACAGATACCGGATTCATCCCGTGTGCGTCGAATTCACCCGTCCCGAGGTCGTCCGGACCCACCTCCAGAACGGTCAGCTCGCCGGGCGCGCCGCCGCCGGGGCAGGCGTCGACCAGCACGAGCGCGTCGTACCCGTCGAGCAGGTCGTACGCGAGGTGCATGCCCCGGATGCCGTAGTCGACGACCCGGACGCCGTCGGGAAGCGGCGCCCCGGGTCCGGCGAGCCGGCGTACGACCTCCGGCCCGAAACCGTCGTCGCTGAGAAAGAGATTGCCGATACCGGCAACGAGCACGCCGCCGCTCACGTCAGGTCTGGTCCTCGGCACGCGGCGTACCGCGCAGGTGCGAGGGACCGGTGCCCTTGTCGTCTCCGGTCCGCGGCTTCTTCGCCCGGTCGGCGGGCCGCTCGTCGGCCGGCGAACGGGTGGCGCCCTTCTCGGTCGCCTCGGGGTCGGCCGACTTCATGTCGGGGTCCTCGACGGGGCCGGTCGCGCCGCCCGTCCTGGCGCCGCCCTTGGCCGGCTTCTCGCCGTCTCCGCGTCCCGCGGCCTTCCGGCGGCCCTCGTACGGCGGCGTGGCACGACCGCCGGTGTCGGCGTCGTCGGGGCGGTTCGGTTCCTTCGTCATGGTGTGCTCCTTGGGCGGGGTTCCCGGTCTCCGCTCGGCGGGCCGGTGGGCGCTACGGGCCGCTGAGGGGTCTCAGTTGCCGCCGGACTGGAGGTTCGGGGAGTCCGGGTCGATCGGCTTGTTGGGTTTGACGGAGGTGTCCGACTTCTCGTCGGAGCGGCCGGCCGGGCGGTCGGCGGGGCCTGCGGACGGCTGGTCCGAGCCGGTGTCGCGCGAGCCCTTCGGCCCCCGCTCCTCCTGCGGTTCCTCGTCGTGGCGTCCACGTGCTGCGTCGGTCATCGGATGCTCCTCTCACTCGTGGCGGCGCTCACATCGAGCGCATGCGGACGTATCTGCGGATGTCGGGAAGCGATCGCACGCCGACGGCGACGGCGACCATCGCCGCGGCGGCGGCCACACCCGTGGTGATCATTCCGAGGGTTCTCACGAGGGGTTCTCCTTCCGGTGTTCCGGTTGACGGGGGCTGTCGGTGGTATCGCGGCTCTCGTCGGCCTGCCGGGGGTCACCGGCGGGAAGCGGTTGAAGTTCGTCGGGGGCGAAGTAGAAGTAGCGGCCGTACCAGTCGTGCATCTCGGCCGCCGGGTCGTCGACCAGGACGAGGGCGACGTGCACGCCGCCGTCGACGTCCGAGAGCACGGCGGTCACCCGTGCCACCTGCCCGGCGAAGAAGAGGTCCTGCGCGTCGGCGCGGCGGGACGGGTGTACGCGTACGAGGCTGCCCTTGGTGACCGGGACCCCCTCGATGACCACGACGTCGGACTCCGGCGACACGGCGGCGTCGGCCGCCGGGTCCCACCAGGGCACCCCGCCGGTGTCGAAAGCGGCCGGCTCGGCGTCCCGCAGGTCGGCGACGGGTGCCGTGGCTGTGGCGGCGGCTCTGGCGGCCGGGCCGTGGGGGTCGCGGAGAAGGCCGTGGAGTCGCTGGAGGTCGTCCGCCGACATCGTGTCGCAGCGGTCGATGATCTCGCGGGCCCGGGGGTCGGTGGCCCGCGCCTCCGCCTTCTCCTCCTCCGTCATGGTCATCACGCGGAGGGTGAGGATCTCGTCGATCTCGGTGGAGTCGAAGAGGGCGCCGGGGCTCTGTTCGGCGATCTCCGGGTGGTCGTAGAGGATGATCGGCGCGCCCAGCACCGTGTCCGTGGAGCCCTTCGCCCCGGCCAGGACCGGCCAGCACCCGCGCTGCTCGCACCGGGCGGCCGCGGGGGCGGCCTCGTCCGACGGCTCACGCAGGGAGACGAAGCCGGCGCCGTGGGCCTGGAGGAGCAGGTGCGTGCCGATCAGGGAGGCGCGGATCGCGGTGTCCTTGTCGGTGGCGGTCCCGGTGTGCTCGTTGTCCACCGACACCGACAGCCGCAGAAAGCCGTCGTCCCACGTCGTACTGGTACGGACGCGGGCCGCCAGCGGTTCGCGGCGCCGTACGACGCGGCCGACCGTCACACCGTGTTCGTCGGTCAGCGGCTCGGTCTCCTCGCCACCGGGGACGGTCAGCAGTTCGTCCGTCGAGCCGCCCCGGCGGTCCAACGGGACGGTGGCCGGGTCGAGTTCGCACTCGACCGCCTCGTCCCAGCTCAGGACCGGCACACCGGCCACGTCGAGTCGACCGACGGGAGTGTGCCCGCCGTCCTCGTCGAGCCGCTGCACCTCACGCACCTGAAGCTGGAGGAATCTGAGCCGGACGGTCACCTCCGCGCCGACGGCCGACACCCCGTCAGGAACCGTCAGCAGCACCTGCATCGCCATTCCCGGATCCTCGGCGAAGCTCCCGGGCGCCGCGCCCGGCGGGCCGAGGACGCCGAACTGCCAGCGCGACTGATTCTTGTGGGACCCGGCCCGGTACGGGTACAGCAAGTAGCCCTCGTACAGGACCGCGTCGGCGATCGCACGGACATGGTCGAGGCCCACCGGGGCGGTGGGCGTCAGGGGGGTCATGTGACCACCTCGCCGATCTCGTCGGCGGCGGCGCGCGCCCGCGCGTCCGCCAGCACCGTGGTCACCGTCTCGTCCCAGCTGATCAGTCCACGCCGCTCACGGAAGTCCGCGAAGCGGGCGAGGACGTCGTGATCGAGCCTGATCCAGCCGGAGTTGGGGAAGTGGAAGGCGATCATCTGCCGCCATACGGCCACCGGCAGCTGGTACCGCGCCTCGCAGTCCCAGGGCACCAGCCGTACGCCGAACCCCGAACCGCCGCCGCTGCCACCGCCCTTGGTGAAGACGGTGCCCGAGAAGAGCAGGCTCATCGGCACCGTCCCCTCCCCGAGCGCGTGCAGATAGCGGGAGCCGATGACGTCGAAGTCGTAGGTGCAGGGCAGCGCGAGGTCGACCTCGGTGGAGCCGGTGAAGCCCTGCACGGTCGTGTGGCACTGCATCCACTGGAACGGCCGCAGGGTGTCGGACCACCGCTCGCGCTCCCCGAACAGCCCGCGCAGCGCCTCCTGTTCGGCCGGTCCGTAGTGGCGGCGCTGCGGATCGATACGGACCTGGCAGCGCAGCACGATCGCGTGGATCCGCTCGTCCGTGCCGTCCTCGACGCGCAGCCGGGCCGTGAGCTGCGGCGTGGCGGTGTACGGCTCGGCGATGATGTCCTGTACGGAGAACTCCAGGCCGGGGGCCGTGGCGCCGCTCATGAGGCCCCGCCGCCGGTCGAGGCACCGTTCACCGTCGCCGCGGAAGCGTCCACGGCCGCCGGCACGGGACCCGCGGGCCGGCTGCGGCCCTCGACGTGCTCGAAGAAGGCGTCCATCGCGGCGTGTGCCTCCTGGCCGCCGTCGAAGCCGCGCCACAACGTGCGCAGCCGCCCGACCAGTTCGTAGCACGCGTCGATCGGCACCAGATGGCAGGACGCGACCGACTCGCGCCCGTCGCCGCTCCCACCCGCCGCGGTGCGGCGTACGAGCAGCGCCTCGACGTCCGGGCGCAGCACAGCCAGTTCGGGGTTGGACTCGACGATGGTCGCCCAGGCGTCGAGGGGCAGTTCGGACTCCGTGGCCCCGGCCGGGCCGGGGTAGAACGCGATGGTGCGCTCCTGCACGGAGTTGCGGAACAGGAAGGCGAGCCCCACCGGGATCTGGAGCTCGTCCCAGGTGCGCGCGTCCAACGGGAGCCCGTCGAACCGCAGATAGCGGTCCGGGACCGCGCGGTAGCGCAGCCGCGCGCCCTCGTCGGTGAAGAGGAGATAGCAGGCCCGGCAGCCGCACATCAGGGTGCGGCTCTCCAGATTCACCACATGCTGATGGTCCTCGCCGATCGGCGCGGCGCACATCTCGCACCGCTCACCGGCGGCCGGCTCGGGCCGGTTCCGGCTGACCCGCAGCAGCGCGGCGACCGGGGACACGGTGCGGCCCTGGGGTGCGCTCATGTCGTGACCACGGCCCGGACCGGTACGGCGACCGAGACGGACGCCCCGTCCGCCAGCAGCGGCAGCGGATCCAAGTGCGCCCCGTCGGCCTCCGCGTCGAGACAGGCACCGGCCCGCCGTACGTCGTAGTGCGCGCGGCAGGCGGAGCAGCGCAGCACCCCGTCACCCGAGCCGCCCCCGAGCCGCCGGGCCAGCGTGGCGCCCTCCATCGGGCGCTCGCACCGGGCGCACCGGTCGCGGAAGGCGAACAGGTCAGGGCCGATCCGGCAGGCCACGACGGGCAGCCCGCCGGCGGTGAAGCGCTCGACACCGCCGGACTCCAGGGCGAGCAGGGAGGGGACAGGTTCCCAGGTCGCGCCCGCGTCACCGGCGCCGGGATCCGCGTCATGCAGCCGGGCGAAGAGGGCGTCCACCGGTACCAGCGGGCCCGTGGCCTCGGCGGCGCTCTCGTCGGCGGCCTCGACCTCGATCGTGGTGATCTCCGGTGCGGCGGCCTCGACCGCGCCCCGTACGGCGAGTTCCAGGGTGGCGGAGGAGGACGGGCAGCCGTCACAACTGCCCAACAGCCGCAGTTTCACGGCCCCTTCGTCCGTCACGGCCAGCAACTCCACGTCGCCGCCGTGCGAGCCGAGATACGGCCGTACGCTGTCCAGCGCCTTCTCGACCCGCGTCACCACGCTGTACGGGTGCAGTCCGTGCACCAGCAGCACGCTCGCCACCAGGTCGTCGGCGGCGATGGCGGCCAGGGTCTCGTCGTCCAGCCGCCCCTGCTCGTGGACGAGGTCGAGGAGGCGTTCGAGGCCGGCGCCGTAGAAGTCGGTGACGAGCCGCACCAGTTCCTCGCTGCGCTCGCGCGCCACGACGCCGCCGGCCGCGCTCGCGGCGATCAGCGTGTCGATACGCTCGCCGGTCGCCCGCCACTCCTCGGACCCCGGGGACTGGTGGGCGTGCCGCTCCGCCATGGCGTGACCGTCGCCCACGTCACTCACTGCCCGCGGACTGCGTGGGCGAGTGCAGCAGCTCCAGCTTCTTGCCCTCACCGAGATACATGTGCACACCGCAGGGCAGGCAGGGGTCGAAGCTGCGGACCGTACGCATGATGTCGATGCCCTTGAAGTTCTCCCGGTCGTTCTCCTCGAAGATCGGCTGGCCCTGCACCGCGTCCTCGTAGGGGCCCGGCGTCCCGTAGATGTCGCGCGGGCTGGCGTTCCACGGGGTCGGCGGATACGGGTGGTAGTTGGCGATCTTGCCGTCCCTGATCACCATGTGGTGCGAGAGCACACCGCGTACGGCCTCGGTGAAGCCGCAGCCGACGCCCTCCTCCGGGACCTCGAACTTCTCCCACGTCTTGGTGTGGCCGGTCCGGATCTCCACGAGCGCCTTCTCGGCGAAGTGCAGGGCGCAGGCCGCCGCGTACGCCTGGAAGTAGGTCCGCGCCCGGTTGCGCTCGATGGTGTTGCTCCAGCGCGGGACGTGCCACTCCAGCTCGACCGGGCCCTTGAGCGCGGTCTTGGGGAGGTTGATCTTCACGCTCTTGCCGGTGGCCTGGATGTAGCCGATGTCGACGAGACCGGCCAGCGCGGTGACCCACAGCCGGGCGAGGGGCCCGCCGCCGGTGTCGAGCGCGAGGTAGTCCTCGCCGTCGAACCAGCGCGGCGACATGACCCAGCTGTACTTGTCGCCGAGGTCCCGCTTCTGCGGCTGCGGGTTGGTGTGCTGGTTCCACGGGTGGCGGCGGTCGACGGGGTTGCCGAGCGGATCGTGGGTCACGAACATCTCCTGCTCGTCCCAGTCGTTGTAGTACGACGAGCCGAGCAGGATGCGGATACCGAGGTTGATCTTCACCAGGTCGGTGGTGATGAGCTTGCCGTCCACGACGATGCCGGGGGTCACGTACATCTTCCGACCCCAGTCGGTCATGTCCTTGTACTCGAAGTTGCAGTGCTCCGGGTCCTGGAAGGAGCCCCAGCAGCCGAGCATGATGCGGCGGTTGCCGACCAGTTCGTAGCCGGGCAGCGCCTCGTAGAAGAAGTCGAAGAGGTCGTCGTGCATGGGCACGACCTTCTTCATGAACTCCACGTAGCGCTGGAGCCGGGTGATGTAGTCCGTCATGAGCTGGATGGTCGCCACGGTGCCCACCCCGCCCGGGTAGAGCGTGGAGGGGTGCACATGGCGGCCCTCCATGAGGCAGAACATCTCGCGGGTCATCCGGCTGACCTGAAGGGCCTCGCGGTAGAACTCGCCCGTGAAGGGGTTCAGCGACCGCATGATGTCGCCGATGGTCTTGTACCCGTGGTCCTCGGCGTGCGGGGAGTTGGTGCGGTTGGCCAGTTCGAGTACGCCGGGGTTGGTCTCGGCGACCATCTTCTCGCAGTAGTCGACCCCGACCAGATTCTCCTGGAAGATATTGTGGTCGAACATGTACTCGGCGGCCTCGCCGAGATTCACGATCCACTCACCCAGATGCGGCGGCTTCACGCCGTACGCCATGTTTTGCGCGTAGCAGGAACAGGTGGCGTGGTTGTCACCGCAGATTCCGCAGATCCGGCTAGTGATGAAGTGGGCGTCGCGCGGGTCCTTGCCCTTCATGAAAACCGAATAGCCACGGAAGATCGAGCTGGTGCTGTGGCACTCGGCGACGACCTTCTGCTTGAAGTCGATCTTCGTGTAGATACCCAGACTCCCGACGATTCGGGTGATGGGGTCCCACGCCATCTCCACCAGTTCGTCTCTGCCCTGGCTCGTCGCCGTCATGGGGCCGCCTCTTCTTTCCGTTTCGGGTTTCGTGGAGGGGTGAGTTACCAGGTGGTGTCCAGGTGAGTGCCCCATCGGCCGCCGGATCGGCGGCCGATGGGGCACTCGCAGGATTACCAGGTGCGGGTGGCGCCGGTGGTGAGTTCCTTGCCGCGCTTACGCCACTTCGGTTCGCGGTCGAGCGTGTGGGTGGTGATATGACGCAGGCGCCGCATTGTCGCCCCGTACATACCGACGGCATTCGTGGAGAGTTTCCCGCCAGGGGGCTCGTCCATGAACGGCATGAATTTGTCCGGGAATCCGGGCATGGTGCAGCCGATGCAGATCCCGCCGACGTTGGGGCAGCCGCCGATTCCGTTCATCCAGCCGCGCTTGGGCACGTTGCACTTCACGGCGGGACCCCAGCAGCCCAGCTTCACGATGCACTTGGGCGAGCCGTACTCCGTCGCGAAGTCGCCCTGCTCGTAGTAGCCGGCCCGGTCGCAGCCCTCGTGCACGGTCTGGCCGAACAGCCAGGTCGGACGCAGTTCGTCGTCGAGGGGGATCATCGGGGCCTGGTCGGTGGCCATGTAGAGCAGATAGGTGAGGGTCTCCGAGAGGTTGTCCGGCTGGATGGGACAGCCGGGGACGCACACGATGGGGATCCCGGCCTTGGACTTCCACTCCCAGCCCAGGTAGTCCGGGACTCCCATGGCGCCCGTGGGGTTGCCCGCCATGGCGTGGATGCCGCCGTACGTGGCGCACGTCCCGGCCGCGACGATCGCGGTGGCCTTGGGCGCCAGCCGGTCGAGCCACTCGCTGGTGGTCATCGGCTGACCGGTCGCGGGGTCGTTGCCGAAGCCCGACCAGTAACCCTCTTCGTGCAGCCTCTCGTTGGGGATCGAGCCTTCGACGACCAGGACGAAAGGCTCCAGTTCGCCGCGGTCCGCCTTGAAGAACCACTCCAGGAAATCGTCGGCGCCACCGTTCGGGCCGCACTCGAAATCGATCAACGGCCAGTGCACGGCGATCTGTGGCAGACCGGGCAGCGCGCCGAGTGCGATCTCCTCGATGCTGGGCTGGGTCGCGGCGGTCAGCGCGACCGAATCCCCGTCACAGCTCAGTCCCGCATTGATCCACAGCACATGGATCAGCGTGTCCTCTGCTTTTTTCGCCGCTTCTGTCGGCATAGCACCGCTGCCTTCCGCGATTGGCCCACCCGATACCCATGAATCTCATGGGTGTGGCGTCACTCACATTGCTACCATCTAGGATCCGGCTGAGCGTTCTGTCAACACGGGTTTCGTCCGGGCGGCCCTGCTTTTGCGTCAGGAATTTCTGAGCCAATTGGGTGACTTAGGGAAGGCCGGTCAGTCGGTGCATGAATTGTCGATCACGCAGAGCATTGTCGACGCGGTATGTGAGCGCGCCGCGGGAAGGCCGGTGCGTACCGTCAGTGTCCGGGTGGGAATGCTGACCGCCGTGGTGCCCGACTCCATGCGCTTCTGCTTCGACCTGACCACGGCGGGCACGGTCGCCGAAGGCGCGGCACTCGAAATCGAACAGCCGCCGGGAACTGCGCGCTGCCGGGCGTGTTCGAAAGACTTCACCCTGGCGGATCTTGTATTGCTGTGTCCGTGTGGGAGCGCCGATGTGGAGATCACGTCGGGACAGGAACTCCAGATCATCTCCATGAGAGTGGGCTGACCTATGTGCGGTACGTGCGGTTGCTCAGGCGGAAGCGAAGGGGGCACCGGGACGCGGATCGCCGTACCCCACGCGCACCCGCACGACGGCGATCACGAGAACGGGCACGGACACGAGCACGAGAACGGGCACGAGCACAGTCACCTCCGCGAGCACGCCGGGCCGCACCGGGGCCACGCCCGGCCGGTCGCGATCCGCGGGGCGGCCGGCGGCGGCGAGACCATCACCCTCGAACAGCGGGTCCTCGCCAAGAACGAGGATCTCGCCGCCCGTAACCGCTCCTGGCTCGCCGAACAGGGCATCGTGGCGGTGAACATGATGAGTTCCCCCGGCGCCGGCAAGACCACCGTCCTCGAACGCACCATCCGGGACTTCGCCGGGCAGCGTCCGGTCGCGGTCATCGAGGGCGACCAGGAGACGATGCTCGACGCCGACCGGATCAAGCGCGCGGGCAGCACCGTCGTCCAGGTGAACACCGGCGCGGGATGCCACCTCGACGCGGAGATGATGCGGGACGCGCTCATCACCCTGGCCCCGGTGTCCGGATCGCTCGTCCTGGTCGAGAACGTCGGCAATCTGGTCTGCCCCGCCCTCTTCGACCTCGGCGAGCGCAGCCGGGTCGTGATCATCTCGGTCACCGAGGGCACGGACAAGCCGCTCAAGTACCCCTATATGTTCGCCGCCGCCGACCTGGTGATCATCAACAAGATCGACCTCCTGCCGTACGTCGACTTCGACGTCACCCGCTGCGAGGAGTACGCCCGTTCCGTCAACCCCGGCCTGCGGTCGCTGGCCGTGTCCGCGACCACCGGAGAGGGAATGGGCGACTGGTACGACTGGGTGGCCGGGCAGTACTGAGCCGCGCCGGCCACCGCTTCCCGGATTCCTACCGGGCCCGCACCACGACCTCCGTCAGAGACAGCGGGTTCGTCATGGACGCCAGCTGCACGCGTACGTAACGTCCCTTCGCTCCGCCGAGACCGACGGCGGTGGGGCGCTCCGCCTGGTCCTGAAGGTGGACGGCGCTCACACCGGGCGCGGTGCGCGCCTCCTCCAGCGAGTCGGCCGTGAACGGGGTGTCGGAGACCAGGACCCAGTAGTCGGCGAGGCGTTCGGCGCAGCAGTCGGTGCGGTTCCAGATCTCGACGGTGTCGATGGAGCGGGACCGCTCCAGATCCACCTGCCACCAGGCCTGGCTGGACGGTTCCGCGGTGTGGGTGGTCGTGTTGTCGCGCAGGTAGTCCCCAGCCGTGTCGCCGTCCACCGCGCGGCTCGGGACCCCGTCCCACGCGGTGCTCGACTGGGTCGCCGTCCTGTCGCGCGCCACGTTGGGCAGTACGACCTCGATGTCGCCGGTGAGTTCCAGGACCCGTCGTCCGCCGCCGGTCACAACGGTTTCAAGGGCGGCCGGGCCGGTCTCGGACTCGGCCGGCACCGACACCGGGGCCCGGACGGTGTGCGTGCGGCCCTGCTTCAGGCCGCTGAACCTCACGTCCCCACCGGTGGTCCAGCCCGCGGGCGCCCTCAGCGCGAGGGTGCCGTGCGCCGTGCCGTGGCCCAGGTTCGTCACATGGACCGGGACGTCGGTCACCGTGCCGACCGTGAGCCGCTCCGGCGCCCCGACCCAGGAGACGAGGCTTCCGGTAGGTGCGACGAGCACCGCGTCGAGACTCAGCCCGAGGTCCTCGCCGGCGTGTTCGGGCTTCGCGAGCGTGAGGGTGACGGGAGTGACCCGGCCGGGTCGTACGGAGAAGGGGCCGATGGCCTCCCGGGTCAGCTCCTCGCCCTTCACCAGCCGCGTCCGCTCCCCGACCTGGACGCGGTAGAGCGCCTCGGGCCGGGCCTCTCCCCGTACCGCCAGCGACACCTGCCCGGCGCGGTCGGCGGTGACGTAACCGGTGTGGCGTACGGTCGTCCGTCGGGTGCTGGAGTAGCTGCCCTCGTCCGCGTAGCTGTAGCCGTCCTCGAAGTCCCCGGCGCCGAGGACCACGGCGCCGTTGCCGCCGGTGTCGGCGCGGCCCAGGGGGACGGTGTTCTCCGGGATGACGCGGAGCTCGCCGCCGAGTTCGACCCTGATCACGGGGAGCACCTGGTCGCGTGGCGTTTCGGGCAGTGTGACGACGAGGTCGTCACCGTCCCGGCGCCAGTCGAGCCGCTGCGTGGCGCCGTCCTCGGTGACCTTCCGTACGGAGGTGGCCAGGCCGGGCAGGCGCAGTTCGCCCGACTCCGGCCAGTCGGTCACGTGCAGGAACAGGTCGCGGTCCTTGACCGTCACCTCGCCCCACGGCCGGCCACCGAACCGGGTGGCGGAGGCGTCGAGCACGGCGTCGGGGTGGCGGTCGAGCCAGTCGCCCATCCCGCGCAGGACGTCGGCCTCGAACTCGACCACCGAACCGTCGCCGCGCGGGCCGATGTTGAGCAGGTAGTTTCCGCCGCGGGCCCGTACGCCGGTGAGTCCGACGACGAGGTCCCGGATCTTGCCGGGCAGGTCGTCACGGACCTGCCAGCTTCGGTAGCCCCAGGTGTCGTGGTACACGGACGCGGGGGTCTGCCAGGCGCCGTCGAGCGCCACGGAGGGAATCTCGTTGTCGCCGAGCGTGCGGAAGTCGCCCTTGTTGTTCCACACCCGGCTGTTGACCGCGGCTTTCGGCTGGAGTTCGCGGACGATGCCGGCGAACTCCTCGCTCTGTGTGTCGGTGGGTGACGACATGTCGAACCAGACTTCGGCGATGTCACCGTAGTTGGTCATCAGCTCGCGGATCTGCGCCTTGATCACGGGTTCCATCGAGGCGGGGATCGGATTGTTGTTGTTGCCGTCGAATTCGTGGCCCTGGTGCCAGTCCACGAGGGAGAAGTAGAAGCCGAACTTCAGTCCCTGGCTTCGGCATTCGTCGGCGAGCGCCTTCAGTGGGTCCTTGCCGTAGGGGGTCGCGTCCGTCACGTCGTACTCGGTGGTGGCGGTGTCGAACATGGAAAAGCCGTCGTGGTGCTTGCTGGTGATGACGACGTAACGCATGCCGGCCCGCTTGGCGAGGGAGCAGATCCCGGCGGGGTCGAAGCGGTCGGGCCGGAAGCGGGCGGCCACGTCCAGATACTCCTCCTCGGAGATGTCGGCCCACATCTGGATCTGCTCGCTGTATCCGGAGGTGACCGGCTCGCCCTCCCAGACACCGCCCAGCTCGGAGAAGAGACCCCAGTGGATGAACATCCCGAACTGGAGCCGCTGCCAGGCCGCGAGATCCTTGTCGGCGCTCAGATCGATGGCGCCGGGTATGCCACGGACGGATGGCCCGTCGGGCCGGTCCGCCGAGGTGGCGACCGCCGCGGGAGGGCTCGTCGCCACCGCCCCGGCGGCGAGCAGCAACGCGAGTACGACGCCGATCACCTTGCGCATTCCGACACTCCTCCGCGAGCGATCCTGTGGAGACATCCGACCCTGAGGCCCCAATCAGGCACTTTGTGCCCACATTTGACCGTCGGCCAGGTCAACACATCGGATGTTAGAGGCGAGTCGACGCCACGTCACCCCCTCCGACACCGTCCACCCCTTGTGGACCACCGCCGAGGGAAAGGGAAGTCGGCATTCGAATCGAGTTTCGAATGCCGCGACGTGTAACACCTTTTACGCACCCGGGGAAACCTGACTTTGCATGAGGGACTTTTCACGGCAGCCGTGGAGTCGCAGCCGGTACGGTCGATTCAGCTCCCCGTAAGGAGCCGCCCCGGGGAATGGGAATGCGCCTGACCCCAGGGCGCGAAGCGATCACAAGCGGAGAGCTGATGCTTGACCCGTTTCGCCGAGGGTGGATAGACCCACCCACCGGGAAATCGCACGATATCGGTGAGCGGAACATCCCCTCGGCGATTCCCGACAGCCGGCCGGCGGATCAGCACAGCCTCCTCGGCCTCACCGCCTTCGTCCAGCGGAACCGGCCCCGCTATCTCCGCTACGCACGGGCGCGACTGCTCGACGAGACCGCGAGCCAGGCCGCCGTCGAGGCGACGATCGCGGCCATCGGCGGCCGATGGAGCGATTTCCTGCGGAACGCGCGTCCCGCGGCGGACGCGTGGCGGCAGCTGCGTACGCGGATTCAGAGTGTGAGCCGCGCGGCCGACGTAACGGATCCGGCCGTGGCGCGGCTGTACGGTGCCTTTCCCCCGGACACCGCGGACACCGCCCTGTTGCGGTGGCGGCTGTCCATGACCACCGAGGCGGTCGCCGATCTGATGGGCATCGACCCTCCGGCGGTGGCCGCGTCCCTCCTGACCGTTCAGCGGCACTTCCCCGCCACGGCACTTCGACAACTGGAGCAGACTCCCTCCCGTCCGTGACGCGCGCCCGACTCCCCTGGCACGAACGGCCACATCATCACCCGGACCAGTGGTGGTGCGCCTTGCGCGACGCTCCTAGGATGGGCTCGTATTCCCTGGCGAGATCGTGGCTCGAACCGGGAGGAGTCTGTCCCTTGGCGGACAACAGGCGTGTCGATTTATCCGTTCCCAGTGCGGCGAGAATGTACGACTGGCTGCTGGGCGGCCATTACAACTACGAGGTGGACCAGAAGGCGTCCGAGCAGCTCCTGAAGGTCGCGCCGACGACAAAGGAGCTGGCACGGAACAACCGCTGGTTCCTGGAACGCGTGGTGCGTGTCATGGCCGCGGAGCACGGAATTCGGCAGTTCGTCGATTTCGGGTCCGGCCTGCCGACGCAGAACAACGTTCATCAGATCGCTCAGGCCGTTGATCCCCGCTCACATGTCGTCTATGTGGACGACGATCCCGTCGTTCTCGCGCACGGGCAGGCGATCTTCGACGAGAACGACCGGAGCGTGGTCATCGCGTCGGACATGCTGGAGACCGAATACATCCTGGAGCATGCCGACTTCAAGCGTCTCATCGACCTTGAACAGCCGGTCGGTGTCCTCTTCAACTCCGTCCTGCACTGCATTCCCGACGCGGCGGGACCGGCCGACCTCGTCACGCGCGTCGTGGATCTCCTGAGCCCCGGCAGCTTCGTGGTGATATGCCAGCTCGTCAGCGACGACGCCGACCTGCGCCGGCAGGTGACGGAGATGATGCTGGAACAGACCCATGGCCGATGGGGCCGGGTGCGCGAACGGGCGGAGGTGGACCGGTACTTCGACGGGCTCGTGATTCAGGAACCCGGTCTGGTCGATGTCACGGACTGGCGTCCGGACTCGGAGCTCCAGCGGCGCCAGCGCAGCATCGAGTGGACGGAGTACGGCGGTCTGGCCGAAGTGCCGGCGAGTCGGCAGGGCACGGTTCCTCGGTCTCGTACCGCGTGATGGCGTCCAGCAGTATGACCCGGCTGTCCCGCCAGGTCGCGGCCGCCTCGTGGCTGAGGCGCAGCATCAGCTCCACGCGCCGTTCCACATCGTCCGGCTTGACGTAGTACGTCGCGTCGTCGTCCCCCTCGACATACACCATGGCGGGTGGACCGAGGGGGGCGAAGCGCAGATGTGCCATGGAGCCGTGGTTGGAGACGACGCTGCTGTTCAGCGGTACGAACCGGACGGTGACGCCGGGCCGGTCACTGAAGCGCAGAAGCTTGCGCAACTGCTCGGCCATGGTCTGCCGGGTGCCGACCCGGCGGAGCAGTACGGACTGATCGAGCAGGAAGACTCCCTTGGGCGGGTCCGGCTGCTCGAAGAACCGGCGCTGGCGCTCCCCCCGCAACCGGACACGCTGTTCGACCTCTTCGCCTTCGGAGAGCCGGAGACCGTCGCTGATGATCTGGCGCGCGTACGCGGCGGTCTGGAGGAGACCGGGCACGATCCGCGCCTCGTAGGTGCAGAAGTACACGGCCTCCGACTCCAGCGAGATCAGCCGCTGCATCCATGAGGCCGCGTAGTCGGAATAGCGGTCGAACCACTCGGGTTCAAGGGCGCGGCCGGCGAGGCGTTCGAGTTCCGCGCGCTCGGCCGCGTTCGCGCCGTACCTGTCGGCGAGGATTTCGACGTCCCGCGGATCCGGCGGGCTCTCCGCCCGTTCGAGCCGACTGACCTTGGAGACGGAGGCGTTGATCAATTTCGCGGAGTGGGTCGCGGTGAATTTATGCGCCTCGCGCATTCTGCGCAGCTCCGCGCCGAGCACGATACCGGCCGCTGTCGGATTGAGACTCCGTCGAGGAACGGGGGCGAAAAGCGGGACCGGGGTGCCGGACAGCTGGGACACGCGTGCTCCGTTCATGAATAAGCGTGGCTCATCATGGCACGACAAAAGCTCGCGTGTCCCACCGAACTGGTTCTCACACCGGGCGAGTTGAACTACAGGGCGTCGAACTCGCCCTTCCTCGCTCCGTCCAGGAAGGCTTCCATCTCGCGCGCTTCGAAGATGAGCGCCGGCCCGTCGGGATCGGTCGAGTTGCGCATCGCCACTTTACCGCCCGGCAGGGCCGCCAGTTCCACACACTGACCGTTGGCCGAACTCTTCGCGCTCTTGATCCAGTCCGCCGTGATGGAACCCGCGGAGACACCGTTGCGATATCCGTCCATACGCTTCTCCCTGGCTGTGTGTTCGAAGATCTGGCTTCGCGTCGACCTCTGCCGGCTTCCCGCCCACTCGGCGGTGACGTCGCAGGCAGGGGCCCCATGCAATCCCGTCACGCAATTGCACGGGCAGGAACACGGCGATACTAGACTTGGATACTCGAACAGAACTGTCCCCCGGAAGGGTGGTAGCCGCGGTGCGCCGAGCTCGACATCAGCCCACAGAAAAACGTTCGATTCTCCAGGCCGGGGTCCGCGGAGCCGGTCCGAACCGCCCCCGGCAGCGCGTCGACCGTCGCCTCGCCGAACGACTCGGGTAACCATGAAACAGCCCCACGACCGAGCGCCGGTCCCGACGGCCGCGCGACCGGCCTTCCTCACCATCCAGGAGCAGTCATGACCACGGAGCAGGAAGCAATGGACGCCATCCACCACGCGTTCGGCGACAGCGCGCACGCCGAGGTGGCCACCTTCCCGGCAGGCAATGTGTCGATCACCCTCACCAAGGGGGAGCACGCGGCGACGATCGACGGGCACCCGGAGAGCGGCTGGGGCTGGACCGTCGACCCTGGCGACGACGAGGGATTCAGCGGGCACGAGAACACCGCGGACACCCTGGACGAGGCACTCGCCGACGTACGCGCCTCGCTCATCTGACCCGCCGGACCCGACCGTGGCGACCACCCGAACCACCGTTCTTCCCACGAAGTGAGAGACCCATGGCCACCGCTGTACACGGATCGTCCGTCGACGTCCCCACCCCGGACGGAACCGCCGACGCCTACCTGGTGCAGCCCGAATCCCCCGGCCCGCACCCGGCCGTGCTGCTCTACATGGACGCCTTCGGGCCGCGCCCGAGCCTCAAAGCCATGGCGGACCGGATCGCGGCAGCGGGCTACACCGTCCTGCTCCCCAACGTCCTCTACCGCGCCGGACGCGCCCCGTTGGTCGAACTGCCCGACTTCATCTCCCCGGAACGACGCTCGGAGATCTTCGAGAGCATCCTCCCCGCGGCGCGGGAGCTGACCCCGGAGCCGGCCGTACGGGACGCCGGCGCGTACCTGGACTGGCTGGCCGCCAGTCCCCTCACCACCGACGGACCGATCGGTATCACCGGCTACTGCATGGGAGCCGGTCTGGCGCTGCGCACCACCGCGGCGTATCCGGACCGGGTGGCGGCGATGGCGGGTTTCCACGGCGCGTTCCTCGCCACCGAGGCACCCGACAGCCCGCACCTCGGCGCCGACCGGATCACCGCCGAGCTCTACTTCGGCCACGCCGACCAGGACGCCGCGCTTCCCCCGGAGCAGGTCGACCGGCTCGAAAAGGCCCTCACCGAAGCCGGTGTCCGCCACCGCGCCGAGGTCTACGCGGGGGCCCACCACGGCTACACCCAGGCGGACACCGCCTCCTACGACGCCGACGCGGCGGACCGGCACTGGACGGCCCTGCTGGACCTCCTCGGGCGCAACCTCTGAGCGGACCGCGCGGTGGTCAGCAGGTCCGGCGAAGATAACCGTCACCGCCGGCAGGGGCGACGTCCAGGTCACGACGGACGATGCTGAGGCTGTCCTGCCAGCCCGCGCACGCGGTCGCCAGCCCCCTGGACGTGTACTCGATGACGATCACGTTGTCATCGAAGTACTCCGTGAAGGAGTCGCACTCCTCGTACTCCCCGCACTCCTCGACGACGGCGAAGTCGAGTCCGGTGTCGTCGCGGAACCGGGCGAGACCGGCGGTGTTCTTCTGGCCGATCGCCAGGCCCTTTTCGTGCGCGTGCTCGGAGAGCAGGGTGATGTAGGCCATGGCGGCGGAGGAGCCGAACCGGCCCCGACTGCGCTCGTAACTGTCGTAGTTGTCGGGCTCCACGGCCTGGAAACCGTTGTCCGCGCACCCGTCGATCCAGCCGTTCACCCTGGCCGCGATGCGGTCGCGCTTGCCGGCGGTGCCGACGTCCAGGATCGCCTCGTCCCACTCCTCGTCGATGATGACGTCGCCGTTGTCGTCGCGGAGCAGGAGATCGGGCTCCCACGCGTCCAGTTCGTCGGGCTGGACCTGGAAGGCGTTGACGTAACAGATGTTGTAGATCCCCCTCGCCGGAGAGTCCTCGCGGTCACGGCTGACCACGCTCACCCCGGCGGGCGGCGGGTAGGCGCCGCCGATCTGGTAGTCGAACCCGGCGTGGACCGGGGGAAGGGGCGCGGCGGCTGTCCGCGAAGCCGCGGAGGACGAAACGAGGAGGGGGGTGATCAATGCGATGGTGAGGGCCGCGACCGCGTGGATCGAGCGGGCCTTCAGCGTGTGAACGTCTGGTCCGGTCAAGAGAATCTGGCCTATCGGGGGCAGGAGCGATATGGTCACCGCGATGACTACCTATTCTGCTGTCAGATTGGGGGTCCCGTCCGCGCAAGGTGAGTGCTGATGCTCACCGAGACCGCGAACGGGTATTCCCGCCTTTCCTTCTGGCCGCGCGTGCGTGAGTTCGCCGTGCCGCCGTCCATGATCGAGACCGCGACCGCCCGCCGTCATGTCGGCGACTGGGCCGGAGCATGCGCCGCGGCACGCGTCGATGTCGATCTCAGCCCACGTTCCGTGGTGCGTACCCATGGCCCGGAACTCGCGGCCCGACTCCGGGCCGATCTGAGCCACTTGGCGCCCGACCTGTTGCGCTGGCACATGCCGAGGATCGCTCCTGACGGTCTGCTGCGCCCCGGTCTGACCGTCGCTCTGGCGCGTTACGGCGACGGGCTCAGCGGCGTCGGCCCGGTCCACCTCGTGGCCCGGACTCCGCCGGCCTGGGCGGACGCCGGTCAGCGGATCAGCCTCGCGCTGTGGGACGGGTCCCCTGCGGATGCCGGCGCCCGCCGCCATCCGCATCCCCATCCCGACCGGCGGTTCCGGCTCGATCTGCACCGCCATCTGTGGGACGCGCGCAGGGCCGACGAGTTGCGGACCCGGTCCGGGGCCGATTCGCCGCCGGGCGAGGGTGGTTCCCCGCGGGATCCGGTCCTGGATCCGGTCGTGGATCCGGTCCTGGATCCGGTCGTGCTGGAGGTGCTGCCGCCAGGGCACCGCTGTGCCGTTGACCGGTGGGCGGCGGAGGCCGGGATTCTCCTCCGGGCCGAGGGGCGGTCCACCGGTGCCGTCGCCGTACGGCTCGGGGCCAAGCAGCGGCTGGAGTTGGAGCTCGTCGCGGACGAGCACGGCGGAGGCCCGCCGGTCCTGCGGTTCGCGGAGCCGGGCGGGACCGGCTCCGCCCCGGCGCCGCCTCTCCTGCCCGACGCGGCGACCTGGGTACCGCCCGACCTGGAACTTATCCGCGCCGGTGCGGTCGACGTCGACCGGCTGCACCCGCTGGTCGCCTCCGCGCTCGTACCGGGCTGTTCGCCGACCGGTCCGGCGCCGGTTCCGGAGCGGTCGGGACAGCCACGCCTCGTGGAGTGCCGGGGAGCGCGCCATCGGATCGGCCTGGTCGACGGGGTGTTGGCCGCGCTCGACCACGGCCCGGACGAGATCCGGCGGGAGGAGTTGCTGGCCGCGCTGACGGGCACTCCGCTCGCCTGCCTGGTGGCCATCGACGAGGCGCACCGGAGTCCTGACTGCCTCATGGGGGTCCGTGAACGCCTGGACCACGGCGACGCGGCCGGTGCGCTGGCCGTCGTCGAGGGCCTGTTGGGCCCCGACGCACTGCTGCGCGGCGGCGCTCTGCGGGACGAGTTGGAGGCCGCCGCCGAACGGCGGGTCACCTACGGCCTGTTCAGGGCGGGCATGGTCGGTCCCGGTCCCGGGTCCGGCCGCAACCTGCCGCGTGACAAGCGCCCGCGTGACCTCCGTTCGCACCCGCGCGACGTAGCCACTCGCTGAGCCCGACACCAACCGGCGATGCCGCGGTCCCGCCGACATGGCTGGATCTCCGCTGCCCGCGTTCACACCACTCGACCAACCATCGAACCCAAAGGTGATGACACTTGACCGCTCGCACCACATTCGCCGACGCCCCCGCCACCGCCGACGTCCTCGCCCCTGCCTCTCAACTCGACGTCGCCGGTGAGCTGTTGGCCCTGCTGCGCGACACGACCACCGAACCGCGCCCCGACACCCAGTTGGAGGCCCTGACCCTGGCCGTCGCCGCCGACATCCCCGTACTCCTGTGGGGTGAGCCGGGGATCGGCAAGACCGCCGCCCTGACACAGCTCGCCGCGTCGCTGGAACTTCCGCTGACCACGGTGATCGCGAGCGTGCACGAGCCCTCCGACTTCTCGGGCCTGCCCATCGTCGGAGACGATCCCGCCGCCCAGGGTGTCCCGATGGCCCCGCCGGACTGGGCCGTTCGGCTGGTAAGGGCGGGGCGCGGGCTGCTGTTCCTGGACGAGTTGTCCACCGCGCCGCCGGCCGTACAGGCCGCCCTGCTCCGCCTCGTACTCGAACGGCGGATCGGCTCCCTCCAACTCCCGCCCGGCGTACGGATCGTGGCCGCGGCCAATCCGCGCTCGTCGGCGGCCGACGGGTGGGAGCTGAGCCCGCCGCTGGCCAACCGGTTCGTTCATCTTCAGTGGACCCACGACCACGAGGTCGTCGTACGCGGCCTCGGTGGGACCTGGCCCCTGGCTACCCTGCCGCGACTGGACCCCGAGCGGCTGTCCGAGGCCGTCGGCTTCGCCCGCCGTGCCGTGTGCGGGCTGCTCGCCGCCCGGGCCGGACTCGTGCACCGGCTGCCCAGCAACGAGACCCGCCGGGGCGGCCCTTGGCCGTCGCCCCGCAGCTGGGAGATGTCGCTGCGGCTGATCGCCTTCGCCACCGCGGCCGGTTCGTCCCGGGACGTACTCTCGCTGCTCGTCAGAGGCACGGTGGGGGACGGTCCGGGGCTGGAACTGCTGGCCAGTCTCGACCGGATGGATCTCCCGGACCCGGAGACGCTTCTCGCCGACCCGGCGAATGCCGCCCTGCCCGAACGCGGCGACCTGCGGCAGGCCGTCCTCGACGGTGTGGTGCGGGCGGTCCGCGAGCGCCCGGAGAAGTCCCGCTGGGACGCGGCGTGGGCGCTCCTGGTCCGCGCGATGGAGACCGGCGCACCGGACCTGGTGGTTGTCCCCGCGACCACCCTCGCCTCGCTGCGCCGGGAGGAGTGGGACGTTCCGGCGTCGATCGACCGGCTCGCCGGGGCGGTTTCCCTGTCCCGGCGGGCGGACCGGGTGGCGGCCCGTACCGCGTCCGTCGCGAAGGCCGCCCGATGAGCCCGCACACGGCCGCGGACCCCGCCGTGGACGCACGGGGGAAGCTGGATCTCGACAAGCTCTTCGCCGCCCGGCTGCACGCCGTCCGGGTCCGTCCCTTCATGGCGACCGCCCTGTTCGCCCTGCATGTGGTGGAGTCGCGGCGGGTGCCGACGATGGCCGTCGACCGGCACTGGCGGTGCTACGTATCGCCGGCGTTCGTGGCCCGAACGCCGGTGGAGGAACTGGCCGGGGTCTGGGTGCACGAGGTGTCGCACCTGCTGCGCGACCACCACGGCCGAGGTGACCGGGTCGCGCGGGCCCGCGGGCTGACCGGCCCGGCGGAACGGCTGCGGATGAACATCGCGGCGGACTGCGAGATCAACGACGACGTGTTCGGCGACGGGCTGGCCCGGCCGGAGGGCGCCGTCGATCCGGGCGTTCTGGGGCTGCCCGCGAATGAGTTGATGGAGGAATACCTGCTCCAGTTCCGCCTCGGCCCGCGTACACAGAGCATGGCCTGGCTGGACTGCGGCAGTGGCGCCGACGGGCTGGCGCGGGACTGGGATCTCGGACCGGACGGCGCGCACGGTCTCAGTGCGCAGGAGCGGGACGCTGTCCGGTTCCGGGTGGCGCGGGGCATCAAGGCCCGACCCGGGAGCGCGCCGAGGGGGTGGCAGCGGTGGGCGGAGGAGGCGTTCCATCCGCCGCAGCCGTGGCGGGAGTTGCTGGGGGCTGCGGTCCGCTCGGCGGCTTCCGGTTCCGGTGCGGGCGAGGACTACACGTACGGCCGGCCCTCGCGGCGTTCGGCCGGGGTGCCCGGAGCTGTACTGCCGAGCCTGCGGCGCAGGCCGCCGCGGGTCGCGGTGATCATCGACACGTCGGGGTCGGTCAGCGACTCCGAACTGGGCGGCGCGCTGAACGAGGTGGCCGCCATCTCCCGCGCCGTGGGCGGCCGTCGGGATCTGATCACCGTCCTCCCCTGCGACGCGTCGGCCGAGATCGCGCATCCGCTGTGCCTGGCCGCGGGGATCCCACTGGTGGGCGGTGGGGGTACGGATCTGCGTACGGGCTTCGCCAGGGTGCTGCGGAAGGGGCCCCGGCCCGATGTGATCGTTGTCCTGACGGACGGTCAGACGCCCTGGCCCGACACCCGGCCGCCGTGCCGGACGGTGGTGGGAGTGTTCGACCGGGAGTCCTCCTCCCGGTCGTGGGACGAGGACGATCCCGAGTACGTACCGGACTCGCCACCCGACTGGGCACGCGTGGTCTCCATCGGGCCCTCGTCCACGCGAGTGTCGTCCAGCGGGCGGTGAGCCGCGATCGCGCCTCAGGAAGGCGGCGGTGGGGCGCTCGTGTCGCGGAGGATCAAGTTCATCGGGATCAGGCTCGGTTCGCCGTCGGACTCCGACGTCATGAGGAGTTCGAGCGTCTCCACCGCCGTTTTGCCCCCGCAGACCACCATCCCGGTGAAGTTCACCACCGGCTACTTCAAGGCCGGCGTCTACACCCAGGCGAACTGCGGCAACTCCTCACCCTGCGACACGAGCAACTACGGCGAGACGACCCTCTACAACGTCAGCGTCAAGCACAGCTGACCCCGCCCCACCCCGGGCCCGGCGGACGCCATGTCCGCCGGGCCTGTCCGCCGTGCTCCTGAACCCGTGGGGGCGGGCGGCGTCCGTGGTGAGCGTGTCGTCCACGTGGTGTGACGCGGAAAGCAGCTCACTCGGAGAGGCGCACCGTCGCGATCTCCCACGCCCGCAGGGGAATCCGGACCGTTCCGGCATCGACAACCGGCGCGTCCGCCCCGTCCGCACGGCTGTCGTCGTCGCCCAGGAGGCCGACGCGGCGAGCGCCGCGGAACGCGCCGCGTACGACCGCCGTGGCCGGCTCGGGCGAGGCGGCGACCAGACGAAGTTCCAGCTCTCCGTCGCGGCGGCGAAGGCTGGTCATGACCGCGCCCTCGACCGACAGGCCGTCGTGCGAGGCGGGCGGGGCTTCGAGCGGTCCCGTGCCGGGTGCGGCATGGAGCGGGTGGCGGAAGTGTTCGCCCGCCTCGACAAGCCCCGCCTCGTGCCAGTCGCCCGCGTGCGGCAGTACCGCGAACGAGACGGTGCTCGTTCCGGTCATCTGGGCGGCCGGAACGGGGAGTTGTGGCCCGGCGGGCTCCGCGCGGTAGGGATGGATGTTGCGGCTGAGCCAGCCGGTGCCACGCAGGACGGTCAACGCGATTTCGTCGTCGAGGAGTTCGTACTCGCAGGCCTGGGTGAGCAGCAGACCCGCACCGCCCGCGTCCACGAAACCGTGCGCGGGGAACGTCGGGACCGGGCGCTCGCTGAAGCCGCCCTCCGCGGTGCGCCCCCGTTCGACCACCGCGAACTGGCCCTCGGCGTGAGAGGAGTTGGCGGGCCGGGCGAGCGGCACATGGCAGCGCACCCGGTGGTCGAGCGAGGCGTTGTCCAGGGTCAGACCGAGGCGGACGAAGGGCTCCCCCACCCGCAGTTCGACGTCCAGACGGACGCTGCCGGGCCGGGTCGTCGCCGTACGCCGGTCGGCTGCCCGGTCCACCGCCTCCGGCCAGTCGTACCCGCGCTCCACCGTGAGCGAGGCGCGCAGCGGGCCGCCGACGGCGGTCCCGACGCGCAGTGAGCGGGGGGTCTCGACGAGCTGGTCGGTGCCCGGCGGGGCGTAGTTGTAGCTGTCGCCGCGGTCGCCTCCGTCGACAATGCGGCCGACGCCGTCGAGCACGGTCCCGTCGGCGGACGTGACGCGGAGCGTGCCGTCGTCCAGGGCCGTGACGCTGACGAGTCCGTTGGACAGCGTCCGTCCCTCGGCGCGTACGGTCCCCGACCCGAGCACCGCTTCGGTCCGCGCGTCGGCCTGCTCGACGGGCCGCCCGCCCGGCACCGGCCGCAGCGACGTCCAGCCGAGCGCGGGTACCCGGGCCAGACAGGTGAGCGTGCGGTGCGCGGCCCGGGTGATACGGACGGTCCAGTCACCGCTCGCGCCGGTCACGGCGGTGCGGACGGCCTCCACGTCGAAGGGTGTGTCGCCGCCGTGCCGGGCCACGCCGAATTCCAGTACGCGCCGCTCGTTGTCGCAGGTCCAGTGGGTGATCTCGCTGCCGAAGAGCTCCCGCCCGTGGACGCGTGGCAGGAACGCGGGCAGTTCCTCACCGGGCAGGGCCTCGGAGAGCAGAAGCCGCTCACCGCGCACTTCGGTCTGGGCGGGCAGCCTGCTGCCGTCGGGCAGTTCGACGGCGACGTCCTCCCACTCGTCCGGGACTTCGAGATCGACGGTGACCAGGTCTTCACGCGCGGCCGGCGTGGGATTCAGTACGAGTACGGCGTCCCGCGACACCTGCCGTGCGAGGCCGCCGGCGACCCTGTCCCGTACGGCCTGACCGAGGTGTCCGGCCTCGCTGATACGGGCGAACACCTGGGTGGCCGTCTCGTCCACACCGCATCCGGTGACCGAGTCGTGGCCGGAGGCGTCGATGAGCCTCCACCACGCCATGTCGAGGAACTTCTCGGGCCACTCGGCCGACCAGAGCGCGGCGAAGGGCTCGGCGTAGCGTTCGACAAGTCGCTCCGAGCGCGCGAGCGCCTGCTTCAGATGAGGGCGCACGGAGAGCACACCGGGCAGGATGTTCGCGTGGGCGTGGCTGCGCAGTTCGCCTTCCACGACGGGCAACGACCGGTCGTGCGGGTCGCGTTCGCCGATGTAGTCGGCGAGGGTGGTGATCGTTACGTCGACATCCGCCGGGTCCAGGCCGGCGACCAGCTTGACCAGGGAGCCGACCGGGGCCGAGTGGTCCGTGCCGTACATCGCGAGGACCGGGTCGGCGCCGAAGGCGGGTGCCAGCCGCCTGCCGAGGTCCGCCATGCGCCCGGCGAAGTGGCCGGGGTCGGAGAAGACATAGGCGGCGTTGCCGTAGCCGCCGGCGAGATATTCGGTACGTACGGAGCTGCCGTCGGGTGCCTGCCAGCGGAAGGCGTGGCCGGGTACGCCCGCGGGGACGCCGCGCCACACGCAGGCGTGGTCGAGACCGGCGGCGGAGAGGATCTGCGGCATCTGCGCGCAGTGGCCGAACATGTCGGGGAGGTATCCGACGGGCATCGGGCTGCCCAGTTCGGTGGCGCGGCGGTGGCCGAGCTCCAGGTTGCGGATGATGTTCTCGCCGGAGCAGAGGAATTCGTCCAGGAGGATCTGCCAGGGGCCGACGGCCAGTTGGCCGCTCCGGACCAGCCGGAGCACGCGGTCACGGTGTTCCGGGCGGACCTCCAGATAGTCGTCCACGGCGGCCATCTGGCCGTCGAGGGTGAAGCGGAACCGTTCGTCGGCCTCCGCCCGGTCCAGGACCTCGTCGAGCAGGTCGACCAGACGCAGACGGAAGCGCTGGAAGGGCTCGTACCATTCGCGGTCCCAGTGGGTGTGCGGGACGAGCGACACAGCGGGGGCGTGGGCGCGGGCGGTCATCGGGACGGTGTCTCCTCTGCGGCTGAAGTACCCGCCGGGGTGGGGGCTTGAGGGGTGAAGGTGAGCGTCAGGGAGGCGCTCTCCGGTTGGAGCCGGTACCGCGGCAGGACACCGGGGCCGCAGGACGCCGAACCGAGTCCGTTCTGCGCGAGGTCGAGGTTGAGCACGATCGTGCCGCCCGGTACGAGGTCGGTGGTGTGGGTCGCGGCGTCGAGCAGCTCCGACGTCCAGCGGCGGGCGGTGAAGGCGAAGGCCGGTTCTCCGTCGACGCGCAGACCCGCGCCGTCGTCGTCCGTCAGCCGCAGCCATCGCAGGTCGATACGGTTCCCGTTCTCCTGGGGGAAGACGTACGGCGTCTGAAGGGCGTCGACGGTGCCGGTGAAGCGGCCGATCCTGACGGCCTGGCGGCTGTCGGCGTACGCCTCACCCGGTCCACGCCCGAACCACTCGGCGGCGCCGAGGGCGGCGGGCAGGGAGATGCGCACACCGAGCCTGGGCAGTGTGCACGGCCAGGTGCCCTCCGGCTCGACGTCCAGGTCCAGTCGCAGGCGTCGTTCGTCGGCGCTCCAGCGGTAGTCGGCCCGCATACCGAAGCCGAGACCGGGCGGGGCGACCCGGGTGCGTACGACGAGGGCGTCGGCGAGCGGTTCGACGGCCACGACGCGGTGCTGCAGACGGTGCAGGCCCGCGGCCCGCCACCGGGCTTCCTCGGGGTCGTCGGAGCCTCGGTCGTTGTCGGTGGGGGCACGCCACAGGTCGAGCCTGGGCCCTTCGACGGGCAGGCCGCCGAGTGCGGTCAGCTGCCCGGTCACCGGGTCGAACACGCCCGGTCCCAGGCGCAGTTCGGTCTCCGTCAGGCAGGGAGCCGCACCGGTGGCGGGAGCGGCGGGGACCGGCTCCGGGCCGACGCGTGTCTGGCCCCAGGCCACGACATGACCGGCCCGCGCCCACGAGGTGTCGGCGCCGAGTGCGGCCCGTACGGTGAGCCAGCTCTCCGCGCCGGTGGCGGGAAGGCCGGGCAGAGGCAGGTCGGTGCCGGCGCCCGCGGCGACCGGCGGCACGGTGAGCACACCGTGCGCGACCTCGATCCCCTCCTCCTCAAGGACCCAGGAGAAGTCGAGATGCGCCGTCGACAGGATGTCGTAGTGGTTGGTGACGCGCAGTGCGCCGTCGACGGCCGTGATCCGCACCGGTTCGAAGACCTTCGCGAACTCCGCGAGAGCGGGTGACGGCGTGCGGTCGGGACGGACCAGTCCGTCGATGACGAAGTTACCGTCGTGGAGGGACTCGCCGAAGTCGCCCCCGTACGCGAAGTAGGCGCGGCCTTCCGCGTCGTGCTGGGCGATGCCGTGGTCGAGCCACTCCCACACGAAGCCGCCCTGGCAGCGCGGATGGCGTTCGAAGAGGTCGCGGTACTCCAGCAGACCACCCGGCCCGTTGCCCATCGCGTGGCCGAACTCACAGAGGATGAAGGGCCGTTCGCGGACGCGCTCATGCCCCTCGACGCCCTGCCCGATGCGGTCCACCTCGTCGTGGCTCGCGTACATCCGGCTGTGCACGTCGGTGTAGGAGCAGTCGGTGTCGCCCTCGTAGTGCACCGGGCGGGTGGGGTCGCGCCGGTGGGTCCACTCGGCCGCGGCCGCGAGGTTACGGCCGGTGCCGGCCTCGTTGCCGAGCGACCACATGACGACCGAGGGGTGGTTCTTGTCCCGCTCGACCATGCGGCGCATACGGTCCACGTAGGCGTCCGCCCACCGGGGTTCGTCGCTGGGATTGCCCTGCCAGTCGAGTTCGGAGAAGCCGTGCGTCTCCAGGTCGCTCTCGTCGATGACCCAGAGGCCGTAGGTGTCGCACAGGTCCAGGAACGCGGAGTCCGGCGGATAGTGGCTGGTGCGGACGGCGTTGACGTTGTGCCGTTTCATCAGCTCGATGTCGGCGACGGCGAACTCGCGGGGCACGACGCGTCCCGACTCCGGGTGGAATTCATGGCGGTTGACGCCCCGGAAGACGATGCGGCGGCCGTTGACCTTGAGTTGACCGTCCTCGACGGCGACGGTACGGAAGCCGATGCGTACGGGTACGCGCTCGGTGTCGGTGTGGACCTCGCCCTCGTACAGCCGGGGCGCCTCGGCGCTCCACGGCTCCACATCGGCCACCTCGGCCTGTTGACCGGCGGGCAGGCCGACGATGCCGAGTTCGGGGACGCTGACGCGTACGCCGCTGTCGGCGTCGAGGCGGAGTGTGCCTCGGGCGGTGAGGTGGTCGAATCCGGCGTCGACCGTGAAGTCCCGCACCCCGCCCGCCGGTCGGGCGAGCAGGGTGACGTCGCGGAAGATGCCGGACAGCCACCACATGTCCTGGTCCTCCAGGTAGCTGCCCGCCGACCACTGGTGGACGCGGACGGCGAGGACATTGCCGCGCGGTCGCAGCAGTGGGCCGACGTCGAACTCCGTCGGCAGCCTGCTGCCCTTGGTCACGCCCAGTTCGACGCCGTTGAGCCAGACCCGCCCGCAGGAGTCGATGCCGTCGAAGCGCAGCACCGCCGGCTCGTCCGGCCAGTCGCCGGGCAGGTCGAAGACCAGCCGGTGGTCACCTGTCGGGTTGTCGGAGGGCACATGGGGCGGGTCGACGGGGAAGGGGTAGCGGACGTTGGTGTAGGCGGGAGCGCCGTGGCCGGCCAACTGCCAGTGGCCGGGGACCTGGAGGTCCGACCACCCCCCGTCGTCGAAGTCGTCCCGTTCGATGCCTTCCGGCGCCGCGTCGACCGCCGGTGAGAGCAGGAACCGCCAGCTGCCGCCCAGGCCGAGCGCGGGTGCGTCGGAGCGGAAGGCGGACCGGGGTGCCGACGAGCCGTGGCCGGGGGCCGGATCTTCGACGTACGAGGAGGGCAATGGATTCCCTTCAGCCCTTGAGGGCGCCGGCGGCGATGTTGCGGATGAAGTGCCGGGCGCCGAACAGGAAGATGATGATCAGCGGGACGATGGCCACGAGCGTGCCCGCCATGACCACGCTGTAGTCGGTGACGTAGAGGCCGTTGAGCTGTGCCAGCGCGAGTTGGAGCGTGATGTGGCGGGAGTCGATGAGGACGACCAGGGGCCACAGGAAGTCGTTCCACACGTTGACGAAGGTGAAGATGCCGAGGAACGCGAGCGCCGGGCGCAGCACCGGCAGTCCGACGTACAGGTAGGTGCGGAAGAATCCGCAGCCGTCGATCCGTGCGGCGTCCAGCAGTTCGTCCGGCAGGGCGCCGGCCGCGTACTGGCGCATCCAGAAGATGCCGAAGGCGTTGGCCGCCGCGGGCACGATCAGCGCCTTCAGGCTTCCCACCCATCCGAGGTCGGCCATCAGGGAGAACTGCGGGATGGCTGCGAGCTGGGTGGGCACCACGAAGGTGGCCAGGAGGATCCCGAAGAGGATCTTGCTGCCGGGGAAGGTGTACTTGGCGAAGGTGAAGGCCGCGAGCGAGTCGAAGAACAGCACGGCGACGGTCGTCACGATCGCGACGACCAGCGTGTTGAGCAGTGATCCGAAGAAGTCGATCTTTGAGAAGACCTCGCCGATGTTGTGGAACAGCTGGTCGCCGAAGATGAGCTTGGGCGGGCTGGAGTAGATGTCCGGGGTGGTGTTGGACGCCATCACGGCGAGCCAGTAGTAGGGGAAGAGGGTGATCGCCGCGCCGACGAGGAGCGCTGCGTACGTCAGGACACGTCCGCGGGTACTCATCGCAGGTCCTCCTTGATGGTGACCTGGCCGCGCTCGGGGCGTTGCACGAGCCGCCAGTTGAGGATGGAGAACAGCACGACGACGACGAAGATGCCCCAGGCGATGGCGGCCCCGTAGCCGAAGTCGTTGTCCGCGAACGCGGTTCCGTAGAAGTAGAGGACCATCGTCAGTCCCGCGCCGCCGGGGCCGCCGCGGTCGCCGAGCAGCACCTGCGACTCGGTGAAGATCTGGAGGCCGCCGATGGCGGACATCACCAGGGAGAACAGGAGCACCGGCCGGAGCAGCGGCAGCGTGATCCGGAAGAAGGTCTGCACGGGGCTCGCGCCGTCGACGCGCGCCGCCTCGTAGACGTCGGTGGGCAGGGCCTGGAGTCCGGCGAGGAAGATGATCGCGTTGTAGCCCGTCCAGCGCCAGATGATCATGATGGCGATGGCGCACCGGATTCCCCAGGGATCGGTCAGCCAGGGGACATGGCCGAATCCGAAGAGGTCGAGGATCCAGTTGAGGATGCCGAACTCACCGCTGAAGATCGAGCCGAAGACCAGCGACATGGCCACGATCGACGTCACGTTGGGCATGAAGTACGCGACGCGCAGCACGCCCTTGAAGCGGATCGAGGAGTTCAGGCCGAGGGCGATGAGCAGGGCGAGCACGGTCATCGGGACCGTCGACATCACCCAGATGATCAGGGTGTTGGCTATCGAGTCCCAGAACTGGCTGTCGGTGAGCAGATAGCGGAAGTTCTCCAGGCCGACGAATTTCATCGGGCCGACGCCGTCCCAGCGCTGGAGCGACAGGTAGAGCGAGTAGAACACCGGGTAGAGGCCGAAGACGGCGAAGAGCAGGAAGAACGGGGAGACGGCGACGTACTGCGGCAGATGGCGCCACCGCCTGCGCCGCCGGGCGGATTCCTCCGCCGGTGACCGCCGGGCGATCGCCGGCGCGTCGAGGTCGGACGTCGCGGTCATGAGAGCACACCCTGTCGGCGCAGAAGTCGTTCGATCCGGTTCCGGGCGTCCTTCCAGGCGCGCTCCGGATCCTTGCCGCCGAGTTCGACATTGGTGAGCTCGTCGGTGTAGGTGTCGCTGATGGTGATGTCCCAGGGGCTGAAGTAGGCGTACCGCACCTGGTCGGCGATGTCGGCGAAGACCTTCACGGCCGACTGGCCGCCGAAGAACTTGTCCGGGGCGGTGATGCGTTCGTCCCCGGCCGCGGCGGGGCTGGACGGGAAGAGGCCGATCTCGGCGTAGTTGGAGGCCTGGTTCGCCGGGTTCTGCAGCCAGCTGATGATGTCGAACGCCGCTTGCGGGTCGGGGCAGGCGGCGGTGATGGCGAGGAAGGAACCGCCCTGGTTGCCGGGTCCGCCGGGCGGTGCGCAGACCCGCCACTTGCCGGCGGTGCCGGGGGCCGACTGCTTGATCTCGCCGGTGATCCAGGAGGCGTTGACGAGGCTGACCTCCTGGCCCGTGTTCCAGGCCGCGTGCCTGTCCACGGACTGGCCGCTGGCCGTCTGCGACCCGCCGAATCCCGCGGTGAGGCGGCGCCGGAACGCCTCGACCGAGCGGTCCCAGGCCAGCCTGACGTGGGACTGGTCGTCGAGGTAGCTGTTCTGAGGGGTGAAGTACTTCTGCTGCTCCTGGGCCATCGAGTACGTGAAGACCGTCTTGGTGTCGGTGATCAGATAGCGGCCGGGAAGTTTCTTCCGGATCTGCTCGCCGAAGGTGAAGTACTTCTCCCATGTGGGTACGGCCGCCGCGACGTCGTCCGGTTCGCTGGGCAGGCCGGCCTTGTCGAAGATGTCGTGCCGGTAGTAGAGAGCCGCGGGGCCGATGTCGATGGGGAAGCCCAGCTGGAAGCCGTCGGGGGTGGCACCCGCCTGCCACTTCCACGGCAGATAGCCCTGGGCCAGCTCCCGCGCCCCGTAATCGTTCATGTTCACGAAGCGGTCGCTGTCGCTGAAGTACCGCGAGATGTTGTCGCCGATCATGGTGATGTCGGGCAGATAGGCGCCACCGGCGAGCGCGGCGAGCAGCCGCTGGGTGAGGTCGCCGCTCACCTGTGAGGGGACGAACTTGTCGTCGGCGAAGCGCTTCCGAGCGGCCTTGAGCACGTTCTCGGAGAAGCCGTTGTACGTGTACCAGAAGGTGAGGTGACCGGGATTCGCGGTCGTGGGGCTTGAACATCCACCGGCTCCGAACGCGGCGGCGCCGAGAGCGGTCGCGCCTGCCAGGAGCCTTCGTCGAGTCAGCGTCATTGAGGACCCTTCCAAGGCCCGTGAACGTTCCCGTGAACGTTCACGAATTGCCGGGAAGTCTCTGGCGGACTACGCCGATATGTCAAGAGGCCGCACGTCCGAGACCTGTGGAGGGCCCTCGGCGGACGGTTCGGGTTACGGTCCGGGCCGGGGCGCGGGCTCGCGCGAGCACGGTAAGGGCACCGCCGTGTACCTCGTGGTCATCCGGACCCGCTCACCCGGACTCGCGCAGCCGCAACTCCGCCCGGACGACCAGTTCGTCGGGGGTGAGCGGGCCGCTGCCGGTCAGCAGTCGGGCGGCCTGTTCGACGGCGAGCGCCCCGAGCCGGCGGGTGTCCAGCGCCACGGTCGAGAGCGGCGGCTCGACGAGCGTACCGAGGCGCAGACCGTCGAAACCGATCACGGCGAGATCCCGGGGGACGCTCCGGCCGAGGCGGCGCGCGGCGCGCAGCGCGCCGATGGCGATGATGTCGTTGAAGGTGAAGACGGCGCTCACGTCGGGATGTTCGGCGAGGAGCGTCTCCAGCGCGCTCTCGCCGCCCTCGACGCTCTGGTCCGCGCGGCGCACCGGCCCTTCGTCCAGGCCGCAGGCCGCCATCGCGGCCGCGAACCAGGCGTGCCGGACGCTCGGTTCGGCCCGGCCGGCGTGGTCGAGCATGCCGATGCGCCGGTGGCCTCTCTCCACCAGGTGGGTGATCGCCGCCTGGACACCGGCCTCGCCGTCGATCCGGATCGCGCTGAACCGGTCGGTGCGCCCCTCACGGTCGATGAGCACGACCGGGACGCCGCGCGTCAACTTCTCGATCTCGTCCTCGGACCGGCTGAAGTATCCGACGACGGCGTCCACCTGCGAGGCGATGACCTGGAGGGTGCCGCGTTCCTCCTCCGCGCTGTCGGCGGTGTCGTACACGAGGACGTGCCAGCCGTGGGCCCGCGCGGCTTCCAGCGCCGCCGCGGCGACCTCGGTGAAGAACGGGTTGAGCAGATCGGGAATGACAAGACCGACGCTGATGGTGTCCTGTCTGACCAGCCCCCTGGCGAACCGGCTCGGGCGGTAGCCCAGCGCGAGGGCGGCGTCGAGCACCCGCTGCTTGGTGGAGCCGTGGATCTCGCCCTTGTTGTTCAGGGCCCGTGACACGGTCTGCCGGGACACCCCGGCGGACCGGGCGACATCGTGGATCGTCACCCTGCGGGATTCGGTCCCCGACGACGCCATCACTCACCTCCGCGCATCTGCCGGCGCAGGCGCGCCGACAGGGGTCTGAGTATGCCTCGGCCGGGCGCGGCAGCGCATGCCTCTGCCGTCCGGTCGCCATACATGGGATCACTGGCCTCCGTAGACAGCAGACCAATGCGCCGCCCGCGTATTGACAGGGCCATAGATCCGACGTTCTCATGTGAAACCCAGCCTGTTCGAATTCGTTCACTTCCGTTCGTCTGTGTTGATCCACGCTCCCCTCTCCCCCATGGAGCCACTCGTGCGCCTGCACAGCACCCGCCCGCCGTCGCGGAAGATTCTGCTGACCCTGGCCGTCGTCCTCTCACTGACGGCCCCGGCCCCCACGGTGTTCGCGGCCGGAACCGATCCGTCGAGCCCCAGGACCGCCACCGGGCCGGCGTCCGAGACGGTCGTCGACGTCACGGCCTTCGGCGCCGACCCGACGGGCGGGCGGGACAGCGCCGGCGCGGTGGCGAAGGCCATGCGACAGGCCAAGCGGGTCAAGGGCCCGGTCCGCGTCCTGTTTCCGCGCGGCACCTATCAGATCTACCCCGAGCACGCCGAGCGCCGTGAGCTGTACGTCTCCAACACCGTTGGCGCCGACCAGACTTACCGCGACAAGCGGATCGGCATCCTCGCCGAGGACATGCACGACCTCACGATCGACGGCGACGGCTCACACCTGCAGTTCCACGGGCTGATGACCACTTTCGCCGTCATCCGCTCGCGCGACGTCGTGGTCGAGGACTTCAGTTACGACGTCACCGCGCCGAAGGTCGTCGACGCGACCGTCAGCGACTCCGGGGTGTCCGACGGCAAGGCCTACCGCGTCCTGACCGTCCCCCCGGGCAACGGCTTCTCGGTGGCCGACAGCCACGTGACGTGGCTCGGGGAGAAGAGCCCGGCCACCGGCGAGCCGTACTGGTCGGGCGTCGACGGCATGGACTACACCCAGATCCACGACCCTGGCGAACAACGGAGCCGGCGCGGCGACAACCCCCTGTTCTCCGACGTCGCGTCGGTGAAGGACCTCGGCGGCGACAGGCTGCGTATCGACTACAGCACCTCGGCCGCCCCCACCGACCGCGGCCTCGTCTACCAGATGCGCGAGACCACCCGGGACACCCCCTCCGCGCTGTTCTGGGAGTCGCGGGACGTCACGGTCCGCGGACTCGAAGCGCGGTATCTGCACGGCTTCGGCTTCGTCGGCCAGTTCAGCGAGAACATCACCGTCGAGGACAACGAGTTCCGCACCGACCCCGCCTCCGGACGGAGCACGGCGGCGTTCGCCGACTTCGTCCAGATGTCCGGGGTCGGGGGCAGGGTGAAGGTCACCGGCAACGTCTTCGACGGCGCGCACGACGACGCGATCAACATCCACGGCACCTACCTGGAGGTCACCGGGCGGCCGGCGGATCCGAAGGCACTCACCCTCGCGTACAAACACCCCGAGACGGCCGGGTTCCCGCAGTTCTACCCCGGTGACGAGGTGGAGATCGTGGACAAGCGGACCATGGCGCCGGTGCCCGGCCCGACGCCCAGGGTCGTGTCCGTCGACGGCCCGTCAGGCAAGGACCACGACAAGCCGCTGACCACGATGACGGTCACCTTCGACCGGGCGGTCCCGAGCTCCGTAACCGCCGGGAACTTCGTGGTGGAGAACACCACGTACACCCCGTCGGTGACCGTCAGCGGCAACACGTTCCGCAACATCCCCACCCGCGGCATCCTGGTCACCACCCGAAAGCCCGTGGTCATCAAGGACAACGTCTTCGACGGGATGACGATGGCGAGCGTCTTCATCTCCTCCGACGCCTACCAGTGGTACGAGTCGGGCCCGGTCAAGGATGTCCTGATCAGCCGCAACACCTTCCTGCGGCCGGCCTCCCCGGTGATCCTCGTGGAACCGACGAACCAGGTGGTGGACCCGGCGACGCCGGTGCACCACAACATCCGGATACGGGACAACACCTTCCGGACCGGGGACGTACGGCTGCTCGACGCGAAGAGCGTCAGCGGTATCTCCTTCGAACGGAACAAGATCTCCCGCCTGGACCGCGACACCGCCTTCGCCGCCGGGACGACGAACCCCTGCCCCGCCCCGGGCACCACCACCCGGGTGCGCGCCGTCCCGAAGGCGTCGGCGTACACCACCTCACTGTTCGCCTACCGGGGTTCGTCCGGCGCCCTGATCGAGGACAACCGGTTCGACAACGGCCTGAACCTGCGCGCCGACCTGAACGCCACCGACGCGGCCCAGGTCACCGGTGACGAGGTGGTCCTGGACACCGACAACATCCTGCCGCTGCTGCCCTCGACGCGCTGGTCCAGCAGCGACCCGGGGGTCGCCACCGTCGACCGGAACGGCGAGGTCACCGCGGAGCGGGCCGGCGAAACCACCATCACGCCCAGGACGAGCAGCCAGCTCGGGACCGTCTCCGGCGCCCCGGTCACACTCACGGTCGGCGGTGACCCCTCCTCGCCCGCCTGCGGGTAGGGACTGACCGGCCTGCCGGGGCAGGGGTTGATCGGCGCGTCAGGCGAGGAGTTCGAGCGTGTCGATCAGCCGGTTCGAGAAGCCCCACTCGTTGTCGTACCAGGCGACCACCTTGATGTGGCGGCCCTCGACCCGGGTGAGGGCCGAGTCGAAGATCGCCGAGGCCGGGTTGCCCGTGATGTCGGACGACACGAGGGCGTCCTGCGAGTACTCGATGATGCCGGCCAGCGGCCCTTCGGCTGCCGCGCGGTACGCCGCCAGCACGTCCTCGCGCGAGACGTCGCGGGCGACCGTCGTGTTGAGTTCCACGATCGAGCCCACCGGCACCGGCACGCGGATCGAGTCGCCCGACAGCTTGCCGTCGAGGTTCGGCAGGACGAGGCCGATCGCCTTGGCGGCGCCCGTCGTGGTCGGCACGATGTTGACCGCGGCGGCGCGGGCGCGGCGGGCGTCGCGGTGGGGAGCGTCCTGGAGGTTCTGTTCCTGGGTGTAGGCGTGCACCGTCGTCATGAAGCCGTACTCGATGCCGGCGAGGTCGTCGAGGACCGCGGCCAGCGGGGCGAGGGCATTGGTCGTGCACGAGGCGTTCGAGATGATCGTGTGCGTGTCCGGGTCGTACGCCTCGGTGTTGACCCCGAACGCGATCGTGGCATCGGCACCGGCCGACGGCGCGCTCACGAGCACCTTCTTCGCGCCCGCTTCGAGGTGGGCGCGGGAGGCGTCGGCCGAGGTGAAGCGGCCGCTCGACTCCAGGACGATGTCGACGCCGAGCTCCGCCCACGGCAGCCGCGCCGGTTCTCGCTCGGCGAGGACGGTGATGCGGCGGCCGTCCACGACGAGGGCGTTCCCGTCGACGGTGACCGGGCGGCCGAGCCGGCCGGCCGTCGTGTCGAAGGCGAGCAGGCGCGCGAGGTCGGTGGGCTCGGTGAGGTCGTTGACGGCGACGACATCGAGGTCACTGTCACGTTCGAGCAGTACGCGCAGCGCGTTGCGGCCGATGCGGCCGAATCCGTTGATGGCGATACGAGTCATGAGTGATGTCCCTTCGATTCCCCTCCAGTGTTCGCGCGCGGCATCCGCCCATGGCGGCGGCGCGAACGCCATGGTTCGAAAGGATCACGCCAGTGGGGGCGGGCCGATCGGGCTACTCGCCCTGGCCGAAGGTTCGCCGGTACGCGCTCGGCGTGGTGCCGAGCGTGCTCCGGAAGTGCAGCCGCAGGTTCGCACCGGTGCCGAGACCGACATCGGTGGCGATCTGCTCGATGCTCAGTTCCGAACGTTCGAGCAGTTCGCGGGCCACATCGATCCGGGCGCGCATGACCCACTGCATCGGTGTGTACCCGGTGTCCTCGACGAAGCGCCGCGAGAACGTGCGCGGCGACACCGCCGCGTGCCGGGCGAGCGCCTTGAGCGTGAGGTGCTCACCGAGGCGGCGCAGCGCCCATTCGCGGGTGGCCGCGAACCGTTCGCCGAGCGGCTCGGGCACCCGGCGCGGCACGTACTGCGCCTGCCCGCCGCTGCGGTAGGGAGCCGCGACCAGGCGCCGGGCCGCGTGGTTCGACGCGGCCACGCCGAGATCGGACCGCAGGATGTGCAGACACAGGTCGATGCCCGAGGCGGCGCCGGCCGATGTCAGCACGCTGCCCTCGTCCACGAACAGCACGTTCTCGTCGACCCGGACGAGCGGGTGCTTCGCCGCGAGCGCCCGCGTGTAGTGCCAGTG
Source organism: Streptomyces sp. NPDC051217 (assembly GCF_044455465.1). Taxonomy (NCBI): domain Bacteria; kingdom Bacillati; phylum Actinomycetota; class Actinomycetes; order Kitasatosporales; family Streptomycetaceae; genus Streptomyces; species Streptomyces sp. NPDC051217. Next base: position 652,583 of record NZ_JBITEV010000002.1, read on the forward strand.
CGTCGTGGCGCGTCTGCCGTCGAGCAGGCCCGTGGCGGCGAGCGCGAAGGCACCCGTGGAGATGGCGGCGAGCCGCGCGCCCCTCTCGTGGGCCGCGATCAGCGCGTCCACGACCGGCTGCGGCGGATCGTCGCGGTCCGGGAAGCGGTACCCGGGGATGAAGACGATGTCGGCCCACGCGAGAGCGTCGAGACCGTCGGCGACGTGGTACGAGAGCCCGTCACCACCGGTCACCGGACCGGGCGCCGCGCCGCACACCCGTACCTCGTACGGCATGCTCTCGCGGGTCGTGAACACCTGCGCGGGAATGCCGACGTCGAGCGGCTTCGCACCCTCCAGCACGAGGACGGCGACACGATGCGGGCGGGGGGCAGGCACGAGGCCCAGGCTACGCGGCTCCTTCCGGACCTGGGCGGACGCTTCCGCCGTGCCCGTTCGCGTGAACAGTGATCATCCGTGAGTGTCGTGGGCCGTTCCCGTCCGCGCGCCGCTCCATCGTGGGCCTGCCCGCCACGGGGCGGGCCCATGTGAGGACTGCGAATGGGAGCGACTGTGGAAATCAGCCGACGAGTCGTACTGCGGGGTGGCGTGGCCTCGGCGGCCGGGGCCACGCTGGCCGGAGGGTACGGAAGCCGGCCCGCGGCGGCCACCGGTCGGCGTCCCGAGCCCGCCGCCTGGCGGGAGTTGCGCCGTACGGTGAGCGTCGCCGCCCGGTTGTACCGGCCGGGCGACATGGATTACGCGGCCCATGCCGCCCCCAACAACCAGCGCTACGCCTCCATCCGCCCCGCCGGAGTGCTCAGTTGCGCCTCGCAGGACGATGTGACAGCCGCCGTCCGCTGGTGCGCGAAGCACGGGGTGCCGTTCGCGCCCCGCTCCGGCGGCCACAACTACGCCGGATTCTCCACCACCGGCGGTCTGGTGATCAGCCTGCGGCCGATCAGGCAAGTGGTGCCGCGGGGACGGCGGTTGCACCTCGGCGGCGGCGCCACGAACTCCGACGTGTACCAGGCCCGCGACGCGGGCCTGTACTTTCCCGGCGGGCGCTGCCCCGGCGTCGGCGTGGCCGGTCTGACGCTCGGCGGCGGGCTCGGCTTCAACGACCGCAAGTGGGGCCTGACGTGTGACCGGCTCGCCGAGACCCGCGTCGTTCTCTCCGACGGGAGCGTGGTGCGGGCGGCCGACGACGAGAACCCGGACCTGTTCTGGGCGTGCCGGGGCGGGGCGGGCGGCAACTTCGGGATCAACACCTCGTTCGTCTTCGACGCCGTACCGGTCGGCCGGCTGCGGGCGACCGTCTTCGACCTCGCCTTCGGCCTGGGCGCGGCCGTGAAGGTCATGGACGAGGTGCAGCACATTCTCGACGGGGACCGGGGCGGCGACTTCGATCTGCGTATCGGTTTCAGGCACGCGGGTGACGGCACCACGTCGCTGTCGGTGCTCGGCCAACGGCTCGGCCCGCGGGAGGCACTTCGCCGTGCCGTCGGGCCACTGCTGAAGCTGCGCCCGGCGAAGGAGTTCATCGAGGAGCGCGGCTTCTGGTCCGCGCAGGACTACCTCATGGGGAACACCACGCTGGTCTCCTCTGCCACCAAGTCCCTTGTCCCCGACCGGTGGCTGAGCCCCGACACGGTGAGGGCCATTGGCGAGTGGGCCCGCACCTGGCGCCCGGGACCGGCCCGCGCCACCGGGCATGTGACGCTCTTCGCGATGGGCGGCTCCAGCGACGCACCCCGCCCGGACGAGACGGCCTACCCCCACCGCGGGGCCACCTTCGTGATCGACATCGGCGCCCAGTGGAAGCCCGGCGCCGCACCCGCCGAGGTGGACGCCCTGCTGCGACAGACCCGCACCGTGCACCGCGAGCTCGGCCACCGCCTGCGCACGGACGCGGCGTACGTCAACTTCCCCGACCCGGATCTGCGCGACTGGCAGCACGCCTACTACGGCGCCAACTACGAGCGCCTGGTGGAGGTCAAGCGCCGCTACGACCCGGCCGGCCTGTTCCGCTACGCGCAGGCGGTCGGCGGACCCGCCCCGGCGTTCATCAGGCAGGGTGGACACCTGTCCGCGACGTGAGGAGATACCGGAGATGACCACACCTTCACCGCGTGAAACGGCGCGTCCGGTCGAGCAGGACCCCTCGGGTCCCTCGCGAGATCCGGGAGAGGGCCGGACCTGCCGAGTCCATGTATTCGATGTGGCGTCTCTTTCGGCCACTGTCGTCGCCGAGTTCGACCGAATGTCCTTCGAGGCGCCCAACTGGGGAGCTGACGGCAACACGCTCTATCTGAACGGTGCGGGCGCACTCTGGGCCTTCTCCCTCGACTCCCCGCTCTCGCCGCGTCGCGTCGCGTACGAGGGGCTGCCGGATCTCAACAACGACCATGTGCTCGATCCTCGCGGTGAGGCCATCTACATGTCCGCGAACGACGGGCACATTTACCACGGGCCGTTGGCCGGCGGCGGCCACCGCCGGGTCACGGACGAGCAGGACGTCCGGCACTACCTCCACGGGGTTTCGCCTGACGGGGAGAGGCTCGGCTTCGTACAAATCGACGGGTCAGGCGGTCCGGGCAGACTCGCTCTGATCGCCTCCGACGGTGGTCCGGTCACCGTGGTGGACACGGGCGCGGGGCATGTCGACGGTCCCGAGTGGTCCCCCGACGGTGAATGGATCTACTTCAACACCGAGCGCTGGGCATCGAAACCCGGGCACGCCCAACTGGCCAGGGTGCCGAGTGAGAACCCCTCCGCGGAGAAGGTCGAGCGGCTGATCTCGACCGGCACCGTGGACTGGTTCCCCCATCTGTCACCGGACGGCCGCCTGGCCGTGTATCTGCGGTATCCGGCGGGGACGGTGGGCCATCCCGGGGACGTCGATGTGGAGTTGGTCGTCGTCCGCACATCGGACTGGTCCGCGCCGTTGGCGCGAGTGCCGCTGTTCGGCGGTCAGGGCACGATCAACGTCAACAGCTGGAGTCCCGACTCCGGGCGATTCGCGTTCGTCTCGTATCCGTCGCCCGGCGGCGCGCCCGTCCGCTGAGTCCCTCTCGCCCCGATCTCGGTCGGCCCTGGTTCAGCCCAGGAAGCTCAGCCGCACCTTCCGGTCCGGATTGTCGGTGTTCGTGTCGACCAGGCAGACCGACTGCCATGTGCCCAGCTCCAGGCGGCCGGCGATCACCGGGAGTGTCGCGTGGGGTGGGACCAGGGCCGGGAGGACATGGTCGCGGCCGTGGCCCGGGGAACCGTGGCGGTGCTGCCAGCGGTTGTCCGCGGGGAGAAGGGTGTGCAGCGCGGCGAGCAGGTCGTCGTCGCTCCCCGCACCCGTCTCGATGACCGCCACGCCGGCCGTCGCGTGCGGGACGAAGACGTGCAGGAGGCCGTCGCGGCCGGACGCGGTCTCGCGGAGGAACTGTTCGCACAGGTGCGTCAGGTCCGCCACGGTCTCGTCGGTGCCGGTGGCGATGTTCACGATCCTGGTGGTGAAGGCGTCGGGCATGCATCCATCCTGCCGTCTCGCGGGCGCGTTCGCGTGCGGGATGATCCGCGCACCCCCGGCTGTTGGTAGAAACGTGAACGATTTCGGGGTGGCGGAGGCGCGGGACACACGAGCTGTGGACGTCGTGGTCGTCGGCGCGGGGCAGGCCGGGCTGTCGAGCGCCTACCATCTGCGGCGTTCCGGGCTGGTGCCCGACCGGGACTTCGTCACGCTCGACCACTCCCCGCGGCCGGGCGGCGCCTGGCAGTTCCGGTGGCCCTCGCTCACGTACGAGAAGATCCACGGGATGCACGCGCTGCCCGGCATGGAGCTGACCGGCGCCGACGGAGGTCGGCCGTCGTCCGAGGTGATCGGGGAGTACTTCACCGCGTACGAGGAACGCTTCGGTCTGCGCGTCCGCCGGCCGGTGGATGTGGCGGCCGTGCGTGAGGGGGAGGGCGGGAGGCTGCGGGTGGAGACGTCGGAGGGCGTCTGGTCGACGCGGGCGCTGATCAACGCCACGGGGACCTGGGACCGGCCCTTCTGGCCGAGCTGTCCGGGGCAGGAGACTTTCCGGGGCCGCCAGCTGCACACCTCCCGCTATCCCGGGCCCGCCGCGTTCGCCGGGCTGCGGGTGGTTGTCGTCGGCGGCGGGGCCTCGGGGACGCAGCATCTGATGGAGATCGCGGACGTGGCCGCGGAGACGACGTGGGTCACGCGCCGGCCGCCGGTCTTCCGGGAGGGGCCGTTCGGCGAGGAGCAGGGGCGGGCCGCCGTCGCGCTGGTGGACGAACGGGTACGGGCCGGGCTGCCGCCCCAGAGCGTGGTCTCGGTGACCGGGCTGCCCGTGAACGAGGCGATCAGCCGGGCGCGCGAGCAGGGTGTGCTCGACCGGCTGCCGATGTTCGACCGGATCACCCCGTCCGGTGTGGTCTGGGACGACGGTCGGAGCGTCGACGCCGATGTGATCCTCTGGGCCACCGGCTTCCGCCCGGCCATCGACCATCTGGCACCGCTGGGACTGCGCGAGCCGGGTGGCGGTATCCGGGTCGAGAACACGCGTGCGGTACGGGACGAGAGGGTCCATCTGGTCGGGTACGGGCCTTCGGCCTCAACGATCGGGGCCAATCGGGCGGGCCGCGCGGCCGTACACGACATCAGGGCACTGCTGGAACACGAGCCCGCCCTCGTCTGAGGCCGCCCTCGTCCGAGAGCGCGGTCGCCCGAGGCCGCGGTCGTCGATTCACGGGGCAGGCGAGCTACCGCGCGGTGGAGCTTCTGTTCGCGTTGAACTCCGCCACGTTGCTCCGGTGCTCCGCGTAGTCGGCGGTGAAGCGGGTGTCCCCCGGCGCCACCGTCACGAAGTACAGCCAGTCGCCCCGTGTCGGGCTGATCGCCGCCTTCATCGCCTCTTCCCCCGGATTGCCGATCGGCGTGGGCGGCAGACCCCTCAACTCGTAGGTGTTGTAAGGACTCTCGGCCTTCGTGTCGGAGTGCGAGGTGTCGAGCGTGCTCCGGTTCAGGGCGTAGTTGAGGGTGGAGTCCATCTGGAGCGGCATGTCCTGGGCCAGTCGGTTGTGCACGACGCGCGCCACCCGGCCCATGTCGGCGGCCGTGTCGGCCTCGGCCTGCACGATGCTGGCGATCGTCACCGTCTGATAGACCGTCATCCCGTTGCGCCGCGCGCCCTCGGTGATGTTGTCGGCGCCGAAACGCTCCCGCGCCGTGTCGACCATGTAGCCGAGCACACCGGCCGGCGTCGCTCCGGCCTCGACCGGATAGGTGGCCGGGAAGAGATATCCCTCCGGGTTGCGCCGGGCCGCGCCGGGCAGTTGGAGGCGGGCCCCGGTCGCCGCCTTCGCGGTCGTACCGGAGGGGACGCCGAGGACCTTGTCGACGGAGGCGTACACCTGGGTCGCCCGTCGTCCCTCCGGGACGAGCAGCGACACCGTCTTCTTCTCCTCGGGGGGTGATTCTCCGATGAGCAGCACCGGCACGAGGACGGCCACCGCGACGGCCACCGCCGCCGTCACGATAAGGACCAGTCGGCCACGGCGCGTCAGTCGGGTCCTGCGCCCGGATGTCGCGCGTGGGGGCTCGTTCGTCATGCGGGCACGCTAACCCGGACAAAGCGCGCTACTCGGTCAGGCCGCGCTGGCGCGCGCGTCCTCGGACGTCGCCTCGGAGGCTATCTGCGCCGCCGAAAGCCTGCCGTCCCTGCGGACGAGCGCCGCGTACCGGCCGTCGTGGTCGATCAGCTCCTCGTGCGTGCCGCGCTCGGCTATTCGCCCCGCGTCGAGCACGACGATCTGATCCGCGTCCCGCACCGTGGAGAGCCGGTGCGCGATGGTGATGGTCGTACGTCCCTCGGAGAGCGCGTCGATGGCCTGCTGGACCGCGTGTTCCGTACGGGTGTCGAGCGCGCTCGTCGCCTCGTCGAGCACCAGGACCGGCGGGTCGCGCAGGATGGTGCGGGCGATCGCGAGGCGCTGTTTCTCGCCGCCGGAGAACCGGTATCCGCGCTCGCCGACCAGCGTGTCGTACCCGTCGGGGAGCGAGGCGATGTGGTCGTGGATCTGCGCCGCCCTGGCCGCCGTCTCGATCTCCTCGTCCGTCGCCCCCGGCTTCGCGAAGCGCAGGTTGTCGGCGACCGAGGCGTGGAAGAGATACGTCTCCTGCGAGACGACACCCACCGCGCGGGCGAGGGTGGCGAAGCTCAGGTCGCGTACGTCGACCCCGTCGAGCAGGACCCGGCCGCCCGTCACGTCGTACAGCCTCGGCACCAGATAGCTCAGGGTCGACTTGCCTGATCCGGTGGGGCCGACGACGGCGAGGCTGCCGCCCGCCGGGACGGTCAGGTCCACTCGGTGGAGGGTCTTGCCGTCCTTCTCGTCGTAGCTGAAGTCGACGCCGTCGAAGCGCACTTCGCCCCGGACCTTGCCGAGCGGGACCGGCTTCTCGGGTTCGGTGATGTCGACGGGCAGGTCGAGATATTCGAAGATGCGCTGGAAGAGCGCGAGCGACGTCTGCATCTGCACGCCGGTGGCGAGCAGGCTCACGGCCGGGCGGAAGAGGCCCTGCTGGAGGGAGACGAAGGCGACGAGCGTGCCGATGGTGACGCCGGTGCCGCCCGAGTGGAGGACGAAGCCGGCCGCCCAGTAGATGACCGCCGGCATGGCGGCCATGACGATGCCGATGACGGACATCCGCCACCTCCCCGCCATGTTCGACCGCACTTCGAGGTCGACGAGCTGCTCGGACTCCTCGGCGAAGGACTTGGTGAGTGAGTCGGCGCGGCCCATCGTGCGGCCGAGGAGAATGCCGCTCACGGACAGCGACTCCGTGACCGTGGCGGCCATCGTCGCCATCTGCTTCTGTCGTTGGAGGGTGATCTTTTTGCGCTCACGGCCGACGAGGCGGCTGATCCACACGAACACCGGCAGCAGGAGCAGCGAGACGACGGTCAGCCGCCAGTCCAGCGCGAGCATCGCGACGACGGTCGCGATGACGGCGGTGAGGTTGGAGACCAGCGAGGTGGCGGTGGAGGTGACCGTCGCCTGCATGCCGCCGATGTCGTTGGCGATCCGGGACTGGACCTCGCCGGTGCGGGTGCGGGTGAAGAACGCGAGCGGCATGCGCTGCAACTGCGCGTAGACGGCCGTGCGCAGATCGTGCATGACGCGCTGGCCGACAGTCGTGGAGATGAGGGTCTGGACGACGCCGAAGACGCCGCTGAGGACGGCGGTGAGGATCATGCCGAGGGCCAGCAGGCTGAGCAGCCCGGTGCGGCCCTGGGGGATCGCGGTGTCGAGGATCTCGCGCAGCATGAAGGGCGAGGCCACGGCCACGAGGGATGACGCACCGACGAGCACGCCGACGACGGCCAGCCTGCCGCGGTAGGGGCGGAAGAGCCGGAAGATACGGCGCAGCTGGGCCGGCGGCTCGGGCTGCGACGGATCCAGGGGGCGGGCCGAGGGCTTCCAGGTCGACAGTTCGGACTTCATGGGCTCCTTCGAGGATTCTGATGGGTTTCAGGAGTTTCGAGAGTTTCAGGACGTACAGGAAACTCTTGGAGGAGCATAGCTCACTGTTACCTACCCTCACAATGTATGAGGTCCTGTTATTGTTCCGCCATGAGCACCCCCGACGCCGACGGCCTGCTGGCCGAACAGCTCCTGAGGCTGACCCGCAGGCTCCACCGCGTCCAGAAGCGCTATCTGGAGCCGATCGGGATCACCCCCGCGCAGTCCCGTCTGCTGCGCACGGTCGCCTTCTACGACAGCCCGCCGCGGATGGCGGACCTCGCCGAGCGCCTGGAAGTGGTGCCCCGCGCCGTGACGAGCCTGGTCGACGGCCTGGAGGCGAGCGGCTGCGTCCGCCGCGCCCCGGACCCGACCAACCGCCGGGTGATCCGGATCGAACTCACCGACACCGGACGCGGCGTGCTGCGGGCGCTGCGCGACGCGCGCAGGTCGGCCGCCGAGGACATCCTGGCCCCGCTGACGTCGGACCAGCGCGACATGCTCGGCGTGCTGCTGTCGACGCTGGTGGGCGGGCCCGTCGACGGCGTGCCGGAGCGGCGCTGCTGAAGGGCGCTGTTCAACGGGGCTACTGAGCCGCGCCGTTGAGCCGCGCCGCCGACCGGGGCGCCCCCGGGCGTGGTTCCGGCCGAAGAGTCCAAGGGTTCGATCGAAGAGTCCAAACGAGGCCCCTTGCGCATCACCAGCCCCAACTACCAAGGTCCTCAACGAGGTTCAATTCCGCCGCGCACGTCAGCTCCTATGGAGGCTTCATGAACGACGCAGCACCGCAGAACCCCGGCGAGGACGACGCGAACAAGGACAACGGCGGCTCGATGAGCCGCCGTTCCGCTCTCAGAACGACGGCGGGCGTCGCCGGCGCCGGCCTCGGGCTCAGCGCCCTGGGCACCGGCACCGTCTCCGCCGCGGAGCCCACGTCGGCGGCCGGAGCGGGAGCGGCGGCCGCACAGGCCGCCCCCGACAGCGCCGAATCCGCCGGCCCCGAGCGCCAGGGCCGCACGATGGCCGGTGTGCCCTTCGAAGGCCGCTCGACGGTCCGTGTCGGCATCGTCGGCCTCGGCAACCGCGGCGGCAGCATGATCGATCTGTTCCTCGCGGTGCCCGGCGTCCAGGTCGTCGCCCTGTGCGACACGGTGCGCGACAAGGCCCTCGCCGCCGCAGCCAAGGTCGTCAAGGCCGGGCAGCCGGCGCCCGCCGTCTACACGAAGGACGAGCACGACTACGAACACCTCTGCGCGCGCGGTGACGTCGACTTCGTCTACGTGGCCACTCCGTGGGACTTCCACTTCGAGATGGCCAGGACCGCCATGCTGAGCGGCAAGCACGTCGGCGTGGAGTGTCCGATCGCGATGCGGCTCGACGAGCTGTGGAAACTGGTCGACCTCTCCGAGCGCACCCGGCGCCACTGCATGCAGCTGGAGAACTGCGCGTACGGCAAGAACGAGATGCGCGTCCTACGGATGGCGCACGCGGGCCTGTTCGGCGATCTGCTCCACGGCGCCGGCGCGTACAACCACGACCTGCGCGGCCTGATGTTCGACCCGGACTACTACGAAGGGCCCTGGCGGCGGCTGTGGCACACCCGGCTCCGTGGCGACCTCTATCCGAACCACGGCTTCGGCCCGGTCGCCAACTACCTCGACATCAACCGCGGTGACCGCGCCGTCAGCATCACCAGCATCGGTACGCCGGCGCTCACCCTCGCGCAGTACCGCGAGGAGAACATGCCGCCGGGCGACCCCAGTTGGAAGGAGACCTACGTCAACAGCGACCGGACGATCAGTCTGGTCCAGACGGCCAAGGGCCGGGTCGTCCGGCTGGAGCACGACGTCTCGACGCCGCATCCGTACAGCCGTATCAACAGTCTCGGCGGTACCAGGGGCGTCTTCGAGGACTACCCCGAGCGCATCTACATCGAGCCGGATCACGCGAACGACGAGTGGGGCGACTTCGGCGCGTACGCCGACTGGGACCACTGGCTCTGGAAGGAGCACGCCAATCCGCCGGGCGGGCACGGCGGGATGGACTACATCATGGTCTTCCGGCTGATGCAGTGTGTCCGGCTCGGTCTGGTGCCCGACTTCGACGTCTACGACGCGGCGACCTGGACCGCTCCCGTACCGCTCAGCCACGCGTCCATCAAGGCGAACGGCGCACCGCAGCAGATCCCGGACTTCACCCGCGGCGAGTGGAAGAAGTCCCGCCCCGGTACGGATTCCGAGAAGCCGGCCGAGGAGTCGTCCCGGAAGTCGTAGAAGCGGAAGTTCCGGAATTCGTGGAAGAAGTCGTGGACTCGGCGGACACTGAGCGGGCCCGGTCGGCGCGAGCGCGCCGGCCGGGCCTCGTCGCATGTCACCCATGTGGCCGAGAAGCGAATAATCGATTGCCCCGGACCGTGCCCGAAGCACAACCTTGGACGGTTTGGGCCACTCCACGACTCACTGGGACGTCATGCAGATTCGCGATCTTCCGTACCCCGATCCGGGGAGACCCGACGCCCGGTCAGGACCGCGCTTCCTGTACTGGCTCGGGCGCAGACAACTGCGTGGCCAGCTCAAATCGCTCTCCTGGGGGCTCCTGCACCAGCTGGGAGTCGCCGGGCTGCCGCTGGGAGCCGGACTCGCCGTACAGGCAGTCGTGGACCGCTCGGGCGGGCGGCTCGCGCTGGCCGGTGCGGTCATCGCCCTCTTCGGCTGCGCGATCACCCTCGGCGACACGATGCTGCACCGGACGGCGGTCACCAACTGGATCACCGCGGCGTCCCGCGTACAGCAGTTGCTGGCCCGCAAGACCGCCGAGCTGGGGTCGGCGCTGACCCGCCGGGTCGCGGCCGGCGAGGTGGTCGCCGTCTCGACGGGTGACGTCGAGAAGATCGGCTGGTTCGTCGAGGCGCTGTCGCGCTTCCTGGCGGCCGCCATCGCGGTCGTCGTGGTGTGCGTCAGCCTCGTGTTCTATCTGCCCTCGATCGGCGCGGTCGTGGCCGTCGGGGTGCCGGTGCTCGCCCTGGCCGTGCTGCCGCTGCTCCCCCGCGCCACCCAACGCGCCGACGTCCAGCGCGAGAAGGCGGGCCGGGCCACCGAGCTGGCCGCCGACACCGTGGCCGGACTGCGGGTGCTGCGCGGCATCGGCGGCGAGGAGCTGTTCCTCACGCGCTACCGCGAAGCCTCCCAGGAGGTCCGCGCGGCGGCCGTCCGCAGCGCCCGCATGTGGGCGCTGATCTCGGCGATCCAGGTCTTCCTGCCGGGAATCCTGCTGATCACTGTGGTCTGGTACGGCGCGATCCTCGCGGGCGACGGCCGGATCTCGGTCGGCGAACTGGTCACCGTGTACAGCGCGGTCACACTGCTGCTCTTCCCGCTCCGTCACTTCGAGGAGATCGCCATGGCGTACTCCTTCTCGCGTCCCTCGGCGACGCGCGCGGCCCGCGTGCTGCGGCTGGAGCGGACCTCCTACGAGGACGAGCGCGGCGGTCTCGACGACGCCCGGCCCACGGGTGACCTCTTCGACCCGGCCACCGGCATGCTCGCCCCGGCCGGGCAGCTGACCGCCGTCGTGTGCGGCGACCCCGACGCGGCAGGGCGACTGGCCGAACGGCTGGGCGGACACGCCGCCGAGGAGGAGAAGAGCGCTTCCGTGCTGCTCGGTTCGGTGGCGCTCGACGACCTTCCGCTGGACGCGGCGCGTGCCTCCGTCCTCGTACAGGACAAGGATCCGGTGCTGCTGTCCGGGACACTCACCGAGCTGCTGGACGTGCCCGCGTCCGGCGCGGTGAAGCCCCGGGACGCGCTGGACGCGGCGCAGTGCGACGACGTGCTCGCCGCGCTCGTCCAGGCGTCGGTGGACGGCAGCGGCGACCCCCTGCGCTCGCGCATCACCGAGCGCGGCCGGTCGCTCTCCGGCGGGCAGCGCCAGCGGCTCGCGCTCGCCCGCTCGCTCGTCGCCGACCCGGAGGTGCTGGTCCTGGACGAGCCCACGTCGGCCGTGGACTCGCACACGGAGGCGCGGATCGCGGAAGGTGTACGGCGCCTGCGGAGCGGCCGTACGACGGTCGTGTTCGCGTCGTCGCCGCTGCTGCTCGACCGGGCGGACACCGTGGTGTTCGTCCACGACGGGAAGGTCGCGGCCGTGGGGTCGCACCGGGAGCTGCTGCGGGACGACCCGCGCTATCTGAGCGTCGTCACGCGCCGGACGGACGAGGAGGCGGAGGCGGCCGGGACCGAGGCCGCCGCCGAGCCGGGCCCCGAGCCGGGCGACGAGCCGGGCGACGACGCGCAGGTGCCGACTCCGCTGAAGACACGGGAACAACTGGCAGAGATCGAGGAAACCGCATGATCGGCGTGGCACCACCGGAGTACGACCCGGCGGCCCCGGAGTCGGCCACGACCCTGCCCGTCGCCCGCCCGGCGACGGTGCGGAGCTACGTCGTGGAGCTGCTGCGGCGCCACCGCGAGGCGTTCGTCCTGCTCATCGTCGTCAACGCGGTCGCGGTGATCGCCTCCATGGCGGGGCCGTATCTGCTCGGCGGCATCGTCGAGGACCTGTCCGAGGGCGCCAAGGGGGCCGGGGAACTCCATCTGGAGCGCACCGCCGCCATCTTCGCGGGCGCGCTGATCATCCAGACCGTCTTCACCCGGATGATGCGGCTGCGCGCCGCGATCCTCGGTGAGGAGATGCTGGCCGACCTGCGCGAGGACTTCCTCGTACGGTCGGTACGGCTGCCGCCCGGCGTCCTGGAACGGGCCGGCACCGGCGACCTGCTGTCCCGTATCACCACCGACATCGACCGGCTCGCCAATGCCATGCGGGAGGCCGTACCGCAGCTCACGATCGGCGTCGTGTGGGCCGCGCTGCTGATCGGCGCCCTCGGCGTCACCGCCCCGCCGCTGGCGCTCGCGGTGGTCGTGGCGCTGCCGCTGCTGGTCGTGGGCTGCCGCTGGTACTTCAGGCGGGCGCCGGCGGCGTACCGCTCGGAGGCGGCCGGGTACGCGGCGGTGGCCGCGGTGCTCGCCGAGACGATCGACGCCGGCCGTACGGTCGAGGCGCACCGCCTCGGCCGCCGCCGGGTGGCGCTGTCCGACCAGCGCGTCAAGGAGTGGACGGCATGGGAGCGGTACACGCTCTACCTGCGCTCGGTGCTCTTCCCGGTCATCAACCTCACCCACGTCACGATCTTCGCGGCAACGCTGGTGGGCGGTGGCGTCTTCGTGCTCCAGGGCTGGATCACGGTCGGTCAGCTGACGACCGGCGCGCTGTTCGCGCAGATGCTGGTCGACCCGGTGGGTCTGATCCTGCGCTGGTACGACGAACTCCAGGTGGCGCAGGTCTCCATCGCCCGGCTCGTCGGCGTACGCGAGATCGAGCCGGACGACGGTGACGAGACGGTCGTGCCGGACGGCCGCGATGTCAGCGCCGACCATGTCAACTTCGGTTACCGCGAAGGCGTCGACGTACTCCACGAGGTGACGCTGGACGTCGCGCCCGGCACCCGTGTCGCGCTGGTCGGACCGTCCGGCGCGGGCAAGTCCACGCTGGGGCGGCTGCTCGCCGGGATCTACGGGCCGCGGACGGGCCGGATCACCCTCGGCGGGGCCGAGCTGTCACGGATGCCCGCGGAGCGGGTGCGCGGCCATGTCGCGCTGGTCAACCAGGAGCACCACGTCTTCGTGGGCTCGATGCGCGACAATCTGCGGCTCGCCCGCGCGGACGCGGTGGACGCCGAGCTGTGGGCGGCGCTCGGGGCGGTCGACGCGGACGGCTGGGCCCGCGCGCTCGACGACGGGCTCGACACCGAGGTCGGCTCCGGCGGCGCGACGCTCACGCCGGCGCAGGCGCAGCAGATCGCGCTGGCGAGGCTGGTGCTGGCCGACCCGCACACGCTGGTCCTGGACGAGGCGACGTCGCTGCTCGACCCGCGCGCGGCCCGGCATCTGGAGCGGTCGCTGGCGAAGGTGCTGGACGGCCGTACGGTCGTGGCCATCGCGCACCGCCTGCACACGGCGCACGACGCGGACGTGATCGCCGTGGTCGAGGAGGGCCGGATCAGCGAGCTGGGCAGTCACGACGAACTGGTGGCGGCGGACGGCGCCTACGCGGCGCTGTGGCGCTCCTGGCACGGCTGAGCGGGTCCGCGTCGTGCGCGGGTCCGCCGGCCCGCGTACCCGCGTATTCCATGACGCGCGTCGGCGGGCGCGGGCCGGGCTGTCCCCCCGCCATCACGTGATGTACGCGAACTCACCGTGATGGCGGGGGACTTGCCGGGGCCGGGCAGCAAGGTGATCGCCGACCGGACGTCCATGCGCTCGGCGACGGCGTGCCGCCGTACGTCCTTCAGCGGTGGCGCCCCGAGACCCCGGCCGGACCCGCCCCGGCCCGTCAGATCACGTTCAGCGCCGCCGCACCGCCCACCCCGCCGAGCAGCATGAACACCGGCATCAGTACCTTCAGCTCCACCCAGCTCCCGGCCCTGAAGCGGATCGCCTTCGGCGGGCCGATCGGGTACCAGCGCTTGCGTCCCACCGGGATCGGCCACAGGATCGGGCAGCCCGAGACCGTCAGCGCGTCGCCGATGTCGTGCACCAGCGCGCCCAGGACGATCGGCAGCCCCAGCCACAGATACTCCTGGCCGGGGGCGGTGAAGAGCCAGTCCGAGCCGTTGCCGGGTTTGTCCAGCACACCGGCCAGGATCCACGCGCTCGTCGCCCCGAGCAGCCACACGAGCACGTCGCTGGAGACCCGCGCCGCCCGCCAGAGCAGCCCCTCCACGGCCAGCACCATATGGACGAAGAGCAGCGCGAGCACCGCCCAGCGTCCGCCGAGGATCGCTATCGCCGAGGCGCCGCCGCCGATCGTGACGGCCCAGAGCCAGGTGTGGGTGAGCGTGCGGTGACCGCCCGTCCTGCGGGCGTCGGCCGGTTTCTTCGTCGCTTTGTAGACGGCGAACGACAGCTTGTCGACGATGCCGCACACCGCCTTGGACACCGGCCCGAACGCCCGCGAGATCGTCGCCGACTTGTGGTCCAGGTCGGGGGCGAGCGCCGCCCCCGCGCAGATCAGCGCGCCGACGACGAGCACCGGCCAGGGCATGGTGCGGTCGGCCGCCGCCGCGGCGGCTCCCACCCCCAGCCAGGCCGCCGCGCCCGACAGCGAGTGCGCCGGCCCCATCATGGTCGTCCCCGCATGATCGATCCCCGCCCCGTCGTCGCTGTGGTGGTACGTGCGATGGGCCCACCGCCGTTGCGGCAAGGCCCAGTTGACAGAGCAGCGTACCGGGAGTGATCTTCCGCCGGTCGTCCGGTTCCCGCTTCCGGGCGGAAGGCAGGCAAGATGGGGGCGTGACCCTTATTGATCAGCTGCCGCCGGATGCCGACCCCGATGCCCTCTTCGAGGCCTTCTCGTCATGGGCCGAGGGCGAGGGCATCACGCTCTATCCGGCTCAGGAGGAGGCGCTGATCGAGGTGGTCTCCGGGGCGAACGTGATCGTGTCCACCCCCACCGGCTCCGGAAAGAGCCTGATCGCGGCGGGTGCGCACTTCACGGCGCTGGCCCAGGACAAGGTCACCTTCTACACCGCCCCGATCAAGGCGCTGGTGTCGGAGAAGTTCTTCGACCTGTGCAAGCTCTTCGGTACGGAGAACGTCGGCATGCTCACCGGCGACGCGTCCGTGAACGCCGACGCGCCGGTCATCTGCTGCACGGCGGAGGTGCTGGCCTCCATCGCGCTGCGCGACGGCAAGCACGCCGACATCGGCCAGGTCGTGATGGACGAGTTCCACTTCTACGCGGAGCCGGACCGGGGCTGGGCCTGGCAGATCCCGCTCCTGGAACTGCCGCAGGCGCAGTTCATCCTGATGTCGGCGACGCTCGGCGACGTGTCGCGGTTCGAGGAGGACCTGACCCGCCGCACGGGCCGGCCGACCTCCGTGGTCCGCTCGGCGTCACGCCCGGTGCCGCTGAGTTACGAGTACCGGCTCACCCCGATCACCGAGACACTGACCGAACTGCTGGAGACCCGTCAGGCGCCGGTCTACATCGTGCACTTCACACAGGCGGCGGCCGTCGAGCGCGCGCAGTCGCTGATGAGCATCAACATGTGCACGCGTGAGGAGAAGGACCGGATCGCCGATCTGATCGGCAACTTCCGCTTCACCACCAAGTTCGGCCGCAATCTCTCCCGCTATGTACGCCATGGCATCGGGGTGCACCACGCGGGGATGCTGCCGAAGTACCGCCGGCTTGTCGAAAAGCTCGCGCAGGCAGGTCTGTTGAAGGTGATCTGTGGTACGGACACGCTCGGCGTCGGCGTCAACGTCCCGATCCGTACGGTGCTGTTCACGGCCCTCACCAAGTACGACGGCACGCGGGTGCGCACCCTGCGCGCCCGCGAGTTCCACCAGATCGCGGGCCGGGCGGGCCGGGCCGGTTTCGACACGGCGGGTTTCGTCGTCGCGCAGGCGCCCGAGCATGTCGTGGAGAACGAGAAGGCGCTCGCCAAGGCGGGCGACGACCCGAAGAAGCGCCGCAAGGTGGTCCGCAAGAAGGCCCCCGAGGGCTTCGTCGCCTGGTCGGAGACGACGTTCGACAAGCTCATCACCTCCGATCCGGAGCCGCTGACCTCCCGCTTCCGGGTCACCCACACCATGCTGCTGTCGGTCATCGCGCGGCCGGGCAACGCCTTCGAGGCGATGCGCCATCTCCTGGAGGACAACCACGAGCCGCGCAAGCAGCAGCTGCGGCACATCAGACGCGCGATCGCCATCTACCGGTCGCTGCTCGACGGCGGTGTGGTGGAGCGGCTGGAGACCCCGGACGCCGAGGGCCGCATCATCCGGCTCACCGTCGACCTCCAGCAGAACTTCGCGCTCAACCAGCCGCTGTCGACCTTCGCGCTGGCCGCGTTCGAACTGCTGGACCCGGCCTCGCCCTCGTACGCGCTGGACATGGTCTCGGTGGTCGAATCGACGCTGGACGATCCCCGGCAGATCCTCGCCGCGCAGCAGAACAAGGCGCGGGGTGAGGCGATCGGGCAGATGAAGGCGGACGGCGTCGAGTACGAGGAACGGATGGAGCGGCTCCAGGAGTTCACGTATCCGAAGCCCCTCGAAGAGCTGCTGTGGCACGCGTACGAGGTCTATCGCACCAGCCATCCGTGGGTCGGCGACCACCCGGTGTCTCCGAAGTCCGTCATCCGTGACATGTACGAACGGGCCATGACCTTCACGGAGTTCACGTCCCACTACGAGCTGGCGCGCACCGAGGGCATCGTGCTGCGGTATCTCGCGGGCGCGTACAAGGCGTTCGAGCACACCATCCCGGACGACCTCAAGTCGGAGGACCTGGAGGATCTGATCGCTTGGCTGGGCGAGATGGTGCGGCAGGTCGACTCCAGCCTCCTGGACGAGTGGGAGCAGCTGGCCAACCCGGAGGTGGAGACCGCCGAGGAGGCGCGGGAGAAGGCCGACCAGGTCAAGCCGGTCACGGCGAACGGCCGTGCCTTCCGGGTGCTGGTGCGCAACGCGATGTTCCGCAGGGTGGAGCTGGCGGCGCTGGACAGGGTGAACGAGCTGGGCGAGATGGACGCCGACTCGGGCTGGGACGCGGACGCCTGGGGCGAGGCGATGGACGGTTACTGGGACGAGTACGAGGAGCTGGGCACCGGTCCCGACGCGCGTGGCCCGAAGCTGCTCGGTATCGAGGAGGACCCGGCCCACGGCCTGTGGCGCGTCCGGCAGTCGTTCGCCGATCCGAACGGCGACCATGACTGGGGCATCAGCGCGGAGGTCGACCTCGCCGCGTCCGACGAGGAGGGCCGGGCCGTGGTCCGCGTCACCTCCGTGGGCCAGTTGTCCAGCGTCTGAGAGTCCCCCCGCCGATCGATACCTGTGGAGTACGAGAACCATGACGAATCCCGCCGAGCGGCTGGTCGACCTGCTCGATCTGGAGCGGATCGAGGTCAACATCTTCCGCGGGCGCAGCCCGCACGAGTCGCTGCAACGGGTCTTCGGCGGCCAGGTCGCCGGCCAGGCACTGGTGGCGGCCGGGCGCACCACGGAGAGCGACCGGCCGGTCAACTCGCTGCACGCGTACTTCCTGCGGCCCGGCAGGCCCGGTGTGCCGATCGTCTATCAGGTCGAACGGGTGCGGGACGGCCGGTCGTTCACCACGCGCCGGGTCACCGCCGTGCAGGAGGGGAGGACGATCTTCAATCTGACGGCGTCCTTCCACCACCCCGAGGAGGGCGGCTTCGAGCACCAGCTGCCGCCGCGTCTCGACTTCCCGGACCCGGAGTCCCTGCCGACGGTGTCCGACGAGGTCCGTGAGCATCTGGGCGGGCTGCCGGAGGCGTTCGAGCGGATGGCGCGCCGTCAGCCGTTCGACATCCGCTACGCGGACCGGCTGCGCTGGACGGCGGAGGAGATCGAGGACGCGGATCCGCGCAGCGCGGTGTGGATGCGGGCGGTGGGACCGCTGGGCGACGACCCGTTGGTCCACACCTGCGCGCTGACGTACGCGAGCGACATGACGCTGCTGGACGCGGTCCGTATCCCGGTCGAGCCGCTGTGGGGGCCGCGCGGGTACGACATGGCGTCGCTGGACCACGCGATGTGGTTCCACCGGCCGTTCCGGGCGGACGAGTGGTTCCTGTACGACCAGGAGTCGCCGATCGCGACCGGCGGGCGGGGTCTGGCCCGGGGCCGTATCTACGACCGCTCGGGCCGGCTTCTGGTCTCGGTCGTCCAGGAGGGGCTGTTCCGCAAGCTCGGCGGGTGAAGCGCGACAATGGTGGGGATTACGGGGACCGACTGCTCCGAGGAGACCTTGATGACTGTGTACGACATCCCGCTGCGCACTCTCAGCGGTGAGCCCACATCCCTCGCCGCGTACAAGGGCCGGGCGGTGCTGGTGGTGAACGTGGCGTCGAAGTGCGGTCTCACTCCGCAGTACGAGGGCCTGGAGCGGCTCCAGCAGACGTACGGCGAGCGCGGCCTGACGGTCGTGGGAGTGCCCTGCAACCAGTTCGCGGGCCAGGAGCCGGGCAGCGCCGAGGAGATCGAGACGTTCTGCTCGACGACGTACGGCGTGAGCTTCCCGTTGCTGGAGAAGTCCGAGGTCAACGGCGAGAACCGGCACCCGCTGTACGCGGCGCTGACCGAGCGGGCCGACGCCGGGGGCGAGGCGGGTGACGTGCAGTGGAATTTCGAGAAGTTCCTGATCTCCCCGGAGGGTGAGGTCGTGGGCCGTATCCGTCCCCGTACGGAGCCGGAGGCCCCTGAGGTCGTCGCGGCGATCGAGGCTCAACTCCCCGCGTAGCGCGCGCTCTTCGGACCGGTGCCCGGCCCCTGACAGGGGGGCCGGGCACCGGTGTGTCCGGACCCGACACCGGTTCATACACCATGCATCCACGTGTTCATCACGGTTTCGCCACAACCGGAGCGAGGGTCGTACAAGGGGGCAAGTCACGCCGCTACGGTCATCCCCTCACGAAGCAGCCCTTGGGGGACACATGAGCTTTTCACCACCCGCCGCGCCCGGTCCCAGCCCGTATACCGGCCCGCCGGCACCGCCGCCCGGCCGTCCGAAGTGGACGCGCAAGCGCGTGCTGCTTCCTCTGGTGGCGCTGCTGTTCTTCCTGGGCATCGCGATCGGCGGCGCGGGCGGGACCACGGAGGCTCAGGACAAGGCCGACGCGAAGCCGGGTCCCGCGGCGACGGTGACGGCCACCGCCACGGCCACCCCGGAACCGGCGGCCACCGAGACGGTGACGGCCACCCCGAAGCCCGCGCCGACCGTCACCGAGACGAAGTCCGTCAGGGTCACGGTCGCCCCCGCCGCCGACGACAACGGTGACAGCGGCGGGTCGACCGGCTCGGACACGGGCGGCTCGGGAGGCGGCTCCACGTACTACGCCAACTGCACAGCCGTCAGGGCCGCGGGCGCCGACCCCATCCGCACCGGAGACCCCGGCTACGGCTCGCACCTGGACCGCGACGGCGACGGTGTCGCCTGCGAGTGAGCCACCCGGCCTGAATCGTCTCAGCGGATCGGCATCCCCGACAGCGTGCGCGCGATGACCAGGCGCTGGATCTCGCTGGTGCCTTCGAAGATCGTGTAGATCGCGCTGTCGCGGTGCATCCGCTCCACCGGGTACTCCCGCGTGAAGCCGTTGCCGCCGAGGATCTGCACCGCCCGCGCGGTGACCTCCTTCGCCGTCTCGCTCGCGTACAGCTTCGACATGGAGCCCTCCGCGGCGGTGAAGGGCTTGCCCGTGGCCGCCATCCAGGAGGCGCGCCACACGAGCAGCCGGGCCGCGTCGATCCGGGTGCGCATGTCGACGAGCTGGAACGCGACGCCCTGGTTGTCGATGATCGGGCGGCCGAACTGGCGGCGGGTCTTGGCGTAGTCGAGCGCCACCTCGTACGCGGCGCGGGCCGTGCCCACGGCCATGGCGCCGACCGCCGGGCGCGAGGCCTCGAAGGTCGCCATGGCCGCGTTCTTCACACGCTCGCCGCCGGCCGCCGCCCCTGCGGCCCCGGCCCCCGCCCTGGCCTCGCGGGCGCGGGCCAGCCGCTCGTCCAGCTTCTCCTTGCCGCCCAGCAGGCAGTGGCCCGGGACGCGGACGTCCTCCAGGACCACCTCGGCCGTGTGCGAGGCGCGGATGCCGTGCTTCTTGAACTTCTGGCCCTGGGAGAGGCCGGGCGTCGCGGGCGGGACGATGAAGGAGGCGTGCCCCTTGGAGCCGGCCTCCGGGTCCACGACGGCGACGACGACATGCACATTGGCGATGCCGCCGTTGGTCGCCCAGGTCTTGGTGCCGTTCAGGACCCACTCGTCCTTCGCCTCGTCGTGGACCGCGCGGGTGCGCATGGCGGCGACGTCCGATCCGGCGTCGGGCTCGGAGGAGCAGAACGCGGCGACCTTCACGTCGTCCGCGTCGCCGTACATCTGCGGTATCCAGGTGCCTATCTGCTCCTCGGTGCCGTTGGCGAGCACACCGACGGCGGCGAGTCCGGTGCCGACGATCGACAGGGCGATGCCCGCGTCACCCCAGAACAGCTCCTCCATCACCATGGGGATGGAGAGGCCCGTGGGGTCGAAGTACTGCTGTGCGTAGAAGTCGAGGGAATAGACACCGACCTTGGCGGCTTCCTGGATCACGGGCCATGGAGTCTCCTCCCGCTCGTCCCACTCGGCGGCGGCCGGGCGGATGACATCGGCGGCGAACCCGTGCAGCCAGTCGCGTACGTGCCTCTGGTCATCGTTGAGTTCGAACGTGAACTCGGCCATCGTCATCCTCCAGCACTGCTGTTACTTGCGGTAACAACAGTCTGTTACCGGCAAGTAGAGGATGTCAACCTGCGGCAGGCTGATCTGCGGGGGTGGTGGCCTTGGTGTTACGTTGCCGTGGCGTCACGGAATCGCTCGGGCGGGGAGACACCCATGGGGACCACACAGCAGGCCGACCAGCACCGCTCAGCCCATCAGCGGCGCCGCCAACTCCTGGAGGCCGCCGACCGGGTCGTGCTGCGTGACGGACCGAAAGCCTCCATGAACGCGATCGCGGCGGAGGCCGGTATCACCAAGCCGATCCTCTACCGCCACTTCGGTGACAAGGGCGGGCTCTACCGCGCCCTGGCGAAGCGTCATACGGACGCGTTGCTCAGCGCGTTGAAGGCGGCGCTCGACGCGCCCGCCGACCGTCGCGAGCGGGTGGAGGCGACGCTCGACACCTATCTCGCGGCGATCGAGGCGCGCCCCCAGGTGTACCGGTTCCTGATGCATCCGGCCGAGGACAGCCAACTCCCCGAGCAGGGCTTCGACGTGGGCCGGCACTCGGCGCCGCTGCTGCGCCGACTCGGCGAGGAGCTGGCCATCGTCATCGAGGAACGGGTCGACCTCGGCCCCGAGAGCGCGCAGCTGGCCCGGGTCTGGGGCCATGGGATCGTCGGCATGATGCATGCCGCGGGTGACTGGTGGCTGGGCGAACGCCCTTGCTCCCGCGCCCAGTTGGTGAGCAGCCTGGCCGATCTGCTGTGGGGCAGGCTGTCGGCGGTGGCCGACCGGGCGGGCAGCCCCGGGCTCTGACACGTCCGACCGGAGGTACGGCGCGGCCCGGCGCTCAGCTCCAGGACGCGCGCCGCGCCGCCCGCAGCAGCCTGGCCCGGCGCAGGCCCGTCAGCCGGTCGGCGTAGACCAGCCCCTCCAGGTGGTCGCACTCGTGCTGGAGACAGCGCCCGAAGAACCCGGTGCCGTGGATCCGTACGGGCTCGCCGTCCACCGTCACGCCCTCCACCACCGCGTGGTCGAACCGCTCCGTGCCCGCTTCGAGGCCGGGCAGCGAGAGGCAGCCCTCGGGCCCTCGTACGGTGACCCCGTCCGCCTCCACCAGGCGGGGATTGACGACGTGTCCGAGATGGCGGACGTCCTCGTCGTCGGGGCAGTCGTACACGAACACCCGTAGCGGCACACCGATCTGGTTGGCCGCGAGACCGACCCCGCTCGCCCGGTACATCGTCGCGAACAGGTCCTCGACCAGCCGAGCGAGCTGCGGCCCGAAGTCCGTGACCGGCCCGCAGGGGGCGTGCAGGGTCGGGTCACCGAGCAGCCGCAGAGGGCGGACCCGTCCGGCGCTGCCGGGGATCGGCCGGTTTCGCATGGTCTCGACGCTCCGTCCCGGCCGACTGCCGGCGCACCGGCCGTCGGTGGGTGCCGTGTTCGATCGTCGCCGTCGCGCCAGGGTACGTCGTCGCCGGCGGGAGCGAGAGCCGTACGGGTGAGGGCTCCGCACCGGGAAGCACCGGCCCGAAGTCCGTGACGGGCGTGGCGGGTGGGTCGTCACGGTTACCTGAATGTGATGCGCCGCATGTCTGGTTTTCATCGCTCACCTGTGCCTAAAGTTGCGCCACCAAATTAATCTCAGAGTGAGAGGAATTGTGGCAACTACCTCGCTCCCCCGCACCTCCAACCGCAGCGCCGTGATCGCGGCCCTGCTGTCCGGCGCGGACATGGACCGTCAGCGGCTCATCGCGGACACCGGCCTGAGCCGGGCCACGGTGTTCCGCATCGTGGACGACCTGATGGCCGAGTCCCTCGCCCTGGAGGGTTTCCGGGTGCTCCGGGAAGGCCCCGGCAGACAGTCGACGTCCGTGAGTTTCAACCACCGCTCCGCTCTCGTCTGCGGAGTCGACCTCGGCGGCACCAACTGCCGTGTGGTGGTGGCGGACGCGCTGGGCCGCGCGATCATCAGGAGCCGGGACACCACGCCGCGCGACGCGACGGCGGACGAACTCGCCGCCTGGGTGGCCGGCCGGATCACCGATCTCGTCGACCGGCACGGCGACGGCGTACCCCTGCACACCGTCACGATCGGCCTGCCCGGTGTCGTCACCGGCGACGGACGGGCCGTCGTGGCGTCGCACAATCTCGGCCAGATCAAGGGCACCGGATTCATCGAGAAGGTCTCCGCCCTCGTGGGCGTGGAGACCGAGGTCGGCAACGACTCCAACCTCGCCCTGCGGGGCGAACTCCAGTACGGATCGCTGCCGGACCGGGAGACCGCCGTACTGCTCGCCATGGGCACCGGCCTCGGTTCCGCCGTCTCCATCGACGGACAGGTGCTGCTCAGCAGGACCGGTCTCCTCGGTGAGTTCGGCCGGCTCCCCCTGCCCGGCCGCGAGGAGCGGCTGCGCGATCTGCTGTCCGGGGCCGACCTGGTGGCGTACGCGCGCGGCAGAGGGGTGGACGTACCGACGGCGCGGGCGCTGTTCGCGGACCCGGAGGCGTATGCGCCGCTGCTGTCCGAGGTGCACGGCGCGCTGGCCCATCTCGTCACCATCGTCGCGCTCTCCTACGAGCCCGCCACGGTGGTCCTCACCGGCGGTTTCTCGGAGTCCTTCGACACCGCGCGCCTGGCCGCCATCAGCGACCAGGTCGCCGACACGGTCGGCGTCCGCAGCGTGGTGCGCCGAGCCGACCTCGGCGACTCGGCGGGCCTGCTCGGCTCGATGGCGACCTCGCTCGGCCGCCTCTACGACTCGCTGGGCGTCAGCGCGGAGGACGCGGCCTCCGTGGCCGTCGACCGCGATCTGATCATCCGCCGCCTCGCGGACTGTCCCACATCCCCTGCCGCCCCGGCGGCCGGCTCCGGCGCCGACGGCGGCGCTTCCGGCAACACCGACGCGACCTCCCGCACCACCCACGACGAGCAGATGGCAGAAGGGTGACAACGATGAATCGATCACGAACCCGGTGCGCACTGGCGGCACTTCCGGTCCTCGCGCTCACGCTCACGGCGTGCGGCGGTGGCGGGGTGGCGAAGTCCGACTCCGACAACAAGCTGACGATCTGGATGATGACCGGCGGGCCCGGCGACAACCCTCTGATCAAGGAGGCGACCGCCGAGTTCAAGAAGGACCATCCGGACATCGACGTCGACATCCAGATACAGCAGTGGGACGGTGTCGCGACCAAGATCACCACGGCGCTGGCCAGCGGCAACCCGCCGGACATCGTGGAGATGGGCAACACCCAGACCCCGCTCCAGACCTACTCCGGCGGCCTCGCCGATCTCACGGAGGACAAGAAGTCCTTCGAGGGCTCGGACGGCTGGCTGGACGGTCTCTCCGCCCCCTCCGAGTTCGACGGCAAGCTGTACGCCGTCCCGCTCTACGGCGGCACCAAAGTGGTTATGTACAACAAGAAGATGTTCGCGGACGCGGGCATCACCTCACCCCCGAAGACCCTCGCCGAACTCCAGGAGCACTGCGGCACGCTGGCGGAGTCGAACAAGGGGACGGCCAACTTCTCCGGCTTCTACCTGCCGGGCCAGTACTGGTTCAACGGCATGCCCTTCCTCTTCGCCAAGGGCGGCGAGGTCGCCTCGCAGAAGGACGGCAAGTGGAAGGCCGAGATGTCCTCGGCGGCCAACCAGTCCGGCCTCAAGGCGTGGAAGAACTTCCAGAACACCTGCTCCACCCCGTCCTCCCGCGGCGTCAACACCGACAGCCCCGACCAGGACCAGTTGTTCGCCGACGGCAAGGCCGCCATGGCGTACGTCAAGGCGTGGGAGCCGGCCGCCGTCATCGAGAAGAACCCGGAGATGAAGGAGAACATCGGCTTCTTCGCGATGCCGGGTTACGACGCGAACAGCACGATGCCCGTGATCGTCTCCGGGTCGACCATCGGTATCGCCGCGGGCAGCCCCGACCGGGACGCCGCCGAGGACTGGCTGCGGGTCGTCTCCGGCGAGAAGTTCCAGCAGCGGATGGCGCTGAAGCTCAATCTGCTGCCGATCTCCCCGGAGTTCACCCCGGCCGGCGTGCCCGAGCAGCTGACCGTCGCCTCGGGGGCCAGCAAGGTGAGCCGGCCGCTGCCCAACAGTCCCGGCGAAGCCACGCTGGAGACCGAGCGCTACAACGAACAGTTCTTCTCGAAGATCGCGAGCGGTGCGGACATCGCCTCGTCGTCCGCCGCGTACGACAAGCACGCGACGGAAGCCTTCAACTCGCTGAGCGACTGACACCCCTGGACGCCTGATGGCACTCACTGAGAAGCACCGTCCGGTGCGCGCCCCGGACAGGGACCGCCGCACCGGGCCACCGGGCCGGCGCGGTCCGGCACGGCGGTCCCGGATGCTGCCCTGGGCGATGATCGCCCCCGCGCTGGCCGCGCTCCTGCTGATCCAGGGTTATCCCCTGGTTCGGCTGCTGACCCTGTCGACGCAGGAGTTCGGCCCCCGCTCACTGTTCACCGGACAGTCGGACTTCATCGGCCTGGACAACTTCACCCGGATCTTCACGGACGCCGACTTCCTGGCGGTCCTGCTGCGGACGTTGGTGTTCACGCTGGTGTGCGTGACGCTGCTGATGGTGCTGGGATTCCTGATCTCGCACCTGCTGATGGGCATCTCGCCGTGGGCCCGCGTCGTCACCACCGTCTGTCTGGTGCTGGTGTGGGCGATGCCCATGGTGGCGGCGACGCTGGTCTGGCAGTGGATGTTCCAGCCGCAGTACGGCGTCGCCAACTGGCTGCTCACCCAGGCCCGGGTGTTCGGGGACATGTCGGTCTACGACTGGTTCTCGCATCCCACCCAGGCCCTGGGCCTGATCATCCTGCTGACCGTCTGGAAGGGGCTGCCGTTCGTCGCGCTGACCCTGTTCGCCGCCCGCGGCCAGATACCCGAGTCCCTGTACGAGGCGGCCCGCCTCGACGGTGCGGGGACCCTTCAGATGTTCCGCAACATCACCATTCCGATCATGCGGCCCGTCCTCGCGATCCTCACCATCCTCGAAGTGATCTGGTCGGTGAACTCGTTCACCCCGATCTGGGTGCTGACGCAGGGCGGTCCCGACGGGGCGACCACCACGCTCGGCGTGTACGCGTACATCACCGCGTTCAGCCGTAACGAGTACGGCAGCGGCGCGTCGGTCGCGGTGGTGACCGTGGTGATCCTCGCCCTGTTCTCCGTCGCCTACGTCCGCAGGCTGTCCCGGCAGGGAGATGTCGTATGAGAACCAGCAGACGGCGCGGCGTCAACAACACGATCGCGATGGCCGTGTCCGCCGTGATGGTGTTCCCCGTCTACTGGATGGTGGCCACCGCGCTCAAGGAGCGGTCGGACATCCTCAGTTCGGTACCGAAGTTCATTCCCTGGCCGGTCAGCCTGGAGAACTTCACCCGGGCGCTGGACAAGCCGGGCTTCTGGGTGTTCGTCCGCAACTCGCTGACGGTCACGCTCTCCTCGGTGGTCCTCTCGCTGATCATCTCGCTGTTCGCGGCGATCGCGATCGCACGGTTCCGCTTCGCCGGCCGCAAGGCGGTACTGACCATCCTGGTGCTGGTGCAGATGGTCCCGGCGGCGGCCATGGTCATCCCGGTGTATCTGATGCTCAGGTCCGTCGGCGGGCTGGACTTCCTGCCGGGCCTCGTCCTGACGTACATGACCTTCGTGCTGCCGTTCACGATCTGGACGCTGCGCGGATTCGTGGAGGGTGTTCCCGTAGAGCTGGAGGAGGCCGCGCTCGTCGACGGGTGCGGGCGGTTCCAGATGTACGTACGGGTTCTGCTGCCCCTGCTGATGCCGGGCATCGTGGCGACGTCGATCTTCGCCTTCGTCAACGCGTGGGACGACTACATCTTCGCCTACGTGATCATGAAATCTCAGGAGAACTACACGCTGCCGGTCTGGCTCGTGTCGTTCAAGACCTCGGAGAGCGTCGACTACGGCGCGATGATCGCGGCCTCGACGATCTTCTCCATCCCCGTACTCATCTTCTTCCTGCTGGTGCAGCGCCGCCTCGTGGGCGGCATGACCAGCGGCGCCGTCAAGGGCTGACCGGCCCCCGGCCCACACATCACACATCACCGCACGACGATCAACCGCAAGGTGAGGAATCGAATCATGACCGAGCTGTCCCGGCTCGCCCACGGCGTGCTGTTCCCCGCGCTCGGACGCAGGACCGTCCCCAGGTGGGCGCGCGCCCGGGTCGCCGAAGGACTCGGCGGCTTCGTCCTGTTCGGCAAGGACATCGCCTCCGCCGAACAGGTGCGGGAGCTGACCACGGCCCTGCACGGCCTCCGTGACCATGTGCTGCTCTCCGTCGACGAGGAGGGCGGCGACGTCAACAGGCTGGAGGACCACGGCGGTACGTCCGTACCGGGCAATCACGCCCTGGGCCGCCTCGACGATCCCGCCCGGACCCGTGAGTCCGCCTACCAGATCGGCCTCTCCCTGGTGGAGGCCGGCATCGACTGGGACCTGGCGCCCGCCGTCGACGCGGCCGTCAACCCCCTCTCCCCCAACGGCATCCGCACCTTCGGCGCCGACCGCGCGCTGGTCGCCAAGCACGCGGCCGCCTGGGTCGAGGGGCTCCAGGCGGCAGGGGTGAGCGCCTGCGCCAAGCACTTCCCCGGCCACGGTCTCAGCTCCACCGACGCCCACCTCGGCACGCCCACCGTGGACCTGTCCCGCGAGGAACTGGTGGACCACTACCTCGACCCGTTCCGCGCGGCCATCGCCGCCGGGGTCGACAGCATCATGGTGTCGCACGTCCACCTCAGCCGGCTGGACGACGTCCCGGCCACGATCAGCCCCGCCGTACTCACCGGTCTGCTCCGCGACGAGCTGGGCTTCGACGGCGTCGTGATCACCGACGCGCTGGAGATGCGCGGGATCGCCGACGTGGCGAGTCTGCCCGAGGCGGCCGTCCGGGCGATCGCCGCCGGCGCGGACGCCCTGTGCCTGGGCGCGTGGGCGTTCGGCGACGACGTGGACGCGGCGGCGGCCGCCCTGGTGGCCGCCGTGGAGGACGGCACCCTGCCCGAGGAGCGGCTGCGCGAGGCGAACGCCCGGCTCGCGAAGCTCGGCACCCGGCCGCGCGCCACCGGCGTCGCGCACGACGACACCGTCGGGGAGCAGCAGGCCCGCGACGTCCTGGAGGTACGGGGCGACGTGGCGCTCAAGGGAAAGCGGGCCCTGGTCGTACGGCTCGACCCGACACACTCGCCCGCGCAGGGCGGCGCCTCCTGGGGCGTGGAGGCGCCGCTGCGCGCGGCGGGCATCGACGTCGAGGCCCTCGCGGTGGCGGGTGACACCTACAACGCCGAGGGCATGATCAAGGCCGAAGTGGGCCTGTATCTCGACGAGTTCGGGCCGGACGCCGATGTGGTACTGCTGGTGCGCAGCTCGCACCGGTTCCCCTGGCAGCGGCCGGTCCTGGACGAGCTGCTGGAGCGCTACCCCGGCTGTGTCGTGGTCGACATGGGCGTGCCGGGCCACGACTTCGGCGGCTTCCGGGGCTGGGTCCGCACCTTCGGAGCCTCGCGCGTGTGCGCGCGAGCCGCGGTGGACGCGCTGCTGGACACGCGATGACGGCGGGCCGTCCGGTGCCAGGGTCTGGCGTTCGGATCAGGCCGGTTCAGGGAGCGCCCGCCGCGGCGGCGGCCGATGTCCCGGTGGGTGCCGTGGATCGCGAGGCGGAGGAGGGAGGCACGGCGGAGCCATGCCGACCGACGACGACGGAGGGGGCACCTCCCGTGCCCCCTCGGGGGCTACGGGGGAGCGCGTGCGTGCCGGGGACCGCGACCCCGGCAAGATCCGAACGACAGACCCCGGGGCCGGACGGTGCCGGTGGCGGGCGGCTGTTCACCGGCGGCAGGCTCGTCACGCCTGACGCCGGTGTCATGGACGGGTGGCTCCTCGTGCGGGACGGCCGTATCCACTCGATGGGTACGGGCGCCCCGCCCGGCGGGCGGGAGACCGTGGTGGACCTGGGCGGCCGGACGGTCGTGCCGGGGTTCGTGGACCCGCACTGCCACGGCGGCTCCGGGCACTCGGTCTACACAGGGGATCCCGCCGCTGTACGGGGGGCGGCGGCGGGTCATCTCGCGCGGGGAACGACCACGATGCTGGCGTCCGTCGCGACGGTCGAGCCGTCCGCGATGGAGAGGGCCGTACGCGCGGTCGCGTCGGTCATCGACGACGGGTCCGCGCCCAGTCTGGCGGGCATCCACTTCGAGGGCCCGTTCCTGTCGCCCCTGCGGCGCGGCGCGCAGACCCGCTCCGCGCTGCGCGACCCCGACCCCGGCCTGCTGGCGCGGCTGATCGACGCGGCGGGCGGGCACGCGGTGTCGATGACCGTGGCGCCGGAACTGCCCGGCGCGCCGGAGCTGATCCGGGATTACGCGGACACGCTGGTCTGCTGTCTGGGCCACACCGACGCGGACGCGGCCCGGTTCGCGCGGGCCACCGATCTCGGTGCCCGCGCGGTGACGCACCTGTTCAACGCGATGCCGCCGCTGCACCACCGGGAGCCGGGCCCGGTCGCCACCGCGCTGCTGGACCCGCGGCTGGTGTGCGAACTCGTCCTGGACGGGCACCATCTGGCCGACGACACCGTCCGGCTGGCCCACCGGGTCGCGGGCCCCGATCGGCTCGTGCTGGTCAGTGACGCGATGCCGGCGGCGGGGATGCCGGACGGGGAGTACGCCTTCGCGGACCGCGAGGTGACCGTGGCGGGCGGGGTGGCGAGGCTGCGCGGCACCGACACGCTCGCCGGGTCGACGCTGTTCGTCGCGGAGGCGTTCCGCCGAGCCGTGGCGACGGTGGGCATTCCGTTGGCGGACGCCGTACGGATGGCGTCCGGAACGGCCGCCCGGCTGCTCGGGCTGAGCGACCGGGGTGAGCTGCGGCCCGGCCTGCGGGCCGACCTGGTCGAGCTCGGCCCGGACCTGCGACCCGCCCGGGTGTGGCTGGGTGGTGTGGAGGTGGGGTGAACATCCGGCGCGATACCTGGCCCCCGGCGGGGATCTGACGGACCGTCGGGGGCCGGCTGACGCGTCGGGCCGGCCGGAGTGGTCCAGCACCGCCGCACGCGGCCCGGCTCCACGCCGTACGGCGGCCGGACCGGCGGGAACGGGGCCGTACCCCGCGCGCGCGGGGCACACCGCCGGCGGAAACGCGCAGCTCTCCGGGCCGGGAGCTGTCGCGCGGGGCCACCGGCCGCTCCCCGGCACGCCCTCCCGGCGGCTTCGTTCAGGCGTACGTGTGACAACGATCGGTCCCATCTCCGGTGCCGTGGTTCGGGCCTGTGCGCGTATCTCGATAGGCTGAGCCCGGACCGACGCGAGGAGGATCAAGGACGATGGCAGGCAACACGGACCCGCTGTCGCCACGGGCCAAGCTGGCCGTGACGGCAGGCAAGGCCGCAGCGGCGGTGTCGCGCGCTGCGGGGCGCGGCAGCGGATCGGTGATCGGCGGCAAGGTGGCGTTGCGGCTCGACCCGGATCTGCTGGCGGCTCTGGCGCAGCATCTGGACGTCGTGCTCGTGTCGGCGACGAACGGCAAGACGACCACGACACGCCTGATCGCCGAGGCCCTGCGGGCCAGCGGCCCCGTGGTGTCGAACGCGCTGGGCGCGAACATGCCGGCCGGCATCACCTCCGCCCTCGCCGGCGGCTCGGACGCCAAGTACGGCGTGATCGAGGTCGACGAGAAGTACCTCGCCGGGGTCGCGCGCGACACCACACCCAAGGCGATCGCCCTGCTCAATCTCTCCCGCGACCAGCTCGACCGCGCCGCCGAGACCCGCATGCTCGCCGAGCACTGGCGTGAGGGCCTGGCCGGCACGAAGGCCGTGGTCATCGCCAACGCCGACGACCCGCTGATCGTCTGGGCCGCCTCGTCGTCCCCCAACGTGGTCTGGGTCGCCGCCGGACAGGAGTGGAAGGACGACGCCTGGTCCTGCCCCGCCTGCGGCGGTGTGATGCAGCGGCCGGGCGACGACTGGTTCTGCGCTCAGTGCGGCTTCCGCCGGCCCGCGCCGAGCTGGGCGCTGCACGGCGACCACGTCCTGGACCCGCACGGCTCCGCCTGGCCGATCCACCTCCAGTTGCCCGGCCGCGCGAACCGCGCGAACGCCGCCACCTCCGCCGCCGTCGCCGCCACGTTCGGAGTGCCCCCGCAGGTCGCCCTGGAGCGGATGTACCAGGTGCAGGCCGTCGCGGGCCGGTACGACGTGGTGTCCTTCCTCGGCCGTGATCTGCGGCTGCTGCTGGCGAAGAACCCGGCGGGCTGGCTGGAGACGTTCTCCCTCATCGACCCGCCGCCCACGCCCGTCATCCTCGCGGTCAACGCCCGCGGCGCCGACGGCACGGACACCTCCTGGCTGTGGGACGTCGACTACACCCGGCTGGCCGGTCACCCGATCTTCGTCATCGGCGACCGCAAGCTGGACCTGGCCGTGCGGCTGGAGGTCGCGGGTCTGGACTTCCGGGTGTGCGCGACCGCCGACGAGGCCGTGCAGATGGCGCCCCCCGGACGCATCGAGGCGATCGCGAACTACACGTCCTTCCAGGACCTGCGCCGCCGCGTCGGCAACTGAGACAGATGAAGTCCGAGAGGGACGAGCGAAGAATGAGCGACAACAGTCTGCGGCTGGTCTGGATCTACCCGGACCTGCTGAGCACCTACGGCGACCAGGGCAACGCGCTGGTGGTGGAGCGCCGCGCCCGGCAGCGGGGTCTCGACGTCACGCGCGTGGACGTCCGCAGCGACCAGGCCGTACCGACCTCCGGCGACATCTATCTCATCGGCGGCGGCGAGGACCGGCCGCAGCGGCTGGCCGCCGAGCGGCTGCGCCGTGACGGCGGTCTCAACCGGGCGGTGTCCAACGGCGCGATCGTGTTCTCGGTCTGCGCCGGCTACCAGATCCTGGGCCACGAGTTCGTCAACGACCTGGGCGAGCGCGAGGGTGGTCTCGGACTGCTCGACGTGATCTCCACCCGTGGCGAGGGCGAGCGCTGTGTCGGAGACGTACTGGGCGACATCGACCCGCATCTCGGGCTGCCGCCGCTGACCGGTTTCGAGAACCACCAGGGCATCACCCATCTCGGACCGAGCGCCCGGCCGTTCGCGCGGGTCTCGCTCGGCCGGGGCAACGGCACGGGTGACGGCACGGAGGGCGCGTACAACGACACGGTGTTCGGTACGTACATGCACGGCCCGGTCCTGGCCCGGAACCCGCTGATCGCCGATCTGCTGCTGAAGCTGGCGCTCGACGTCAACGCGCTGCCGCCGGCCGACGACCGGTGGTACGACGCTCTGCGCGCCGAGCGGATCGCCGCCGCGACGCAGCCGGCCTGACGCCTTCCGTTCAACCGAGGGGTGTCCAGCAGTCGGACGCCTGGTTCGGCCCCGCCACTCCGCGCCGGTAGGGTGGCGGGGATTCAGCCGGACGACGTGGTCCGGCCGTCGGCCCACGTTGCAAAGGTTCTCCGGGCAATGCGAATTGGTGTGCTCACCTCCGGCGGCGACTGCCCCGGTCTCAATGCGGTGATCCGGTCCGTGGTGCACCGCGCCGTCGTCGACCACGGTGACGAGGTCATCGGCTTCCACGACGGCTGGAAGGGTCTGCTGGAGTGCGACTACCGCAAGCTCGACCTCGACGCGGTCGGCGGCATCCTGGCCCGTGGCGGCACGATCCTCGGCTCCTCCCGGGTCCAGCCCGCGCACTTGCGTGACGGCGTGGAGCGCGCGAAGGGGCATGTGGCCGACCTGGGTCTCGACGCGATCATCCCGATCGGCGGTGAGGGCACGCTCAAGGCCGCCAACCTGCTCTCCGAGGCGGGGCTGCCGATCGTCGGCGTACCGAAGACCATCGACAACGACATCTCCTCCACGGATGTGACCTTCGGCTTCGACACCGCCGTCGGTGTCGCCACGGAGGCGCTGGACCGGCTGAAGACCACCGCCGAGTCGCACCAGCGCGTGCTGATCGTCGAGGTCATGGGGCGGCAGACGGGCTGGATCGCGCTGCACTCGGGCATGGCCGCCGGTGCGCACGCCATCGTCGTCCCGGAGCGGCCCTTCGACATCGGGGAGCTGACCGAGCTGGTCGGCAAGCGGTTCTCGGCGGGCAAGCGGTTCGCGATCGTGGTGGTCGCCGAGGGCGCCAAGCCCCGCGAGGGCTCGATGGAGTTCGACGTCGGCGGCAAGGACATCTACGGTCACGAGCGCTTCGCGGGCGTCGCCAGGCAGCTCTCCGTCGAGCTGGAGGAGCGCCTGGGCAAGGAGGCGCGGCCGGTGATCCTGGGCCACGTGCAGCGCGGTGGGACGCCGACGGCGTACGACCGGGTGCTGGCGACGCGCTTCGGCTGGCACGCGGTGGAGGCGGCGCACCGCGGCGAGTTCGGCATGATGACGGCGCTGCGCGGTACGGACATCCGGATGGTGCCGCTCGCGGAGGCCGTCGAGACGCTGAAGACGGTGCCGGCGGAGCGCTACGCCGAGGCGGAGTGCGTGCTCTGAGGCGCTGATCCCCCGCCTCGCCGGCTGAACCGCCCATATTCGTACGAGGAACCGCCCCCGGCCGCGAACGGCGCCGGGGGCGGTTCTAGTCTGGTTCCGGGTGCGGACACATCGCACCATTCGGGATCGTCGCAGCGGGAGAGCACGTATGGATCACGGCGGGCACGGCACGACGATGGATCTGCCGCCGTTCACGCTGGGCCGCGCGCTGGAGTTCTCGCCCGACGCCTTCTTCCTTGTCGGGTGTCTGCTGGCGCTCGCGCTGTACGGCTGGGGCGTCCTGCGGCTGCGCGCGCGGGGCGACAGCTGGTCGCCGGGCCGCACCATCCCCTTCGTGCTCGGCGTGCTGAGTGTGGCCCTGGTGATGTGCACCGCCCTGAACGACTACGGCATGGTCATGTTCAGCGTGCACATGGTGCAGCACATGGTGATCAGCATGGTCTCCCCGATCCTGCTGCTGCTGGGCGCGCCGGTGACCCTGGCGCTACGGGCACTGCCGGTCGCGGGCCGGGGCCGCAAGGGGCCGCGTGAGCTGTTGCTGGCGCTGCTGCACAGCCGGTTCCTGCGATTCGTGTCGCATCCCGCCTTCACGATCCCGCTGTTCATCGCGAGCCTCTACGGTCTCTACTTCACCTCACTCTTCGACTTCCTCATGGAGTCGAAGCCGGGGCACATCGCGATGATGGTGCACTTCCTCTCCGTCGGCCTGATCTTCTTCTGGCCGATCATGGGGGTGGACCCGGGGCCGCACCGGCCCGGCCATCTGATGCGGATGCTGGAGCTGTTCGCCGGGATGCCGTTCCACGCGTTCTTCGGGATCGCGCTGATGATGGCGAGCGAGCCGATGGTGCGGGCGTACGAGAACCCCCCGGCGTCCCTGGGCATCGACGCGCTCTCCGACCAGAACGCCGCCGGCGGCATCGCCTGGGCGTTCAGCGAGATCCCGTCCGTCCTTGTGCTGATCGCGCTGGTGTACCAGTGGTACCGGTCCGACCAGCGCCAGGCGAAGCGCTCGGACCGGGCCGCCGACCGGGACGGTGACAAGGAGCTGGCCGCGTACAACGCCTACCTCGCGTCGTTGCAGGCACGCGGACAGTAGCGCGGAACCCCCCTTTCGGGTGACGATGGTCCTTACGGCCACGATCACGGCCGGGAGGAGGACGGCCATGTCCGGATCCGGATCCACGAAGACGATGGGGATCATCACCGTCGGCGCGCTGGTGGTCGTGACGGCCTACACGGCGGCGCTGGGGAGCAGCGGCTGGCTCTGGTTCGGGTGGGTGGTACTGGTGCTGGTGACGCTCGCGATGGTCGCCGCGCGCGGCAACTGACGCGGGTTCGGCGGCGCTCGGCCGTTCGCGGTCAGTCGTTCGCGGTCAGTCGGCGGCCGGTGAGAGACCCGGCTCCGGTGTCCGCGTCTCGTCCAGGTTGTTCTCCACCCAGGCACGCAACTGACCGAGCGGCACGGCGACTCCACGCCCCAGCCGCGTCAGTTCGTACTCGACGTGGAGCGGGACGGCCGGGTAGACGGTGCGGTCCACGAAGCCGTGGTCCGCCAGTCGGCGCAGGGTGCTCGTGAGCACCTTGGGGCTGACTCCCTGGAGCCGCCGCTGGAGCGCGCCGAAGCGCTGCGGGCCCTCTTCGAGGGCGCCGATGGCGAGGGCGGCCCATTTGTTGGCCAGCAGGCCGAGGACGTCCCGGCAGGGGCACTGTGCGGCGTAGACGTCGTGCTTGTCGTGCCGCCCCGTCGTACAGGGGTGAGCCATGGGATCCGCCTCCGCTGCCGTGCCGCGCACCCGCGCCACCGAACTGGACACTTCCCTTTGGATAGTAGTGTCCCTTGCGGGAAAGCAGTACCCGGGGAGTACTTTCGCGGTGTCGAAGATCCACCGACCGGGGCCGCGTCCTCCGCGCTCCCCCGGCACGCACTCTTTCAGGAGACCTGACCGACATGAGCAGTGAGCCGACGATGCGCGCGATCACCCAGGACTCCCTCGGGGGGCCCGAGGTGCTGCGTCTGACCGACCGTCCGCGGCCCCGCCCGGTCCCGACCGAGGTGCTGGTACGGGTGCACGCGGCCGGCGTGAACCCGGTCGACTGGAAGTCGCGCGAGAGCGGCGGAATGGGTGGTCTTCTCGGCGCACCCCCGTTCGTCCTGGGCTGGGACGTGTCCGGTGTGGTGGAGGAGGTCGGCTTCGGTGTGCACACGCTGAAGGTGGGCGACGAGGTGTACGGGATGCCGTGGTTCCCGCGTCCGGCCTCCGCGTACGCCGAGTATGTGACGGCGCCCTCACGGCAGTTCGCGCTCAAGCCCCGCACGCTCGACCACAACACGGCAGCCGCCGTGCCGCTCGCCGGACTGACGGCCTGGCAGTCGCTGGTGGACGCGGCCCACGTGGAGGCGGGGCAGCGGGTGCTGATCCACGCGGCGGCGGGCGGCGTGGGCCATCTGGCGGTGCAGATCGCGAAGCACCTCGGGGCGCATGTCATCGGGACGGCGAGCGCGGCGAAGCACGACTGGCTGCGCGAGCTGGGCGCGGACGAGGTCGTGGACTACACCCGGGTCCGCTTCGAGAAGGCCGTGAGCGACGTCGACGTCGTCATCGACCTGGTGGGCGAGGGGCACGACGCGACGACCAGCCGCTCGCTGGAGACCCTGCGGCCCGGCGGCACGATCGTCGCCGTGCCGTCCGGCGTCGCGCCGGAACTGCTCGACAGCGCCCGTGCGCGGGGGCTGAACGCGACCGCCTTCCTGGTGGAGCCGGACGGCGTCTCCCTCGCCCGGATCGCCGGGCTGATCGACGAGGGCGCGGTGCGCGTCGAGGTGGAGGGCGTCCTGCCGCTGGCGGACGCGGCCGAGGCACACCGACGGGTCCAGGAGGGACGCACGCGCGGGAAGCTCGTGCTGAGCGTGACGTCCTGACGGATCGTCAGCGCAACAGTGGCAGCTTGCCGACGAGCTCGCCGATCCTGTTGCGCGGGCCGACGAGGCCGACCGCGAGGTAGGTCAGATCCTCGCGCCTGGTACCGGCGAGCAGGCCGAGGTACTCGTCGTAGATCCGGGACGTCTGGGCGGGCTCCGGCATGTCGACCACGAAGACGTCCCCCTTGGCGGTCGCCTTCTCCCGCAGGGCGTGGAGGGTGACGGCGTCGGCGGACAGGACGGAACAGCCCGCCCAGGGCAGTCCCGGGTGCACCTGGCCCGAGCCGTCCCGGCCGTCGGCGCCGAGCAGGTCCGGCAGGGCCCGGCCGACGGCGGCGGCCATACAGGCAGCCGCGTTCACCGCACGCCCGGCGGGCAGGGACTCGTCGATGACGACGACCCACTTGAGCGGGGCCTGGCGGGTGGAGAGGCCGGTCGTCGCGTCCGTGCGGAGCTGAGAGATGTCGTTCTGAACGGTCATGCCTCGAAACGGTAGGCAGCCATGCGTACGATGGGGAGTTCCGGCGCACTTCGTACGGCTGAGAGACAGAAACGTGGAACTTGATGCGCTCGACTGGGCCCTGATGCGGGAGCTCCAGCACGATGCACGGCAGACCAACCGCGATCTCGCGGCCAGGACCGGCGTCTCGCCTTCCACCTCGCTGGAGCGGGTCAAGATCCTTCGTGAGCGGGGGGTGATCGACGGGTTCCACGCCGCGCTCGATCTGGAGGCGGTAGGCCGCCCCGTACAGGCGCTGATCTCCGTGCGGATCAGGCCGCCGTCCCGGCCCGTCATCGAGGGGTTCCGCGAATGGGCGGCGGGGCTGCCGGAGACCATCGGGCTGTTCGTGACATCGGGCCCGCACGACTTCCTCCTGCATGTGGCGGTCCCCGACGTCGACGGACTGTACGCCT
The DNA here is from genome assembly GCF_044455465.1 of Streptomyces sp. NPDC051217. Classification (NCBI taxonomy): domain Bacteria; kingdom Bacillati; phylum Actinomycetota; class Actinomycetes; order Kitasatosporales; family Streptomycetaceae; genus Streptomyces; species Streptomyces sp. NPDC051217. The sequence continues at coordinate 689,740 of NZ_JBITEV010000002.1, forward strand.
TCGTCATCGACCGTCTCACCGAGCGCCGCGAGGTCGCGGACGTGCAGACGACGATGGTCTACGAGCACGTCCAGTCGCGGTCGATCTCGCGGCCCGCCGAGGAGCCCCGCCGACGGGGCTCCGGACGACGGCGACCGGCATAGCTCAGCCGGCCCGGGGCGACAAGTCCGGGGCGGCCATTTTGAAAATGGGAACCATTATCGTACGGTGTGGCCATGGCACACAACGAACTCCGTCCGGTCATCAAGCTCCGCTCCACGGCGGGCACCGGCCACACGTATGTCACCCGCAAGAACCGCCGCAGCGACGCGGACCGTATGGTCCTGCGCAAGTACGACCCGATCGCCCGTCGGCACGTCGACTTCCGCGAAGAGCGCTGATCGCCGTACCGGCTCCCCCATCGCCAGGCGTCGGGCGGACTCTTCCGAGCCCGCCCGACACCCGCCGAGGGCAGGAAGCCCGTCACGTCAGTTGGTGGTGTCCACCTTCGCCGGTGCCTGTCCGTTCACATTCGGCGCCTGGTCCCGGGTCTGATCGGCCGGTGCCCGGGTCGAACCGTTGTGATGCTGGAGCGAGTTGAGGATGGTCATGCCCTGGCCGACCAGCCCGGCCGCCATCTCGTTGACCCCGTCGGTGCCGTTGAGGACGGTGAGGTTGGAGTCCGCCAGGCCCTTCGCCGCCGCGTCGGCGAGCTCCGGGAGCACCTCCACGACACGGTTGGCCGCGAGAAGCTCCTGGTTCCCGTCCCGCAGCGAGAGGGCGCGCGCGGTGTTCGCGTCGGCCTGCGCCTGTGCGAGCGTCCGCTGGCGGTACGCCTCCGCGTCCGCCGGTCGCCTGACCTCCGCCTCCAGCCGCTGGGCGGCCAGCATCGCCTGCCGCTCCGCCAGTGCCGTCTGCTCCTCGATGACGTCCTGCGAGGCCTTCGCCTGAGCGAGCGGACCGGCCTGGGAGGCACGCGCCCGCACCTGCTCGGTCTCCGCCTGGAAGCCGGCCCGCTTGATCGAGGTGTCCCTCTCGTACTCGGCCTTCAGCGCCTCCGCCTGCTGCTCGCGCTCGGCGGCCTCCTGATCGGCCCTCGCCGCGGCGATACGGGCCTGGCTCGCGACAGCCGCGGCGTGCGGCGCCGCCAGGTTGTTGATGTAGCCGGTGGCGTCCTCGATCTCCTGGATCTGGAGGGCGTCCACCACGATGCCGAGCTTCTCCATCTCGCTGTGGCTGGCCGCCTTCACCTCCTGGGCGACCCGGTCCCGCTCCCGGATGATCTGCTCGACGGTCAGTCCACCGATGATGGACCGCAGGTGACCGGCGAAGATCCGGCCCACGAGCTCCTCCATCCGGTCCTGTTCGGCGAGGAAGCGCCGCGCCGCGTTGGCGATCGACACCGCGTCGTCACCGACCTTGAAGACGGTCACCGCGCGTACGGTCAGCCGGATGCCCTGCTGGGTGACACAGTCCTCGGCTATCTCCGCCTCCCGCAACGCCAGGGAGAGCATGCGGGCCTTCTGCTTGATGGGAAGAACGAAACTGCCGTGACCGGTGACTATCCGGAACTGGGTGTCCTGGACCTGCCGTTTGGAACCGGAGATGAGCATCGCCTCGTTCGGTGCTGGAACGCGCCAGAACAACATGAGCGAACTCCTGTCCTCACTACACACTCACACTCACACGCCGTGATCGGCCTCCGGTGGAATTCCTGCTTCAGTCGGGAAGGGGCTCCACCATCACCGAGCGGGCCGAGACGCGGTCGGTCACCAGCACCCGGACGTTGGTGGCGATCGGCCGGTCGCACCAGGCCGCGTAGGCTTCTGAACCGCCGCGTACGGCCACCAGTACTTCTCCGGGGCCGTCCGGCGGGATCGGGACCGTGATGCGTCCGACCGCTCCCACCGGGCTCTGCGCAGAGTCATCTGTGACGGACATGAATCGTTGCCCTCACCTCCAGCGCTCAGCACGCCCCCGGTAATCTCAGGCTACTCCGGGGGCGTGCGGACGGCCGGTCAAGGATGTGTCAATGGACGGCCGGCCGGAGCGGCGGACCGGTGATCCGGGTCAGTACATGCGTCTGCTCCGGGGACGGAAGATCAGCAGATACGCCGTGGCCACGACGGCGACCGCCTCGACCGCGACGGTGGCCTGCTTCTCGCCGAACCAGATCGGTTCGTACATGTTCGGGAACGGTCCGAGGACGCCGACGTCCACGTACCGGTACACGAGCAGGAGCGCGAGTCCGCCCGCCGCCACCGCCCAGGCGAAGGCGTCGCCCAGGAACCGGCGCCAGACGAGGACGAGCAGCGCGGCCAGCGCGGAGAGGCCCGCCTCGATCCGGAACAGATCGCCCTGGCTGATGTCCTCGCTGATGCCGTCGTACTGGGGCGCGAGATCCGCGTGGTAATACGCGTCGAGGGCCAGGGCCGCCGCCGCGAGCACCCGGACCACACCCCGCACGATGCGGCCGGCACCGCCCCGGCGCCGGGGCGCGGCGTGTGCGGCGGTGGGCTGTGATGACATGGAGGTCTCCATTCGCGCCCCCGGGACGGAGCCGCCTGCCGGGCTCACCTGACGGTGAGCGTGCCCTTCATGAACGGGTGGATCGTGCAGTCCCAGGGGAACTCCCCCGCCTTCGCCGGCGCGGTGACGGTGGCGCTCTTGCCGGGCGCGATGTCGCCGGTGTCGAAGGAGGCACCCTTGGTCGCCGTCAGGGTGTGCGTGGTCGAGTCGTCGTTGACCACGGTGATCCTCGCCCCGGGCGCGACGGTCAGGGAGGCCGGCCGGAACGTGAAGTTGTCGATGGTGACCCGCGTCCCGCCCGTGGACGGGCGGGTGGCCGACTTCGTCGCGCTGTCGCCGCCTTCTCCGCCGTCTTCGCCGTCCGAACATCCGACGAGGGTTGTCAGAGCGAGGGCGCAGGCGGCGACGGCAACGGCGAACCGAGCCCGGCCGGTGGGGAACGAGAACGGCATGATGTCTCCGAGCGGTTGTGGACCGGAGCTACCGACGATCAGTAACCGCCACCGTTGCTGTTCCCCGAGTTCTTGGTGATCTTCTTGCCGTTGGGGCCCATGACGTACCACTTGGCGCCGAAGGCGTTGAGTCCCTGCCCGTTGGTCTGGCCGGCCTTCGTGTCATCGGCGAAGCGGTACAGCGGGCGTCCGTTGTAGGTCACCTGCATGCTGCCGTCGTCGCGCTTCGTTGTCTTCAGCAGATCGGCCCTGAGCCCGCTGCCGGCGGCCGGCTTCGACTTGACGGTGTACGGCGGCCACTGCTGGGCGCACGCGCCGTTGCACATCGACTTGTTCTTGGTGTCCTTGTCGAACTCGTAGAGCGACATGCCCTTGTTGTCGACGAGCATCCTGCCGAGGGAGCTGTTGTTCTTGACGTCGACGGTCGGCGCCGCGGACGACGACACCGCCGGGACCACCTCTGCCTCACGGCTGTCGGCCTGGTTGCTGCCGGTGTCCGTGTCGCCGGCGCTGCCATTGTCGCCACCGCCGTCCGAGCAGCCGGCCGCCGCGGTGGCGAGCAGCAGGGCGGAGGCCAGTGCGGTGACTGTCCTGGTGTGCCGTCTCATCAGGAACTCCTCGATCGTCGGCCGCCCGGCCGGGCAGCACACGGCCCGCCCGATCGGGGCCGCTCGCCCCAAGTGCACAGCAGGGCCGACGGACCGGCCACCTGGGCTGAGCCGTCGGAGTGCGGCCCGGACGGGACCGAGGAGTACCGAGGAGTCGGGGTGGGGACGGGGCGTCCCGAGCCCGTTCGGTCAGGCTTCCTCGAAGTAGGCGTCGAGCACCGCGTCGAGGTCGGCCGTCCATTTCTTGAGGCTGCTCCGGGAGGGTGCGTCGACCTCCGACTGGTAGCGACGGCGCCCGGTGGTGTGCAGGGTGACGGTGAACCGGCGAGTGAATCTGGGGGTCTCGATCTCCACGGCGCCGATCTCGTCCCAGCCGAACTCCGCCTCGGTCTCGTCGAGCCGGAGGCGGACACCGGTGCGGTCGGCCGTCATCGAGGCGCGGCGGTCGCTGACGTCGAAGACAGGACCGTCCTTGTCGGCGTCGAGGTCGTCCGAGGCGTCCTTGCTGAAGGAGACAGCCCCGTCCGCGTCGTCCGCGTCGTCCGCCTTGTCGCCGGTCTCCGCGTCGGGCGTCGCACCGGCCCCGGAGCCGGCCTCCGTTCCGGCCTTCGCGTCGGTCGATTCGGGGTCGTCGGCGGCCGCTGCCCGGGAGGCCCCGGCCCCTTCGGTCAGCTCTTCGGCCGTCTCCTCGTCGGCGGCCTCCCGAGGAACGTCCTTGGCGGCGTCGTCAGCCTCCTCTACGAGGCGGGGTGCCATGAGCCCAGGGATGTATCCGGGATCGGTCCCCGCGGCGGGTACGGGCTGGATTATCGGATCGATGCGCTCCACGGCTGGCAGTATGGCCGATAAACCTGTGCGAGGAACACTCGGTAGGCGCAGGACCCCCCAATTACGGTGAATGTGACGAGCCGCATGCCTCTTGAGGGCGAGTACCGGCCCATTCCCGACAAAGACCCCGCCAATGCGCGTCGGGCATGCCGGCCGGTACGCCGAGGTCGCGTCCGGACTCCCGTGCGGATCTCCAAGACGGCACCGTACGGCGGGACCTGACGGCTCGTGAGGTGCGCGACGAGGCCCCGGCACCCCCGGCCGGGGGGTATGGGCGGGGCCCGGGGATCGAGACTCGCGTCCATGTGTTGAGGCACCGACGGCGCGCGATTCGACCTGGGCGCGAGCCGGCCCGTACGGATACGCCCCCTACTCACCCCCTATTTATTCACCCCTATTTTCCGACCCCTATTTCGGTTCCAGTTGAGGCCGCGGCCCATCCTGACGGGCGGGTTCCGGTCTGGGGGAGCGAAGGGCGGAGGCCGGTCCCTGACCGGTCTCGCGGCGCTGCCGCGGCTGCCCGACCCGGTGGCGGAGGCCGGACCCGACAGTCCACCTGCGGGGCGCTGTTCGAGGGTGCGGAACTCGGCGAGTTCCACAACGGCCATGCGCTATGTTTTCACCGCAGGAGCGCCCTTGCCCGAACGGGCCGCCTCGTCGCCCGCAAGTACCCGCACGTGACCGGTATCCCCTGACCGGTGTGGACTATGGCGCGAGGGAAAAGGCGTACCTATTGTTTTTCAACAGCAAGGTAAACAGCTCAGCCGCGCGCTGCTCGCGCCCCCGTGCGCCTGCTATCTTAATTTCGCGCCACGCAGCTCCCGTCGGCCCCGCGCCCACCGCACTATCCGTGGCAAACGGAATGCCGGAGACCGGGCAGTTCACCGACCAGGGGCATGCGGTCTGGGCACCTTAAGGCCGACAGCCGTTCATCCCGTGCGCCCAAAGGGTCCGTCTGCCGCACGCTTCGATCCGTCATCATCTTGCAAGAAAAGCGCGCCGGGATGTCCGAACCCGAGGCAGGTCGATTTGCCAAGGGGGCATGATCGGCGCGTTTGTGCGCGTGGTGCGCCGGCCGCGCGCCGCCCGGTGTCCACCGGGACCGCACAGCCAGAACCCAGGACCTGGGACCGACCGTCCAGCCACCCCCACCAGGGTGTTCGCACCGTCGTCGCGCATCCGTGGTGTGATAGGCGCCGCACGGTCACCGCACAGGCAACGGTGGATTACGGCGTCCTCAACTCCGTTCCCCGCAACCGGCGTCGGCCGTCCCGCGGCTCCGCCCGGCTCCTGTCGGCCCCGCCGCGGCGGCCTCCGCACGTGCGCACCGGGGGCCGCGTCGCGGCTGCGCCGCTCGGGCCGTACGAACTCACCGGTAACACCGAGTTCACCTATCCGGGTGATGAACACGTCACGACCGGAACCCTTCGCGTATGGATTCCGTCTTGGTCGCCGGGGCCAGATCATCGCTGGTCTTCGGGTTTTGGCCGAAAGCAAGCCGACGCGCTTGAATCGACGACAGTACGTTTTTTGGTAACCGCGACCGACGGTGAGGACCGTATCGTAGTACAGGCGCCCCGTGAAGCGGCCGACTCCAGGCGTCGGCACCCTCGCAATTCGCCCCGTACGGCACCAGACCAGGCTCCGCGGGCCCTCGAAAGTTCCCCTACGAGCCGGTAATCGCCGCTGAGGTTACTAGGAGATTTCGCACAGCGGCTCTTACCACTCCCTAGCGCGACAGCGATTATCCTATCGCCGGGTGGTGACCGAATACGGTCACCATGCTTCTCATATTGACGACTGGGTTCCGTTTCCGGCTGCGCCGGAAACGGAGTCCAGGTGCACGACCAAAAGGTGTAAACAGGGGGGGAAGGCTCGTAGTGTTGAAGGAACGGGACAAGATACTCGAACAGCTCGACGATCTGCTGATCCAGTCCACGCGAGGCAGGGGGGCCATCGCCGCGATCAGTGGTTCGACCGCGGTCGGGAAGACCACGACACTCAACGCGCTCGCGGAGCGGGCGACTTCGGCGGGCAGCACGGTGCTCAGCGTGGTGAGTTCGCCCCACGAGCGCGAGGTGCCGTACAGCGCGCTCGCGCAGCTGCTGCACTCGATCGAAGCTCAGTGCGTCGCCACCGAAGGTCCGGGCAACGGAGGCCCGGGGAGCCTCCGTACCGGCAGGCAGGCTGATGTGGCGGCCGCGCTCGCGCCGCCCGGGACACACGACGATCCACTCACCGTCGCTCGGCGGACCTACCAGGTCATCGCCGAACTGACCACCTGGCGTCCCGTGCTCATCACCGTGGACGACATCCAGCACACCGACACGGCCACCCTGACCTGCCTGCGCCACCTGGCGCAGCGGCTCACCCAGCTCTCGCTCACGCTCGTCTTCACGCACGGGGTCTCCGTCGACGAGCAGCCGGCTCGCATCCTGGACGACCTCCTGTACCGGACCAGCGCGCGCCACTTCCATCTGGAGCCGCTCTCGCGCGTGGACCTGATGGGGCTGGCCGCGAGCCGGCTCCCGGTCCTGCCCTCGGACCGGCTCATCGTGGAGATCCACCGGCTGAGCGGCGGCAATCCGCTGCTCGCGCTGGCGCTCATCGAGGAGCACCGGCTGCGCGCCGCGTCCGAGTCCGTCCCTGGGCCGGTCCCCCAGCAGACGACCGAGGGTCCCGGCCGCCAGACGACCACCGAGGGTGGAGCGTCGATCGGCCCCGTCTTCTACCAGGCGGTCCTCGCCTATCTGCACCGGCTCGGTCCGCGCGCGGTCCGTCTCGCCCGGTGCGTCGCCCTGCTGGACGAGTCGACCACACCCCTTCTGCTGAGCCGCTTGAGCGGCATCGACCCCGAACTGCTGAAACGTTATGTACGGCTGTTCACCAGCATGGGCGTGCTGGACGGCGCGCGGCTGCGGCACGCGGGCGTACGGCAAGCGGTCCTCGGTGAGATGCCGCACGGCGAGGCGACCCAGCAGCGGTATCGCGCCGCCTGCCTGCTGAACGAGGGCGGGGCGCCGCCGCAAGCCGTCGCCATGCACCTGCTCAGCGTCGGTCCGCTGCACGACGGATGGGTGCTGCCCGTACTACAGGAGGCCGCCTCCCACGCCATGGAGGACGGGGACGTACCGCAGGGCATCCGGTATCTGGAGCTGGCCTGCGAGTGCTCCTCGGACGAGGGACAGCGTCTGTCGGCGAAGTCGCTCTACGCGTACGGCCAGTGGCAGCTCAGACCCTCCGAGTCCGGCCCGCACTTCCGCGCGCTCAAGGGCCCCATCCTCGAAGGGAAGCTCGCGGGCAACGACGCCCTGTGGGTCGCCGAGGGGATGCTGTTCCACCTCAACTTCGACGAGGCCCTGGAAGTCATCGACCACATCAACACCGGCGACGAGGAGCTGTCGAACGCACTCCACAGCACCCGGATGCTCATGGCCGCGGAGGTGCCCGGCCTGCTCGAACGGCTGAGCCGCCCGCTCCCGGCGACGACCGCCCCGGCGACGTCCCACGCGGAATTAAGAGCACGCCACGCCCTCGCCCTCGTCCTGGAGAACGGCGCCGACAAGTACGCCATCGCGCTGGCGGAGCAGGTGTTCCAGGGCAGCCAGAGCCGGCCGACATCGAGGCTCAGCGGCCTGCCGAAGGCACTGCTGGCCCTGTGCTACGCGGATCAACTCGACTCCGCCGCGACGTGGTACGAGCTGATCGCGGCCGAGATGGAAGGCCATGACGCCCCCGGCTGGCGCGCCCAGATCGAAAGCGTCGGAGCGCTCCTGTCGCTGCGGCGCGGACGTCTGGCGGACGCCGTACGCCAGGCGGAGACCGCCTACGCCCGGCTGTCCGGGCCGAGGTGGAACGTCAGCAGCGCGCTGGCGCTGACCGTACTCGTCGAGGCCCACACAGCCATGGGCAACCACCAGGCCGCGGCCAAGCACTTGGCGGCCGAGCCGCCGCCCGCGCTGTTCCTCACCCGCGCGGGGCTGCACTACCTTTACGCGCGCGGCCGTCACCACCTCGCGACCGGCAACACCTATCTCGCCCTGTCGGACTTCCAGGAGTGCGGCACGCTGATGCGGCGCTGGAACATCGACTCCCCCTCCCTGGCGCCCTGGCGGCTCGGAGAGGCCGAGGTGTGGCTGCGGCTGGGCGACCGGGAGCAGGCGGCCCGGCTCATCGAGAAGCAGCTCACCAATCCCGACACCGGGCTCACACGCTCGCGAGGGATGACCCTGCACACCCTGGCGCTGGTCCAGGCGACCGCCAAGCAGCCGCCGATCCTGCGCGACGCCTTCCGGCTGCTGGAGGCGAGCGGGGCGCGTTACGAGGCCGCCGCCGTGCTGGCCGATCTCAGCCGCGCCTACCAGCAGTTGGGCGACAAGCGGGCGCGGCCGACCGCGCGGCGGGCGTGGCGGCTCGCCAAGAGCTGCCAGGCGGAGTCCCTCTGCCAGGCCCTGCTGCCGACGTCCATGCCGCAGAGCATGGAGACGAGGCCGGCCGAGGGGTCCCGCGGCCCCGAGCGCGTGGCGCAGGACAGCTTCGGCACCCTCAGCGAGTCCGAACGACGCGTCGCGATGCTGGCCGCCCAGGGGTACGCCAACCGTGAGATCGCCGAGAGGCTGTTCATCACGGTCAGCACCGTGGAGCAGCATCTGACCCGCGTCTACCGCAAGATGGGCATCAGGAACCGCGAGCAGCTCCTCCAGGGAGCGCACGCGGTCAGCTACGAGTCCGTCTGATCCTTACCATCCCCGCAAGGGGCCCCGTCCGCCTGCCCGTTCTCCAACGGGCAGGCGGACTTCTGTCTGTACGGAGGGCCGAGAGGGGGACGGTTTCCAGGGGTACCCCTGCCAAAGCCGTCCTAGGGGGCTCTACGGGTAGCTGGGGGCGAGCGGCGGAGATGATGATCGTTCCCTCAAGACGAACGCCTGCCCGGCGTTTTCGAAGCGCGCGATGAGGGAGGCACTCGCCATCATGTCGAGTGATCTTGTTCACGGTACGGATGCAATCGCTATCACCGGCATGTCATGCCGCCTCCCCCAGGCACCCGACGCCAGCGCCTTCTGGGAGCTGCTGCGGTCGGGCCGGAGTGCGATCGGCGAGGTACCACAGGACCGTTGGGACCCGGACGAGGTGCTGCCGGACTCGCCGGAGCGGCACCGCGCCGCGCTGCGTCACGGCGGGTTCCTCGACCGCGTCGACCAGTTCGACGCGGCGTTCTTCGGGATCTCACCGCGCGAGGCCGTGGCGATCGACCCCCAGCAGCGGCTCTTCGCCGAGCTGGCCTGGGAGGCGCTGGAAGACGCGGGCATCGTCCCGGAGACGCTGCGGTCCACCGCGACCGCCGTCATCGTCGGCGCGATCGCCGGTGACTACGCCGCGCTGGCCCACCGGGGCGGCGCGATCACGCAGCACTCGCTGCCGGGTCTGAACCGCGGCGTCATCGCCAACCGGGTCTCCTACGCGCTGGGCCTCAACGGCCCGAGCATGGCGGTCGACTCGGCCCAGTCGTCGTCCCTCGTGGCGGTGCACCTGGCGGTGGAGAGCCTGCGCAAGGGCGAGAGCACCCTGGCGCTGGCGGGCGGTGTGGCGCTGAACTTCGCGCCCGAGAGCGCCGAAGTCGCCGGGATGTTCGGCGGGTTGTCGCCCGACGGACGCTGCTTCACCTTCGACGCACGCGCCAACGGCTACGTACGCGGTGAGGGCGGCGGCGTCGTCGTACTGAAGCCGCTCGCGGACGCGGTGCGCGACGGCGACACGGTGTACGGCGTCATCCGCGGCAGCGCGGTCAACAACGACGGCTCCACCGACGGACTCACCGTGCCCAGCGCCGAGGCGCAGGCGACGGTGCTGCGCCAGGCGTGCGAGGACGCGGGCGTGGACCCGGCCGAGGTCCGTTACGTGGAACTCCACGGTACGGGCACCCCGACCGGCGACCCGCTGGAGGCGGCCGGTATCGGCGCCACGTACGGCAGCGCGCGCCCCGCGGGCTCACCCGTCCTCGTCGGCTCCGCCAAGACCAACGTCGGGCACCTGGAAGGCGCGGCGGGCATCGTCGGCCTGATCAAGACGGCGCTGAGCATCCGGCACCGGGAGATCCCGGCGAGCCTCAACTACGAGACGCCGAACCCGCGCATCGATCCCGAGGCGCTCAATCTGCGCGTCCAGACCGCGTCCGGCCCCTGGCCGGACGCGCCGCTGCTTGCCGGTGTGAGCTCCTTCGGCGTCGGCGGAACGAACTGCCACGTCGTCCTCGCCGAGGCGCCCGAGCGGGCCGCGCCCGAGGCCGCGCCGGGGGCCGACGAGCCCGAGATGCCGCTGGCCCCGTGGCTGGTGTCCGGGCGTACCGAGGCCGCTCTGCGCGCCCAGGCCGGGCGGCTGCTGGAGCGGCGGACCGGGGACGCCGACGCGTTCGACATCGGCCGGTCGCTGGCCGGCACACGTACCCACTTCGAACACCGCGCCGTCGCCCTCGGGCTCGACCACGACGCGCAGTTGGAGGCGCTGAGGACCGGCGCCGAGGTGCCGGGGCTCGTCACCGGCGTCACCGGCGAGCACGGGAAGATCGCGCTGGTCTTCCCGGGGCAGGGCTCGCAGTGGGAAGGCATGGCGCGCGAGCTGATGCGCACGTCGGCGGTCTTCCGCGCGTCGATCGAGGCGTGCCACGAAGCCCTCGCCCCGTACGTCGACTGGTCGCTGCTGGACACCCTCACGGCCGAGTCCGGCGCGACGGCCCTCGACCGCGCGGACGTCGTCCAGCCGGTGCTGTTCGCGGTGATGGTCTCGCTCGCCAGGGTGTGGGAGTCGCTGGGCGTACGGCCCGACGCGGTCATCGGTCACTCGCAGGGCGAGATCGCCGCGGCGCACATCGCGGGCGCGCTCGACCTGGCGGACGCCGCCAGGATCGTGGCCCTGCGCAGCCAGACGATCATGACGCTGGCGGGTACCGGAGCGATGGCGTCGGTGCCGCTGGCGGCCGACCGGGTCGCCGAGTACATCGAGCCCTTCGGCGACGCGCTGAGCATCGCTGTCGTCAACGGGCCCAGCACCACGGTCGTGGCCGGAACCCCCGAGGCGGTCGCCGAGTTGCTGGCCCGCTGCGAGAGCGACGGGATCCGCGCGAAGGCCGTCTCCGCCGTGGACTTCGCCTCCCACTCGCCGCACATGGACGCCATCAAGGACCGGCTGCTGGAGCAGTTCGCCGGAGTGACGCCGCGTTCGTGCGACATCGCGTTCTACTCGACGGTCGCCGCGGGCGCCATCGACACGGCGGGGCTCGACGCCGAGTACTGGTTCTCCAACCTTCGTCGGCCCGTCCTCTTCGAGTCGACCCTCCGGGCCATGGCCGAGGACGGGTTCGGCACGTTCGTGGAGTCGAGCCCGCACCCCGTACTCACGGTCGGACTGCGCGCGACGCTGCCGGACGCGGTCGTCGTGGACTCGCTGCGCCGCAACGAGACTCCGTGGCCGCAGCTGCTGACCTCGCTGGCGGAGCTGCACGTTCGCGGTCTGCCCGTGGACTGGTCCGCCGTCTTCGCCGGCCGGGCGCCCGGCCGTGTGGCGCTGCCGACGTACGCGTTCCAGCGCGAGAGCTACTGGCCGGACGTCTCGACCGCGTTCGAGCCCGGCACCCGGAGCACCGCCCAACTCCCCGAAGCAGTACCGGAGAAGACCCCTGCGGCACGTTCGTCATGGGCGGGACGGATAGCCGGTCTTCCGGCGGACGAGCGCGCCCGTGTGGCGCTGGAGCTCGTCCGGCTGCGTACCGCGATCGTCCTCGGCCACCTGAGCACGGACACGGTCGAGGTCGGGCAGGCCTTCCGTGAGCTGGGCATGGACTCCACCATGGCGGTCCAGCTCCGTCAGAACCTCGTGGACATCACCGGGCTGAACCTGCCGGAGACGGTCGTCTTCGACCACCCGAGCCCGTCCCGGCTCGCCCGGCGGCTGATAGAGCTGGCCCTGGGCGACGACATCTCGTCGGCCGCGTCCGCGCTGTCGCGGTCGGGATCGGTGCTGGACGCCGACGACCCGATCGTGATCGTCGGCATGGCCTGCCGCTACCCCGGCGGCGCCAGCACGCCGGACGAGCTGTGGCGGCTCGTCGACGACGGGGTGAGCGCGATCTCGGGCTTCCCCACCGACCGCGGCTGGGACCTGGAAGCCCTGTACGACCCCGAGCCCGGGGTGCGCGGCAAGACGTACACGCGGCACGGCGGATTCCTCGACGAGGCCGCCGAGTTCGACACCGAGTTCTTCGGCATCAGCCCGCGCGAGGCCACGGCGATGGACCCGCAGCAGCGGGTGCTCCTCCAGGTCACCTGGGAGGCGCTGGAGCGCGCCGGGATCGACCCGGACGGTCTCCAGGGCAGCAGCACCGGTGTGTTCGTGGGCGCGATGTCGCAGGAGTACGGCCCGCGGCTGCACGAGGGCGACGACGGGCTGGGCGGCTATCTGCTCACCGGCAACACCGCGAGCGTCGTCTCCGGGCGTATCTCGTACACCTTCGGTCTGGAGGGCCCGGCGGTCACGGTCGACACGGCGTGCTCGTCATCCCTCGTCGCGATGCACCAGGCCGCGCAGGCGCTGCGTGTCGGTGACTGCTCGCTGGCCCTGGCGGGCGGCGTCGCGGTCATGGCGACCCCCGGCATGTTCGTGGAGTTCGGGCAGCAGCGCGGACTGGCGCCCGACGGCCGGTGCAAGTCGTTCGCGGGCGCTGCCGACGGCACCATCTGGGCCGAGGGCGCGGGCATGGTGCTCATGGAGCGCCTGTCGGACGCCAAGGCCAACGGACACACGGTGCTCGCCGTCATCCGCGGCTCGGCGGTCAACCAGGACGGCGCGAGCAACGGCCTCACCGCCCCGAACGGTCCGTCCCAGCAGCGTGTCATCAACGCGGCTCTGGCCGGCGCGGGTCTGACCGCCGACCAGGTCGACGCGGTCGAGGCGCACGGCACGGGAACGCCTCTCGGTGACCCGATCGAGGCCCAGGCGCTTCTCGCGACGTACGGGCAGAACCGTGAAGAGCCCCTGTGGCTCGGGTCGTTGAAGTCCAACATCGGGCACACGCAGGCGGCCGCCGGTATCGGCGGGGTCATCAAGATGATCCAGGCCATGCGCCACGGCACCCTGCCGCGGACGCTCCACGTGGACGAGCCCAGCCCGCACATCGACTGGGCGTCCGGCAATGTGCGGCTCCTCACCGAGGCCCGTGCCTGGCCCGAGACGGATCATCCCCGCCGGGCCGCGGTCTCCTCTTTCGGCATCAGCGGCACCAACGCCCACCTCATCATCGAGCAGCCCCCGCTCACGCCGGAGCCCGCCGAGGACGACCAGGAGCGGGACACGCCCGAGGCGGGCCTCGTGCCCTGGTTCCTCTCGGCCAAGACGGAACAGTCGCTTCGCGACCAGGCGCGGCAGCTGCTCGACCACGTCACCGCGCAGCCCGAACTCCACCCCGCGCACATCGGTCAGGCGCTCACCGCGACCCGTGCGCGGTTCCAGCACCGTGCCGTGGTCGTCGGTGAGGGTCGTGACGAACTCCTCGCGGGTCTGCGCTCGCTGAGCAACGACGAGTCCTCCCGCGCGGTCGTCACCGGAACGGCACGGGAAGGCACGACCGCGTTCCTGTTCACCGGGCAGGGTGCGCAGCGGGCCGGTATGGGACGTGAGCTGTACGACACCTACCCGGTGTTCCGGGACACGTTCGACGAGGTCTGCACGACGCTCGACCGGCACCTGAACGCCGAAGTCCCGGTCAAGGACGTCGTGTTCGCCGACGACCCGGCACTTCTGAACCAGACCCGGTACACCCAGTCCGCGCTCTTCGCCGTCGAGACCGCGCTGTACCGGCTCGTCGAGTCGTTCGGCGTCACGCCGCACCACCTCGCCGGACACTCGATCGGTGAGATCACCGCCGCGCACGCCGCCGGCATCTTCACGCTGAACGACGCCTGCCGACTCGTCGCCGCCCGCGGTTCACTGATGCAGGCCCTCCCGGGCAACGGCGCCATGATCTCCCTGCGCGCCACCGAGGAACAGATCCTCCCGCTCCTCGAAGGCCACGAGCACCACGTCACCATCGCGGCCGTGAACGGGCCGACCTCGGTCGTCATCTCCGGCGACGAGAAGGCAGCCACCCAGATCGCCGACGCCCTCGCCGAAACCGGTGTCAAGACCAAGCGCCTGACGGTCTCCCACGCGTTCCACTCGCCCCACATGGACCCCATGCTGGAGGAGTTCGAACTCGTCGCCACGGATCTGACGTACCACAGCCCGACCCTCCCGATCGTCTCCGCCGTCACGGGAGAGCTCGCCGATCACCGCATCACCACCCCGCGGTACTGGGTCCAGCACGTCCGCGACGCCGTGCGCTTCGCCGACACCATCACCACCCTCGACGGGCTCGGCACCCGCCACTACCTCGAACTCGGACCCGACCCGGTCCTCACCACCCTGGTCAACGAAACCCTCACCAAGTCTCGTCGCACCACCAGCCCCACGGCCCTGCTCCGCAAGGGCCACCCCGAGGCCACCACGCTCCTCACCGCCCTCGCCACCGCGCACACGGCAGGCGCCCCGGCGAACCTCACCACCCACCTCCCCATCCCCGACAGCCGGCCCGACCTCCCCACGTATCCCTTCCAGCGCCAGCGCTACTGGCTCACGGCCCCCGCTGCCACGGGGGACGTGAGTTCGGCGGGGCTGACCGCCACCGGGCACCCGGTGCTGACCACCGCCGCCGAGCTTCCCGACCCGGGCGGGCTCCTGCTGACCGGCCGGGTGAACGCCTCCGCGCCTTCGTGGGCGGCGGACCACGCCGTCTTCGGGACCCCGGTCATGCCGGGCGTGGCCTTCGTCGACATGCTGCTGCACGCCGCGGCCCTGGTGGGGCGCCCCCGTATCGAGGAGCTCACCCATCATGTCTTCCTGGCCCTGCCGGAGCACGGCGCCCTCCAGCTGAGGGTCGTCGTCCGGCCGGCGGACGACTCCGGACGCCGGACCTTCGCCGTCCACTCACGGCCCGAGGACGCCCCGCTGGGCGCCGACTGGACCTGCCACGCCACCGGTGCGCTCGGCACGGCCCCCGCCGTACCGCCGGCCCTTCCGGCGGCGGACGCGGCCTGGCCCCCGGCCTCCGCCGAGGCTCTGGACACCGACGGCTTCTACCGGCGGATCGCCGAGGCCGGATTCGGTTACAACGGGGTCTTCCAGGGGCTCGGCGCCGCCTGGGAGGACGGCGACACGCTGTACGCCGAGGTTGCCCTGCCCGCGGGGACCGCCCCGGGCTCGTACGGCGTCCACCCCGGCCTGCTCGACTCCGCGCTCCACCCGATCGCCCTGGCCTCGACCCGGACGGACGGCACGCTCCTGGTGCCGTTCTCCTGGAGCGGCGTGGCCCTCCACGCGAACGGCGCCCGCGCCCTGCGGGTCCAGCTCGTACGCTCGACGCCGGAGACGGTCGCCCTGACGGTGACCGACCCGTCCGGTGCACCGGTCCTGACCGTGGACTCCCTCGCCATGCGCGGGGTCCGCTCCGAGCAGCTCGAAGCGGCCAGGCCCGACCGCGACGGCGCGCTCCACGAGGTCGCCTGGCGCGCGGTACCCGCGCCGCCGCGCGCCGCCTCCCGCCCCGACGGCGCCGGCTGGGCCGTGGTCGGAGACACCCGTGATCCGCGCCTCGCCGCCGTACTCGCGGCGCTCGGTTCCGCGGCCGAGTCATACCCGGACGCCGAGGCGCTGCGCGCTTCGCAGCGAGCCGGCGCGGCCCGGCCCTCGACGGTCGTCGCCCGCTTCGCCACCGGCGGCGCCGACCCGGTCGAGGCGGCACACGCCCGGACACGCGACGCACTGCACCTGCTCCAGACGGTCCTGGCCGACGGAGCGCCGGACTCGCGTCTGGTGATCCTCACCGAGAACGCGATGTCCACCGGAACCGGCGACGCGTCGGCCGACATGGCCGGTGCGGCCGTCTGGGGACTGATCCGGTCGTCCCAGTCCGAGCACCCGGACCGGTTCACGCTCGTCGACGTCGACGGCTCGCGGGCCTCCGACGAGGCAGTCGTGGCCGCCCTCTCCACCGGAGAGCGCCAACTGGCCGTGCGGGAGGGGCGGTTCTTCGTACCGCGCCTCGCCCGGCTGACCCCGGGCGCGGTTCCCGCGACGTTCGACGCGCGGCGCACCGTGCTCATCACCGGAGGAACCGGCGCCCTCGGCTCCATCCTCGCGCGCCACCTGGTCACCCGGCACGGCGTCAGGAAGCTGCTGCTGACCAGCCGGAGCGGCCGTCCGGCGGACAGCACCCTCACAGCGGAGCTGGCCGGACTCGGCGCCGAGGTCACGGTCGCGGCCTGCGACGCGGCCGACCGGCAGTCGCTCGAAGCCCTGCTCGCGGGTCTCCCGGAGGAGCACCCGCTCGGCGCGGTGGTCCACTGCGCCGGTGTCCTGGACGACGGCGTGGTCACGGAACTCACCGCGGATCGGCTGGACACGGTGCTCCGTCCGAAGGTGGACGGCGCGTGGAACCTGCACGAGCTGACCCAGGACATGGACCTGGAAGCCTTCGTCATGTTCTCGTCGGTGGTCGGTGTCCTGGGCTCTCCCGGACAGGCCAACTACGCCGCCGCCAACTCCTTCCTCGACCAGCTCGCCGAGCACCGCCGGGCCGCCGGGCTCCCCGCGAAGTCCCTCGCGTGGGGCCTGTGGGAAGCCGGCATGGCCGACACCCTGGACGAGCAGGACCGGGCGCGCATGAACCGCGGCGGACTGGCGCCGATGCCCACCGAGCGGGCGCTCGGCCTCTTCGACTCGGCCCTCGCGACGGCGCGAGCCGTGCTCGTGCCCGCCGGTGTCGATGTCTCCGGCGCACACTCGCAGCGGGCCTCGATGCTGTCGCCGCTGCTCGCCGAACTGCTCCCGGCCCAGGCACCGCCCGCCGAGCGTGGCGGCGAGGCCGTCGACGAGTCGTCACTGCGCCGGCGGCTCGCCGGCGTGTCCGAGGACGAGCAGCGCGAACTCCTCCTGGAGGTTCTGCGCAAGCATGTCGCGGCCGTCCTGGGTCACAGCTCGCCGCTCGCCATCGATCCCGAGAGCTCGTTCAAGGACCTCGGCTTCGACTCGCTCGCCGGTATCGAACTCCTCATGGTGCTGGGCGAGTCGATGGGGCTGCACCTGCCGTCCACGATGCTGTTCGACCACCCCACGCCCGACGCGCTGATCACCCACCTCAGGGACGAACTCGTCGACGACGAGGCCGTGGTGGAGGACGCGGTGGACACCGCCGTCGTCCCGGTGGCCCCGCGCGACGACGACGACCCGATCGCCGTGATCGGTATGGGCTGCCGCTACCCCGGTGGCGCCACCACACCGGACGAGCTGTGGCGGCTGGTCACGGAGGGGGTGGACGCCATCGGCTCCTTCCCCGCCAACCGCGGCTGGGATCTGGAGGAGTTGTTCGATCCCGACCCGGATGTGCGCGGGAGGACCTATGCCCGCACGGGCGGGTTCCTCTACGACGCCGACCGGTTCGACCCCGAGTTCTTCGGGATCAGCCCCCGAGAGGCTCTCGCGCTCGACCCGCAGCAGCGCCTCCTCCTGGAGACCACGTGGGAGACGTTCGAGAACGCGGGCATCCGCCCCGACGCCCTGCGTGGCAAGCCGGTCGGCGTCTTCGCCGGTGTCGTCACCCAGGAGTACGGCTCCCTCGTCCACAAGGGCAGCGAGCCTGTCGACGGATTCCTGCTGACGGGTACGACGGCGAGTGTCGCCTCCGGGCGAGTCGCCTACACGCTGGGACTTGAGGGTCCGGCGGTCACGGTCGACACGGCCTGCTCGTCGTCTCTGGTCGCGATGCACCTGGCGTGCCAGTCGCTGCGGAGCGGCGAATCCACCATGGCTCTCGCCGGTGGCGCCACGGTCATGGCCAACCCGGGCATGTTCCTGGAGTTCAGCCGCCAGCGCGGGCTGGCGCCCGACGGCCGGTGCAAGTCGTTCGCCGGTGCGGCGGACGGCACCATCTGGGCCGAGGGCGCGGGCATGGTCCTGCTGGAGCGTCTGTCGGACGCGAAGGCCAACGGACACACCGTGCTGGCTGTCATCCGTGGCTCGGCGGTCAACCAGGACGGTGCGAGCAACGGCCTCACCGCTCCGAACGGTCCCTCTCAGCAGCGCGTCATCAAGGCCGCGCTGGCCGGCGCGGGTCTTGCCGCCGACCAGGTCGACGCGGTGGAGGCGCACGGCACGGGCACCCCGCTGGGTGACCCGATCGAGGCGCAGGCACTGCTGGCGACGTACGGCCAGGACCGTGAAGAACCGCTCTGGCTCGGATCGTTGAAGTCCAACATCGGTCACGCCCAGGCCGCCGCCGGTATCGGCGGGGTCATCAAGATGATCCAGGCCATGCGCCACCGCACTCTGCCGCGGACGCTCCACGTGGACGAGCCCAGCCCGCACATCGACTGGACCTCCGGCAATGTGCGGCTGCTGACCGAGGCCCGTGCCTGGCCCGAGACCGACCACCCGCGCCGCTCCGCCGTCTCCTCCTTCGGCATCAGCGGCACCAACGCGCACGTCATCCTCGAACAGGCCCCGGTCACGCCGGAGCCCGCCGAGGACGACCAGGTGCAGGACGCCCCCCGGGCGGCCCTCATCCCCTGGCTCCTCTCCGCCAAAACGGACCAGGCGCTCCGCGACCAGGCGCAGCGGTTGCGCGCGTACCTCGAACTCAACCCCGAGGTGCGTCCGGACCGGGTCGCCCACGCACTCGCCACGACCCGGGCCCAGTTCCAGTACCGGGCCGTGGTGTTCGGGAACGAGCACGAGGCGTTCGACGGCGCGCTGGGCGCGCTCACCCTCGGTGAGCCGTCTCCGGCGCTGGTCCGTGGCACGCCTCACCCCGGCAAGACCGCGTTCCTCTTCACGGGACAGGGTGCGCAGCGGGCCGGCATGGGCCGGGAGCTGTACGACACGTACCCGGTCTTCCGGGACACGTTCGACGAGGTCTGCGCCACCCTCGACCGGCACCTGAACGCGGAAGCCGCGGTGAAGGACGTCGTCTTCGCCGACGATCCCGCGCTTCTGAACCAGACCCGGTTCACGCAGTCCGCTCTCTTCGCCGTCGAGACCGCGCTGTACCGCCTGGTCGAGTCGTTCGGTGTCACGCCTCAGTACTTGGCGGGCCACTCGATCGGTGAGATCGCCGCCGCGCACGTCGCGGGTATCTTCTCCCTCGACGACGCGTGCCGACTCGTCGCCGCGCGTGGATCGCTGATGCAGGCCCTGCCGGCCAACGGCGCCATGATCTCGCTGCGCGCCACCGAGGAGCAGATCCTCCCGTTCCTCGAAGGCCACGAGCACCACGTCACCATCGCGGCGGTCAACGGCCCGAACGCGATCGTCATCTCGGGCGACGAAGAGGCAGCCACCCAGATCGCCGGCGCTCTCGCCGAGACCGGTGTCAAGACGCGGCGTCTGACGGTCTCCCACGCGTTCCACTCGCCCCACATGGAGCCCATGCTGGACGAGTTCGAACTCGTCGCCGGAGAGCTGATCTACCACAGCCCGAAGGTTCCGATCGTCTCCGCGCTCACCGGCGAGCTCGCCGACCACTACATCACCACCCCGCAGTACTGGGTCCAGCACGTCCGGGACGCGGTCCGCTTCGCCGACACCATCACCACCCTCGACCGGCTCGGCACCCGCCACTACCTCGAACTCGGACCCGACCCCGTCCTCACCGCCATGGCGCAGGACAGCGTGCCGGACGATGTCGACGCCATCCACGTCGCCACCCTGCACCGCGACCGGGACGAGAACCAGAGCTTCCTCACCGCCCTGGCCACCGCGCACGCCAATGGCACGCAGGTCCGCTGGACCCCCGTGATCGGCGAGACATCGACCCCCGCCCCCGGCCTGCCCACCTACCCCTTCCAGCGCCAGCACTACTGGCTGGAGGCGGCGAAGCCCACCTCGGGCGCCGACGGTCTGGGACTCACGGCGACCAGTCACCCGGTGCTGACCACGCTGGCCGAACTCCCGGACGGCGGCGGGCACTTGTTCACCGGCCGCGTCTCAGGGAACGATCCGGACTGGGTGGCCGAGCACATCATCTTCGGGACGATGATCGTCCCCGGTGTGGCCTTCGTCGACCTCCTTCTCCACGCGGCACGCCATGTGGACTGTGAGCACATCGAGGAACTCACCCACCATGTCTTCCTCGCCGTGCCGGAGCGCTCCGCCCTCCAGCTGAGGCTTCTGATCGAGCCGGCGGACAACTCCGGAAGCCGGGCCTTCGCGTTCTACTCCCGACCGGAGGACGTTCCGGTCGAGACCGACTGGACCCTCCACGCCACGGGAGCGCTCGGAGCCGAACGCAGGGAAGTCCCCGCGGGCGCCGAGTCGCTCAGGAACGAGGTCTGGCCGCCGAACATCTCGGACACCATGGACGTGGCGGAGTTCTACCGCCGGGTCACGGACGGGGGCTTCGGCTACGGACCGCTGTTCCGAGGGCTCAAGAAGGCCTGGCAGGACGGCAACACGACGTACGCGGAAGTCTCCCTGCCCACCGGCGCGGATCCGGGCGACTACGGCATCCACCCCGGTCTGCTCGACTCGGCTCTCCAGCCGGCCGCGCTGATCATGGGAGAGACCGAGGCGAACGACTCGATCCGGGTGCCGTTCTCCTGGGCCGGTGTCTCCCTCCACGCGACAGGGGCCAGTTCCCTGCGGATCCGCCACACGTGGACCACACCCGACACCGCGTCACTGGTCATCGCCGACCAGACGGGGACGCCGGTCATGACGATCGACTCCCTCGCCATGCGTACCGTCGGCGCCGACCAGCTCGCCGCCACCCGTGCGGCCGACGCCGGGGAGCTGTACAAGGTCGACTGGACCGACGTCCAGTCGGTCGAGGACAAGACGCAGAGCGCCGGCGCCAAGTGGGCAGTGGTCGCCGACCCGGGGAACGCCCAGGTCGCGGCGGCCCTCTCGCCGCTCGGCGCGGCGGTAGAGGTGGAGCGGGACGCCATCACGCTTCCGACGACACCGGGAGACGACACCACCAGGCCGGACGTGGTCTTCGCCTGGTGCGTCTCCGAGCCCGGCACCGACCCGGCGGGGACCGCCCGCTCCTTCACGCACCGCGTACTCGGCCTCGTCCAGGCGATCCTGTCCGACGATCGGCCGGACTCCCGACTGGTGGTCCTCACCAGGGGCGCGATGTCCATGGGTACCGGCGACGGGGCCGACCTGGCCGGAGCGGCGGTGTGGGGACTGATCCGCACCGCGCAGACGGAACACCCCGACCGGTTCACACTGATCGACCTCGACACATCGGATTCGTCCCTGCGGGCCCTTTCGGCCGCTCTCGCCACCGACGAACCCCAACTGGCCGTTCGCGACGGCCGGCTTCTCGCCCCTCGCCTCGCCCGTGTCGGCGCAAGCCCCGCGGACTCCGGCCCGACCGCTTCAGCGGCGCCGTTCGACCCGGACAAGACGGTCCTCATCACCGGCGGCACCGGCGCACTGGGCACCCTTCTCGCCCGTCACCTCGTCACCGGGCACGGCGTGAAGAAGCTGCTGCTGACGAGCCGGCGCGGACGTACGGCGGGCAGCACCCTCACCGAAGAGCTCGCCGAACTCGGCGCCGAGGTCACGATCGCGGCCTGCGACACGGCGGACCGGGAGGCGCTTGAGGCGCTCCTGGCGAGCCTGCCGCAGGAGCACCCGCTCGGCGCGGTGGTCCACTGCGCCGGAACTCTCGACGACGGCATCGTCACGGCGCTGACTCCCGAGCGGTTCGACGGGGTGCTCCGCCCGAAGGTGGACGGCGCGTGGAACCTGCACGAGCTGACCCGCGACATGGATCTGAACGCCTTCGTCATGTTCTCGTCGGTGGTCGGAGTCCTGGGCTCTCCCGGACAGTCCAACTACGCGGCCGCGAACGTCTTCCTCGACGAACTCGCCGAGCACCGGCGGGCCGCCGGACTCCCCGCGAAGTCCCTCGCGTGGGGCCTGTGGGAGAGCGGCATGGCCGACACGCTCGACGAGCAGGACCAGGCGCGGATGAACCGCGGCGGGCTGCTGCCGATGCCCGCCGAACAGGCACTCGGCCACTTCGACGCGGCCCTCGAAACCGATCAGGTCGTGGTGGTCCCGGCCAAGCTCGACCTGGCCGGGCTGCGAGCCCGCGCCGCCACGGTCCCGGTCGCGCCGGTCTTCCGCGGCCTGGTCCGTACGCCGCCGCGCAGCGCCGCCCGCCCGGCCGGCGCCGGAGCGGAGGCCGGGGCACTGGGCCAGGCGATCGCGGGCCGCCCGGAGGCCGAGCAGGACAAGATCATCCTTGACTTCCTGCGCAACCACGTGGCCACCGTCCTCGGACACGGATCGCCCAACTCGATCGACCCCGTGCACTCGTTCAAGGAGCTCGGTTTCGACTCGCTCAGCTCCGTGGAGCTGCGCAACTCGCTCAACAAGGCGTCCGGGATGCGACTCCCGTCCACGCTGCTCTTCGACTACCCCACCCCCACCGTGCTGGCCGGCTACATCCGGGGCCAGCTGGTGGGCAGCGGACAGGCGGAGGCGGGCGCCCAGGTGGCTCGCCGCACCACGCGCAGCGCGTCGTCGCGGAGCGACGCGGCCGACCCGATCGTGATCGTGGGCATGGGCTGCCGCTTCCCCGGTGCCGACACGCCGGAGGCGCTGTGGCAGCTGGTCGTGGACGAGCGCGACGCGGTCGGTGCCTTCCCCGACAACCGTGGCTGGGACATCGAGAACCTCTTCGACGCCGACCCGGACGTGCGCGGGAAGTCGTACGCCAGTGAGGGCGGGTTCCTCTACGACGCCGACCGGTTCGACCCCGAGTTCTTCGGCATCAGCCCCCGCGAGGCTCTCGCCCTCGACCCCCAGCAGCGACTGCTGCTGGAGACGACCTGGGAGACGTTCGAGAACGCGGGCATCCGCCCCGACACCCTGCGTGGCAAGCCGGTCGGCGTCTTCGCCGGCGTCGCGGCCGCGGAGTACGTCTCGCTCACCCACCAGAGTGACGAACCCGTCGAGGGCTACCTGCTGACGGGTACGACGGCGAGTGTCGCCTCGGGACGTATCTCGTACACGCTCGGTCTGGAGGGTCCGGCGGTCACCGTCGACACGGCCTGCTCGTCCTCGCTCGTCGCGATGCACCTCGCGTGCCAGTCCCTGCGGAACGGCGAATCCACCATGGCTCTCGCCGGTGGCGCCACGATCATGGCCAACCCCGGCATGTTCATGGAGTTCAGCCGCCAGCGCGGGCTCGCTCCCGACAGCCGCGCCAAGTCGTACGCGGGCGCTGCCGACGGCACCATCTGGGCCGAGGGCGCGGGCATGGTCCTGCTGGAGCGTCTGTCGGACGCCAAGGCCAACGGACACACCGTCCTCGCCGTCATCCGCGGCTCCGCCGTCAACCAGGACGGCGCGAGCAACGGCCTCACCGCCCCGAACGGCCCGTCCCAGCAGCGCGTCATCAACGCCGCTCTCGCCGGCGCCGGGCTCAGCCCCGACCAGGTCGACGCGGTCGAAGGACACGGCACCGGAACGCCCCTCGGTGACCCCATCGAGGCCCAGGCACTTCTCGCGACGTACGGGCAGAACCGTGAAGAGCCCCTGTGGCTCGGGTCGTTGAAGTCCAACATCGGCCACGCCCAGGCCGCCGCCGGTATCGGCGGGGTCATCAAGATGATCCAGGCCATGCGCCACGGGACACTCCCCCGGACGCTCCACGTGGACGAGCCCAGCCCCCAGATCGACTGGGAGTCGGGCAGCGTGCGGCTCCTCACCGAGGCCCGTGCCTGGCCCGAGACCGACCACCCGCGCCGCTCCGCCGTCTCCTCCTTCGGCATCAGCGGCACCAACGCCCACCTCATCCTTGAGGAAGCTCCCACCGCGACCCACCCGGAGCCGGTGCACGACACCGAGCCGACGGTCACCACGGTCCCCTGGTTCCTGTCCGCCAAGACCGAACAGGCGCTCCGCGACCAGGCACGGCAGTTGAGCGCGTATCTCGAACGCGACACCGAGGTACGCCCGGACCAGGTCGCTCACGCACTCGCCGCCACCCGGTCCCAGTTCCAGCACCGAGCCGTGGTCGTCGGTGAGGGTCGTGACGAACTCCTCGCGGGTCTGCGCTCGCTGAGCAACGAGGAGACCTCACGCACCGTCGTCACCGGAACAGCACGCCAGGGCGGCACCGCCTTCCTCTTCACGGGGCAGGGTGCGCAGCGGGCCGGTATGGGACGTGAGCTGTACGACACCTACCCGGTGTTCCGGGACACGTTCGACGAGGTCTGCACGACGCTCGACCGGCACCTGAACGCCGAAGTCCCGGTCAAGGACGTCGTGTTCGCGGACGATCCCACCCTGCTCAACCAGACCCGGTACACACAGTCCGCACTCTTCGCCGTCGAGACCGCGCTGTACCGCCTGGTCGAGTCGTTCGGCGTCACGCCGCACCACCTCGCCGGACACTCGATCGGTGAGATCACCGCCGCCCACGCCGCCGGCATCTTCACGCTGAACGACGCCTGCCGGCTCGTCGCCGCCCGCGGCTCACTGATGCAGGCCCTCCCGGGCAACGGCGCCATGATCTCCCTGCGCGCCACCGAGGAACAGATCCTCCCGCTCCTCGAAGGCCACGAGCACCACGTCACCATCGCGGCCGTGAACGGGCCGACCTCGGTCGTCATCTCCGGCGACGAGAAGGCAGCCACCCAGATCGCCGACGCCCTCGCCGAAACCGGGGTCAAGACCAAGCGCCTGACGGTCTCCCACGCGTTCCACTCGCCCCACATGGACCCCATGCTGGAGGAGTTCGAACTCGTCGCCGCCGATCTGACGTACCACAGCCCGACCCTCCCGATCGTCTCCGCGCTCACCGGCGAACTCGCCGATCACCGCATCACCACCCCGGGGTACTGGGTCCAGCACGTCCGCGACGCCGTGCGCTTCGCCGACACCATCACCACCCTCGACCGGCTCGGCACCCGCCACTACCTCGAACTCGGACCCGACCCCGTCCTCACCACCCTCGCCAACGAAACCCTCAGCACCACGAACGGCACTCACGCCTCCACACCAACAGCCGTGCTCCGCAAGGGACACCGCGAGGCCACCACGCTCCTTACCGCCCTCGCCACCGCGCACACGGCCGGCGCCCCCGCCGACCTCACCGCCCACCTGCCCTCCCGCCAGAGCCACCCCGATCTCCCCACGTACCCCTTCCAGCGCCAGCGCTACTGGCTGGACCAGGCAAGTCCCGCCGCCAAAGTGCAGAACGGCTCGGGGCATCCCCTCCTCACGGCGGCGATCCCTCTGCCCGAAGGGGAAGGCGCGGTGTTCACCGGCCGGGTCTCGCTCAAGGCGCAGCCCTGGCTGCGGGACCACGTGGTGCACGGAACGGTCGTGCTGCCGGGTGTCGCCTTCGTGGATCTCCTGCTGCACGCCGGCGGGTACGTCGACTGCGACCAGATCGAAGAGCTCACGCACCACGCGTTCCTGGCCGTGCCCGAGCAGGGCGGCCGGGAGCTGCGAGTCACCGTGGGTGCCGCGGACGAGGGCGGGCGGCGACCGTTCTCCCTCTACTCGGCACCGGAGAGCGAGGTCGCCGAGGAGGCGGCCGAGTGGACGCGCCACGCCAGTGGCTTCCTCACCGGTTCGGCGCCGGAGCCCGACTTCGATCTGACGGTGTGGCCGCCCGCGGAGGGCGAGGCCGTCGAGATGGACGAGTTCTATCGCGGCTTCATCGGGCGCGGATACGACTACGGACCGCTGTTCCAGGGCTTCAAGGCGGGCTGGCGGGTCGGTGACACCCTCTACGCGGAGATCGCACTCCCGGAGGGCACGGACCCGGAGGCGTACGGAATCCACCCGGCGCTCCTCGACTCGGCCCTGCACCCGCTGATGCTCTTCTGGTACGGGTCGGACGCCGTACGGCTGCCCTTCTCCTGGAGCGGTGTGGCTCTGCACGCCTTCGGCCCGTCCCGGCTGAGGGTGCGGCTGACCCGCTCCGAGCGGGACCTGATGTCGCTGGCCGTGGCCGATCCCACCGGCGCCCCGGTCCTGACCATCACCGGTCTGTCCATGCGTGAGGTGGCCTCCGACCAGGTCGCCGCCGCCCGCGCCCAGCAGAGCAACGCCCTGTACGAGATGGGCTGGAACCCCCTCGCCGCCCCGACGTCGGTCGACGGCGGCCGGTGGGCGGGACTCGGCCAGGCGGACCTGACGGCCGCGCTCCGCGGAGCCGGGGTCGACGTGGTGGACCACTCCACCCTCGCCACACTGGGCGGGCCGGCGTCGAACGGCGCCAAGCCGCCGCGGATCGTGCTGACCGGGCCCGGTCGCTTCGACGGCGACGACCTGGCGGCGCACACCCACACCTCGGTCGACGAACTGGTCAAGCTGATCCGGGACTTCGTCTCGGACGACGCCCTCGCCGACTCGCGGTTGGTGGTGGTGACCCGGAACGCGGTGGCCACGCAGGACGGCGAGCGGGTGCCGGACCCGGCCGGGACCGCGGTATGGGGTCTGATGCGTACGGCGGGGTCGGAGTACCCCGACCGGTTCGTGATCGTCGACATCGACGACTCGGCGGCCACTCTCGCCGCGCTCCCGGCGGCACTCGCCACGGGAGAGCCGCAACTGGCCCTCCGAGAGGGCGAGTTGCGCGTACCGCGACTGGTGCACGCCACGCTGCCCACGCAGGAGGACGGCGGGGACGCCGAAGTCACCGGTGCCGGGTTCGACCCCGAGGGGACCGTACTCATCACCGGCGGCACCGGCACCCTCGGCAGCCTGCTGGCCCGCCACCTCGTGGAGCGTCACGGCGTACGGCATCTGCTCCTGTCCAGCCGGCGGGGCTCGGCGGCGGACGGTGCGACGGAGCTGACCGCGGAGCTGAAGGCACTGGGCGCCGAAGTCAGCGTCGCTTCCTGCGACACGGCGGACGCCGAGGAGGCGGCCGGACTTCTGAAGTCGATTCCCGACGCGCACCCGCTGACCGGTGTGTTCCACACGGCCGGTGTGCTCGACGACGCCGCGCTCTCCTCGCTGACGCCGGAACGGCTGTCTGCGGTGATGCGGCCGAAGGTCGACGGGGCGTACCACCTGCACCAGCTGACCGAGTCCATGGACCTGGCCGCGTTCGTCCTGTTCTCCTCCGCCGCCGGCGCGATCGGCAACCCCGGTCAGGCCAACTACGCGGCGGCGAACACCTTCCTGGACGGGCTCGCCTCCCACCGCCGGGGGCGGGGCCTGCCCGCCCTCTCGTTGGCCTGGGGCCTGTGGGCACAGACCAGCGAACTGACGGCGGGTCTGGACCCGGTCGGACGGGCGCGGCTGGACCGCGGCGGCATCGGCGCCATGCCCACGGCGCAGGCGCTGGCTCTGCTCGACGTCGCGCTCGCCTCGGACCGGACACTGCTGGTGCCGGCCAAGCTCAACCTCGCCCGGCTGGGCGAGGGCGACGCGCCGGTCCCGCCGGTCCTGCACGGACTGGTCCGCTCACGCAGCCGGCGTGCCGCGGCCCAGGGCGGCGCCACGGCCCCGAACGCGCTGAGGCAGCGGCTCGCGTCCCAGGACGAGGCCGCGCAGCTGGACATCCTGCTCACCTACATCCACGGCCAGGTCGCCGCGGTCCTCGGCCACGGTTCGCCGGACGCCATCGATCCCGACAACGGGTTCCTGGACATGGGGCTCGACTCGCTCACCACTGTCGAGTTCCGCAACAACCTCAACCAGGCCACCGGGCTCCGGCTGCCTCCGACCACCCTGTTCGACTACCCCACGCCGGTTCAGCTGGCTTCCATGCTCCGTGCGGAGCTGGCGCCCGAAGGGGCCGAAAGAGCCTCGGATGAGCTTCCGCAGACGCTGGTGGCCGAGCTGGACAGGCTGGAGGGCAGTCTCGGGGGCGTCGCTCCCGGCGCCCGTGCGGCGGTCGTGGCACGGATGCAGGCCCTCCTGGGGAAGCTGGACGGCCTGGACGACGCCGAACGGCAGGGAACGGACGTGGCGATCGACAGCGCGACGGACGACGAGATCTTCGACTTCATCGACAACGAGCTGGGGCTCTCATGACTCGGCACATGACTCGGCAAAGGAGCGGCGTCGCATCATGAACGAGGACAAGCTGCGCGACTACCTGAAGCGGGTGACCGCTGACCTCCAGCGGACCCGCCAGCGGCTGGCCGAGGTGGAGTCGCGGGACAGCGAGCCCATCGCGGTCGTGGGCATGGCCTGCCGGTTCCCCGGCGGGGCCGGCACGCCCGAGGAGCTGTGGGAGCTCGTCGCGGAGGGCCGCGACGCGGTCGGTCCGTTCCCGGACAACCGGGGCTGGGACCTGGAGGAGCTGTACGACGCCGATCCCAACGCGTCCGGGAAGACATACGCCCGTGAGGGCGGCTTCATCTACGACGCGGACCGTTTCGACTCCGAGTTCTTCGGCATCAGCCCCCGCGAGGCTCTCGCCCTCGACCCCCAGCAGCGGCTGCTGCTGGAAGTCACGTGGGAGAGCCTGGAGAGCGCCGGGCTGGCGCCGGCCGAGCTGCGTGGCAGCCGTACCGGCGTGTTCAGCGGGGTCTCCGGGCACGAGTACGCGTCGCTGATCCACCAGGGCCCCGAGGATGTCGAGGGTCACCTGCTGACGGGCACCACCCTCAGCGTGGCCTCCGGGCGGATCGCGTACACGCTCGGTCTGGAGGGTCCGGCGGTCACCGTCGACACCGCGTGCTCCTCCTCGCTGGTCGCCCTTCACCTGGCCTGCCAGTCGCTGCGCAGCGGCGAATCCACCATGGCCCTGGCCGGTGGTGCCGCGGTGATGCCGACGCCGGGAATGTTCGTGGAGTTCAGCCGCCAGCGCGGGCTGGCGCCGGACGGCCGGTGCAAGTCGTTCGCGGGTGCCGCTGACGGCACGATCTGGGCCGAGGGCGCCGGTGTCGTACTGCTGGAGCGTCTGTCGGACGCCGAGGCCAACGGGCACCGTGTGCTGGCCGTCATCCGCGGCTCGGCCGTCAACCAGGACGGCAAGAGCAGCCAGTTGAGCGCGCCCAACGGGCCGGCTCAGCAGCGGGTGATCCACGCGGCCCTGGCTGTCGCGGGGCTCACCCCCGACCAGGTCGACGCGGTCGAAGGACACGGCACGGGTACGCCCCTCGGCGACCCGATCGAGGCCCAGGCACTCCTCGCCACGTACGGCCAGAGCCATGGCGCCGACCAGCCGCTGTGGCTGGGGTCGTTGAAGTCGAACCTCGGGCACGCCCAGGCCGCCGCCGGTATCGGCGGGGTCATCAAGATGATCCAGGCCATGCGTCACGGCACTCTGCCCCGGACGCTCCACGTGGACGAGCCCAGTCCGCAGACCGACTGGACCACCGGCAACGTGCGGCTCCTCACCGAGGCGCGCGCCTGGCCCGAGACCGACCACCCGCGCCGCTCCGCCGTCTCCTCCTTCGGCATCAGCGGCACCAACGCCCACCTCATCCTTGAGGAAGCTCCCACTCCGGCCGATCCGGCGCCGGGCACGACGCCGGAGGCCACCACGGTCCCCTGGCTCCTGTCCGCCAAGACCGAGCAGGGTCTGCGGGACCAGGCGCAGCGCCTGGTCGACCACGTCACCGAGCACCCGGACCTCCGGCCCGCCGACATCGCGTACTCCCTGGTCGCCACGCGGACCACCTTCGAGCACCAGGCCGCGGTGATCGGCGCGACCCGTGACGAGCTGGTGGAGAGTCTGCGCACGCTCGCCCAGGACTCCGGTGCGGCCTCCCTCCAGGGGCACTCCCGCTCGAAGAAGATCGCCTTCCTCTTCACCGGCCAGGGTGCCCAGCACCCGGGCATGGGCCGGGGGCTCTACGACGCGTATCCCGTCTTCCGGGAGGCGTTCGACGAGGTGTGCGCCAACCTGGACCGGCATCTGAAGGCCGAAGTCCCGGTCAAGGACGTCGTCTTCGCCGACGACCCCACGCTTCTCAACCAGACCCGCTACACCCAGCCCGCTCTCTTCGCCTTCCAGACGGCCCTCACCCGGCTCCTCGCCACCGACTTCGGCGTCACGCCGACGCATCTCATCGGTCATTCGATCGGCGAGATCGCCGCGGCCCACACGGCGGGGATCCTCTCCCTGGACGACGCCTGCCGGCTGGTCGCCGCCCGAGGCTCCCTGATGCAGGCCCTGCCCGGCGGCGGCGCCATGCTCGCCGTCGAGGCGACCGAGGAGGAGGTGGTCCCGCATCTCACCGAGCGTGTGGGCATCGCCGCCGTCAACGGCGTCCGCTCCGTCGTCGTCTCCGGCGACGAGGAGGACGTCAACAACATCGGCCTGGAGTTCACCGCCCAGGGGCGGCGCACCCGTCGGCTGACCGTGAGCCACGCCTTCCACTCCCCGCACATGGACCCCATACTCGGGGACTTCCACGACATCGCAGGGACGCTGACCTACCACGCGCCCCGTATCCCCCTCGTCTCCACCGTCACCGGCCGTCCGGCCGGCTCCGAGATCATCGGCGCCGCCTACTGGACCGATCACATCCGCAACACCACCCGGTTCCTCGACGGGCTCAACCAGCTCCAGGAACAGGGCGTCACCACCTTCCTGGAGATCGGTCCCGACGGCGTACTCACCGCGCTCACCCGCTCGGCGCTGCCGAACGTCACCGCCGTACCGCTGCTGCGTCCGAACCTTCCCGAGCCGGCCACCCTCCTGGGCGGCCTGGTCCAGGCCCATGTGTGCGGTGCCGCCGTCGACTGGCCGGGGTTCCTCGCGGGACGCGGGGCGCGGGCCGTCAGCCTTCCCACGTACGCCTTCCAGCGCCGCCGCCACTGGCTGGGGGTGCCCGACCCGGCCGGCTCGGCCGCGGGTCTCGGCCTGGAGGCCGCCTCGCATCCGCTGCTGGCCACGGCCACCGAACTCCCGGACGGTACGCGCCTGTTCACCGGTCGGGTGACGCTGGCCGGCCACGCGTGGCTGGCGGACCACACCGTCATGGGGACCGTGATCCTCCCGGGCACGGCCTTCGTCGAGCTCGCGCTCCACGCCGCGCAGACGGTGGGTCTCGACGAGATCGCGGAACTCGTCCTGAACGCGCCCGTCACCTTCGGGTCGCAGTCCGCCGCCCTTCTCCAGGTGATCGTGGGGCCTGACGATCCGTCGGCGGGCCGCTCGCTCACCATCAGGTCACGCTCGGAGGAGGACCACTCCTGGACCGACAACGCGACGGGCACCCTGAGCGCCCTCACGGCGGTCCACTGACCCTCGGGCCCGCACTGGTCCCGGACATACCGGCAGCCGTCCACGATGCCCGAGAAGGGCGCGTGGACGGCTGCCGGTCTTTGTGCCGCGTGTGGTGTTCCGTGTGCTCCGTGTGCTCCGCGCTCAGGTGAGCAACGCGGGCACGGAAACGTCCTCCCTCCCCGCACGATCGCCGCGTCGCGGCTCGCGGGGAGGGAGGACGTCGGAGGGCCCGTCAGGAGAAGCGGAGCGGGGTGAACGGCGGCGCCGAGTCGTGCGGGGTGGTGTCCGTCAGGTACGAGGCCATGATCGAGGCCGTGATGGGAGTGAGCTGGACGCCCATCCGGAAGTGGCCGGAGGCCATGTACACGTCCGGAACCGCGGTCGGGCCGACGACCGGGAGCCCGTCGGGCGAGGCGGGGCGGAGCCCGGCGCTGATCTCCGCGAAGCGGAGGGAGCCGACGCCGGGGATGAACTTGGCCGCGCGGGTCAGCAGGCTCTGGGTGCCGTCGGCGGTGACGGTCTCGTCGTAACCGGTCTCCTCGTAGGTGGAGCCGACGACGAGCTCACCGTCCAGACGGGGCACCAGGTAGAGGGACGCGCCGCCCGTGGAAAGGGCACGCGACGTCAGGTTGAGCAGCGGCGTGTCGGAGCGCAGACGGAGGATCTGGCCCTTGACGGGACGGATCTCCGGGATCGCGCCCTCGGGCAGGCCCTCGATCTGGTGCGTCCAGCAGCCGGCGGCCAGCACGACGCGGTCGAAGGGGACCTTGTCGCCGTTGTCGAGGACAACGGTGTGGTCCTCGACGCGGGTGGCGCCCCTGCGGATGACGGTGCCGCCCAGGGCTTCGATGGCCGTGATCAGCGCGGGCTGGAGGATACGCGGGTCGACGGCGCCGTCGTCCGGCATCAGCACGCCGGCGAGCACGGGCCCGAAGGCCGGCTGGAGCTTGGCGCACTCCTCGGGGGTGAGGCGTTCGGTACGGATGCCGAGCGACTCCTGGAAGACCTGCTGCTGGTCGAGGTCGCGCAGGGCATCCTCGTCGAACGCCACGTCCAGTACGCCGTCCCGCCGGAAGCCGGCGGGAGCGAACTCCTCCAGCTCGGCGATGAAGGAAGGGTAGAGGTCGCGGGAGGCCAGGCAGAGGCGCAGGAGCTCCTCCTGGTCGTAGAGCTGTCCACTGTGACCGGGGAGCATGCCGGCGGAGGCGTGGGACGCCTTGCTGCCGGGAGCCGGGTCGATCACGGTGACGGAGACGCCTTCACGCGCGGCCCGCCATGCGGTTGCCAGGCCGATGACGCCACCGCCGACGACAACAGTTTTCATGAATTGCTCTCCTGAAGGAGTTGACGCAGATGGGAGGCCAGACCTGCGGGTGTCGGATGGTCGAAGACGAGGGTCGCGGGGAGCCGCAGGCCGGTGGCGGCGGCCAGATGGCGGCTGAGCTCCAGGTTGCCGATGGAGTCCAGGCCGATCTCGCCGAAATCCCGGTCGGGGTCGATGTCGTCGGCGCTGTCGTAGCCGAGGACGGTGGCGGCCACGGCGCGGACGAACTCCACGGCCGCGGCGTCGCGTTCGTCGTCCGGCAGGTCGGCGAGACGGCTGACGAGCGTGTCGCTCACGCCGTGCCTGCCGGTGCGGGCGGGCGCCAGTTCTTCCAGGACGGGCGGGATGTCGCCGGTGAGGCCCGACTCGTTGAGCCGGACGGGCGAGAGGACCGCGTCGTCGCCGGAGAGGGCCACGTCGAAGAGAGCCAGGCCCTGGTCGTACCCGAGGGGGGCGAAGCCGGAGCGCTTCATACGGTTGCGGTCGGCGGCCGACAGGTCGGAGCCCATGCCGCCCTCGCTCTCCCACAGGCCCCAGGCGAGGGACATGCCCTGGAGGCCGTGGGTGCGGCGGTGGTGCGCGAGCGCGTCGAGTACGGCGTTGGCGGCGGCGTAGTTGGCCTGTCCGGCGTTGCCGGCCAGCCCCGCCACGGACGAGAACATCACGAACGCGCAGTCCGGGTCCCGGATCAGCTCGTGCAGGTGGAGCGCCGCGTCGACCTTGGGGCGCAGGACCTTGTCCAGTCCGCGCGGGGTGAGGGTGCCGACCGCGGCGTCCGCGAGCACACCGGCGGTGTGGATGACGGCGGACGGCGCGGGTATGCCGGCCAGCGCGCGCTCCAGGGAGGGCCGGTCGGCGGCGTCGCAGGCGATCACGTCGGCGCGGGCACCCAACTCGTCGAGTTCGGCGACCAGTTCGGCGGCGCCGGGTGCGTCGGGCCCGCGTCGGCTGAGCAGTACGAGGTGCTTGACGTCGTGGCGGGTGACCAGGTGCCGGGCGAACAGGCGGCCCAGTGCTCCGGTGCCGCCGGTGATCACCACGGTGCCGGTGAGGCTCTTGCGCCCCTTCGGGGGCGGGCACCGTACGAGGCGCGGCCGGAACAGCGAGCCCTGGCGTACGGCGAGTTGCGGCTCGTCGGAGGCCACGGCGGCGACGAGGGCGCGGCCGGAGTTACCGGGGTCGTCGACGTCGACCAGGACGAAGCGGCCGGGGTGTTCGGACTGGGCGCTGCGGAGCAGACCCCAGACGGCGGCGCCTGACACGTCGGAGAGGTCTTCCTCGGCGCGGGCGGCCACGGCCCCGCTGCTGACGAGGACGAGACGGGACTTGGCCAGACGGTCGTCGGCCAGCCATTCCTGTACGAGCATCAGGGCGCGTTGCGCGGCGGAGCGCACGGGCGAGTCTTCGTCCGTGCAGGAGACGACGACCACGTCCGGCACCGAAGTGCCCTCGCGCAGTACGGAGTCGAGCTCGCGCAGCGAGGGGTAGGAGTCGAACGAGCGGCGGGTGGCCTTGAGCGCGCCGGTGAGTCCGATGCGGTCGGTGCCGAGGAATCCCCAGTGCAGCTGGTCGGCGTGGTCCGGCTGCTGGACGACGGACTTCCAGGCGACGCGCAGCAGTTGGGTGCGCTGCGCGGCGGCGTCGAGCTGGTCGGCGGTGACGGCACGCCTGACGAGGGTGCCGACCGTGGCGACCGGTTCGCCGTCGTCCCCGGTGAGCGCCAGGGAGACGCCGCCGTCGCCCGGGACGGTGTGGATGCGGACGGCGCGGACGCCCGTCCGGTGGACACGTATCCCCCGCAGCGCGAAGGGCAGGAACGTCCTGTCGTCGCGTTCGAGGTCCGGCACCAGCGCGGCCTGAAGCGCGGTGTCGAGCAGCGCCGGGTGAAGGAGGTAGTCGTCGCTGCCGGCCGCGCTGTCGAGCGCGGAGTCGGCGTAGACCTCCTCGCCGTGCGACCACACCGACCGCAGGCCCCGGAACGCGGGCCCGTACTGGAGCCCGCGGTCGGCGAAGCGGCTGTAGAGGTGCTCGATGTCGACCTCGAGGACTCCGTCAGGAAGCCCGGGCCGTTCTGTTCTGCTCATTGTCGCTTCCTTCGCGAAGTCCGGACGGGGGTCAGATCACGGGCGGGTTGGTGACGGCGGCGGTGACCTCGCCGTGGCTCTCGCCACCGTGCTCGTCGGCGTAGTGGCACCGGGTCCGCAGGATCACCAGGGCTTCGCGCAGGTCGTTGGCGTCCCACTCGGCGATGTCGACGATCTCGATCTCACCCTTGAACCGGCGGCCGCGCATGGCCTTGCGGAAGGTGCTCTTGAAGTCGGTGATGAACACGTCGGCGAGCTGCCGGGTCCAGAACTGGTCCAGCGTCCACCGGGAGAAGGGCTCGACCAGCGATTCCTTCACCGACTTGGCCATCAGGTAGTAGGCCATCTGGTTGAAGCAGATGTTGAACTCGACCGAGTTGAAGTGCCCGGTGTCGTCGATGTAGCAGGACTCGGGGATCTCGAAGGTGCACGCGGCGGAGAGTCGTCCGCCGTCGCGGGGGTCGCCTTCGGAGGTGACCGTGACCGAGGTGAGGTACTCGCACCGCTTGGCCCGGTAGGGGGTCAGCACGCGGTGCAGGAGTTCCTCGTCCGTGGCGAATACGCTCCGGTCGGTGTCGTCGAGCAGCTGGGTCATGTCGGGTCTCCTGATCGTCGCGCGGTGCGGAGAAGTTCGGCCAGGTCCATGCTCTGGATCGCGGCGGTGCGGTCCTCGGTGTCCTCGGCCGGCTCCGGCTCCGGCTCGGGTTCCGGTTCGTTGATCGCCATTTCCTCAAGCAGGTGCCTGGTGAGGACGAGCGCCGTCGGGTGGTCGAAGACGATCGTCGCGGGCAGGCGCTCCCCGACGGCCTCACCGAGGCCGTTGCGGAACTTCACGGCGGCGAGGGAGTCGAAGCCCATGTCGCGGAACGACCTTTCGGCGTCGACCTCGTCGGCGTCGGCGAAGCCGAGGGTGGCGGCGGCCTGGGCGCGGACCACGTCGAGCAGCGCCTGTTCGCGGCGGGTCGGCGTGAGCCGGGCCAGCCGGTCGCGCAGGCTCTCGGCGGGTTCGGCGGCCGGCGCGGCGACGTCGACGACGCGGCGGGCCGGGCCTCGTACCAGGTCGCGCATCAGATACGGCACGTCGGCGCGGCTCTGCCCGCTGAGGTCGAGCCGGACGGGCGCCAGGAACGCCCGGTCGAGCGCTCCCGCCGCGTCCAGCATCGCCAGGCCCTCCTGGGAGGCGATGGGCAGGACGCCGTCGTTCTGCATGACGGCCACGTCGGCCTCGGCCAGTTCGCCGGTCATACCGCTGGCCTCCTCCCACAGTCCCCAGGCGAGCGACTGTGCGGGCAGCCCGTTCGCGCGCCGGTGCGCGGCGAGGCCGTCGAGGAAGGTGTTGGCGGCGGCGTAGTTGCCCTGGCCGGCGCCTCCGGTCACGCCGGCGGCGGACGAGAAGAGCACGAAGGCCGAGAGATCCTGGTCCGCGGTGAGTTCGTGCAGGTTCAGCGCCGCGTCGACCTTGGGGCGCATCACCGCGGCCATCTTCTCCGGTGTCAGCGAGGAGATGATCCCGTCGTCGAGGACGCCCGCGGTGTGGACGACTCCGGCGAGGGTGCGGTCGGTCAGTACGGCGGCCAGCGCGTCACGGTCGGCGGTGTCGCAGGCGACCACCTCGACCTTCGCGCCGAGCCCGGTGAGTTCGGCCGACAGGTCGGCGGCGCCGGGTGCGTCGGGGCCGCGCCGGCTGGTGAGCAGCAGGTCGGTGACGCCGTGGGTGGTGACCAGGTGCCGGGCGACGAGGCTGCCCAGGGTGCCGGTGCCGCCGGTGATCAGGACGGTGCCGGGCCGGTCGCCGAAGGCGGTGGCGGCGGTCCCCCGGTCGGCGGTGACCCGGGCGAGGCGCGGGCGCAGGACGGTGCCGTTGCGGATGGCGAGCTGTGCTTCGCCCGTGGCGACCGCCGGGCCGAGGTCGATGGCGGTGTCGTCGGCGCCGGGGTCCAGGTCGATCAGGACGACGCGACCGGGGTTCTCCGTCTGGGCGCTGCGGACGAGGCCCCAGACCGCCGCTCCGGCGAGATCGGTGACGTCCTCGCCGCCGACCGGGACGGCGCCCCGGGTGACGACCGCCAGTACGGCGTCCTCGGCGCCGTCCTCCAGCCAGGACCGGAGGACACCGAGCGTCGCGGCGGTCTCGGTGTGGGCCGCTTCGGCGGTGTTGCCGCCGGCGAGGCGGTGCACGACCGTGCGGGGGGCGGAGGCGCCCGGCGCGGCGGGCGCCCACACGAGCTCGAACAGCGAGTCGTCGTACGCGCCCGCCCGGGTCAGCCCGCCGGCGGCCACCGGCCGCAGGACGAGCGACTCGACGGACGCGACGGGGCGGCCGGCGGTGTCGGTGAGGCGCAGTGCGACCTCGTCCTCGCCCAGGCGGGTCATCCGCAGC
The DNA here is from genome assembly GCF_044455465.1 of Streptomyces sp. NPDC051217. NCBI lineage: Bacteria > Bacillati > Actinomycetota > Actinomycetes > Kitasatosporales > Streptomycetaceae > Streptomyces > Streptomyces sp. NPDC051217. The sequence goes on from NZ_JBITEV010000002.1 coordinate 727,174, forward strand.
CTGAGCGCGGCGGCCCCGGAGGCATGCAGGTCGACCCGGGACCAGGCGAACGGCAGCGTGACCCGTTCGGCGTCGGTGGCCAGCAGCGCGGTGGCGTGCAGGGCGGCGTCGAGTACGGCCGGGTGCAGCCCGAACCGCTGGGCCTCGGCGGCGGCCCGCTCGGGCAGCGCGATGTCCGCGAACACCTCGTCACCGGAGCGCCAGGCGGCGCGCATGCCCTGGAACACCTCGCCGTAGACGAGGCCGTCCTCGGAGATGGGCTCGTAGAAGCCGGTGAGGTCGAGTGCTTCGGCTCCCGGCGGCGGCCAGGAGGCCGGCTCGTGGGCCGGTTCGGGACCGGCGTCGGCGAGCGTGCCCTGGGCGTGCCGGGTCCAGACGGCGTCGGCGGGTGCGTTGTCGGGCCGCGAGTGGATGGACACGGTGCGCAGGTCGGCGTCGACGGTGACCTGGATGGCCACGCCGCCGCGTTCGGGCACGGCGAGGGGCGCCTCCAGGGTCAGCTCCTCCACGCGTCCCCGGCCGACCTCGTCACCGGCGCGGACGGCCAGTTCCACGAAGCCCGATCCGGGGAAGAGCATGGTGCCGCCGACGACATGGTCCGCGAGCCACGGCTGTGCGGAGAGCGACAGGCGTCCGGTGAGCAGCACTCCCCCGGCCCCGGCGAGCGGTACCGCCGCGCCGAGCAGCGGGTGGTCGGCGGGCATCTGGCCGATGCCCAGCGCGTCGCCGGGCCGCTCGGTCATGTGGAGCCAGTAGCGCTTGCGCTGGAAGGGGTAGGTGGGCAGGTCGACGCGCCGGGCGCCGGTTGCGACGAACTGGCTCTCCCAGTCGACGGCCGCGCCCCGTACGTACGCCTCGGCCAGCGAGGTGACGAATTCGCGAGGGCTGCCGGAGTCGCGGCGCAGTGTGCCGACGAGCGTGGCGGCGACCCCGGCGGACTCGGCGGTCTCGTCGAGTCCGGTGAGCAGGCCCGGGTGCGGGCTGGCCTCGACGAAGATCTCGAAGCCGTCGGCCAGCAGCGCCCGGGTGGTCTCCTCGAACCGGACGGTCTTGCGCAGGTTGTCGTACCAGTACTCGGCGTCGAGGCTCCCGGTGTCCAGCGGTCCCGCGGTGACGGTGGAGTAGAACGGGACGGACGAGGTACGGGGCGTCAGTCCGGTCAGCTCGGTCAGCAGCCGGTCGCGGATCTCCTCGACGAACACCGAGTGGGAGGCGTAGTCCACGGGGATACGGCGGGCCTGGACGCCGTCGGTGTCCAGCCGGGCGCGCAGTTCGTCGAGGGCTTCCGGGCCGCCGCACACGACGACGGAGCCGGGGCCGTTGACGACGGCCAGCTGGAGGCGGCCGTCCCATTCGGCGAGGTACTTGGCGGCGTTGTCGGAGGACAGGGCGACCGACATCATGCCGCCGCGGCCCGCGAGGTCCTGGCGGATGACCTGGCTGCGCAGGGCGACGACGCGGGCGCCGTCCTCCAGCGACAGCGCGCCGGCGACGCAGGCGGCGGCGATCTCGCCCTGGGAGTGGCCGACCACGGCGGCCGGTTCGACGCCGGCGGCGCGCCAGGCCTCGGCCAGCGACACCATCAGCGCCCACAGCGTGGGCTGTACGACGTCGACGGCGTCCAGGGCCGGTGCGCCGGGGGCGCCGTGCAGGACGTCGAGCAGGTTCCAGTCGACGTACGGCTCCAGGGCCTTGGCGCATTCGCCGAGGCGGGTCGCGAACGCCGGTGAGTGCTCCAGCAGTTCGACGCCCATGCCCTGCCACTGCGAGCCCTGGCCGGGGAAGACCAGCACGGCTCGCGAGTCGCCGCGCCGTACACCCTGGACGAGGGAGGGGTGCGAGTTCCCGGCGGCCAGCGCGTCGAGCCCGGCGAGCAGGCCGTCCCGGTCGGCGTCCACGATCACGGCCCGGTGTTCCAGGGCGGCGCGACCGCGTACGAGCGAGGCGGCGGCGTCCAGTTCGTCCACGTCGTCGTGGTCGCGCAGATAGGACGCGACCTGTGCCGCCTGGGCGCGCAGTGCCTCGGGCGACGACCCGGACACGGTCAGCGGGAGGGTCGCGGGGCGCTCGCCGCGCGGTTCCCGGGGGCCGGGGGCCGGTGCCTGTTCGATGATCACGTGGGCGTTGGTGCCGCTGACGCCGAACGAGGACACCGCGGCGCGGCGCGGGCGGCCGTCGGCCGTCCACTCCCGGCGCTCGGTGAGCAGTTCGACGGCGCCCTCGGTCCAGTCGATGTGCGGGGAGGGCGTGTCGGCGTGCAGGGTGGCGGGCAGTACGCCGTTGCGTATGGCCATCACCATCTTGATGACACCGGCGACACCGGCGGCGGCCTGGGTGTGCCCGAGGTTGGACTTGACCGAGCCGAGCCACAGCGGGTCGCCGCCCGTGCGCTCCTGACCGTAGGTCGCCATCAGCGCCTGGGCCTCGATCGGGTCGCCGAGGGTGGTGCCGGTGCCGTGGCCCTCGACCACGTCGATGTCGGCGAGGGAGAGTCCGGCGGAGGCCACGGCCTGCCGGATGACCCGCTGCTGGGCGGGGCCGTTGGGCGCTGACAGACCGTTGGACGCGCCGTCCTGGTTGACGGCCGAGCCGCGGATCACCGCGAGCACCGGGTGTCCGGCTCGCTTGGCGTCCGAGAGGCGTTCGAGCAGCAGCAGACCCGCGCCCTCGCCCCAGCCGGTGCCGTCGGCGGACGCGCCGTACGCCTTGCAGCGGCCGTCGGCGGCCAGGCCGCTCTGCAGGCTCATCCCGACGAATGTCTCGGGGGTGGCCATCACGGTGACGCCACCGGCCAGAGCGAGCGAGCACTCGCCCTGCCGCAGCGACTGCATGGCCCAGTGCATGGCCACCAGGGAGGAGGAGCAGGCGGTGTCGATGGTGACCGCCGGGCCGGTGAGACCGAGGGTGTAGGAGATACGGCCGGAGGCGATACTGCCCAGTCCGCCGCCGTCGGTGAAGCCGGCGAGGTCCTCGGGGACGGTGCCGGGGCGGTTCGACCAGTCGTGGTTCATGACGCCGGCGAAGACACCGGCGGCGGTGCCCTTCAGCGAGAGCGGGTCGATACCGCCCCGCTCCAGGGCCTCCCAGGCGACTTCCAGGAGCATGCGGTGCTGGGGGTCCATCGCCTGGGCCTCCTTCGGGCTGATACCGAAGAAGGCGGGGTCGAAGTCGGCGGCCTCGTGGAGGAAGCCGCCCTCGCGGGTGTACGTGGTGCCGTGCTTGCCGGGCTCGGGGTCGTAGATGTCCTCGGTGTGCCAGTCCCGGTCCTCGGGGAACGGCGTGATGGCGTCGGTGCCTTCGGCGACCAGCCGCCACAGCTCCTCGGGGGAGGTCACGCCGCCCGGGTAGCGGCAGCCCATGGCCACGATCGCGATGGGCTCGTCCGTCGCGGCCCGTACGGTGGCCCGCGGCGCGGCGACGACGGGCGCCGCCCCCCGCACGGTTTCCAGCACGTGGTCGACCAGGGCACGCGGCGTCGGGTGGTCGAAGATCAGCGTGGAGGTGAGCCGCAGCCCGGTGGCCGAACCGAGCGCGTTACGCAGCTCGATGGCGGCCAGCGAGTCGAAGCCCAGCTCGGTGAAGGCGCGGCGGGGGTCGATCGCGGTGCCGCTGTCGTGGCCGAGGACCGCGGCGATCTGCGTCCGCACCAGATCGAGGACGATCCGCTCGCGTTCGGCGTCCGGCTTCCCGGCGAGCCGGTCGGCCAGCGCTCCGCCGGGGCCGCTCGCGGCGGCAGCGGCGGCGGTGTTCCGCCGGGCGGGTGCGCGGACCAGGCCGCGCAGCATCGGCGGGATGCCCTCGGTACGGGCACGCAGCGCGGGCGCGTCGAGGCGCAGCGGGACCAGTGCGGGCGCGCCGGTGAGCAGCGCCTGGTCGAGGAGGGCGAGGTTCTCCTCGGAGTTCAGGGCGGGGAGCCCGGAACGCTCGGCGCGGCGCAGCGTCACCTCGTCGAGGCGGGCGCCCATTCCCGCGTCGCCCGCCCACAGGTTCCAGGCGAGGGCGGTCGCGGGGAGGCCGTCGGCGGCGCGGTGCTCGGCGAGCGCGTCCAGGAAGGCGTTGGCGGCGGCGTAGTTGCCCTGCCCCGCGGACTCCAGGGTGCCGGCCGCGGAGGAGAAGAGCACGAAAGCGGCGAGCGGGAGGTCCCGGGTGAGCTCGTGCAGATGCCAGGCGCCGTCGGCCTTGCCGTGGAAGACGGTGCCGACCTGCTCGGGCGTGAGCGATCCGGCCAAGCCGTCGCTCACGACTCCGGCGCTGTGGACGACACCCGTCAGCGGGTGCTCGCCGGGGATCGTCTCCAGCAGAGCGGCCACGGCGTCGCGGTCGGCGACGTCGCAGGAGACAACCGTCGCGCCGGCGCCCAACTCGGCCAGCCCTGCGACGAGTTCGGCTGCGCCGGGGCTGTCGGGGCCGCGTCGCCCGGTGAGCAGGAGGTGCTTGATTCCGTGCTGCTGGACGAGGTGGCGGGCGACGACGCCGCCGAGGCCTCCGGTGCCGCCGGTGATCAGTACCGTGCCGTCGGGGTGCCACGCGACGGGGCGCGGGTCCTCGGGTACGGAGGTGCGGGCCAGCCGCGGTACGAGCAGCTTGCCGTCACGCAGGGCGAGTTGCGGCTCTCCGGAGGCCAGGGCGGCGCGCAGCTCGTCCTCGGGTACGTCGCGGTCCGTGCCGACGAGGACGAAACGCCCGGGGTTCTCGGCCTGGGCGGAGCGCACCATCGCCCACAGGGGCGCGAGGGTGAGGTCGTAGGCGGCGCCCCGGGTGACGATCGCCAGCCGGGTGTCGTCGCGCAGCGCGTCCTGGATCAGCGTCAGGGCGTGCAGGGTCGCCTCGCGCGCCGCGTCGGCGGGAGCGCCGGGGAAGGTCGCGGGGACGTACGCCAGTTGGAACTCACCGGCGGCGGCGTCCGGCTCCGCCGGGGTCTGGATCTCGGTCCATTCGACGCGCAGCAGCGAGCCGCCGCCCGCGCCGGAGGTCCGTACGCCGTCCATCGGCACAGGCCGCTGGACGAGGGACCGTACGGTGGCGACGGGCGCCCCGTTGGCGTCCGCCAGCTCGACCTGGACCTCGTCCGGTCCCGTCTGGACCAGGTGGACGCGGACGGCCGTGGCGCCGGAGGCGTGCAGTTCGACGCCGAGCCAGGCGAACGGAAGCCGCACCTGGCCGTCGTCCTCGGGCCCTTCGGCAGCGTGCAGCGAGGCGTCCAGCAGTGCCGGGTGCAGGCCGAAGCGGTCGGCGCCCGCCTCGTCGAGGGAGACCTCGGCGAACACCTCGTTCCCCCGGCGCCAGGCGGCCTGTACGCGCCGGAACGAGGGTCCGTAGCCGTATCCGCCGGCCGCGTGGCGCTCGTAGAGGTCCTCGATGTCGACCGGCTCGGCGTCGGCCGGCGGCCACTGGGTGAAGACGGCGGGGTCGGCCGTGGCGCCCTGGCCGTGCTCGGTCAGGATGCCGCTGGCGTGGCGGGTCCAGTTCTCCTCGCTGCCCGCGGGGCGGGAGTAGATCTCGACCGAGCGGCGGCCCGTGGTGTCGAGCGCGCCGACGACGACCTGGACCTCGACACCGGCGGCGGTGGTGACCGTCAGCGGTGTCTCCAGGGTGAGTTCCTCGACCGCGGCGCAGCCCGCCTCGTCCCCGGCGCGGACGGCCAGTTCGACGAGGCCGGTGCCGGGTACGAGGACGACGCCCGCGATGACGTGGTCGGCCAGCCACGGCTGCGACCGGGTGGACATCCGGCCGGTGAGGATCAGTCCGTCGGCGCCGGCGAGGTGGACGGCGGTGTCCAGCAGCGGGTGCCCGATCGTGCCGGGCCGGCCGCTTCCGGAGTCCAGCCAGTAGCGCTTGCGCTGGAAGGAGTAGGTGGGCAGCGCGGTGCGGCGGGCGCCGCGGCCCTCGAAGAAGCGGTCCCAGTCCACGGCGACGCCGTGGGCGTGTGCCAGACCGAGCGCGGTGACGGTCTGGCGCTCCTCGCCGTGCCCGTCGCGCAGCAGCGCGGCGAACGCGGCGTCGGCGCCGCCGTCGGCGAGGCACTCACGGCCCATGGCCGACAGGACGGCGTCGGGGCCCAGTTCCAGGTAGGTGGTGACGCCCTGGGACTCCAGGTGGCTCATCTGGTCGGCGAACCGCACCGGCTCGCGTACGTGCCGCACCCAGTGGTCTGCGTCGAACTCGGTGACGGGCTCGCCCGTCAGGTTGGACACGACGGGGATGCGCGGCGGCAGGTAGGTCAGGGTCTCGGCGACCCGGCGGAAGTCGTCGAGCATCGGCTCCATCAGCGGCGAGTGGAACGCGTGCGAGACACGCAGCCGGCGCGTCTTGCGTCCCTCCTCGGTGAAGCGGGCGGCGACGGCGAGGACGGCGTCGGTCTCGCCGGAGAGCACGACCGCGGCCGGGCCGTTGACGGCGCCGATGCCCACCTTGTCGGTGAGGTACGGGGCGACCTCCGCCTCCGAGGCCTGGACGGCGACCATCGCGCCGCCGTCGGGCAGCTCCTGCATCAGTGTGCCGCGCGTGCCGACGAGCAGGGCCGCGTCGGCCAGCGACATGACACCGGCGGCGTGGGCGGCGGCGATCTCACCGATGGAGTGTCCGGTGAGCAGGGCCGGCGTGACGCCCCACGACTCCAGCAGCCGGAACATGGCGGTCTCGACGGCGAAGAGCGCGGCCTGCGCGTAGCGGGTCTGCTGGAGCAGTTCGGCGCCCGGTGTGCCGGGCTCGGCGAACAGCACCTCGCCCAGGGGCTCGTCGAGGTGGAGGTCGAGGTGGTCGGCGGCGTCCTGGAGCGCCCGCGCGAACACCGGGAAGGCGCGCACCAGTTCGCGGCCCATGCCGGGACGCTGGCTGCCCTGGCCGGTGAAGAGGAAGGCGGTACGGCCGGTGGCCAGCGTGGTGCCGGTGAGCAGTCCGGGCGCGGTCTCGCCCGCGGCGAGGGCGGTGAGGGCGGTGCGCAGTTCGTCGCGGTCGGCGGCGACGACGGTGGCGCGGTCGCGCAGCGCGGCGCGCGTGGTGGCGACGGAGTACGCGATGTCCAGCGGTGACGCCTCGTCGAGCGTCGTCAGGAGCCGTTCTGCCTGGCCGCGCAGGGCGTCCTGGCCCCGGGCGGACAGCGTGAACGGCACCGGCCGGCCGGCCGGGGGCTGTTCAACGGCCTCGCCGGTCTCGGTGACGGCGGGCGGGGCCTCGATGATGACGTGGGCGTTGGTGCCGCTCGCGCCGAACGAGGAGATTCCGGCGCGCTGCGGCGCGTCGGTGGTCTCCCACGGGACGGGCTCGGTGAGGAGCTTGACGGTGCCGTCGGACCAGTCGACGTGCGGGGTCGGCTCGTCCACGTGCAGGGTGCGGGGCAGGGTGCGGTGACGCATCGCCTGGACCATCTTGATGATCCCGGCCGCGCCGGCGGCGGCGCCGGTATGTCCGATGTTGGACTTCACCGATCCCAGCCACAGGGGGTTGTCGGCGGAGCGTCCGCGCCCGTAGGCGGCGACCAGGGCCTGGCCTTCGATGGGGTCGCCGAGCATGGTGCCGGTGCCGTGGGCCTCGACCGCGTCGATCTCGTCCGGCGTCAGACGCGCGTCGGCGAGCGCTTTGCGGATGACCCGCTGCTGGGCGAGTCCGTTGGGCGCGGAGAGGCCGTTGCTCGCGCCGTCCTGGTTGATGGCGCTGCCTCGGATGACGGCCAGCACGGGGTGTCCGTCGCGCATCGCGTCGGACAGACGGGCGAGGACGAACACGCCCGCGCCCTCGGCGAAGGAGGTGCCGTCCGCCGCGTTGGCGAACGCCTTGATCCGTCCGTCGGGGGCCAGGCCGCGCTGACGGCTGAAGGTGGTGAACGTGCCGGGGCTGGAGATGACGGTGACGCCACCGGCCAGCGCCAGCCCGCACTCTCCGCCCTGGAGCGAGCGCACGGCCAGGTGAAGGGCGGTCAGCGAGCCGGAGCAGGCGGTGTCGACGGTGAGGGTGGGGCCTTCGAAGCCGAGGGTGTAGGCGACACGACCGGACACGACGCTGGGCAGGTTCCCGCCGAGGACGTAGCCGTCGAGGCCTTCGGGGGCCTCGTGCGTGCGGGGCCCGTACTCGTGCGGCTCCACACCGATGAACACGCCCGAGGGCGTGCCGCGCAGCCGGTCCGGGTCGATGCCGGCGTGCTCCAGCGCCTCCCAGGAGGTCTCCAGCAGCAGCCGCTGCTGGGGGTCCATCGCCAACGCCTCTTTGGGGTTGATCTGGAAGAAGTCGGCGTCGAAGTCGGCGGCGTCCGGCAGGAATCCGCCGTGCCGTACGTAACTGGCGCCGGTGGCCGACGGGTCCGGGTTGTAGATGCGGTCGAGGTCCCAGCCTCGGTCGGCGGGGAAGTCGGTGAGCACGTGGGTGTCGTCGGCCACGAGGCGCCACAGGTCCTCGGGCGAGGTGACGCCACCGGGGTAGCGGCAGCCGATGCCGACGATCGCGATCGGCTCGCCGAACGCCGACGGGGCGGCGGGCGCGGTGGCCTCCGCCGACTCGTCGGGTGTTCCCGCCCCGGCGGTGCCGTGCACCACGTTCACCAGGTGGTTCGCCAGGGCCACCGGCGTGGGGTGGTCGAAGCCGACGGTGACGGGCAGCTCCACCCCCAGCTCGGCGGTGAGCCGGCGGTGCAGCTGGACCAGGCCCAGTGAGTCCAGGCCCCCCGCCAGGAACGGGTGGTCGGCCGCCACATGGATGGCCCCGTCCCCGTAGGCGTCCGGATCGGCGGCGCGCAGCACGGCTGCGGCTTGCGCCAGCACCAGTTCCAGCATCGCGGCCCTTGACTGCTCGGTCATGTGCATACTCCGCAACGAAGAAAGGGGCAAAGAGGCATAGCGGCGATCGGGGTGGTCAGGACGCCACGTGGGCGGCCAGGGCGGCGCGGTCGACCTTGCCGTTGACGGTCAGCGGGAACACGTCCACCACGCGCACACCCTGCGGGACCATGTAGGCGGGCAGCGCGGCGCGGCAGAACGCGACGACCGCCTTGGCGTCCGGCGCGGGGCCGTCGGGGGCGCAGGTGACGAACGCGTGCAGCAGCGGGTCGCCGTCCGGGCGCGGCAGGATCATCGCGACCGCGCCGGTGATGCCGTCGAACTGACCGATACGCCGTTCCACCTCGCCCAGTTCGACGCGGTTGCCGCGGATCTGGACCTGGGAGTCGGCGCGGCCGTGGAAGTACAGCTCGCCTTCTTCGCCCATGGAGGCCAGGTCGCCGGTCTTGAACACCAGCTGCCCCGAACGGGGGTTGAGCGGGTCGGGGACGACGACGGCGCGGGTGGCCTCGGGGTCGTTCCAGTAGCCGGAGAAGAGCGAGGGGCTGCGCAGGTAGATCTCGCCGAGCACGCCCGGCTCGTCCACCGGGCCGCCGTCGGGACCGACGAGCAGCATCTCGGCGCCCGCGACGGCGTAGCCGATCGACAGGCGCTCGGTCTCGGCGGGCAGCGGGCTGGGCACCTCGGTGATGGACGCGGCCATCGTCTCGGTGGCGCCGTAACCGTTGGTGAAGTGGGCCTTCGGCAGCAGTTCCTGGAGGCGCCGCAGCTCCTCCAGGGGGAAGTTCTCGCCGGAGAACGCGATCCGGCGCAGGACGCCCTCCTGGCCCATCTCGGCCAGCATGCCGGGCTCGTGCTGAAGGACCGGACGCCAGACCGACGGGACGCTGTCGACCTGTGTGGCGCCGGTGTCGCGCAGGTACGACAGGAAGCGCCGGGGCCAGTTGAGGCGGTCGCGCGGTACGGGCACCAGCGTGGCGCCGTGACCGAGGGCGAGCCCGATGTCGAACAGCGCGAAGTCGAACTGGAGCGGCGAGGTGCCCGCCACCCGGTCCTCGGAGGTGATCAGCTCCGCCGCCTCCGCACCGCGCAGGAACGCGATGACCCCGCGGTGGCTCATGACGACGCCCTTGGGCCGGCCGGTGGTGCCCGAGGTGAAGGTGATGTACGCGGTGTCGATGGGCGTCACCACGCGGCGGCGCCGGACGCGCGGCAGGGGCTGACGCTCGACGGTGAGACCCTCGGGGCCGAACCGGGCGGTGCCGACCGACTCCGGTATGCCGGTCCGCTTCCCGTGCGCGGACTGGAGGTACAGCGCGGGCTCGGCGCTGTCGATGATCGTCAGGAGGCGCTCGTCGGGCACCTCGGGGCTGGTGGGCACGAACGGCAGCCCCAGCGTCGCGCAGGCGAGGAGAGTCGCCACGGCGTCGGCGTTGGTGTCGGACTCCAGGATGACGCGGTCCCCGACCTCCAGGCCGAGGGCGCCGAGCCCTTCGGCCAAGGCGTCGACGCGGCGCTCCAGCTCGCCGTAGGTGACCGTCTCCAGACCGCCGTCCGCGGCCGCCTGGATCACGGCGGGCCGGTCGGGGGCCCTCCGGGCGGCGGCCAGCAGATAAGTCCGCAGATTGTCCACCGATGCGTGCGCCCGGGCCGGACGAGCTCCATTCGGGCTCATGCGCCACCCTTTCGATTCAGCGTTTGACGACCAACTAATGCCAGCCCATTTCTAACAGGTGCGCTTTTCGCCCCACAAGGACTCCCGGCCGGTCACCCCAGAACTAGGGGGCATTAGGGGTTATGCCGTCAGGGGGCCCACACAAGACTGAACCGGAAACACAGGACCGAAGTGACGGGCTTTCGGAACGTACCCGATAAGCGCGGAAAACAGGGAGAGCGAGAATATGTCGGCGATTGTCTTTCCGGGAATCGGCCCGGCGCGGTTCGCCGACTCGGCGCGGTTCATGGCGGCCCATCCCGTGGCCCGCCGGCTCGTCGCCGAGACGGACCGGATCCTGGGCTATTCCCTCCTCGACCGGTACCGGGAGAGCGAGGCCCAGGACGGTGTGGGCGCGTTCCCGGAGCCCGCGCGGATCGCGTTCCTGGTCAACTGCCTGGCGCTGGCCGAGTGGACGGTCGCGGAGCACGACGTGGAGCCGGTGGCCTGCGCGGGTGCCAGCTTCGGCGGCACGGCGGCCGCGGTGCACTCGGGCGCGCTGCCTTTCGCGGAGGCGGTCGAGATGACCCTCGCCTGGGGCCGCCGCGTGGACACCTATTTCGCACGTGAGCACCGCGACATCGTCACCCAGTCGTTCGCCCGCGTCCCGGCCGACCGGCTCGCCGAGATCCGCGCCGAGCTGGACGCGCGGGGCGACTGGAACGAGGTGGCCTGCCACGTCGACCACGACTTCCACATGCTGTCGGTGTACGAGGACGTGGTGGAGTGGCTGCAGGGACGGCTCCGCGCGGCGGGCGGCCTGCCGCTGTACGTCATGCGGCCGCCGATGCACTCGGGGGTGTTCGCCGCGCTGCGCGAGGAGATCGCGACCGAGGTCACCGCGGACATCAAGTTCGCCGATCCCCGTGTCCCCGTCGTGTCCGACCACGACGGATCGCTGGTGGAGACGGGCGAGGGTGTACGGGAGTTGCTGCTGGACGCCGTGACCCACACCGTGCGCTGGCCGGCCGTCGTCGACACGATCAAGGGCCTTGGCGCCGAGCGGGTCTACGTCACCGGGCAGGACGCCCTGTGGGGCCGTGTGGAGGTCATGACCAGCGCGTTCGAGGTGGTCGCCGTGAAGCCGGACACGGCTATGCGACCGCGCCGTCGCAGCGCGATCGCATAACACGGGAAGAAACCGTTCAGCGCATGGCGTCGAGGGTTTTCCAAAGAGTTCCGGGAGTCGCGAAGTTGTCCGTGTTGAGGGCATCGTCGACGAAACGGACGCCATACATGTCCTCCAGCGAGGACAGCAGTGAGACCATTCCCATGGAGTCCAGGCCGAAATCGCGCAGACTCAACTCGGCGGTCAACTCCTCATTCGGTTCCAGCAAGGGAATCTGTTTGCGGAGAAGTTGCTCGAAAGACTCGTCCCACATGCGGGCTCCTGTGTTTTCCCGACGTTTACCGAATAGTCGGCGTCGCTGCCAACCTAATCTCTGCGCAGTACCGGTCGGCACCCCTACCCACCCCTTTTCCTCTTCGGAGTACGGACTATGACCCAGACACCCGTCCCTGGAAACGGTCTGCACGAACGGTTTCTGAGCGGCCTGGCGCTGTCGCCCGGCCGTACGGCGATCCGTGTGGACGCCGAGAGCCTGACGTACGAGGAGATGCACGAGCTCGCGTTGCACCGGGCCGGGGCGCTGCGCGAGCGGGCTCCGCAGGGGCCGCACAACGTCGCCGTGCTGGCGGACAAGAGCCTGACCGCGTACGTCGGGATCATGGCGGCGCTGTACTCGGGCGCCACCGTCGTACCGCTCAATCCCCGGTTCCCGGCCGAGCGCACCCGTTCCATGCTCGCCGCCGCCAAGGTCTCGACGGTCATCGCCGACGGAGCCGGCCGGGCCGCGCTCGCGGAGACCGAGCTGGATCTGCCCGTCCTGGACGAGGCCGCGTCCGCGAAGGCGCTCGACGCGCCGGAGGCCGTGCTGCCGTCCGACATCGCGTACGTCCTGTTCACGTCGGGGTCGACGGGCCGCCCCAAGGGCGTGCCGATCACGCACGAGGCCAACGTCCACTACTTCGATCTGCTGGACGAGCGCTACGACTTCAGCCCCGACGACGTGTTCTGCCAGAACGTCGGCCTCAACTTCGACTGCGCGATGTTCGAGCTGTTCTGCGCCTGGGGCAAGGGGGCGCCGGTGCACGCCATCCCCGCCGCCGCCCACCGGGATCTGCCGGCGTTCTTCGCGGACCGGCGGATGACCGTGTGGTTCTCCACCCCGAGCGGCATCTCGTTCATCCGGCGGATGGGCAGCCTGAAGCCCGGGTCGATGCCCACCCTGCGGTGGAGCTTCTTCGCCGGTGAGGCGCTCCTCCACGAGGACGCGGCCGACTGGCAGGTCGCCGCGCCCCAGTCGAAGATCGAGAACCTGTACGGGCCGACGGAGCTGACCGTGACCATCACCGGGCACCGCTGGTCGCCCGAGGCCTCGGAGCGCCAGGCGGTGAACGGCGTCGTCCCGATCGGCAAGGTGCACCCCGGCCACGACCATCTGCTGCTGGACGAGGACACCGAGTCCGCGGTGCAGGGCGAACTGTGCGTCACCGGACCGCAGATGACACCCGGTTACCTGGACCCCGAGGACAACGAGGGACGGTTCCTGGAGCGCGACGGCCGCCGCTGGTACCGGACCGGCGACCGCGTACGACGCCTGGACGACGGCGAGTTGGTCTACCTCGGCCGGCTGGACGCCCAGGTACAGGTCCAGGGCTTCCGGGTCGAGCTGGCCGAGGTCGACCACATCGTCCGCCAGTGCACGGGAGTCCAGAACGCGGCCACGGTGACCCGCCCGGCACCGGGTGGCGGGCTGGAGCTCGTCCTCTACTACACCGGTGAGCGCATCCCTCCGGTGACGCTGAGGCGCGAGCTGTCCGCGTATCTGCCCGACCCGATGATGCCCAGGGCGTTCCTGCACGTGGCGGAGTTCCCGCTCAACTCCAACCGCAAGGTCGACCGCGCGCAGCTGGCCCGCGAGGCCGCCGCCGCGTCAGAGAGCCGTACCTGACCGGAAGTGCCGGGCGTTCTCCGCGACCGTCCGCAACGCCTCGGCGAGCGACTCGCCCGTCGAGGCGTGCTCCGGGTTGACCACCCACTGCATCATCACGCCGCTGAGCAGCGCGTGGTAGAACTGCCCGACCGCGGCCTCGGCGTCCGGCGACAGCTCGCTGCCGTCCCAGAGGAGCTGGACCAGGCCCTTCTGCGCCTGCTGCTGCGCCTCGGCGAAGAAGCGACGGACCTCCGGCACATGGTCGCGCTGGGAGATCGCGTCGAACTGGGCGCCCCACACCGGGCGGTGACGCTCGAACAGCTCGATCACGCGTGTCCAGACCGTCTCGAACCGTTTGATCGGGTCCTCGGGCAGGTCCGCCACGTCGGCCAGGGCCCCCTTCAGCTCCTGGACCCACTCCTCGGCCGCCTCCATGATGGCGGCGTTCAGAAGCGCTTCCTTGGTGCCGTAGTGGTAGCCGATCGAGGCCAGGTTCGCGCCGGACGCCTCGACGATGTCCCTGGCGGTGGTACGTGCGTACCCCTTGTCGTACAGGCATTGCTTCGCGCCGACCAGAAGATCCTCTCGGTGTCCCATGCGTGGAGTCTAGCCATGCGGTCAGAGATCTGTCTTAAACAATCGTCCTAAACAGAATTTGACATAGACGGATTACTTATACAGATCTAGAGTCGACCCCATGAGCCCCGAACGCGCGACCTTGAAGGAGTGGGTCGGCCTCGCCGTCCTCGTCGTCCCTGTCCTCATGATGTCGATGGACATGACCGTGCTGTACTTCGCGCTGCCGTTCCTGAGCGCGTCGCTGGAGCCCAGCGCCACACAGCAGCTGTGGATCGTCGACATCTACGCATTCATGCTCGCCGGACTGCTCATCGCCATGGGCACTCTCGGCGACCACATCGGCCGCAGGAAGCTGCTGATGATCGGCGCCGTCGTGTTCGGCGCGTCGTCACTCGCCGCCGCCTACGCGAGCAGCGCCGAGCTGTTGATCCTCGCGCGCGCCGTCCTCGGCATGTCCGGGGCCGTGCTCGCGCCGTCCACCCTCGCCCTGATCCGCAACATGTTCCACGACCCCAACCAGCGCCGTACCGCCATCGCGATCTGGACGGCCGGTCTCTCCGGCGGCGCCGCGCTCGGCCCGATCGTGTCGGGAGCGCTGCTGGAAGAGTTCTGGTGGGGCTCCGTCTTCCTGATCAACATCCCGGTCACCATCCTGATCCTGGTGTTCGGCCCGATGCTCCTGCCGGAGTACCGCGACCCCAAGCCGGGCCGTTTCGACGTCCTCGGTGCCGTCCTGTCCCTCGCCGCCATCCTTCCGGTCATCTACGGCATCAAGGAGCTCGCCGACGACGGCTTCGCCTGGGAGCACGCGGCCGTCGTCGCCGCCGGCCTCGTCATCGGCGTGCTGTTCGTCATGCGGCAGCGCAGGGCCCCGAACCCGCTGATCGACCTGAGCCTGTTCCGGGACCGGGGGTTCACCGCGTCCATCGGCGTGAACCTCGTCGCCCTGTTCGCGATGGTCGGCTTCCTGCTGTTCGCCACCCAGTGGATCCAGCTCGTCTACGGGCTGAGCCCGCTGCAGGCCGGACTCTGGACACTGCCCGCGCCGTTGGCGGTGGCGGTCACGACATCGGTGGCCGTCGGGCTGGCCAAGAAGGTCCGCCCCGGCTACATCATCGCCGCCGGCATGGTCATCGCGTCGGCGGGATTCGCCATCATGACGCAGCTGCGCGCCGATTCGGACCTGGCCATGGCGGTGATCGGCGCGAGTGTGCTGTCCGCCGGCGTCGGCATGGCGATCCCGCTGACCGCCGACCTGATCGTCTCCGCGGCTCCGGCCGAGCGCGTGGGCGCCGCGGCCGCGCTGCCCGAGACCAGCAACCAGCTCGGCGGAGCGCTGGGCGTCGCGATCCTCGGCAGCATCGGTGCCGCCGTCTACACCCGCGACGTCGCCGACTCGACGTCCGGGCTGCCGCCCGAGGCGGCCGAGGCCGCCGAGGGTTCGCTCGGGGGCGCGACCGAAGTCGCCACACACCTGCCCGCCGACACGGGCGACGCTCTCGTCAAGGCCGCCGGGGAGGCCTTCACCCGTGGTATGAACCTCAGCGCCGCTGTGGGCGGCGCCGTCATGCTGGTGGGCGCCGTGGGCGCGGCGCTGCTGCTGCGCCATGTCAGGACACCCAGCGCGACGGACGAGGCGAAGGCCGACCTCACGAAGACCGAGTCCGCACCCGCACCCGCACCCGCACCCGAGTAGGAACGTCCGCCCCTTGGAGCCGGCTCCCGACGACACCCCCGTACCGGCCTCATAAAAGGAGTCCCCGCGCGAACTTCGCGCGGGGACTCCTTCTTGGGTTGATCCTGGTACGTGCCGTTCAGCGGCCGAGGCGCACCGGGAGCGAGGTGTACCCGGTCAGGCCCATGATGGCGCGGCGCCCGGGGGTGCCGGCCAGCTCCATGGTCGCGAACGTGTCGATCAGCTTCGGGAAGAGATCGGCGGCCTCCATACGGGCGAGACTGCCGCCGAAGCAGAAGTGGCCACCGGCGCTGAAGCTCAGGTGGGTGCCGTTGTCGCGGGTCAGGTCCAGACGGTGCGGGTCCGGGAACTTCGCCGGGTCCCGGTTCGCCGCGGAGAGAAGCGCCAGGACGAGAACACCCTCGGGAATCTCGGTGCCGCCGATGGTGATCGGGCGAGTCGTGAGACGGCTCGACGCCGTGGTGTGGGCGGTGTGGCGCAGCAGCTCCTCGACGGCCGTCGGCGTGATGCTCTTGTCCGCGCGCCAGCGCTTCAGCTCGTCGGGGTGCTCCATGAGGGCGAGCACGCCGGTGGCGATGAGGTTGGTGGTGGCCGCGAAGCCCGCCGTGAACAGGAAGAGGATGAGCGCCAGCAGCTCCTCCTCGTCGAGCTTGCCGTTGGTGGCCTCCTGGACGAGCGAGGACATCAGGTCGTCCTTGGGCTCCGCGCGGCACGCCTTGATCACGTCGCGGAAGTATCCGGTCAGCTCCTCGGCCGCGGAGTCGGCGACCACCAGGTCCTCTTCGGTGTAGATGCCGGAGAAGACGCGTGACCAGTCGTCGGCCAGCTCCCAGGTGCGCTTGCCGTCCTCGTAGGGGAGGCCGAGCATGTCGCTGATGACCGCGACGGGGAAGGGCATGGCCAGCATCTCGACGAGGTCGACCGGCTCGCCGCCGGCGGACTTCTCGATGATGTCGTTGATCAGCTCGTCGGTCCGCCGCTCGACCGCCGGCTGCATCTTCTTGATCTTGTTGGGGGTGAAGACGCGGCTGGCCAGGCCACGGACACGGCCGTGGTCGGGCGCGTTGAGGGTGACCATCGAGTTCAGGTACATCCGCAGCGAGATGTGGTCGGCCCAGTCCTCACGCATCTGCGCGGCGGCACGGGCACCGCTGTGGACGTCGGGCATCTTCAGAAGCGCGGTGACCTCCTCGTACCCGGAGAGCGCGTAGATGCCGAGCGCGGACTTGTGCACCCGGTTGACCGACTGCAGCGTCTCGTAGATGGGGAACGGATCGTCGGGGAAGGGCGGCGAGAGCAGCTTGATCAACGCGTCGTCGGCCTGCTGGAACGTGGGTGTCGCTTCGGTGGTCACGTGGATGGTTCTCCTCGTTATGGATGGTTGTTCCGGTCCGGCGCGGTTCTACGGCGCGGACCGCGTGTCCAGCTCGCCGTCGAGAACGTCGAACAGTTCGTCGGCCGAGAGCGATTCGAGTGCGGTGTCCTCGCTCTCGTCCGGCCTGTGGGTCTCGGCCCAGCCTGCCGCGAGGGCGCGCAGCCGCTCGGCGACGCGACGTGACGTCTCCTCGTTGGGAGTCGCCGACGCCAACGCCGCCTCCAGACGCGCCAGTTCGGCATCCAGCGGTGAGACCGCCGGTTCCTTCTCGCCGCTCAGCTGTTCGCTCAGTCTCTCGGCGACGGCGACGGGCGTCGGGTGGTCGAACACCAGGGTGGCGGGCAGCTTCAGCCCGGTCGCCGTACGCAGGCTGTTGCGCAGCTCGACGGCGGTGAGCGAGTCGAATCCGAGGTCCTTGAACGCCCGGTCGGCCCGGACGGCGTCCACACCGTCGTGCCCGAGCACCGCCGCGACGTGTGTCCGCACCAGGTCCACCAGGAGCCGGTCACGTTCGGTCTGGTCGGCGGCGGCCGCCAGGCCGCGCCGCAGCGCCGCGCCGTCGTCCCCGCCGCCCGTCGCGCCCGGTCCACCGGTACGGCGACGCGAGGCGGGCACCAGCCCGCGCAGCAGCGCCGGCAGCCGGTCCGTCGAGCGTGACCGCAGGGCGGCGGTGTCGAGGCGGAACGGCGCCAGCGCGGGCTCTCCCGTACGCAACGCGTCGTCCAGCAGGGCCAGTCCCTCCTCCTGCGAGAGGGCGGGCAGGCCCATGCGGAGCATGCGCTTGCGGTCGGCCTCGGCCAGTTCGCCGAGGCCGGTCTCGGCCTCCCAGAGGCCGAACGCCAGCGATGTGACGGGCAGTCCGGCCTGGTGGCGGTGGCGGGCGAGGGCGTCCAGGAACACGTTCGCGGCGGCGTAGTTGCCCTGGCCCGCCGCCAGCAGCAGGCCGCCCATCGAGGAGAACAGGACGAACGCCGACAGTTCGCGGCCGGCCGTCAGCTCGTGAAGGTGCCAGGCCCCGTCCACCTTGGGTCGCAGGACGGCGTCCATACGCTCCGGTGTCAGCCCGCGGACGAGCCCGTTGTCCACGACGCCGGCCGCGTGGACCACCGCCCCGACGGGGTGACGGTCCAGCACCGCGGCGACCGCGGCGCGGTCGGCCACGTCGCACGCCTCGATGTCCACCCGCGCCCCGTGGGCGGTCAGTTCGGCGTGCAGTTCCGCAGCGCCGGGCGCCTTCTCGCCCCGGCGGCTGGTCAGGACGAGGTGCCGGACGCCATGGGCGGTCACCAGGTGGCGGGCGACGATGGCGCCAAGACCGCTCGTACCGCCCGTGATCAGCACCGTCGTCGCCGGGTCCCACGGGTTGTGCTCCGCGTCGACCGACGCGGCAGGTACGCGGGTGAGGAGGGGAACGAGCAACTCACCGCCCCGAACGGCCGTCTCGGGCCGGTCGACCAGGGGCGGCACGGTGGCCCCGTCCCCCAGGTCGAGCAGCAGGAACCGGCCGGGGTTCTCAGCCGCCGCCGCCCGGACAAGACCCCATACGGGGGCCTGGCTGAGATCGACGTCCTCGCCCTCCATCGGCACCGCGCGACGGGTGACGACGGCGAGTTTCTCCTCGCTCCCGCCGTTGTCGGCGAGCCATTCCTGGATACGGGCCAGGACCTGGTCGGCGACCGCGTGCGCGGCCTCGGGCGTGTCGCCGTCCGCCCGCGGAACCTCGTACACCACGACGGGTGTCTCCAGCGCGGGTGTCTCGGCAGCCTTGGTCCAGGTGAGGGAGAAGAGCGACTCGCGGTGTTCGCCGTCGGCGCGTAGCTGTTCGGCCGAGACGGGCCTCGACGTCAGGGCCGCGACCGAGAGAACGGGCGCGCCGGTCTCGTCGGCGACCAGTACCTCCGTGCCGTCCTGGTCCTGGTTCGACAGCCGGACGCGCAGCGCGGCGGCGCCGGCGCGGTGGAGCGAGACACCGTTCCAGGAGAACGGCAGCTCCGGTGCCCCGGAGGCGTCGCCCTCCTCGATGAGCCCGACGTGCATCGCCGCGTCCAGCAGCGCCGGATGCAGGCCGAACCGGGCGGCGTCCGATCCCTCCGGGAGCGCGACCTCGGCGAACACGACGTCGTCGTCGAGCCGCCAGGCCGCCTTGAGCCCCTGGAAGGTGGGTCCGTAGTCGTAACCGCGGGCGAGGAGCCGCTCGTAGGCGCCGTCCACATGGAGCGGCTTGGCCCCGGCCGGCGGCCATTGGGTCAGGTCGGCCGACGGGGCTCCCGCCGACGGGACGAGGCCACCGGCCGCGTTACGGGTCCAGGTCTCGTCGTCCAGGGACGAGTAGATCTCGACGGTGCGCGCCTCGGAGTCGTCGGGTCCGCCGACGAGGACACGGACGGCGACCGCGCCCTTCTCGGGTACGACGAGCGGTGCCTCCAGCATCAGCTCGTCGATCGTGCCGCAGCCGACCTGTTCGCCCGCTGTCAGGGCGAGTTCGACCAGTCCGGTGCCGGGCAGCAACAGGGTGCCCAGTACGTCGTGGTCGGTGAGCCAGGGGTGGGTGTCGAGGGACAGCCGTCCGGTGAACACGACACCGCCCGTGTCCGGGAGAACAATCCCCGACGTCAGCAGCGGGTGGTCCACCGCATCCGCGCCCGCGGCGGCCTTGGACTGCTCGATCAGCCAGTAACGCCTGCGCTGGAACGGGTACGTCGGCAGATCCACCCGCCGCGCACCACGACCCTCGAACACCTTCTCCCAGTCCACCGGAACACCAGCCGCGAACAACCGCCCCACACCCGCGAAAAGACTCTCCACCTCAGGACGGTCACGACGCAACGCCGCCGCCAACGTCCCCCCAGCACTCTGACCCGCCATCGCGGTCAGCACACCATCCGGCCCGATCTCCAGGAACCGCACCACACCCTGATCCTGGACATGACGCACATCGTCCGCGAACCGCACCGCACCACGCACATGCGCGACCCAGTAATCCGCCGACGCCACATCCCGCACCAGACGAATCACCGGCTCGGAATACGTCACACCCTCCGCGACCCTACGGAAATCCTCCAGCATCGGATCCATCAGCGGCGAATGAAAAGCATGCGACACCGCCAGACGACTCCGCTTACGGCCCGCGAACCGCTCAGCAACCGCCGCCACCTCATCCTCCACACCCGAAATAACCACCGACGACGGGCCATTGACCGCCGCGATCCCCACCCCACCGGTAAGAAGAGGCGTCACTTCCTCCTCGGTCGCCTGGACCGCGACCATCGCCCCACCCT